>CAZXYZ010000148.1:20501-27530 GCA_964645045.1 uncultured Pirellulaceae bacterium | reverse complement strand
TGCGCATGCCGAAAGGCGGACATGAGCCCGTCGGTTGTGCATACACCGAGAGGCGAACGGCTGGCGTGAGCCCGCCGGTTCTGCGCATGCCCGCACGTTTGCGCGAGGGGTTCGGCAGAACACCTTCGGTGAAATCAGCGGACAGAAGGAGAAGGGCCCGCAAAGACCAGACACCGGTGGGCTAACGCCCGCCGTTCGCCGGGGTTTCTGCAGCGTCTCTGTGTGCCCACTGCCGAATTCGGCCGGTTCTTGACCGGAGTACGTCTGTCCGGTAGCTTGCTTGCGTGCTCGAAAGACAACGCTGGCCGGTGGCTCCGAGGTGACATCGCTCGTTCCCCAGGGAGGTTGCGGTGAGATTGACAGGCAAAGTTGCTTTGATTAGCGGCGCGGGCTCGGGCATTGGCCGGGCCTCGGCGCTTCGATTCGCCGCGGAAGGGGCTCGAGTGGTGGCCGTGGATTGGAAGCCCGACGGAGGCCGGGAGACGGTCGCCCGCATCAAGGCCGATGGCCGCCAGGCCCTGTTCGTCCAGGCGGATGTCTCGCAGGAAGCGGACGTGCAACGCATGATTGCGGAAGCGGTCGAAGCCTACGGACGATTGGACATCCTGTTCAACAACGCGGCCATTCAGGTGTTCGGCACCGTTCCCGAGACATCCACCGCCGATTGGCACAAGGTGTTGGACGTGAACCTCACGGGGATCTACCTGGGCTGCAAGTACGCCCTCCCGCGGATGATTGCCCAGGGAGGCGGCTGCATCGTGAACATGTCCTCGACCCTGGGCCTGGTCGGCGACCCGGCGATGCCTGCCTACGGCGCCACCAAGGGCGCCATCCTGGCGCTGAGCAAAGCGATGGCCCAGGCCCACGGGCGGCAGAATATCCGCGTGAACTGCATCTGCCCCGGCGACGTGGATACGCCCATCGTCCAGGAGTATTTTGATCAACAGCCCGATTCGGCAACGGCCCGACAGCAGGTCGCCGCCCACTATGCGCTGGGACGCATCGCCCGGCCCGAGGAGATTGCGAACGTGGCGCTGTTTTTGGCGTCCGACGAGAGTTCCTTCCTGACCGGCGCGGCGATCGTCGCCGACGGCGGGCTGACCAGCAGATGTTATTGAATCATGCCTCGGAGAGGACGCCTTGACGACGCTCAACCAGTTGTACCAGCAGGCCCAGCGATACTTGCCGGGCGGCGTTTCCGCCACCGCCCGCGCCAATGCCGCGATCGGCCACCCGCTGTACGTGTCCCGCGGCGATGGCCCGCGCATCTGGGACGTCGAGGGACGCGAATACATCGATCTATGCATGTCGCACGGCGCTTCGCTGCTGGGCCACAACCATCCCCGGATCAAAGCGGCCTTGGCGAAAGCCCTGGACCTGGGCATCATCTGCTCGTACGAGACGGAACACCACGTGGCGTTGGCCCGGCGGATCACGGAGTTGGTGCCCTGCGCCGAAATGGTGCGTTTCGCGGGCTCGGGAACCGAAACCGTGATGCATGCATTGCGTCTGGCCCGCAGCGTCACCGGACGCGACAAGATCATCAAGTTCGAGGGCCACTTCCACGGCTATGCCGATGCCCTGAATTTCAGCGCCGCACCGCCGCTGGACCAGGCGGGTCCCGCTCGTGCGCCCAACACTTACCCGGAGTCGTCAGGCATCCCCGCCAGCGCTCGCGGCGACATCGTCATCATTCCGTTCAACGACGAAGCGGCATTGGACGAAGCGTTTGCCGCTCACGGGCAGCAGACGGCTGCGCTGATGCTCGAACCAATCAACTACGACCAGGGTTGCATCGTGCCCCAGCCTGGCTTGCTGCAACGCTGCCGCGAGTTGTGCGATCGCTACGGAGTGGTCCTGTTCTTCGACGAAGTGCTGACAGCGTTTCGCATGGCATGCGGCGGCGCGCAGCAATACCTGCGCGTGACCCCGGACCTGTGCGTGCTGGGCAAGGCGTTCGGCGGCGGGACGCCGATCAGCGCCGTGGCCGGCCGCCGCGAGATCATGCAGCACCTGCGCCCGCTGGGCCGCAGCGAATGGAGCGGCACGTACCTGGCCCACCTGACCACCGTGCTGGGCGCCTTGGCGGCGTTGGAAGAATACAGCCGTCCGGGTTTCTACGAGCGACTGCAGGCCGTCAGCGAGCATTTCTACGCAGGGTTTCAGGAGATCATCGGCCGTAGCGGCGTGCCAGTCCGGCTGCAATATGTCGGCCCGCGCTTTGGCATGTACTTCGGGATTCGCGACCCGGTGACCAATTACCGCCAGGCGGCGCTCAAGGATCGAGCCCTCGAACACGCCTTCATCGCCGGCTGTTATCGTCGCGGCGTCTATTTCGCCGTGTCGCCTCATCACGGCTTCTCCGCCGCCCACACCGAGGCCGACATGGACCGCGTGCTGGCCGCGATGGCCGGAGCGATGGAGGATGTCAAGGCGACCGGCAGTTAGGATGGGCATGCCTGCCCGTCACAAGTCAAGTCGTTGTACAACGCCATATTAGAATGCCGTAAGACCCACTTCTGCCACTGGAAACGAAATCCGACAAAATGTCTCGGATTTCGCTTCCGGAGATTTCCGAGACAGCGTCTCGGATTTTGGACATTCGGCAAGAAGCGTCTGGCCCATCCCTGCCTGCAGTGCTCCAGAGTCGAGATGCCATCGACACATCTTGTTTGGAATGGGATTCACCGTTTGACGTCGGAATTCACCCCAACGAATGAAGGGATCAACGAATGTGGGAATCCGTGAATAGCTCTCCATCCGCCATTCGTTGACTCCTTCATGCGTTGGGATCCGATCGCTTGAAACCAAGACATGTCAAAGCGAACGTTAGACCGGCGGTTTCCTATTTGGCCTCCTTGCGTCAAGTCCATGCTGCCGCCGGACGCATACCGGAGCTTGGTCCATGACTGTGACGTCGGCTACAGTCGTACCAAGGCATGAATCGTCCGCCGGTGAATCGTCCCCCGGCGATTGACGGACACCTATGGCGACTGTCAAATAAAGACGCAACTTACGCCGCGACTGCTAACAATAACTTCCGACTACCACAAGAGTTCGGACAACGAACCAGCGAACCGATGCCGATCAAGAAATCCGAACTTTACAGCTCTCTCTGGAAAAGCTGCGATGAACTGCGTGGCGGCATGGATGCTTCGCAGTACAAGGACTATGTGCTCGTCCTGCTGTTCGTGAAGTACGTCTCCGACAAGTACGCCGGCCAGAAGGACGCGTTGCTCGACGTGCCCCCGGGGGGCCGGTTCGCCGACATGGTCGCGCTGAAGGGCGACAAGGAAATCGGCGACCGGATGAACAAGATCATCTCCAAGCTGGCCGAAGCCAACGACCTGAAGGGCGTGATCGACGTCGCCGATTTCAACGACGCCGACAAGCTGGGCAAGGGCAAGGAGATGGTGGACCGCCTGTCCAACCTGGTCGGCATCTTCGACACCCCGGCCCTCGACTTCCGCGGCAACCGGGCCGAGGGCGACGACCTGCTGGGCGACGCCTACGAGTACCTGATGCGGCACTTCGCCACCGAGTCGGGCAAGAGCAAGGGGCAGTTCTACACCCCGGCGGAGGTCTCGCGGATCATGGCGCGGGTGATCGGCATCGGCAGCGCCACCCGGGCCGACCAGGCCATCCACGACCCGACCTGCGGCTCCGGCTCGCTGCTGCTCAAGGCGCACGACGAAGCCAAGAGCCGCACCGGCCTGGACCTGGCGCTGTACGGGCAGGAAATGGACAACGCCACGTCCGCCTTGGCCCGGATGAATATGATCCTGCACGACTGCCCCACGGCGGAAATCTGGCAGGACAACACGCTGTCCAGCCCGCACTTCAAGGGCCCCGACGGCGGCCTCAAAGCGTTCGATTTCGTGGTCGCCAATCCGCCCTTTTCCACCAAGGCCTGGAGCAACGGCTTCCATCCCGAAGCGGACGAGTTCCAGCGTTTCGAGTTCGGCATCCCGCCCAAGAAGAACGGCGATTACGCTTTCCTGCTGCACATCCTCACGTGCCTGAAGAGCACCGGCAAGGGTGCGGTCATTTTGCCGCACGGCGTACTGTTCCGGGGCGGCGCCGAGGCCGCCATTCGCCGCCAGATCGTGCGCCGCGGGTACATCAAGGGCATCATCGGCCTGCCGGCCAACCTGTTCTACGGCACCGGCATCCCCGCCTGCATCATCGTGCTCGACAAGGAGAACGCCCCCGTCCGCAAGGGCATCTTTATGGTAGATGCCTCCAAGGGGTTTATCAAGGACGGCAACAAGAACCGCTTGCGCGCCCAGGACATCCACCGCATTGTGGACACCTTCACGCGCCAGGTGGACGTGCCTCGATACGCCCGCATGGTGCCGCTGGGCGAGATCAGCGATCCGAAGAACGACTTCAATCTGAACCTGCCGCGGTATATCGACAGCACCGAGCCGGAGGACGTGCAGGACATCGACGGCCACCTGCGCGGCGGGATCCCCAAACGCGACTTGGACGCGCTGCAGGACTACTGGGATGTACTTCCTGCCGTGCGCGCTCGCCTGTTCGCATCGGCGGGCCGCCCCGGCTACAGCCGTCTGAAACTGCCGGCCGGTGAGATCAAAGCCGCCATCTTCGGCCATGCGGAGTTCACCGCGTTCAATGCTTCCATCACCGCGCTGTTCGCCAAATGGAAGAAAGCCAACGCCCCGCGTCTGAACGCGATCAAGCCGGGCGATCACCCCAAGGCATTGATCGAAACGCTGTCCGAGGACCTGTTCGCCACGTTTGGAAAGGCTCGACTGCTGGACGCCTACGACGTGTATCAGCACCTGCTGGACTACTGGGCGGCGACGATGCAGGACGACGTGTATCTGATCGCCGATGCCGGCTGGAGCGCGGCCGCCAAGCCGCGGCTGATCGTCGACACCAAGGAGCAGAAGAGCAAGGAGCAGCCCGATTTCACGGTGGGCAAGCAGAAGTTCAAGTCGGACCTGATCCCGGCCGCGCTGCTGATCGCCCGATACTTTCCCAAGGAACAGGCCGCCATCGAGGCGGTGGAAGCGGAGCTGGGCGCGCTGGAGCAGAAACTGGACGAGTTGAAGGAAGAACACGGCAGCGAGGGCGGACTGCTGGAAGAGGTCGTCGACGAGAAGGGAAAGATCTCGAAGAAAGCCGTGGCGGCGCGACTGACGGAGATCGCCGACGACGTGGAAGCCGTCGCGGAACGTCAGACGCTCGAAGACTATGCCGCCCTGCTCGAACAGGAAACCGAGGCCAAGGTCCGGTTGAAAGCGGCGCAGGCGGTGCTGGAAGCCAAGGTTGCCTCGCGATACGGCGCGCTCACCGAGGTCGAGATCAAGACGCTCGTGGTGGGCGACAAATGGCTGGCCCAGCTTGCCGCCGACGTGCAGAGCGAATTGGACCGTGTCTCGCAGGCCCTGACCGGCCGCATCCGCCAATTGGCCGATCGCTACGCTGCGCCCCTGCCGCAGCTCGTGACGGACGTGGAGACTCTCGCCGCCCGCGTGGACGAGCACCTCAAGAAAATGGGGGCGGTATGGAAGTGAAACCGGGTTACAAACAGACCGAGGTGGGGGTGATCCCGGAGGAGTGGGAGATCAAGACGCTCGGCGATTTCGTGTCCCTTCGGAGAGGACATGACCTCACGGAAACCGAACGACGCCCGGGCGATGTCCCCGTCATGGGCTCGGCAGGTCAAAACGGGGTTCACGATACGGTGATTGCCAAAGGGCCAGGCGTCGTCGTCGGACGGAGCGGTGCTTCGTTCGGACAGGCTCACTTTTGTGCGAACGACTATTGGCCCCACAACACCGCGCTATACGTCACTGACTTTCGAGGAAACGATCCGCTCTTTGCGTATTACTTTCTCAAGTCGATCGATTTCACTCGACACAACTCGGGCGGCGCGCAGCAGTCTCTGAATCGCAATTTCATCAACCCGATTGCGATTGCCCTGCCACATCACCCGGAACAACGCGCCATTGCGGCGGCGTTGGGCGATGTGGATGCGCTGCTGGGCGGGCTGGAAAAGCTCATCGCCAAGAAACGCGACCTCAAACAGGCCGCCATGCAGCAACTCCTCACCGGCCAGCAACGCCTCCCGGGCTTCCACGAGGCCTGGAATTTGAAACTGTTCGGGGAGATCGCGCGGCCGCGTGGAGAGCGAGTCGATCCGCGAAGAACGCGCGCTCAGGAGTTTTGCGTCGAACTGGAGCACATCGATCAGGGAAGCGGACGATTGGTTGGTAGCACCGTTGCCCATTCGCAATCGTCGCTGAAATCGGTCTTCCGGGCTGGAGATGTTCTGTTTGGCAGACTGCGCGCGTACCTACGCAAGTATTGGCTGGCCGATAGGGCGGGCGTTTGCTCGACCGAAATTTGGGCTTTGGTGGCAAATAGGGAATCGGTTACGCCAGGTTTCTTGTACCAAATGGTCAAAGCCGATCAGTTTATTGAATCCGCGAGTACGGCGTACGGTACTCACATGCCACGCTCTGACTGGAACGTGGTAAAGAATTACGAAGTCGAGATGCCATCCGTCGACGAACAAACCGCGATCGCCGTGGTGTTATCCGACATGGACGCCGAGTTGGCGGCCCTGGAAGCCCGGCTGGCCAAGACCCGCTTGCTGAAGCAGGGGATGATGCAGGAACTGCTGACCGGGAGGATTCGGCTGGTATGAGGACGCAGCGGCTGTTCATCAGCAGTGTGCAGAAGGAGTTTGCCGCAGAGCGGACGGCGCTGGCGGCGTATCTGCGCGGCGACGCGCTGTTGCGGCGGTTCAAATCGCCCCACCAGTCGCCCCACCAGTTGCCCCACCAGTTGCCCCACCAGTCGCCCCACCAGTCGCCCCACCAGTTGCCCCACCAGTCGTCACAGCCAGCGTCGGCCAGGGAAGTCACCGGGGAAGTCACCGGGGAAGTTGGCGGCAGCCGGAGTCGGCCACGATGGCCGGACAAGTCACCGGACAAGTCACCGGACAAGTCACCGGACAAGTCGCAGGGCAAGTCGCAGGGCAAGTCGCAGGGCAAG
>CAZXYZ010000148.1:0-20401 GCA_964645045.1 uncultured Pirellulaceae bacterium | reverse complement strand
TCACAGGGCAAGTCACAGGGCAAGTCACAGGGCAAGTCACAGGGCAAGTCACAGGGCAAGTCACAGGACAAGTCGCAGGACAAGTCGCAGGACAAGTCGCAGGGCAAGTCGCAGGACAAGTCGCAGGGTGGGATGCTTGCCAGCCCAACGGGACAGAGCCACTTTACGTTGCGATTTCGCCGCAAGAGTCTGTTGCGGCCAATCTTAAGGCAGGACGGCTTCTTTGCCCCGAAGGGGCCGCAACATATCAGCCCAGGGCAAGGCAACGCGAGTTCCACGAGCGTTGCCGCCGCCCTGGGTAGAGCGTCCCATGGACCCGACCAGCCCTGTAAGGGCGAAACAGGCGGTGACTTTCGGACTTTTCGTTGTTTCGCCCATACAGGGCTTCCGTGGGTGACTCCATGCCAACCCGGGGCGGCGCTCCGCAGCGATCACTGCTCCGCTCTGCCCCGGGCTGATATGTTGCGGCCCCTTCGGGGCGAAAAGACCGGTGTCTGCGCCATGAACTGGCGCTGTCCAGCTCAGTCGGCCATGAAGAGGGGAGCCAACGCATGACCACCGTCGGTCAGATCGAAAAGAAGACCCAGCGGCGGGTGGTGAAGCTGTTCCGCGAACAGCTGGGCTACGATTACCTGGGCGACTGGACCGACCGCGAAGGCAATCGCAACATCGAGGAAGCCCTGCTGCGGGCGTTCCTGCGCGACCGGCAGGGGTACGACGAGGCGCTGATCGACCGGGCCCTGCACCTGCTGACCAAAGCGGCGGGCGACAGCAGCAAGAGCCTGTACGATCGCAACCACGCCGTCTACGACTTGCTGCGTTACGGTGTCAAGGTCAAGGCCGAAGTGGGCGAACACGCGCAGACCGTGTGGCTGATCGACTGGAAACACCCGGCGAACAATCAGTTCGCCATCGCCGAGGAAGTCACCGTTGCCGCGCTGGACGCCAAGGCCCACACCAAACGCCCGGATGTGGTGTTGTACGTGAACGGCATCGCGCTGGGTGTGCTGGAGCTGAAACGCTCGACCGTCTCCGTGGCCGCGGGCATCCGCCAGAACCTGGATAACCAGAAAAAGGTCTTCATCGAGCCTTTCTTCTCTACGATCCAGTGGGTGATGGCCGGCAACGACACCGAGGGCCTGCGCTACGGCGCCATCCGGACGCCGGAGAAGCACTACATGACGTGGAAGGAACCTAGCCCCGTCGAAAACCCGTTGGACCGGGCGCTGCTCCAGCTTTGCGCCCAGGACCGTTTCCTGGAACTGATCCACGACTTCATCGTCTTTGACGCGGGGGTCAAGAAGTTGTGCCGCCCGAACCAATACTTCGGCGTGCATGCCGCGCAGCAGCATGTGCGGCGGCGCGAGGGCGGTATCCTTTGGCATACGCAGGGTTCGGGCAAGAGCTTGACCATGGTGTGGCTGGCCAAGTGGATTCGCGAACACGTGCCGGATGCCCGCGTGCTGATTATCACGGACCGCACCGAGTTGGACGAGCAGATCGAAAAAGTCTACCTGGGCGTCAGCGAGAAAATTTACCGCACCCGCAGCGGCGCCGACCTGATCGCCACGCTCGGCGCCGCCACGCCCTGGCTGGTGTGCTCGCTGATCCACAAGTTCGGCGGCCAGGAGGACGGCGACGAGGTCGGCGACATCCCGGCGTTCATTGCAGAGGTGATGCAGGCTTTGCCGCCGGACTTCCGCGCCAAGGGCACCCTGTTCGTGTTCGTGGACGAGTGCCATCGCACCCAGTCCGGCAAGCTGCATGACGCGATGAAGGCGATCCTGCCCAATGCGGTGTTCATCGGCTTCACCGGCACGCCGCTGTTGAAGAGCGACAAACGGAAGAGCATCGAGGTCTTCGGGCGCTACATCCACACCTACAAATTTGACGAGGCGGTGAAAGACAAGGTCGTGCTCGACCTGCGGTACGAGGCGCGGGACATCGACCAGCGGATCACCTCGCAAGCCAAGATCGACCAGTGGTTCGAGGCCAAAACGCAGGGGCTGACCGCGCTGGCCAAGGCGCAGCTCAAGCAGCGTTGGGGCACGATGCAGAAGGTGTTGTCCTGCCAATCGCGGCTGGAGCAGATTGTCGCCGACATCCTGATGGACATGGCGACCCGCGACCGGCTGAAGAGCGGGCGCGGCAACGCCCTGCTCGTCTCCGGCAGCATCTACCAGGCGTGCAAGTTCTACGAGCTGTTCGCCCAGACGGACCTCAAGGGCAAGTGCGCGATCGTCACCTCGTACCGGCCGGCCGCGGCGGATCTAAAGGGCGAGGAGAGCGGCGAGGGAGAAACCGAGCACCTGCACCAGTATGCCGTGTATCAACAGATGCTGGCCGACTGGTTCCACGAGCCGCCGGAGAGGGCGGTGAACAAGGCGGACGAATTCGAGAAGCAGGTCAAGCAGAAGTTCACCGACGAGCCGGGGCAGATGAAGCTGCTGATCGTGGTGGACAAACTGCTGACCGGTTTCGACGCGCCGCCCGCGACGTTCCTGTACATCGACAAGCAGATGCGCGACCACGGCCTGTTCCAGGCCATCTGCCGCGTGAACCGGCTGGACGGCGACGACAAGGAATACGGCTACATCATCGACTACAAGGACCTGTTCAAGAGCCTGGAAGGCGCGGTGCAGGACTACACCAGCGGCGCGCTCGACGGCTACGACCGGGAGGACGTCGCCGGCCTGCTGGAGGATCGTCTGGGCAAGGCGCGCCAACGGCTGGAAGAAACCCGCGAGGCGGTCAAGGCCCTCTGCGAACAGGTCGAGGCCCCGCGGGATTCGGCGGCGTACTTGCGCTATTTCTGCGCGCAGGAGTCGGGCAACGCCGAGCAACTGAAAGCCAATGAAGTGAACCGGCTGGCGCTGTACAAACACGTGGCCGCCTTGGTGCGTGCGTTCGCCAACCTGGCGAACGAACTGCCGGAAGCCGGCTACACGGCCGCCGAGATCGCCGCCCTCAAGGCGGAGGTCGACCACTACGAAAAGGTCCGCACCGAGGTCAAGCTGGCCAGCGGCGACTACATCGACCTCAAGATGTACGAGCCCGCCATGCGGCACCTGATCGACGCCTATATCCACGCCGGGGAGAGCGAGAAGGTTTCGGCGTTCGACGACATGTCGCTGGTCCAGTTGATCGTCGAACGGGGCGCCGGGGCCGTGGACGCCCTGCCCGAAGACATCCGGAAAAACAAGGAAGCGGTCGCCGAGGCCATCGAAAACAACGTCCGCAGGTTGATCATCGACGAACAGCCGATCAACCCGAAATACTACGAGAAGATGTCGCAGTTGTTGGACGCGCTGATCGAACAGCGCCGCAAGCAGGCGATGGACTACCAGACCTATCTGCGCAAGATCGTCGAGTTGACGAAGAAGGTGGCGAACCCGGAAGCGGGCGGCAAGTACCCGGCGACGATGAACACCCCGGGCAAGCGCGCGCTGTACGACAATCTCGGCAAGCACGAGACGCTGGCTCTGGCGGTGGACGCGGCCGTGCGAAGCAGCCGGCAGGACGCCTGGCGAAGCAACTCGTTCAAGGTCAAGAAGGTCAGGAATGCGATCAGCGCCGCGCTGGAAAAGCACGGGACGCAAGAGGCCGACGCGTCTGACGGCCTTGATTCCAAGTTGGCGATCGAGAAGCGCGCCAGGTATATCGACCTTCCGGACGTGTCCCATGACGCGCAGGTGGATCGCGTCCTCGAACTGGTGAAGAACCAGCATGAATACTGAGCCGTGCCACATCACTGTCCAGGGCCTGTCGGTGCAGATCGTCCGCAAGGCGATTAAGAACCTGCACCTGGGCGTTTACCCGCCCCACGGCCGAGTGCGGGTGGCGGTGCCTTTGGCGGTCAGCGATGACGCAGTGCGGCTGGCGGTGATCGGCAAGCTGGGATGGATCAAGAAGCAGCGGGCGAAGTTTGCTGCGCAGCCCCGGCAAACCGAGCGGGAGATGGTCAGCGGGGAAAGCCACTATTACCTGGGAAGGCGTTATCGGCTGCGCGTAGTCGAGCGCGACGGCCCCAGCCGGGTTGTGCTGAGGAATCGAACCACCCTCGAACTGCACGTGCGCAGTGAATCTGACGCGCAAGCACGTGAGCAGGTGTTACAGCGCTGGTATCGGGCACGTCTGCGCGAACTCGTGCCGCCGCTGGTGGCGAAATGGGAGGCGATTCTCGGCGTCCAGGCGGCCAGCTGGGGCATCAAGAAGATGAAGACCAAATGGGGCGCCTGCAACGCGGACGCCCGCCGGATCTGGCTGAACCTGGAACTCGCGAAGAAGCCGGTTCAGTGCCTGGAATACCTGATCGTCCACGAACTGACGCACCTCATTGAACGGCACCACAACGACCGCTTCGTGTCGCTCCTGGACCGGCATCTGCCCCACTGGCGGCGGCATCGCCAGGAACTGAACTCCGCCCCGCTGGCTCACGAGAGCTGGAGCTACTGACGCACAAGACAATTCCTGCCGCTCGCCAAGAGCGTCAGTCGGGAATCGGTTCGTCCTTGCCAACCGCCTGCCCCTCCCAATTCACCTCGCCCGTAATCGGATCGTAGGTCAGGATACGGTGAGCGCTGCCCGGGGCCGGTTTCGCGCTCGTCTTCGGCAGCCACGCAGCAAGGTCGCGTTTCACGTCGGCGAACTGGGCATCGCCCGCCAGATTCTTCCATTCGTTGGGGTCCGCCTGCATGTCGTACAGTTCCTCCGAGCCGTCGGCATAGCGGATGTAACGCCAGCGTTCGGTGCGGATCCCGTGGTTGTCGTGATTGTGCGTCGTGATGGCCGGCCAGACGCGAGGAGCATTCGCGTCTTGAAGCTGTGGCACCAAGCTGTGGCCTTCCAGATCGTCTCGCGCGGGGAATCCGGCCAGTTCCAGCAAGGTCGGGAAGATGTCCAGTAACTCCGCGGGCCGTCCGCACTTCGCGTCCCGGGCGATCCCCGGACCGGCGAAGACCAGCGGCACGCGGGTCGAGCGGTCCCAGAGCGAATTCTTGCCGCTGATCAGTTTTTCGCCCAGGTGCCAGCCGTGGTCGCCCCACACGACGACGATCGTGTTATCCGCCCGGCCGCTGGCCTGCAGCGCGTCCAGCACACGGCCTAGTTGCGCGTCCATGAAACTGGTGCTGGCCAGGTACGCCCGCACCAGCGGTCGCCACTCGCCGTATTCGCGGAGCGTGTGCAGGCGAGGTTCGGGCAGACGCCAATGCAGGTACCAGGAGAACCGCGGCGTGTCGTCGCGGTCGGTTTCCAGCACCGGCGGCATTTGCAGCGTGGCATCGGGGTACAAGTCAAAATACTTCTGCGGCGCGTAGCACGGCACGTGCGGCAGCCGGAACCCGCAGCCGATGAAGAACGGTTTGTCCTGCGGCGCTCGCTGCAGAGCCTCGATCGCCGCGCTGGCGATCTTGTAGTCCCCGGCGTCTTCGTCCCGTTCCGGAAACACACCCCAATCCATCGCCGGATGTCGCGGTTCAGGCAGCTTGGCGATCGGTTGCGGCGGCCGCCCCTGTCCCGGTGCCGGTCCCCACTCGTTGAACTCCGCCGCGCGGTCCTTGGGTTTAATGGAGCCGTCGTGATAAATCTTCCCGCACGTATACGTAAAATACCCGGCCCGGGTAAACGTCTGCGGCAGAGTCACACGGTCCTTGGTCCGCTGGACGTCGCGGATGCCCGGCGCCAGCCCATAGATCCCGGTCGTGGACGGCCGCAGTCCGGTCAGCAGGCTGGATCGCGACGAATTGCACAACGGCGACTGGATATGAGCATTGGTGAACAGCGTCCCCCGCTGTGCCAGCCCGTCGAAGTGCGGCGTCTGCACCTGCGGATGCCCGCCCAGGCAGCCCATCCAGTCGTTCTGGTCGTCGATGGCGATGAACAAGACATTGGGCCGCCTGGCGAGGTCTGTCTCCGCAGCACCGGCGTTTGTAACGGTGGCCACGAACGCCAACAAGCAGAACAGGATCGCTGGTTTCCGCACGGCGGGCTCCTTCTTGGAAAGATGGCGTTGGTTCGCATTACTTAGGAATGCGAATTCTACCCACCGGGATGCCAACCGCGTCAAGCCCGCACGGGCGGTTTCCTCTCCCGAAAATGAGTCTGCGCGGTACTCCCTTGCTGGCGGTCTGGCGGTTTCGTAAAGTCAGATATCGTGTTTACGAACGCACCCAAAACGCTGAAGGCCATCGGGAAGTTACTGAACCAACGCCCATCTCGGGCGCACGATGGACCGGGCGGCGGTCGCGGTCCTGGGTGATGGTTAAAGGATCGGCTGTCGCTCCGCAGGTCGTTCGTGAAAGAACGGGGGCAATATGCCATACATCGTCACCCTCAACGCGAGTTCGCTGCGTTGGCCGGACGTTTGCCCGTTTTGCGGGAGTTCGCCCTCCACGGGCGGGATCGAGCGGACTTACACCCGGCTCACCGGCTTCTGGTTGTTCTTCGCCACCGAGGTGAGCGGCCGGTACTCAACTCCCGCTTGTCAGGCTTGCCAGACGCGTGCCCGCCGGCTTTGGTTTGCGGGCCTGGGACTGACGGTGTTGCCGTGGGTGCTCCTGTTGGGCGCAATGTTCCTTGTCCCGCACATCGTCTTCTCCGGGCCGATCCCCGTTGGAGCCGCCGGGGCAATCAGTGTTGCGGGCATTCTGGTTTACGTGTGGCGAGGCGGGTGGCTGCGCCGCTTCCGGCTCTCGTATCTTCGGGATGGTCAGGCGACGTTCTCCGCGCGGTCGGAGAAGTACGCAACCGCCTTTGCGGACGCCAATGGTGTCCCCGTCAAATACGCGCTGTTCGTCTTCTGGCTGAATTGAACCAAACTCTCGGCGAACGGTGAGGCGTCAGGCCAGCGGTGCATTATCTAGACGGCCACTTTTTACAACCGTCGGCTGATCTCACCGGAGGTGATCTTGCGGACTACCCGCGCCAATGCGCGGGCATGTAGAGAACCGGCTGGCTGACGCCGGCCGTTCGCCTTTCGGTATGCATGTCCCTGCCACGCTTCGCGCCGTGTCATTCGTTCCGGTGCTGGTACACGGCCTGCAGCAGGGCTTCGACGTCCTTGAATTTCTGTTTGGTGGCCAGGACTCCGTCCAGCAAACGGCGGGCGTCGGCTTCCGAGTGGCCCAGCGAGCAGAGGATTTGAAACGTTTCGTCGACCACACTCCGCTCGACTTGCGTCGCGCCGCTCTCGTCGCGGCCGACCAGCAAGGCAAACTTGGGCATTTTCCGCCGCAGCTTGGCGATAATCCGCTCGGCGATCGCCGGGCCGACGCCGGGCAGCGTGGACAGGCCCTTGGCATCCTGTTCCTCGATCAGGATCGCGACGTCTTTCACCGGCCGGACCATGGCCCGCAAGGCCTTGCGGACGCCGACGCCGTCGACGGAACAGAACAATTCAAAGAACTCGCGTTCGACTTCGTTCAAAAAGCCGACCAGCCGCGGCACGACCCGCCCCTGCGCCGGATTGCCCTCCAGGTAGTGCAGCGTGTGCAGGCTGACTTTCTCGCCCAGCATCGCCTGCAACCGCCGCCGGGTGACCTCGGGGATCATGACTTCGTACTCGAAAGCATCGACTTCCAGAGTGGCGGCAGCGTCGTTGACGGCCAGCAGTTTTCCGGAGATTTTCGTGATCAAGGGTGTGGGGTCCTTAGTGAGGGGGCAAGGGGGGTTGCGCAAATTGAATGCGTTCGGGCCACGGCACCGGCGGGCTTACGCCAGCCGTTCGCCAGGGTTGAGGGACACCGGCGGGCTTACGCGAGCCGTTCGCCAGGGTCGAGGGACACCGGCGGGCTTACGCGAGCCGTTCGCCAGGGTCGAGGGACACCGGCGGGCTTACGCGAGCCGTTCGCCAGGGTCGAGTGGTCGATTCAAGTCGGTCGGCTGGTGTTATTCAGGGGCACGTTGCGAAAGTAAACATGGCACAGGGCGATGGCCAGGGCATCGGCTACGTCGGGCGGTTCGGGCGTTTCGGACAAACCGAATTGGCGGCAGATGGCCATTTGGACCTGCGGCTTCGGCGCGCGTCCGCTGCCGGTCAGCATCTTCTTGACGTGCGTCGCCGCGTAATGGCAGACCGGCACGCCGGCTTGGGCTGCGGCCAGGCAAATGACCCCGCGGGCATGACCCATCAGGATCGCCGTGGTCGGCCGTTCGTAATGCGAATACAGTTTTTCGAGGGCCATCACGGTGGGATGAAACGCCGTCATCAGTTCCGCTACTCCCTGATGGATGTCCGCCAGTTTGAGTTCCAAGGCATCGTGCGCCCGGCTTCGCACCACGCCCGCCTCGACCAGCTTCGGCCCGCGGCTGCCGACTTCGATTAGGCCGTAGCCCGTAGTGTTCAACCCCGGGTCGATGCCCAGCACCAAGGCGTTTCGTTCCACACGATCCATCTCGTTCTTTCGGCCTACGGCAACCGCCAAGCCGTACCTTCCTTGCGATCTTCGAGCGTAATGCCCATCTCGCCCAATGCCAGCCGGATTCGATCCGCGGTCGCAAAGTCCTTGCGTTTCCGCGCGTCGGTTCGCAGTTCTACCAGCAGACCCATGAGTTTATTGATCAGTCCCAGATCGCCGCCGGATTTTGCCGGCGGAGCCGAGCGGAACAAACCCAGCACGGCGGTCAGTTCGCGGAGCGTGTCGACGCCTCGCCGGAAGCTGGCTAACGCGGACTCCGTGCGGGCCGCCGGGTCCTCCAGCTGCTGTTGGTCGGCGAACTTGTTCAGTGCCCGGAGCAGTTCGAACAATTCGCTGATTGCCCCCCCGGTGTTGAAGTCGTCATCCATCTTGGCCACGTATTCCGCCCGCCGTTGAGCTACTTCGCGCAACAGCGGATCGTCACCCGCCGTCAGCTCGCCGTCCGCTCGCCGGGTGATCGGCGCTAGCTCGTAAAAACTCTGGCCTGTGATCCGCTGATAGCGTTCGAAGAACCGCGCGAAACCGTCCAGGCCCGTCTTGGTCTCTTCCAATCCCTGTTCGCTGTATTCGACCGTGCTGCGATAGTGGGTGCGGAGCAGGAAGAAGCGGATCGTTTCGCCGCCAAAGCGGGCGATCTGGTCGGCTAGTCCACCGGCGCCCTTGGACCGGCTCATCTTGGTGTCCACCGTCGCATCGGCTGCCTCGCGCTCGGTGCGTCCGCCGACCTTACCAGCCGCTGCGGCTCGCAGCAAACCGTTGTGCATCCAGTACTTGACCATCGGCTTACCGTGGCAGCACTCGCTTTGAGCGATCTCGTTCTCGTGATGCGGAAAGATCAAATCCAGCCCGCCGCCGTGAATGTCGAAGGTCTCGCCCAGCAGACGGCGGCTCATGGCCGAGCACTCGATGTGCCAGCCCGGACGTCCTTGGCCCCACGGGCTGTCCCAGGACGGTTCATCCGGCTTGGCCGCTTTCCACAGGGCAAAATCGCTGGAGGAACGCTTCTTCGCCGCCGCTTCGCCGCCTTCGCCCTGCTGACTGTCCGCACTACGGTTGCTCAGCTTGCCGTACCCCGAATCCTTGCCGACGTCGAAAAACACATCGCCGTCCGCCACGTAGGCGAAATCCTGGTCGATCAATCCCTGGATAAAACGGATAATCTCGTCAATGTTTTCCGTGGCTTTCGGCATGTGGTCGATTTGATCGACTCCCAAACCCGCTAGATTCGCCAGATAGTCAGCGGTGTTCTCGCGGGCCACCTGAGCCATCGATAGCCCGAGTTCTTTGCCCTTTTTGATCAGTTTGTCGTCGACGTCCGTGATGTTGACGACCCACGTGACTTCGTAGCCGCTGTAGACGAGATATCGTTTGACCGTGTCAAAAATGACCGGGCCCACCATGTGGCCGATGTGGGCCTTGGCATAGACGGTCGGGCCGCACAGGTAAATGCCTAACTTGCCCGGTGTGACGGGGGCCAAGTCTTCTTTGTTTCTCGTCAGGGTGTTGTACAGGCGAATCGTCATGGTTCTCACTCTGCCGTTGAGGATTCGAGAAAAAAGGTGTCAGGAACCATTTGCCGGGAACCGGCCCTCCGGGTGCTTGGCACAAATGGTTCCTGACACCTTTTTTCTCGGCTGTTGTTACGTGACCGATTCCAAAAGGGCAACGCACTGAGCTGCAATCGCAGCCTCGGTCCCGACGGGGCCGAGGCTTTCGCCGGTTTTCGCCTTCAGGCCGATCTGCTCCGGCGCGAGGTCGAGCAGTTCCGCAACCCGCTGGCGGATCGCCGGTTTATGGGGTGTTAATTTGGGACGTTGGGCAAAGACAATACAATCGACGTTGACGATGCGAAACCCTGCCACGGCGATCCTGCGCCGGGCGATTTGCAGCATCTGGCCGGAATCTCGACCGCGATTCACCGGGTCGGTGTCCGGGAACAGTTCGCCGATATCGCCCAAGGCGGCGGCTCCCAGCAGCGCATCCGTCACCGCGTGCAGCAGCACATCGGCGTCGGAATGGCCCACTGCGTGCCGATCATGCGGCACCTGGATTCCGCCCAGGATCAGCGGTCCACCGTCCGCCAACCGATGCGTGTCGTGTCCAATCCCGATCCGCAAACCAGTCGTAGTAATCCCCTCCCAACGCGGCCAATGCCGCTAACAGTTCGGAAATCGGAAATCTCCGATTCGAAATCCCAACCCTCGTGACTAAGTTGGGTGCGGATTATAGCGAAGGACGGGAATGGGGACAATGTAAAGATGTGTGGAAGCGGTCCTGTTCGCTGTCCCTGGCAAACGGTACAATTTGCCGACGAAGAATTCCGCGGTGGAAGCGGAGCGCAAAAAAAATGAGGACTCTTGCTCGCCGCAGCAAGAGTCCTCGATGGTTGGCTGACCGGACCTGACGTATGCCAGTGTCCGGAGACCCACAGCCGTTTATGGGTATCGGGCAGCACCAGCAGGCGACTTGAGATCCGCCAGCCAAGGGGCACGATTTCCCTCGCTCCAGACTTGTTTCCATTCGCTTATGACACCCATAACGGATTTAACTGCGTGGCCATGACACAGATTGCCAAACTTGCTCTGGAAGATGGGACGGTATTCACCGGTCAAGCCTTCGGCGCTTGCGGCGAAGTGGATGGGGAAGTGGTCTTCAACACGTCGATGACGGGTTACCAGGAGATTCTGACCGACCCCAGCTACCGCGGGCAGATTGTCACGATGACTTACCCGGAAATCGGCAATTACGGCGTCAACGATCAGGACGTCGAAAGCCATCGGCCTCATCTTGCCGGTTTCATTGTCCGGGAGAACAGCCGGATTGCGAGCAACTTCCGTGCCCAAGGCCAGTTGAGTGAATACCTGGACCGGTGTGGCATCGTGGGGATGGCAGGCATCGACACCCGCTCGCTGGTGCGGCGAATCCGCATTTTCGGCGCCATGAAGGGAGTGTTGTCGAGCGTGGACCTCGACGACGACAGCCTGGTCGCCAAAGCCAAGGCGAGTCTGGGGTTGGTGGGGCGAGACTTGGTCCGGGAAGTGGTGCCCACCGAGGCCAAGGTGTGGAAGGAATCGCTGAGCTCCTGGGCGCGGCTGGAACAGGAAAAAACGCCGACCGGCACGGGGGACAAGCACGTTGTGGCTTTGGACTACGGCATGAAGTGGAACATCGCCAGGCACTTGCGCGACACGGGGTGCCGCGTGACGATTCTGCCCGGAACCGCGACGGCGGACGAAGTTTTAGCTCAAGAACCGGACGGCGTGTTCCTCTCGAACGGTCCTGGCGACCCGGAACCGCTGCACTACGCGATCGAAACCATCCGCGGGTTGCTGGGCAGGAAACCTGTCTTTGGCATCTGCCTGGGGCATCAGCTGCTCGGCCTGGCTTGCGGCGCCAAAACGTTCAAGCTCAAGTTTGGTCACCGCGGAGCCAACCAGCCAGTGCTGAACATGCTGAACGGCAAGGTGGAAATCACCGCCCAGAACCACGGCTTTGCCGTCGATGAACCGACGCTGCCGGCCGATCTGGAAATTACGCATCGCAACCTGAACGACAATACCGTGGCCGGGATGCGGCATCGAGAACTGCCCGCGTTTAGCGTCCAGTACCACCCCGAAGCGTCGGCGGGTCCGCATGACAGCCGGTATCTGTTCGAGCAGTTCCGCAGGATGCTGTGATCGTAGCCCGAAGCGTCAGCGAGGAAACGGGTTCGGATAATCCCTCGCTGACGCTTCGGGTTACGCACGCCACGGCCAAGTCCCAGAGGATGGCTGTGACAAAGCACCAGCCCGCCGAAAAAAACGCCCTTCTCCTGTCGTGCGGCAAGAGAAGAGCGTGGATGTTTTGTAAGGATCTTGCGGTTGGCGAACTCGGCCTAGTAGCGGCGACCCCCAAAACCGCCACCACCGCCACCACCGCCCCTGCGGCCGCCACCGCCTCCGCCGTAACCGCCGCGACCACCACCGCCTCCGCCGCGTTCTTCGCGAGGCCGAGCTTCATTGACGGTCAACGAACGTCCGGCGAAGTCTTGGCCGTTCAATGCGGAAATCGCCGCCTGCGCCGCCTCACTGGTTTCCATTTCCACGAAACCAAAGCCCTTCGAGCGGCCCGTGTCGCGGTCCATGACCACCTGAGCCGATTGCACGGCGCCATGCGCCTCGAACATACTCTGCAGGTCATTGTCGGTCGCCGTGTAAGGCAGATTGCCGACGTACAACTTCTTACCCACGCTGGGACTCCTCTACAGAAAACACCATGCCAGACATACTCGGCCCACAAGGGCTGGTGCCAGCACACAGAAAAACACGAACACGATCCGGGGACTAGCGAACCAATAGGCGAGATACGAAGGTGAATTCATCCGGCCAAACGACTTCGACAAGTTCCGCGGGCCCTTGAAAATTACTCAAAGCCGCGGCTAAATGCAACCCCACCTTGCCGGAAATTGAGGGGCGTTTTCCACCGGATCTTTTCCGCCCGACCTTGGCGACTTTTCTCACCGAGCGGCATAGAATGTGACGGGATCTACTAGCCCGGATTGTTCATCGACACGTGGGATAGGCTTCCAGCCTGTCATTTAGGAAAAACAGGCAAGACGCCTGTCCCACGGGCCATCAAACATCGTACTACGGATAGGGACAAGCGGATGTTTTTCTGGGCAGCGTGGAATGTGCTGGTGCAACTGGCCCCCTGGATGCTCCTGGGCACGTTCATTGCCGGCTTGGTACACGTGCTGTTGCCCAACGGTTTCGTGCATCGGCGACTGCGAGGGCCGGGCGGAGTGCTCAAGGCCGTGGGGATCGGCGTGCCGCTGCCCTTGTGTTCATGCGGAGTGATCCCGGCCGGCCTGGGCCTGAAGAAGGACGGGGCCAGCGACGGCGCCTGCATCGCGTTTCTGATCAGTACTCCGCAGACTGGTGTCGATTCAATCCTGGTCAGTGGTTCTTTCTTGGGCTGGCCGTTCGCCTTGTTCAAAGTCGTGGTGGCGGCCGCGACGGGCGTCGTCGGCGGGTGGCTGGTCGATGCGCTGCCAAGCTACCAGGATGCTGCCGCCAGAACTCCTGCAACCGATGCCGCGCAGCCCGGCCGGCGCGGTCTGCGAGAACTGCTCGCACACGGCTTGGACATCGTCCGGTCGATCTGGTTGTGGCTCGTGTTCGGTGTCCTCGTCTCGGCGGCGATCAACGTGTTCGTGCCGGATTCGTATCTCAGCGGACTGGGCTCGCTGGGCATTCTGCCGTCGACGGTGGCCGCGCTGGCCATCTCGATCCCGCTGTACGTGTGCGCCACGGCGTCGGTGCCGATCGCCGCCGCATTGGTGGCCGGCGGCTTGCCGACCGGCGCAGCGATGGTATTCTTGATCGCCGGCCCCGCGACGAACGTCGCGACGATCGGCGCGGTGTATCGGCAGTTCGGCGGCCGCGTGGTGGCCGTCTATTTGGGAACGATTATCGTGGGCAGCGTGCTCGGGGCCGTGGCCTTCGATGTGTTCCTGTCCGGCTTGGCAGCGCAGACCGTGGCAGTACATCATCACGAGACGCATCCCTGGTGGGCGCACGCCAGCGGGTTGATTCTGGTAGGATTGTTCGCTTGGTTCGCCGTTGCTGACGTCCGGCGCTGGTGGCAGAGGCGGATGTCGGGAACGACCCGACCGCAAATCGAATTGAGAATCGCCGTGCAAGGCATGCGTTGCGCCAACTGCGTGGCCCACGTCGAGCGGGCGCTGCAGAAGCTGGCAGGAGTCGAATCGTATGTCGTTCGCCTGGAGCCCGGCGAAGCGGTTGTCCGAGGCGAGGCAGACGCCGTTGCCGTTCGCCAGGCGATTCGCGACGCAGGTTACCAGACCGACTAAATCACCCCAGGAGCAACCATCATGATCAGCATCACTCGTCGCCAATTACTGGCAGGTTCCGTTTCCGGGCTGGGCGCGCTGGCCGTCTCGCCGCTGTTGGCGGTCGTCGCCCAAGCGAAAGACGAGGGCGCGCCGTTCAAAATCGGCGCTTGCGATTGGTCGATCGGCAACACGCAGAAACCGGAAGCGTTTGCGGTGGCCAAGGAAATCGGCTTGGACGGCGTGGAGGTCAGCTTCAGCCAGCCGGGCAGCGCCAACGATCTGCGCGACGAGTCGGTGCGGGCCAAGTACCGCGATGTTTGCCAAGCAACGGGTTTGGAGATCTCGTCGCTGGCGATGGGCATGTTGAACAGCATTCCTTACGCCTCCGATCCGCGTACCGAACAGTGGGTCGCGGACGTCGTCGAAGTGCTGCCCAAGTTGGGCGTGAAGCGCTGCCTGCTGGCGTTCTTTGGCAACGGTGACATCAAGGGCGACCGGGCCAAGCAGGACGAAGTCATCCGGCGGCTGAAGAAGGTCGCTCCGCAGGCCGAAAAGGCTGGTGTTGTGTTGGGCATCGAAAGCTGGATGAACGCCGATGATCACCTGCGAATCCTGGACGCGGTCGGTTCGCCGGCCATCCAAGTCTATTACGACGTGTGCAACATGACGGACCAAGGCTACGACATCTGCAAGGAAATCCGGCAACTGGGCAAGGATCGCGTCTGCCAGATCCACATTAAGGAGAACGGCTTTCTGATCGGCCAAGGCAAGGTGGCTCTGCCGCCCGTCCGTGACGCGATCGCGGACATCGGCTACCGCGGCTGGCTGATCCTCGAAGGCGCCACGATCCCCGGCAAAACGCTGGTCGAATGCTACCAGCACAACCGGAACTACTTGCGGACCTTGTTCCCAGCGGGCTGAGTCGCCCCCAACGTCGAGAAACCCCGGCGAACGGTGGGCGTCAGCCCGCCGGTACAACGGACGAGCCGTGCCCATGCCGCAAGACGCGCTGCAGATTGTGCTGGAGTACCACGAGCGAACGAAGCATCATTTCGACCGCTACGCGCGTTCGCTGGGTTACTTGGACTGGGCGACGCAGCCCGACCCGTTTCGGCGTTTTGACGGGGCGTCTCCGTTTCCGCTGGACGAACCGCCCCTGCGCCCGCAGCCGACGTACGACGCTTTGTTCCAACCGGACTCCGTCGCCGCCCAACCCGTGGACCGGCACACGATCAGCCGGCTGTTCTATCACGCCTTGGCCTTGTCCGCCTGGAAACAAGGGCCGGGCACGCCGCCGTGGTCGCTGCGAATCAATCCTTCCAGCGGCGCGCTGCATCCGACCGAAGGCTACCTGATTGCCGGGCCGATGGAGGGCCTGAGCTCGGCGGCTGCCGTTTTTCATTACTCGCCCTACCAGCACGCCCTGGAGCAGCGGGTCGTCTTGCCGTCCGATGAATGGCAATCCCTGGCCGCCCAGTTGCCTGCCGACGCAGTGCTGATCGCCTTGGCTTCGATTTACTGGCGGGAATCATGGAAATACGGCGAGCGGGCATTTCGCTACTGCAATCACGACGTTGGACATGCGCTCGGCGCCGTGGCGTTATCGGCGGCGAACTTGGGTTGGCGCACCCGCCTGATCGAGTCTGTCGGTGACGACGAGTTAGCGTTGTTGCTCGGCGCCGATCGCCAGCAAGGGATCGAGGCCGAGCACCCCGACTGCCTGCTGGCCGTGTTTCCCGCTCGGGAAGAACGACCCGCGACGATCGCCTTGCACTGGCCTGCCGCGCTCGGGCCACGGCTGCAAACCATCGAGTTCGCCGGCACACCGAATCGCCTCAGTCACAACCACCAACCGTGGCCCGTGATCGACGAAGTGTCGGAAGCGTCCCGATTCACCGTCACGCCCGATACTCAGCCATCTTCCCGTAGGACGGATTGCCAATCCGTCCCCGACGAATCGCCCCTACGTCCCGCAGGACTCGCCTCTGCACCAGCGTTCGACCGTCACTTGCCCGCCGAACAAATCATCCGCCAGCGGCGAAGCGCGGTCGACATGGACGGGCAAACCGTCATCGACCGCAACGTGTTCTACGGGATCATGGCGCGGCTGTCGCCCACAACGGAGCCGCCTCATCCCCTGCCCACGCTGCCGTTTGACACCCTTCCCTGGACGTCGCACGTTTCGTTAGCCCTGTTCGTCCATCGCGTGCAGCGGCTGACGCCGGGCGTGTACTTGTTGGTCCGCGATCCGCGTCACGAAGCGTCACTGCGCGGCAGCTTGCGGTCGGAATTCCTGTGGCGCCGGCCGGAGGGCTGTCCCGACGGCGTCAACCTGTGGCTGCTGCAAGAGGCCGATTGCCGCCGCGCGGCGCGAGGCATCAGTTGTCATCAGGACATTGCGGCCGACGGCGTGTTCTCGCTGGGCATGCTGGCCGAGTTCGAGCCGATCCTGCGCAGCGCCGGCCCGTGGTTCTATCCCCGCCTGTTCTGGGAAACGGGCCTGATCGGTCAAGTGCTGTACCTGGAAGCCGAAGCCGCCGGGATCCGCGGCACGGGCATCGGCTGTTTCTTTGACGACGCCATGCACGAAGTACTGGGCATCCGCGACCGCAGCTGGCAGAGCCTGTACCATTTCACCGTCGGCGGCCCGGTCGATGATCGCCGCCTGCAGACCATCCCGCCCTACTTGCACTTGGCGGCGCGGCGGTAGCAACGAGCTCGCCCCGTCTTCTTACTTCATCCGTGGGCGGGGCTTGCCATCCGTGGGTCCGCATCGTTCGAGAAATAAGTGAGCGGAACGGCGCTAGCCGCTGGTTCCTGAGCGACTCGATTTGCGGTAATACCGGCGGCTAGCGCCTTGCCGCTCACTTGGCACTTGACATTTTTTTCTCGAACGGTGCTTACTTTCCCTTTCCCTTCCTTCTTCGCGGCCGCTGGCTAGTGCCCCGTCAACACTAAATGTTAGGGTTGGCTTGTAGTGGAATTCGCCAGAATTCCCCGAGCAAAAGGAATTCTGGCGAATCCCACTACCCGAGAATCAAGCTTTGACAAAGCACTAGGTCGGCCGGAAGCCGCAGCGGGGCCTGCCGACGGCGGCTTTGGTGTGTCGTGCTCCTCCGCAGCCCCGCGTCGCGACTGGTTGACGAACTGCACCATTTCCGCGGGCAGTCGCGACTCGAACAGCATCGGCTTGCCGGTCAGCTACGGCTCTCCGTACGAGTTGTATAGCGGTTGGGACTGGATTTACGTCGACACCGCAACGGTTGCCTCGCCGGCCAGCAAGACCTTCACGATTCAGAACACGGGCAACGCAGATCTGACGCTCGACCTCAATTCGCTGTCGGTGCCTGCCGGTTTTGCCGTGACTTCCTTCTTTGCGCCGACAGTGGCTCCCAACGAGTCGACCGCCATGACCGTCGACTTGGATGCGGATCAGGCTGGGTATTACAGCGGCCTCGTCTCGTTTTCGACCAACGACAGCGATGAGAACCCCCTTTCAGTTCTACGTGAGCGGCCAGGTGACCGGCGGCAACCAATCGCCCGAGATCGTGGTTTGGGACCAAATATACTACCCGGTTTCGGACGGATCGGGCAGTGTCGATTTTGGCCAGACGACGGTCGGAACGCCAATTACCTGGGTACGGACACCTTCACGTACAAGGCGACGGATGGCGAAGAGGAGAGCGGCGTCGTGAGCGTGACCATCAACATCGTCAACTCGCCTCCGGCCGCCGCGGGGGCGGCCTTCCGCGTACACCACGACCAAACGCTGTACGCGTCAGGTCTCGGCCTGATGGAGTTCTTCGCGGACGCGGACCACGACGACCTGACGATCGCGGTCTTGTCGGACGTCTCCCACGGCGACTTGGTCCTGAGCAACGACGGCACGCTGGCCTACACGCGTCGCGGGCTTTGCCTCCGAGAGACATCGACGCCGAAATCCACGACGGTCAAGTCGACATGACGCTAGGGAATCGCCGTTACCGCGTCCGTGGTTTGGGTAAAAACATGAGTTACGATCAGTTGAAGGTCAATATCCTCGTGTCCAAAGGCGATGCCGTGCATGTGGATACGTTCGACCTGTACAACGCCCGCTGCCGTGCATCGTTCGTGAAATTGGCCGCTGCCGAGGTCGCCGTCGATGCCGAAGTCATCAAAAAAGACGTGGGCCGGGTGCTCCTGAAGCTCGAAGAGTTGCAGGACCAGCAGATCGCCGATGCGCTGACGCCCCGAGACCGGGCACGCAAGCTGTCTGACAGGGATCACGACGCGGCGCTGGAACTGCTGAAGGATCCGAATTTGCTGCAGCGGATCACGGCCGACTTCGAGGCTTGCGGCGTGGTGGGCGAAGAAACCAACCGACTGGCGGGGTACTTGGCTGCCACGAGCCGCAAACTGGATAAGCCCCTGGCAGTACTCATCCAATCGTCCTCGTCGGCAGGCAAGACGTCGCTAATGGACTCGGTACTGCGGTTCATGCCGCCGGAGGAGCAGGTCAAGTATTCAGCCATGACGGGCCAGTCGCTGTTCTATATGGGCCGCACGAACCTGAAACACAAGATCCTGGCGATCTCCGAGGAAGAGGGTGTCGAGCAGGCGGCCTACGCGCTCAAACTGCTGCAAAGTGAAGGCGAATTGCGAATCGCCAGCGCGGGCAAGAATGTCGACACGGGCCGATTGGGAACCGAAGACTACCACGTGGAAGGACCAGTGATGATCTTCCTGACGACCACGTCAGACGAACCGGAATTCGAGTTGGCCAACCGCTGCCTGGTGCTGGCGGTCAACGAAGATCGGGACCAGACGCGGGCCATTCATCGGCAACAACGGGAAAGCCAAACGCTCCAGGGGCTGCTGGCGACGCGGCAGAGCCAACGCGTCGCCAAGTTGCACCAAGACGCCCAGCGTTTGCTTCGGCCGCTGGAAGTCATCAATCCGTACGGAGAACAGCTGACGTTTCTGGACAATAAAACGCGCCTGCGCCGCGATCACCTCAAGTATCTCACCTTGATCCGTTCGATCACCCTTTTGCACCAGTACCAACGACCGATTCGCACGGCCACCTGCGGCGACGAAACCATCCAATACATCGAAGTCACGCCGCAAGACATCGCGGTTGCGAACGGCTTGGCCGCTGAGGTCCTGGGGCGGACGCTGGACGAATTGTCGCCTCAGGCCCGCCGCCTGTTGATCCTGCTGCACGACGTGGTGTCGCAGAAATGCCGCGAGCTGGCTATCGATCGGTCAGCGTACCGATTCACGCGTCGGGATGTTCGTGAAGCGATCGGATGGTCGGACTACCAGGTGCGCGTGCATTTGCACAGGCTTGTGCAATTGGAGTACGTGCTGCCCCACCGCGGAAGCCGCGGACAGCAGTTCGTCGACGAGTTGCTGTACGACGGTCAGGGCCGCGAGGGCCAGCCATTTTTGACAAAAAAAGATGGCTCCGAAAAAACGACAAGGCGAGGCCCCGCCGCGTCCGGTGGTGGGCGATCCGACCGATCCCCAAGGGATGGTCGTGTTGCTGAATCAGTTCCTGGACTGGCTGCGAGCGCGGAACTACGCGGAACGTACGGTGGAATGCCGTCAAGCGTATCTGGCCGAATTCATCAAATGGGCGGCGGTCCGGGGCGTGGCGTGTCCCAGCGAAGTGACCCGCGCCGTGCTGGAACGCTACCAGCGTCACCTGTACGTTGGCGCTCAGCAAGAGTTGGCCACTTGTTTTCAGATAAAGTGTACCTTTCATCCACAGCTGGGCACGGTGCCTGACTGGGTTTCAGGCGCATGAAAGGGCACCTAACTTCAATGACTACGTCTACAGCAGAAGGGCTGAGCCCGATCCATACCCCCATTCTCATTCCAAGTAGTTGCGCGGCCTATCTGAGCACACCCGGTCTGATTCTGCCGAGCGGCAAAGACGTCAACGCGGATTTGCGGAAGGACCAGCAGAATGACGAAATTATGGCGTTCGTCCGGTTCTGGAAACGGCGCACTGGCGAGTTGCCTGAGGAGCTGATTTTCGACTCGAAACTGACGACCTACGCCAATCTGAACCGACTCAATCAGAAAGGTGTGCAGTTCATCACGCTGCGACGTCGCAGTCCGCAGTTGTTGCAAGAACTGCTGGCCCGGCCACGCAGCGCCTGGCGGC
>CAZXYZ010000147.1:0-27788 GCA_964645045.1 uncultured Pirellulaceae bacterium | reverse complement strand
ACTGATGGCGTGCCCCCTACCGAAACCGCGGGCGATTCCCGTGCCGGCCCCAAGCAGCGGTTCTGGACAAAGCGGGGACGAACATGGGCTGCCTGCCACAAACACTGGAGTTGTTCGAGACTGAAGTTGCTGACCCCCATTTGCTTCAAGGCCATCGCCATGTTGTTCTGTTCCAGATACCAGCGTCGCTGGAGTCCGCGCTTTAGCGTGTTTTTGTGGCGGGCATGGCCCGCCCAGCACGCTAAAGCGTGGACTCCAACAAGACCCGGCACTGCGGAGTTCCCAGAAAATCGCACCTTTACAGGGGTGGATGCGGGTACCGTCCGCGCGTTCCTCGCGAGGTCTAGCCCACCACGAGATTCGCGCGCTGCTCGCTGACCCGCACGCGCGCGATGCTGCCGCTGGTGAAGGGCAGGAAGTCGGTTTCGACGCCGTCGGAGAAAATGACGCCGCCTTCGGGCATCAGCGATTCGACGATCAGCTCCTGAGGCTCGTCAAGCCAACCAGCGACTAAGCTGGCCTGTGATTGGCGGCTCACAAACGGCTCGCGCACCGCCCAGGCCAGCCGCCGCTCTTCCCAGGCCAGGGTGGGCGGTGGTGCGATTCCTCCGGCCAAGAATTGCGCCACGCCGGTGGCCATGTTGAACACGCTGGACAGCCAGCCCGTCGAGCCCGCGCCGGTCGACACGAGGATGCCGCTGGAAGACTGCGGCTCGCTGCGGCCGCCGGCTTCCAACACGTAACGGGCCGAGACGTGCGTGGCCGCGCCGATGAAGAAGTCGTTGAACGCGAGCAGCCGTTGGCCGTCGTTCAGCAAGGTTTCGGCCAGGGTCACGGGACGTGCGCGGAACTTCTGTTGGAGCACCGCCTGGACCGCCTGCCGAGCCTGATCGGTGCGGAAGGGAAGCAGGATGCCGTCGTACCTCGCCGGATCGGGATTCACGGCGACGATCGGTAACGCGCCGACGTACTTCGCGGCATTGGCCACGAGGCCGTCCTGTCCGACGACGACCACCACCGAGCAGAGCCCAAAATCGAAGTTCGGCAAGAAGGCGCGATCGACGATTTTCACGGGTATCCCAAACGCCCGAAGGTCGCGCTCGAGTCCGTCGATGACGCGCTGATACACGGTGTCTTCGCGTTCGTATTCCGTGAAGTCCGCTTGCGTCGCCACGGCTTGAGCTTTGGCCGCCCCGCGTCGCTTGCCGCGTCCGAGCGGCACGCCGACGCCACGCCGTTCTGCCTCCAGCGTCTGGGCTTGCACCATGCGAAATTTGGCTTGGCCCAGGGTGCCCCACCGCCGCCGGAGTCCTTCCAGCCGGGTGGGCCGCGTGACGATCGCGATGCCGGGGATGCTGTGCATGACCTTCGACCTGCGGGCGACGCGTCCCGTTACGTCGGGACCTTAGTTGCCTGGCTTGTTCAACAGGGTACTCAGGAGGTCCGGCGAGATATTCAACTGGCTGATCTTGCCGGCATTCTCGGCCAACTCGCGGAAGGCGATGGCGATGTTCAGCCGTGGGTCGCTCCCGCTGCCGGCGGCGAGCAGCGTCTTCCAATCGATCCCCTTCAGCGGTTCGAGCATCGCCTGCAACGCGTGGGCCCGGGCATCGGCCTCCTTCTTCTCGTTGGCGACCCGTTGGTCCACCAGCATCGTCCGTTGCTCTTCCACGGCGATGTCCGCGGCCATCTGCGTTTCGCGCACCTGGCGTTTCTTCTGCTCGATCGCGATCTCGGTTTGCAGTTCGTTTTCCTTGATGCTCCGTTCCAACGCCACGGCCGCGTTGCGCCGCGCGAAAATTGCTTCATCCGCTTTCTTCATGAGTTCTTCCCGCGCGTCGGCTTGGAGCGCCTTGGCCATCTCGGGCGTGGGCTTGATCGACTGAATGGAGAGGCCGAGGATTTCGAGACCCAACATGTCCACGGCTTCTGACTGCTTCAGGCCGGCGAGCACTTCAGCCACTAGGGCGTCGGTCTTGACGAGCAGATCCTTCAAAACGTGCCGTTGAGTAAAAACCCGCGCTGCGATCTGCGCGGCGTTCGTGAGCCGCTCGCCGAGTTTGTTCGGGTCGTCGCTCCGGTAGATGCCTCGCCCGTCCACGCTGTAATCCAACACCTCGGCGATGTGTTTGGGAGATTTGATGCGATAGGTAAGTTGCCCCTGAATGGTGGCGTCTTGAAAGTCGGCGGTAACTTCATTGAAGACGAATGGTGCGTCGGTGCTGGCGAGGGGAATCCGCACGATTTCGGCGGTCGGGGCGAAGTAAAAGAAGGCCAGCCCAGCCCCTTCACGTCGGACTTTGCCGCCGACGTAGTGCAGCACGTAACTGGTGGGTTGGACTTTCAGGTAGCGGATTCCCAACATACGGGGCTCCTCGTGACGCGAGGGAGATTGGACGTGGTCCGACGCCGGCCATTGTTCATGGAGCATTATACATCGCGGCCAGCCGGATGTCGCCCCCGTGCCCACGTCGCGACGCCGGGTTCCGACCGTTGGGGGGGCGGCGATGGGCCATCACCTGCCAGATCGCGGCCAGGTCCTACGTCGCCCACGTCGCGACGCCAGTCCCGCTGGGGACACAGACGCGAGAGCGGCACTTGCCGGATCGCGGCCAAGCGGCTAACGGTACATCGGCGGTGATCGTGTGGCTGACCGGCTTTACGATTTTTTCGCATAGCCACACACGATTCCGTGCAAACTTGGCAAGGTGTCGCTGTCCAACGAGGCTACCCCGCTTATACTCAGTCCTGTCGTCGGAAACCAAATTCCTCACCGGCCGGCTACCAGGAGGGGACAGATTGTGGGCGCGTTCTGGTTTTTCGGGATCATGTTTGGGATCGTGGCCTTTGTCGTCGTCGTGGCGGTAATCTCCAGCCGCAACGAGAAGAAACGCACAGAGGCCTGGAAGGCGATCGCTGCGCGGCCCGGCATGCAGTTCCTGGGCGATGAGAATACGGTCTTGGCCAGCTTTGGACACTTCAAGATGTTTCAAACCGGCCGGAAGCATCACGTTTGGAACGCGGTCGTGGTGGATTCCGGCGAGATACGAATCGTCGTCGGCGATTTCCGGTTTGTTGTGGGCAGCGGCAAGAATTCCCATACGCACCATCAGACGATCTGTGCGTTGGAGAGCAACATGGTCGACGCCCCGCACTGCCGGTTGCGTCCGGAGGTGAAGTTGCTCGATGCCTTCGGCGCCCTGTTCGGCGGACAGGACATCGATTTCTCCGAGGACACGAAGTTCTCCGCCGCGTTTGTGCTTCAGGGCGAGGACGAACCGGCGATCCGACAGATGTTCGATGCCGAAGTGCGGGCGTGGTTTGCTGAGCGTGCGGGCCGGCGGTTCTTCTTCGAGGCCCTTGGCAACAAGCTTGTGTTTCATTTGGGCAAGCGGGTTCTGCCCGCCGAAGCCCCCGAGTTGATGGACCAGTCTCTGCAGATCTTGAAACTGCTGGCGCGCAAGTCGTAGATTGCGGCGGCGTGCCGTCCTGTGCAGAATTGATCGGATCATCGAGTTGGCCAGTCCCGCGGGCTACGTCCCTACTCCGCGCGCTGTCCAGGCGGGCGGCTACCGCACGGAGGTGCTGGTCAACATGATTGGCCCGGAAGGAGGCCAAACGCGGGTCGAGTGCACTTTGGAAGCGATCGATGAGCTGTTTCCGAAGCAACTGCCCGAACGGGACGGATGAGTAGTTATTCTTTTTTTCTGAAAAAGCCCCCCCCCACTTTTTCAAGAACGTGCCTCAGCGACGCTTATCTCCGCAACAGCGCTGGTTGGAGGTGAGCTGGCCGTTGACGGCAGGGGAATCACGGGTGGGCATCCCGACCCTGCCAATGCCACGGCTGCCGGGAACGCCAAACGTCCGGAACCTACTTCAACCCACCCACTCCGAGACTTGGCAGTCTATTCCGGCAAAGTTTGCTACGATCTTCTGCCGACCGGCGGTTCGCCCGGCCAATTCGCGGGCACCAATTCGCGGGCACGCCGTATACAAGTGGAGTTCCAAACGGTACAATGCGGGTGGTTGCCGCGTCGAACGAGGCCCCGCGGTCATCGCCGCGACGATCTGTCGCCCGTAACCGCCGTCCGGGATTGCCACCCATGAACGACCACAAGAAACCGACGCCCGTCATTGCGGAACACAGTGACCGGTTCTGTCCGGTATGTGGGAAGCGATCCTATTCTTCGGGGGGCACCCACCCGCAGTGCGCGGTGCGCCGGGCGGAAACCAAGGCGCGGCAAGAGAGAGTCCGGGCCGAAAAGGCATTGGCCGAGGTTTCCGGTTCAAACGTTCCGTGACCGGATGGCAGGGATTGCCCAAGAATCCCGCGAACAGCGGGCCAACTCACTTTGCACCTGGGACCGCTGCACCCGGCACCGCTCCCAAAATCGCTTCACGCCGGCACTGCGGCTTGGTCAGCAGGATTTGGGCCACGCCGATCTGGCGTTCCTGAAACGCGCCGGCGCAGTAGCACAGGTACAGTTCCCACATCCGCACGAACTGCTCCGTCATCCCTAGTCCGCGGACCCGATCGATATTGTCCCAGAACCGCCGCCGCCATTCCAGCAGCGTGCGGGCGTAGTGCGAGCCAAAATCCTCCAAGTGAAACAGCCGGAAATCGGTCCGCTTCAGGCACTGGCTGATCGCGGACAGCGAAGGCAGGCAACCACCGGGGAAGATGTAGCGTTGGATGAAGTCCGCCGAGCGGCGATAGGTGTCGTAGCGTTCGTCCGGAATGGTGATCGCCTGCAGCAGCATCATTCCGTCGGGCTTCAGTAAACGGCAGCACTCCGCAAAATACGCCGGCAGATATTCGTGTCCGACCGCTTCGATCATCTCGATCGACACCAGCTTGTCGAACTGACCCTGCAGATCGCGGTAATCCTGGTTCAGCAGTGTGATGCGATCCGTCAAACCGGCCTCGCGAATCCGGACGGATGCCAATTGATACTGCTGCTCCGAAATCGTCGTCGTCGTGACGCGACAGCCGTATTGGCCAGCGGCATACAGAGCAAAACCGCCCCAGCCGCCGCCGACTTCGATCACGTGGTCCTGCGGCGTCAACTCCAACTTGCGGCAGATGCGATCATACTTTTCCAACGACGCCTCGCGTAACGTGGCGTCCGCATGAGGGAAGATGCCGCTGGAGTACGTCAGCGTGTCATCCAGAAACAGGGCGTAGAACTCGTTACTCAGATCGTAGTGAGCCGCGATATTGCGCCGGCTGCCGCTGCGCGTGTTGCGGCGCAGGCGGTGAGCGGCGATCTGCAGCGGCTTCAGCAGCCGCGCAAATCCCCGTTCGACGCCGTCCAGCGCCGCCGCATTCCGCGAAAAGATCCGGATCAGGGCCACCAGGTCGTCGCAGGACCACTCGCCGCGCAGGTAGGCTTCCGACGCGCCCAAGTGTCCCCCGGTGACCGTATGCCAGTAGAATCGCGGGTCGTGGACGCGGATCGTGGCCCGCAAGGATTTGTCTTGCGTGTCGCCGAACGAACGGATCTGCCCGCCATCGATGATGGTCAAGCAGCCATCTTGCACCCGGTCCAGTTGCCGCCAAACCGCGCAGCGGACTTGGCGATCCAGCCACGAGCCGGTCCGCGGCTCCGTGCCGTTGGCCGCGTCATTCACGTTGCCGAGATACTCTTCGGATGCGGAAAGAACGGAACTTTCTTGAACCATAATCGGAATGCCTGATAGTAAATTGCCGTCATGATGCGGAACGTCATCCACGGGTAGCGAACCAGCGCCGAGCGCAATTCGGCTCGCCCTAAGGGCCGTCGCCGCAAGGTCATCGAGGCGTCGAACAACCGCTGTCCCTGCCGCACCGTCGCGAGGTGTACCAGCAACCGATCGCCGGGTTCGTTCAGCCGCCAATCGTAGCTTGAATCCATCCCCATAAACGGCGACACGTGGAAAGCTTTGGGATGGCGAAACCGCAGCCGGCTCTCGCCTTCCAAGCGATTGCCTTGCCACAACACGTAATAGAACCGCTCGTCCCATGGCGTGTTGCTGACTTCGGCAACCACGAACTCAACGCTTTGACCGCCCTCACCATAACAATAGAAGAGGTTCAAGGGGCTAAAGTAATATCCGAAGTACCGCAGTTGCGTAAGCAGCCGGATGGGACCCGCCAGACGTGTGCCGCAGCGTTCAGCAACCAAGTTCCGGACGGATTCAGCCAGGGACGTCTGGGCATCGCCCAAATGATCGGAACGCTGGAAGGATGCGGCGGCGAAAGGGGCCGTTGACAGTAAGCCGCCCCGGGCCGTCAGCTCGGGCAGCTCGTCCAAGTCCAAGTACAGGGCCATCAGCGGGTAACGGAAGCGGTGGACTACCGGCTGGTATCGGCAATGCCCAACCCGGCCTTCGTAGATGCAACTGTACATATCTCCAGACCTTTCCCAAAGCAGCGGGCGACCGCCAGAGCGCTGCGTACTCCGTCCTCGTGGAATCCGTAACCCCAATACGCTCCGCAGAACCAGGTCCGCCGCCGGCCGTTGAGGTCGACATGACGCTTCTGGGCCGCGATCGAATCTGGTCCGTAAGCCGGATGATGATACCGGATCCGCTGGATGACCTTGGCCGGGTCCGTGCGTCCGCCGTCGTTCAATGTTAGCAGAATCGGTTCCGGAGAATTTACCCGCTGCAAGCGGCTGAGGTCGTAGGTCACGGTCGCCGGCGAATGTGGTTCCGGCGACAGATGGTAGTTCCAGCTGGCCCAGGCCCGTCGGCGGCGCGGCAGGATCGAGACGTCCGTGTGCAGTACGGCGTCGTTGCGCTGATAGGGAAAGGCCGTCAGTACTTGCCGTTCCATTTCATCCGCATCGGCCAGCATTTCCAGCGTTTGGTCGGCGTGCGCCGCGCAGACAACCGCATCGAACCGCTCCGGCGAGCCACCCCGCGTCGTCACCTCGACGTAATCTACATGCCGGACGACGCGGGAAACGGGACAGTTCAACCGCACGCGATCCGCCAACGGCGCAAGCAAAGCCGCGACGTATCGTTGGGCGCCCCCCGGAATGGTCTTCCATTGCGGCCGGTCCCAGACCTGGAGCAAACCATGATTGCGGAAGAAACCAATCAGAAAGTGTGCCGGAAAATCCAGTACGGCCCGCGGCTGTGCCGACCAGATTGCCGCGGTCATCGGGATCAGGTAATGGTCCACGAACTCACGTCCCAGTCCGCTGCGGTCCAGATATTGGCCCAACGTGAGCGAATCGACGTCCGCGTCCAGCAGTTTTGGCGCCTCGCGATTGAACCGCATGATATCCCGCAACATGCCGTAGAACGAAGGCCGAACCAGATTTCGGCGTTGCGCGAACAGGCCGTTCAGCGAGCTGCCCTGGTACTCCAATCCGGTCCGCTCGCAACTGACACTGAAGCTCATGTCGGAATCTTGAGCGGCGACGCCCAGTCCGTGCAACAGGCGGACGAAGTTGGGGTAGGTCCGATCGTTAAAGACCATGAACCCCGTATCGACATGCCAGGACTGGCCCCAAGCATCGAACGAGACGGTGTTGGTATGGCCGCCTGCGTAATCCCCGGCTTCGAACAGCCAGACCTCATGCTCGTCGGCCAACAGCCGCGCCACCACATTGCCGCTGACCCCTGCCCCAATCACCGCGATTCGCATGACACCATCGCCTCCGCCCGCCGCTCAACACGCCCCTGTTCCAGGATTCGTTGCGGCACCCGCTTCAAAATGACCGAATTGGATGCCCCCGGCTTGTCCGGGGGAGCCTCCCGCTTCTGGCTACACGGAAGCGGTGCCCCTTTGTTCCTTCCCCGTTCCCCTGCGGCGGCTTCGCCGCCGCAGGGGAACGGGGACCGATTTGGAGGGAGCGTCGTCGCTGCAGCCCAAAACGGAAACATCCCCCGGACAAGCCGGGGGCATTCGCCAGTGCTGGCACCACCTGATCTGCACAATGTTACGATCAAGGCCGGCCCCCCCCCATTATGCAAACTTCCAGCATCACTGGGATTTCAGTTCGAACTGGGCTTCGACCTCGACGGTGATATTCATCGGCAGCGATCCCATGCCGACGGCACTGCGGGCTCCCACGCCGTTTTCCGGGCCGAATAATTCGGCGAACAGATCGCTGAAACCATTGATCACCGCCGGATGATTCTCGAACTCCGGCGCGGCATTGACCATACCCAGCGTCTTGACCAGCCGCTGGACGCGGTCCAGGCTGCCCAAGCCGGCCCGCAACGTAGCCACCACGGCCAGCCCGGTTTGCCGCGCGGCGTCGTAGCCGCCTTGCTGATCCACGTCCTGGCCGACGCGGCCCTTCAGCATCGTGCCATCCGGCTTCAGGGGCCCGTGGCCGGAAACGTAGGCCATATTGCCCACGACCAGCAGCGGCTTGTAGACGCCGGCCGGTTTGGGGGCGGGTGGAAGTTCCACATTCAGTTGCTGCAGTTTTTCTTCGGGGCTCATCGTAGGCTTTCCGAAAAGGGCGGTGGCAAAACGTAAACCGGCGCGGGCATCCACGAACGGCACCGCATTTCGCGGTGACGCAGATCTTCGTCCGCCTGAGCGGAATGAATTCCGCTCTACGACGGCGCTTGCGGACGGGTCCGACGGCCAAGAAACCGCTGCGCAGTATAGCAGACCGGATGACCGCTGGCGAGCATCCTCGCCGCCCTAAACTACGGGCACGTGTAGAAGAAGTTCTCCGGCTGCACGCGGATCAATTCCGGGCGGCGAGTGCCGCAGGAATACCGCGCGGTGGCGCAGGCCGAGACCGAAAAGACCGGCACGGTGTACCCGCCGAACCGGCAGGCAACGCTGTTGACTACGACCGTAGCCTGTGCGCGGACACCGTAGGCACCTGCGCCGGACGAGTAGATCACGACGTACGATTGGCCATTGTTGGTGGCCGAGGAGGTCGGCGGGCAGGGCAGGTCCGGCACATTCGATGGACTAACCACCCAGGTGCCCGTAATGGGATCGATCAGGTGGGGATCGTGACAGTCGTTCTTCTTGTCGTTCGTATCAACCAGCGACCCCGTCGCCGTCGGCGCCAGATTGTAGTACACGGTGATCGTCGTGGTTCGGTTTGGACTGCCGACATCGTCACCGTCCAGAATGCCGCCGTTGGTGACGTTGGCACCGAAGCGGAAGCGGTCTCCGACGGCGAATCCATCGTCTGACATGCCGTCGGCCGAGAAGTCGATCCGAAGGATGCGGGGCGTTCCGAGGATGGTGAATGTGATCTGCGTTACCGGGCTACTGAATCCGAAAATGTCTGGCTGACCGGAGACGCTGTCGCGCACGGCAAAGGGCGGAGTATTGGACGAAAGAGTTGGCACGCCGGTGAATTGAGCCCCGGTGCCGACATCGATCTCGATCCGAGTAATGCGGAGCAGGGGATTCGTTGGAGGACTGGTTTGCTGAAAAGCGATACCCCACTCGTTGTTCGCCGCCGTCTGCAACTGCCCAGAGCCGCTTGCATCAATCATCACTCGGCCTTCACCGCAACTGGGTTGTTGGTTGCCGCAGAAGATCCAGGGAATGGTGGTCGTGGTGATGGCTCCGAAGATCAGGTTTCCGGCTGCCGATGCGTTGTAGGTGAGGGGCTTGGTGGGATCGTGGTTATTGGTGATGACGACGGGATCACCCGTGACCGTGTTGGCGGCGGCATAGATGACTCCGACATCTCGCGCGGTGGTGTCGGCCGCGGTATTGTCCGCGCCCGCCGAGTCGCCCCATTCCTTGACCGCCGCCAGAGCAGCCGCTTCCATCGCGGTTTCCAGTTCGACCCGGGCTCGCCAGATATTGCCGACTTCGATCAGGAGAATCAGCAGCAGCAGCAACACCGGCAGGGCCAGGATCAGCCAAAGCGTGACGACGCCGCGGCGCTGGCAAGCCAGCCGCCTTGTTCGCCGGGAGTTTCGGCCGATGCCCGTAGCGACGTTGGATACGGGCTCGCCAGCTGCCGCCGGGGCTAGGGCCGGCAAGGCCATCGCTCCCGGAGTCAGCGAACACGTCTGTATCCGCACGGCTACGTTTTGTTTCATCGAGCCCATGAATGTCTCTCTTCGCTAACGTTGCGTCTGCTTTACGCTCATCAGGGAGTTGACAGTTCGTAGCGGAACGTCGTCGAGCACTTGGCACAGCGGCCTGTCAGATCAAAGCCGAACAGTGCCAAACAGTTTGGTGCAAGACTGGACATTGGGACACAAACCGTCACTCGGACCGAACGAGCCGGGATGGCAGGTAGCGGCGTCACCGGCGGGGCGCAGTCGCATCCGGCACCGTAGGGCGTAGTCAAGGTCTGCAACGAAGTCACATTGTGTTGCAGGATGATTTTGCACGGAGAAATGCTGGAACTGGCAAGCTGATTCAGGATCGGGTCAGCCACGTCAGTCGGAACGGTCGTACCAGCGGAGGGAAGGGCAGTTGATTGGGAAGCGGCTTCCGCTCCGACTCGGCTCGCCAGATTGACTTGCTGGATATTTGAGAAAAACATCCCGAACTCGACGACCGACAGCAACACAATCAGCAAAACCGGCAGGGCCACAATGAACTCCAGCGTGACGGCGCCGCCCCGCGCCGCTCCTGCATAGCGAGGGCCGAATCTGCGTCGGGAAATGGGATTAAACATAGTCTGACCGTCTTGGAAACCGTCAACCAACGTGAGCGCAGCACTCGCGTGCGGGGCGAGAAATCTACGTGAGAAGTTTAGGTCAGCAATTCATGTGCCGGGAAAATTTCCCTGTTTTTACGGTGCCGGTCGTGTTGTCTGCGAAGTAAGATTGAGGCGTAGCGTGGCGATCGTGGGGAGGCGGTGATACGTTGAGTCCGCGGCACGCGAGTTGCGACGCAATTGGTATCGCACAAAGTTCGTCACGTGGATTTGTATCGTGGAGTGACCTACCTATGAATCGCCGCCGACAGCGCCGCCGGTCCCGAGACGCTTCGGTCACCCTCGAGTTCATCCTCATTTTGCCCCTGCTGGTGGTGACCCTGTTCGCCGTTGCGCAGTTCACCGTTGCCCTGCTGGTCCGCGGGGCGGTAAGCCATGCCGCTACGGTCGGAGCACGTGAAGCGGGCAAGGGCGAGGGAATTCTCGAAGTGGCCAGGGCGGTGGATGGGGTGCTCGACGGCTCGCATCGCATCGACATTGCCACTGTCACGGTGGTTACGCCGGCAACTCCGCCATCAACTCCAGCGACGACGACAATCCTTCCCGTGGCCAATTCGGGCGTGCGCGTATGGTTGGAAGTTGGGCAGCCGGATTCGCGCCCCCTGTTGTCCGACTTTGGCGATAACACGGTGCTTTGCCAGCCGCCCGCGGCTCCCGTCGTTCAACTCGACGAAGTCCGCGTCACGGTAGCAATCGACCTGGGGCGGCGGCCGATGTGCAACTGGCTGTACAACTTCAGCCCCCAATACGTCGACTTCAGCACGCGATACTTCCGCGTCAGTTCGCTGGTCCGAAAAGAGTGACCCCCGTCTCAGAAGCTCAGCATCCGCTCGTACTGCCGCAGGCGGAATTCCAAATCATCGCGCGAAATTCCTTTGAGTCTTTCCAGGCTGAAATCCTCGACGTTGAAACTCGCGACCAGAATGCCGTAGGCCATAGCTTTCTTCAGCGTGCGCGGTTCGAAATCGTCGCATTCGGACAAGTAGCCCATCATACCGCCCGCGAAACTGTCGCCGGCGCCGGTGGGATCGACGACTTGCTCCGTCGGAAAGGCGGGCAGGACATAAGTCTCGTACTGGGAAAAGAACATGGCCCCGTGTTCGCCCTTCTTGATCACGACGAACTTGGGCCCCAATTCCCGAATCCGATGTCCGGCCCGAACCAGGTTCTCGTCCCCGGTCAGCAGTTTGGCTTCGCTGTCGTTCATGACCAGGCCGTCGACGCGGCGGAACAACTGCATGAGTTCGTCGTGAGCTTCGCGAATCCACAAGTCCATCGTGTCCGCGACCACCAACCGCGGGCCGACCACCTGGTCCAAGACCTTAAGCTGGGTCCGCGGGGATCCGTTGGCCAGGAATACATAGGGACAGCGTTTGAAGGCGTCCGGCAGGACCGGATCGAAATCGCCCAGCACGTTTAGGTGGACTTCCAGGGTCTGGCGATCGTTCATGTTGGTCGCGTACTTGCCGCTCCAACGGAACGTCTTGCCGCCGGGGACCACGTGCAATCCACTGGTATCGATCCGCCGCGACTGCAGGAACTGGGTGTGCTCGGGGGGCCAGTCATCGCCGACGACTCCGACCAGTCGAACAGAAGTGAAAAAACTGGCCGCGTAGGAAAAGTAGACAGCCGAGCCGCCCAGCACATCTTCGCGGGCTTCGCGGGGCGTGTGTACGCTGTCCAGAGCCACCGATCCGACAACTAGCAAGGGCATGGCACGTTTCGCCTATAAGGGGTCAACGGGAAGAAAACGAAGACGCATTATGGTGGTTTCCCGCCGTTTTGCAAGTTGACGTCAAAATGGGGAAATTCTGGCGAACGTGGTGGCGTCAGCCGCACGGTGCATGGTGCTCGGCCCGCATGTGGTTCCCACCGGACGGGCTGACGCCCGCCGTTCGCCGGATTTGGCGAACGTGGTGGCGTCAGCCGCACGGTGTATGGTAATCGGCCCGCACGTGGTTCCCACCGGACGGGCTGACGCCCGCCGCTCGCCAATCACAACGTCCAACCGGCCCGGTATTCGCGGCGCAGCAACCCGTTGGCGGACTCGTCGTTGGTGATCCGCAAGTTCGGGCCGTCCCAGGCCAGCTTCTTGCCGGCCCGCAGCGCGACGTTGCCCAGCATACAGACCTCGGTCAGCAGCCCGGCATGGTCCACGAAGTTCGCGCCCGCCGGCGAACCGCCCCGGCAGGCATCGACGAATTCCTTGTAGTGCCCCACCGAACGTTCCAGACGTCGGGGCGGCTTGCCGTACGCCTGCATCTTGGTTTCGGGGATGATCCGGTGGTTCATCAACGTGCCCTTGTCGCCCAAGTAAATCACGTCTCCCATCCCGCGATTGGGCTCGAGGTCTTTCGGAAAAGGCGGTTTCAGTCCGCCGTCATACCAGTGGATCGTCACCGGCGGCATCTCGCCGCGGGCGGGGAACTCGAACCGGGCAATCACGCCCAGCGGGTAGATTTCCGAGCCGAGCTTGGTGCAGCTGGCTTCGACACTGATCGGGTGGCCCAGTTTCAGGGCCTTGAAGACCGTCGACATCTTGTGGCAGCCCAAGTCGCCCAGCAAACCCGTGCCAAAATCCCACCAGTTCCGCCAGGTCCACGGATGATAGGCCGGATGGTAAGGGCGCTCCGGGGCCGGTCCCAACCACAGGTCCCAGTCCAGACCCTCCGGCACCGGCGGCGTTTCCGCCGGGCGGCCCTCGCCAGCAGGCCAGGCCCAAAAGCGTGCGGGACTCCACACCTGCACTTCATGCACGCCGCCAATCGCGCCGTCCGCGATGAACTCGCAGACCAGGCGGGCTTCTTCCGACGCCTGGCCTTGGTTGCCCAACTGCGTCGCCACCCCGGCCTTGCGGGCCGCGTCGGCAACTTGCCGCGCTTCGTACACCGAATAGGTCAACGGCTTTTCACAATAGACGTGCTTGCCCTGCTTCAACGCGGCCATCGTGATCACGGCGTGCGTGTGATCCGGCGTGGCCACCATCACCGCGTCGACATCCTCCTTGGCCAGCAATTCGCGGAAATCGCTGTACGCCCGACAGCCGCCAGTTGCCCCGGCGGGTTTGTCCTTGGCGTAACGCTCGTCGACCATCCGCCGCGTCGGTTCCCGGCCTGCCGTCCGCTGTTCCTTGCCTTGGGTCCAATTCCAGGACAAGTAACCTTCGCTTTCGCGGTTCACGTCACAGACCGCCACGACCTGGATTTCCGGGAAATCGAGGAACGCCTGGATGTTCTGCGAGCCTTGGCCGCCCACGCCGATTCCGGCCAGCGTGGTCTTGTCGCTGGGGGCGATGTGGTTTTGGCCGCCAAGGACGTGCGGGGCGACGATGGTGAAGGCCGAGGCGACGGACAGGCCGCCAAGGAACTTGCGGCGGGTCAGGCCGGGGGCTGCAAGGCGGTTGCGGGACTCGCGGGACGAACTGGACAGCTGCATGACTTGCTCCTTGTCGGGTTGGCGATGACCTCGGCGTTCGATAGGACACCTCAGGGCAAAGTATACCCGAAAGGTCGAGACGTGTCTTCCGGCATGGCCATCCGCGGCCATCCGCGGCGAAAATGCCTCTACGGTGTGGCCGCCGCCAAACTCTTCGCCGAAGATATTGCCGAAGCTCTCCGCTTCAGGCAGAATACAACCCGTGACGTCCGCGTCCGACCGCGGGGCAACATCGTTCGCCTGCGCCAGCCGGATGTTTCTCGACTCTGGTGGCGTTGGCTCTGGTTGGAGGTTTGGACATGCCCGGCAAGAAGAAACTCCCTCCGTACCCCAGAAAGCGTGCGGGGGCTGAACTGGTCTTGAAGCAGAATCTCCATTTCCATTCCGCCTCCGCGGACGGGCTGAAATCCGGGGTCTTCTTGCTCGGCAATCGGAATGGTCTCCGTTGGTTGTCCGAGTACTTCGCCTGGCTGGCAGACCGGATTGACGAGCAGGCACCGTATAATCGCCTCGACCCGGACGACCACCAGCACGTTGACAGCGACGGCCCGTTCAACCACCGCCTGTCCGACACGTTGGGGTTTACGATTGGGGCGTTTCCGCTGAAGTATCGAACACGCGTGTTCAAAGCCTGTGGAATCTCCTCGCGTGAGCGGCTGCCCGGCTGCCCGATTACGCAGTTCCGAGAGGCACTCGCGTGGATCACAAAGCTGTTGGCAGAAGGACCTGGCGGCGAAGAAGCCCGCCCCCAGGTGATCGAAAGGCTCGAACAGTTGACTCGACATGTCGAAGACAGTATCCGTGCTTTGAAGTCGGCAGCCGATCCGCATGAAGGTCAGGAGTAGTCATCCGGCAATGTCTATCCAGATGCCCGACGCCCTGCGTCACTCGCCACGATCCCAATAACAGCCCCGGCCGCGGAGGATCACCGCCGTCTCTGTGGCCACGACCTCGTCGACGGAATTCAGTAAGAACTTCGGAGCACTTGAGGGGTGGGAAAGAAACGCTGCAAACACGTCTTCGTACAGGAAGATCGCGACCAGTTCGTAAAGCTGGCGCGGGTGGTCCAGAACCTTGGCGAGCGGCGGATAGCCGATCTCCCGAAGGTGTGGGACGGCATCCGAGTCATGGCAGTCGTCGGCCTGCAGTTCGGCGGCGCACAGGTCATAGGCCGGGCTGAGCCGTTCGACGAACGCCTCGCGAGGTATGGCGAGTTCATACCGTCCTTGCGGCACATCGGCGCGGAATTGGCCGAAGTTCAATTCCGGCCAACTCAGGCTGTCAAGCGAGACCGGCCGGCCATCCACTTTGGCAGTTAATTGAGTCAAGTGCTCTCCTTGTCGATACACAGACTGTCGCCCGCGAGGTCAGTCAGGATCTCCTCCAACGAATCGAACTGTACGTGATTGTCTTCCATCGCGTCGAGGAATTCTCCTGCCCAGCGGTGTCCGACGGACGAATTCGCGGGCGAAGGGTGGGGGGCAAAAGACGAGGGCCTCGGCTGTCCCCGGGTTGGCCGACCGGCCACGGCGTCGATGTTTCGCCGGTGGTTCGTCATGGCTGTCACGGACGGAACATCGATCTTCGGGCGCGAGGTGATGGGCTTCGAAAAAGCAGCTTCGAAGGCCCCGTTCGAATCAACGGCTGCCGGCCCGGTCCCGAGCACCGGTAACGAACGCGGGGCGGTCGCGGGTTCACCTTCGCCAGCCAGCTTGTTGTTGATGTAGTTGATGACAACCAAGACATCGGCGGGACTGATCTGGCCGTCGCCGTTGACATCCCAGAACGGCGGCAGCACCTGGTCTCCTACGGGCGAGGGCGGCAGGATGCGGACGCCGCGGGCGTTGATTTCGTTGATCAGCGTCAGGACGTCGGACGGCGAGACGATCGCGTCGTTATTGACGTTCTCAGCCCGGATCGGGTTCTGCCAAGGGTGAGCCGTCGTGGCGGGAGTGCCCGGATCGACGACGGTCCCGTTGGCCGTCAAGTCGTCGTCACCTCGCAAGCCGTCGACATAGTAGACCTCGATGCGATCGGCGTAGATCTTGGCCCCGGTGGCACTTTGGCTATCAAACAGGAATGGATACCAGTGGGGTGTTGGGTCATCGGGGGTAGGACCGTACTTTAAGAACGTATTGAGGCCAGCCGTCGCGTGCCAGTGGATGGTCAGCATCACTCCGGCGCCTGGGGAGACATTTGCGATTGCGTAGGCGAAGGAACCCAGCGGAAACGCTACTCCCGCGGGCGCACCGGCGGGCGGCTCCGCTGTCGCTTGGACCTGGTTCAGGCTCGACCCGCTCGGCGCGGCCAACGTCACATATTGGCCGTCTTTCGCGTTGGGCAGCGAGGTGACATGCGCCTGTTGACCATCCGGAACGCCATCCCGATTACCATCACCTCCGTTGGGCGACGCATTTTCGACGTCGTTGGCCACGCCGTCTTGGTCGGCGTCCGGCAGCGAGATCCGAAATGTGTATCCGGCCGTGTCATCACCCACGCCGTCGACCACCAGTGTGTAGACGCCCGCCTGAGTCAGACTCACGGGCCCGTGGTCGGCCGACGAGGGCGAACTGGACGAGCCGCGTTTGGAAAAGACCGTCGTGCCGTCAGGCCGTTTGAGAGTGAAATCGAGCTGCTGCCCGCTGCCGGTGATCGCCTGCACGTCGAAGATGATCGTCTCGCCCGCCTCGATGCGGAGGTACCACGGTTCGGTGAATTGCGGCACGTCGATGGCCCCACTGACTACCGCGCCCAACGCGATCTGCCCCAGGGTGCTGGCCATATCGACAGCCAGCCGGAAATCGTGGGGGCCATACGACGGCAGGAAAGCCTTGCCATCGCGAATACTCAGCCCGTCGAAGGCCGCGAACTCGCCGATTCGCTGATCGAACGTCATCAGGGGCACGCTACCGCTCAGCTCCGCTTCGGCCCCGCTCAGCATCACGATCCCCACGGCCCCGTCCAGCGCGGCGGTGCCGGTCACCTGGAGCTGGTCGTAGTCGCCCGGATCCCGGCCGCCGATTTCCAGGATGAGCGCGCCGGCCGCGGTCTGCGTGTAATCGCCGCCCACCGTAACGGTGCCCGGCGAAGTACCGATCCCAAGCTGCCCGGCATTGAGCAGATTGCCGCTGACGGAGCCTGCGAGCGACAAGTGCCCGGAGTTAGCCACGTTGCCCGCAATCGCGCCTTGGGCCGTGAGCGTGCCGGTTCCGGAAACGGCGAGCGTGCCCGCCGTGACCGTGCCCAGAGTGTTCTCTAGCCGGAATGAGCCGCCGCTGAGAACCGTCGTCGATGTTGCGAGGTCGATTTGCCCCGCGTCGCGGACCACGAATTCCAACTGGTCCCCTTTCTCCGAAGGGGCGATCACGGTTTCCACTCCGGACAGGTTGATCCGACCGCCGGAGGCCGCCACGAGGCGGTGGAATTGGCCGCTGCCAAAGGCCAGGGGACCGCTGTCGTCGAGGCTCGCCAGGCGGGGCAGGTCCAAGAGCGTCCCGGTCCCCTCCACCGAGAACAGCGTGTCGCTATTTCGAAGCCCCTTGGCGGAGTAGCCGGTGACATTGGGGATGGCCAACGTCGTCCCGTCACTCAAGAAGAACCGCGAATTGTCGATATTCGTCAGGTTGGCACGGACTTGGCCGCTGCCCTGGATCGTCATCTGCCCCCCGGTGAACGCCGTTCCAACGAGATTTTCGGGGAAGTACACGTGGGCGCCAACGGGAACCCGATAAGCGCCGCCTGCATGCGTCGCCAGACCGGGCAACTGCACGGAGCCGCCTACCGGGACGTCGAAGGTGGTGTTTTGGGCCGACGCGAGGTTGAGCAGGGCGAATTTTGCGCGGTCCCATGCGAAACGGATCTGGCCCGTCGAGACCGTTGACTCCAGTGCGCCCAGGTCGATGGTCCCCCTCGATCCCTGGATGATGTCCAACCGATCCTGCGGCTCGGCCGGGCCCGTCACGGTTCGCACGCCGGACAAATCGATCGTTCCGCCGGCTTTCGCCACGACGCTGTGGACCTGCCCGCCACCCCAGCCCATGTCACCGCCGTCGTCGAGACTCTCCAGGGATGACAAATCCAAGAGGGTGTCCGTTCCCTCCACGGAGAACAACGTGTAGCTGTTGCGAAGTCCTCGAGCTGAGTAGCTGGTGATGACACTCGGAACCACAAGGGCGGCGCCGTCGCTGAGGTAGAATCTTGAATTGTCGATGGTTGCCAAGCTGGGAACGTTGATCGTTCCCATGTACCCCATTTCCAGTCTGGCTCCGCTGATCGTCATTTGGCCGCTGGTGAAGGAGGTGGCGGTGGGCAAGTTGATGATCGCGCCCGATAATGCCTGAAGATGAGCCCCGTCGACAGCGACCGGCCCGTTGGCATCGAACGTGACGCCGGCGCCCGTCACCATCAGCGCAGCCCCGCCGGTCACCGTCAGGGCTCCGTCGATCGACGAGTCGCGGCGGACCGAAAGCGAGCCGAGGCTGATATTCAAAGGCACCGCGCTGCGCAGGCTGCGCACGGCCGACGCGGTGTTCTTCTGATGGGTCACCGTGAACTCGTAGCCGAGGTCCTCGATGACCACGTCGTCGTACGGGCCGGGGACTTGACCGGTGCTCCAGTTGACGGCCGAATCCCAGTCGGCGTCGTTGCCGCCAAGCCCGGTCCAGTAGACATACCCGGATGCCACGGACGCGCCGCCCGCCTGCAATGGCCCTGCAGCCGTTTCCGGATCGGAAACGCCGCTCGCCCCGTTCCCAGCCAAGGCCGCCTCGCCAGTGTCCCCGGCTCGCGCCGCCGGCGCGGCGGAAGCGCTGCCGGGATCGAACACGACGAAGACAATGTTGTCCGACCGCAGCGAATCGGCGTTGATAGCGATTTGGGAATCGCCCTTCTCCTGTTTGAACTCGAGCCGGTCCAGCGTTTCGGCCGGGCCAGTGACCGTCAGCACGCTGGACAAGTCGATTCTCCCGCCGCCTGTGGCAATCACGCGGTGGACCTGGGGTCCCCCCCAACCCAGATCCCCGCCGTCATCGAAGCTTAACAGAGCGGACAGATCCAACTCCGTTCCGGACCCTTCGACCGAGAACAGCGTGGCGCTGCTGTGAACCCCGGTGGCCGAGTAGCTGCTGACCTGCGGCGCTCTGAACTTGGCCCCGCCGCTGAGCAGAATCCGCGAGTTGTCGATGCTCGTCAGTTTGGGGTCTGTACCCAAGTCGAACGTCTGGCTTGCTCCCAGCGTCAGCGTGCTGTCGGTAAATGACTCGAGATTGACTGCCCGGAGCGTGGCGCCGTCGCCAAGATTGATCACCACGCGCTCGGCGCTGAGAAGTTCGGGAGTCTGGTAGGTGCTGCCCGCAGGCACATCGAACGTCGCGCTCTGGGCGGATACCAAGGAGCCGAGGTTCCAGGGTTGCTGAGGGTCAGACGCGGTCACTTGAAAGCGGATCTGGCCCTTCGACTCGGTTGTTTGAAGTCCCCGCAGGTCAATCCCGGCCTGACGGTCGCTGAGGAAGTCCAGCCGATCCGACGACTCGGCCGGGCCGATCACCGTCCGTACGTTGGACAGATTGATCGCGCCCCCGCCCGTCGCCGCGACGGTGTGGACCTGGGGGCCACCCCAGCCCAAATCCCCGCCGTCGTCAAAGCTTAACAAAGCTGACAAATCCAACTCCGTTCCGGTTCCGTCCACCGAGAATAACGTAGCGCCGTTGCGAATTCCCGTGGCCGAGTAGCTGGAAGCGATCGGTTGGAGCTTGGCCCCGTCGCTAAGCTCAAAGCGCGAGTTGTCAATGTCGGCCAGACGCGTGGCGGTGATGCTGCCGCCACCGCTGATCGTCATCAGTCCGCCGGTAAAGGACGTGGCCTGGTCGAGGTCCATTGTGCCGCCCCGGATCGCCGACAGACTGGCGCCGTCGACGGTCGTGGGCCCGAGAACGGTCAGATGGCCGATGCCGAAGGGAGTCTGCTGGCTGGTCGCGGCAGCCGCGGCGCCCCCCGGCGTTGGATTGGGTCCCGGACCGGGTAAGGGGCTCAACGCTGAAACGCTACGGCCGGGCAGCACGATGAAGCTCCCTCCGAGAACTGACGTGCCGTACACGAAGAGGTTTGTGTCGACGACGATCTCAGTTCCCGGTGCGGCATCCACTTGACTGATGGCCGCATTGGAGAACCCGGGCCGCGAGTTCACCACGATGACTCGATCCGGCTCACCAAGCGACGACGGGCCGGGAATGTGGGCGAAACCGGAGCTCAAGGCCAAGTAGTGGTCTTGGCCAGCGTAGACCGGGTATCCATCGTAGCTCGTACGCTGGTTAGCGCTAGGCAACACGTCCCAGTTCTTTTTGTCGTGCCACGTGCGGCCATCGCCCATGCCCGTCCACTCGAAACGCGGACCACTTACCTGCTGAGCGGCGTTGCTGACAGCCGTTCGCGCGGAGTAAGGCCGTCCTTCGTCACCGCGCGAGCCGCCATAATTGGGATTGGCAACACGACGGTCGTCGGGCAGGCAGATTCGCCGTCGCATGCGATAGCTCCCCTCCTTGAGGCGTTTAAACGAAATCTGGTTCTGTTGTTCTATACTTCGCCACAATTGACCTTCCCGCACGCACCCTTGAGGGCTCGATATATCTTGCTTGTGCGCGACCCTACTTTCGGTTCGATCCTGCGCCGCGAAGGCCGCCAGGTTCGAATCGCCCTCCGCCGCGGCGTCACCGTCGTCAATTGACGAATTGGCATCGACATACACTTCGCCCACTACGGTCAGATCCAGGATCGAACCATCCTGATCGGGCTGGACCAAGCCACCATTGAGCACGAAGAGCGACGCCAACGAGTGAGGCCCGGCAGGCACTTCGAGTGTGACCCCATCCACGACCAGGTCCTTGCCCTCGTAGCTGGTATCCCACGCAACGACCGCGCCAGGTTGGTCCGCCCGGAGCACGACAACGTCCGGCATATGGTAGAAGGTGTCTTCCTTCGGCGAATCTGGGTCGATCCAATTGCCGGCCAAGTCCGGAATCGTCGGATCCAGGGTGAGCGTGTACCATCCCCGCGGCAACTCGAAGCCCAGGTCTTCAGGCCGCAGCGACAGGTCGATCGAGAATCCCTCGGCGGCGATCTCTTCGTCGGTAAGATCGGCCCAGGAAAAACGCGTCAGCGATACGGGTTCGGCTAGCGCCTCGCCCGAGAGCATGAAGTCACCGTCGCGGAGCGTCGGCAGGGCGATCGCTTCGTCGAACGTGAGTCGTCGCTCGACCGCAGCCCAGGGCGCGCTGGTTTCGAGCGTGAACCGCTGCGTGTCGATGGTCACCTCGGCCGTGTCGGTCAGGATCGGTGTGTGGTCTTCATACGATTCGAGAATGCTGGCCGTTATCACATGCTTGCCATCCGGAAAAGCGACCGCGCGGGTGAACGCCTGGGTGCCCCACAGTGCCGCGTGGCGGATTTCGTCGAACGTGCCGTCGCCATTGAAGTCGACGCCGATCCACGTGTTGTCGTGGTCGACTGTCACGAAGAACGTGGGCTGGTTGATCGCCGTGAGCCGGTCGCCATCTTCGTAGCCCGAGTCGCTGGAAAAGGCCAGTTCGATCTGGATCTGCTGCGCTGGATCAGGCCCCTGGACCAGATCTCCGATGTTGGCGACCTGGGCGACCGTCCACTCGGCGCCGTTCCACTGGGCCTTCCAGGGCTCGACCCCTCCGAAGCCATCGTCAGCGCTGAAGTACAGCGCATCGCCGACGCGAGTCAAGAACTGGGGGAACGAATGGCCGACCGAGGAATTGATGTCGGTTAGCCGCCCGCTTGTCCAGCTGCCGGCATTTCGGCTCGCCTGCCAGAGTTCCTGCCCGTGCGAGGCGTCGTAGTTGGCGAAAAACACCGTTTCGGCGACGGCCGTCAGGGAGAGCGGGTCGAATAAATCGCCGACGCGATCAAAGCTCTGAATCAGCGTCAGGCCGTCGGCCTCGTTGTACGCCCACAGCTCCCAGCCGCGCGTCGCGTCGTAGCTGCCGTCTGATTCCTGTAAGAACAGAATCGACAGCATCAAGTGGTCGCCCGCCGTGACGATCAGGCCCGTGTCAACCCGTTCGCCCATGTGAATGCCGGCGACTTTCCGCGGCGTCGTTCCATCGAGTTTCCAAAGTTCAAGTCCCCCGGTGCCGGCCCCCTCGTCGATGGGCGTCAAAGTGGTGAACATCAACTGGCCATTCACCACGTCTAAATCACCCACGTACCCATCGGAATCGGTCAGTCGTTCGGTAACCCAGGCCGCGCCGTTGAAATGGGCCTTCCCCAGTTGCCGCCCGTTGGTGCCGTCGTCGGCCGAGAAGTAGAGGTCGCCGTTCAGGACCGTGAACTGCTCGGGATACGATGATTCGGCCCCCGGCCGGATGTCGCTGACCATGTACGTACCCGTCTCGCTGCCGTCGCTCACCCACAGTTCATGGCCGTACGTCGTGTTGGCCGCCGGGTTGTAGTCGTAGCTGGTGAAGAACAGGCTGTCGCCGACGGCCGTGAGTCGCCCCGAATCGGAGGAGACATTTCCCTGGAAAATGTCCTTCACCAGGACGGCCTGGCCCAGGTCGTTCAGTTTCCACAATTCCTCGCCATGCACCCCATCGTCGGCGAGGAAATACAGCGTGCCGTTCACGTTGGTGAGCAGTTGCGGAAAGGACGACTCTGGCCCCGCAACGATGTTATCCACAACCCGGGTGTTGGCCTGTGTCCCGTCACTTGTCCAGAGTTCCCGGCCGTGGTCCGGGTGGTAGGCCGAAAAGTACAAGGTGTCGCCAATGACGGTCAGCTCTTGCGGCCCGGAACCTTCGTTGCCCGGACCGATGTTGAGTGCCTTGACGGCAGACGAGCCCTCGTATTTCCAGATCTCCTGCCCGTCGATCCCATCCTGGGCGGCAAAGTAGACGGCGGGATTTTGCTCGTCCGCACCCTGAAACCGGATGAACTCACTGGGGAATGAGGACACATCGCCGGGCGTGACACTCAAGAGCGTCCTCGCCTCCAGTGCCTCCAGAAGCAGCCTGCGGTGGCGGAGCTGCCGCTGTGGCCGCTTCAGCCGTCGGCGGGCCGAATGACCGAGGGGCAGAGGGGAGCTTTTCCCTGGGAACGAGCTTGGATTTGGACGCTGGCGAGTCATGGCAAGGGCCTCTTGGATGCAATCCACGTTGGGCCGCTGAACCAGAGCACTTCGAATCTCGCGGAGATAGCCCTGGAAAGCGGCGAGCACTTGTTTTGGGTCAGGATCTACGGCTCCCGCGGCCCGACCTGCGTACGATTGGGGTTGCGACTGCCGGAATGGTCGAACGTGCTGGCCACGCGGAACCCGTCATATAGACTCCGGTCTCTTGGGCCGTACCAGTCACGGGACGCCGAAGTCGCTTCCTCGGGAACAAAACAGTAGGCGCCGCCGCGAACCACAGGGTAATCGCCCGCAGGTGGACCCTGCGGATCTTCGGTCGGCGAAACGCGATAGAAGCTCTCCAGGTACCAGTCGGAGCACCACTCCCGGACGTTACCGTACATGTCGAAGATTCCGAAGGGATTTGGCATTTTCTTTCCTACGGGTTGGTGCATATCAAACCCGAACCAGGCAAAGTGCCGATGGTCCGTTGGGTTCTCGCCAAAGAACCACCGCGTTGTGGTGCCGGAGCGGCAGGCGTACTCCCACTGGGTCTCCGTGGGCAGCCGATACGTTGCGCCTTCCTCTTCGCTGAGCCAACGGCAGAACGCCGCTGCGTCATTCCAGGACACGTTGACCACCGGAAGTTGGTCAGTCTGCTCGACTCCCACATCTCGCCAGGTGAATTCCGGTCTCTGCTCCCACTTCCTCGCACCTCCCGGTTCCACCATTCCCATGCCGCCCCTGCCGTCGCGTTCCGCTTCTGTCTTGTAGCCCGTAGCGTCGACGAAGGCATTGAACTGGCCGACCGTCACTTCGTGGGCAGCCAAGCGGAACGGCGCCGCGATCCGCACTTTGTGTTGCGGCCCGTCGGCTCGGATGCGTTTTGACCGAGTCTCGTTGAGTTCTTTCTTCTCCTCCAATTCCTTCAAGGACATGGCGATTTGCTCCTCCGAGTTACCCATCATGAACTCGCCGGGCGGGATCAGGACCATTTTCATGCCAAGGGAATTCTCGTACTCGACCCGCACGCCGAGATACCTTGCCCAGCGTTCTTGGTGCGTCCGAGCCTCGTCGAATGGGAACGGGGAGATGGCAAGGGGAGGAGGCGGGCCTGGTCGAGTGGCCGAGGCAGGGGGCGGGGCAATCGGTCCCAGTTGCCCGGGCAACTCCGTGGTGCCGCGCGACTTGACCAACACGACGGCCGCTGCCACAGCCACAAGTCCAGCGGCGAAAGTCCCCACGAGCAGAACGTGGGGAGCGCGTTTCGCCTGCGTCCGGGGCTGTGTCGGCCAGTCGGAGGTTGCCTCGCATGGTTGCCCTTTGCTGAGCGATGGATCATCGGCCCGCATCAACGTCGCCGCCTCAGGAGCCGCCTGGGATACCGCCTTGGCAACTCCGCCGACTCCGGTGGATGGGTACGGCCAAGGACCTGCCTCTCTTTGCTCGACAGGAAGGCACGCGGCGAGTTGGACGATCACCTCGGTCATCGATGCCTGGCGCTCTTCCGGCCTCTTGGCCACCATCCGTTGGAAGATAGCGTTCAGTGATTGGGGCACGTCGCTCCGCGCGTCGCAAAGCGACGGGATCGGGCGCTCGCGATGGGCGATGATTCGTTCCATGGGGGTATCCGCAGGATAGGGAATCCGCCCCGTGAGGAGGAAGTACAGCGTGCAGCCGAGGCTGTAGATGTCGGCCGACTTACGGCAGTGTTTGCTGTCAAGGGCCTGCTCCGGCGACATGTAGTCGATCGTCCCCATGATTTGGCCGGACTGGGTCAGGCTGCCACTTCCCGACGGACCGGCGGTGGCCAGCGGCGTCTCCAACCGGGCCAACCCGAGGTCCAGAACCTTGATGGTGCCTTCGCGGTCCAAGAGCAAATTGGCTGGTTTCACGTCGCGGTGGATTACCTTCTTTCGGTGGGCGAACTCCAGTCCCCGCGCGGCTTGGATGATGTAGTTCACAGCTTGGGGCACGCTCAGCGGACCGGCACTGTTCACCAGCGAATGCAGGTTCGCTCCGTCGATGAATTCCATGGCCAGGAACTGGACGCCGTCCACTTCGCCCGCGTCGTAGGCCGTGACGACGTGGGGATGCGAGAGTCTCGCGGCCGCTTTCACCTCCCGATGGAATCGTTCCACCGCCTCGGGAGAATCGAGCGTCTTGGGAGGAAGCATTTTCACCGCCACCACCCGCTCCATGTGGCGGTGCTCGGCCCTGTAAACGTCTCCCATGCCGCCTGAGCCCAGCCTCTCCAAGAGCACATATCCACCGAAGTCTCGCGGCAGGCCGGTCTCGCCGGGTTCGGCTTTGCCCGGTTGCCCCTCCTGGGTGGCGCCCGGCCCCATACTTACCGTGTCGGGAGCTTCGGGTTGACCACGAGACTCATTGAGCAGCCGTGGACAATGACCCGGCTCCGCTTGTCCGTCGGGTTTCCGGCGGGGGGCCGTCCGCTCCGAGAGCTTTGCCGGGGCGATGGCTTTGGCTGACGTGCCGTCGTTCTGCTGCTCTACTTCGGACATAACGGTTTCCTGTACAAGGGGAGTTCCTTATCGAGTGCATGGCAAGCGGGCCGTATGGGCCCCTGACACCACGAGTTCATCTCGACAAACGCTTCTTGATTAAACCAACGGGAACAGTGGCAATGTCGGCGCCGCCGCGTGGCTGCAACATTCCGCCGTATTGGAAAACGGAAGCGGAGGTGCGGAGGGGACACGGTTTTCCGCATTTCCACTACTTCGGCTGTCTTACTTCGGCGAACGGTGGGCGTTGGCCCACCGGTTTCTTGGCTGCCAGCAGTCAGTACCCCTGGATAAACCGGTGGGCTAACGCCCAGCGTTCGCCAAGAACCGAGGCGATTTCGCCGAAGTGAGACAGTCGAACTACCGGCCTGCTCCGAAAGTTGACATAACCGGACAATTTGGAATAATTTCGTTGAGGTCTTCACTTCGCAGCCACCCGTCTTGGCTCGCGCGGTGGTGCGCATTGCGTAGGTTGGGATGGAGTCCCAACCGGGTCGGGACGGAGTCCGAACCAACCTTTGGTCGTGGCCGCAGGTCGCGTTAGCCGGTGTCTCATGTCGAATACCGCGGTGGTCAGTGACAGCTCGGCGATACTCCGGGCGGTTTCCCAACCTGACTGGGGCGGCAACCGCGAGGCGTTAAACGCCCTGATCGAGTGTTCCTGCCAACGGCTGCGCAAGTTGATTCACCGGATGCTGCACCGGCAGTTTCCGGACTTGTGCCGGTGGGAGGACACCGATGACGTGTTGCAGCAATCGCTATTGCGGCTGCACCTCGCGTTGAAGAAGATCCAGCCGCAATCGGTGCGCGAGTTCTACGGGCTGGCGGCGAAACAGATTCGCTGGGAGTTGATCGACCTGTGCCGGCACTACTTTGGGCCCCAGGGGCTTGGGGCGAACTACGAAAGCGACTACGGCGGGGGGCTGCCGGGCACTTCCGCGGGGCCTCGCCAAGATCCCCGCGACGACACGGCCGGGCCGGCAGTCCTGTTGGCTTGGGCCGAGTTCCACGAACATGCCGGAGCGCTGCCCGACGAGGAGCGCGAAGTCTTCGACCTGATCTGGTATCAGCAGCTGTCCCAAGCGGATGCGGCGGACTTGCTGGGCGTTTCGATCCGCACCGTCAAGCGGCGATGGCAACGGGCCAGACTGCAATTGCACAAAGCGTGTTACGGGCCGCCGTTTGAATGAAGTGCGGCGATCGTGTGGGGCCTCGGCCATGTCTTCCGACGAGCGGCTCGAAGACCTTTTGCTGGTTTGGGAGGAACTGACGGAGCAAGGGCAGCAGCCGTCGGTGGAGGAGTTGTGCCGAGATTGCCCGGAACTGGCCGACAAGCTGCAGGAATCGATCGCGGCCTTGAAGCGGATGGCGTGGCTGGACGGTGGGCCGGCTGAATCCGTGTGTTCCGCGGAGGCTGGGTCTGCTGCGGCCTCGGGATTCGGGAGCGAACCATCGCCTCCCGCTACTGCCAACCAGCCAGGCATCGAGGCCAAACGCGACGCTCCGCCGTCACTTCTATCCTTGGGCGACTACAGCGTGCTCCATTCCATCGGCGTTGGCGGGATGGGGAGAGTGTACAAGGCGGTTCACCGCCACATGGAGCGTGTGGTGGCGTTGAAGGTCGTTCGCGAGGATGCCGTCGCCTCGCCCGATGCCATCGCCCGGTTCCATCGGGAGGTCAAAGCCGCCGCCAGGCTCGAACATCCCAACATCGTCACGGCCTACGACGCCGGCGAGGACCGCGGGACCTGCTACCTGGTCATGGAGTTCGTCGACGGGTGCGATTTGGCGCGCCACGTCCGGGAGCAGGGGCCGCTGGCGGTCGATCAGGCCGTCGACTGTGCGATCCAAGCGGCCCGCGGCTTGGGCTATGCCCACCAGCAAGGGATGATTCACCGCGATATCAAGCCCGCCAACCTGATGCTCGGGCGCAGCGGAACCGTCAAGGTGCTGGACCTGGGGCTGGCCCGCTTCCGGGAGGTGACCACGCTGGACACGTCCGGCCTGCAGGCGGATGCCGGCGCGGGGGAAAATCGCTTGGCCGCGTCA
>CAZXYZ010000146.1:0-28276 GCA_964645045.1 uncultured Pirellulaceae bacterium | reverse complement strand
GAGGACGCGCGAGACGGCCGCCACGCAGGAACGCTGCTCGCCCTTGTACAGCACCACTCAAGTCCGGAACAGGCATCGGTCTCGCCGAACAACGCCAGCGCATTCGCGTCCAGTTGCGATCCACTCAGGCCGAGCGCCCGGAGTTGCCGCGCGAGCGGCATGTCCAGGAGCCAGGCCAGGTCGATGCTGCGCAGGAAGGCGACTCGCAGCTTCTCGACGTGTTTCAGATGCGGGGACCGGACAATGTGCTCCCAATCATCACCCGCCAGCCCATGGAGACATAACGACCGTGCCGCGGAAAGTGCCGGCTGAGTGGCGAGCTTTGTACCGCGCCCCTGGACCTTGCCGATCGACAGGATGTGGACCAGCGGAAACACTTCCAGAATCCGCTGCCCGACTTGCAGGAATCTGCCTGCCGAGCAATCCACCTCCTCGACCATCCCGCGATGAAACTGGACGAACACTCCCAGATCATCCGCGCCGCGGTCCCAGCAGTGCCGGTGGGCATCCAGCAACTCCATGAACCGATTGGCGGTGTCCCAGGGCATGTAACCGTCCGGGTAGCGGCATTGGATCCGAATGACTTCCGCCCAAGGGTCGCCGCGTTCCGCGAGCCAATCGGCGTAGGTCAGTCGGGGCACGTCCGACTCCGGGTCGGCCCGAATCGCCTCGAGGAAGGGTTGGTGCAACTCCTGGTCACGACTGAGCTTGCCGTGGTGCGATTCCGACCAGGCCGCCTTCATCGTCTCGAACCAATTCGGGAGCCGGTCGAGAATGAAGGTCGCCCAGCGCCGGACGTCGTCGGCCGTATAAAACCGCATCAGGAACTTGTTGCCCTCGGACAACGGCGCCTGCAGGGGAACCCGCAGCATTTCGGCCAGCCGTCGCTCCATCGCGGTCAGTGGCTCGCCGGTTTCTTCGGGGATGGTGGTCCGTGCCGCGGCTTCGTTGTACCAACGGCGCATCGTTTCCCGATCCGCGTCATTGACCAGCGCGACGACCGAATGCGTCAGCGCCGACCGAGCATCCGCGATCCAGGGGTTGATCTGGTCCTGAACGCTCACCCGGCATTCGAGAAACCCTCCCCAATGCCGGTTCCAGCGCCGCGGGATCCGAAAGCCGATGACAAAGTACTGTTCCTCGACCGGGTGATACCAGCCGAGACCACCACGCTGAGTCAGGCGGAAACCATGAGCCGCGCACCATTTCGAGAAGACGGGACGGAGAACCTGTTGGACTTCTTTCGCATGCATGGTTGGTGTCTGCCGGGGCTGACAAAACGGGAGAGTGGATGGAACAAAAGATCGATCCTGCTTTCGTTTTGGTAGACAAAAAGATCGATGACAAAAAAATGGGAAGCATCCCGCGTTCCCAAGGAACGTTTTTTTGTCATCCATTTTTTTGTCTTTTCCATTCCGAAACCGGTATTTTTGTTAGCCCAGTGTCTGCCTAGGTGCGGCATAACTTCCGTTATCGGAAATAGAGCAACAACTTCGCGAAGACGCAAGGATTCCGTCGCCCACCCGGAACGGCAACAAACGCAAAGCCTAGGCAGTTCGACGAGGCGTTTGCGGCCAAGGTGGGAACTGTCGTAAGCTGGGCCGCGCAAAACATCAAAACATCAATCCAATTGCGGTGTCACGACGCAGCCGCGAGCTTGGGCCTGCGTGTCGTGGTAGGCGCCGTAGAACTCGGAATTGCAGTCCAGCCAGAGCGTCACGCGGTGCAGCTCTTCCTCCGTCAGGCGGACGCCGTAGTGGCGTTCGTCCAGGTAGGGCAGTAACGGGGCGGCGTGGGCTCCGAAACGGCCGGCAATTGTGCGGCTGCCGCCGTGAATGCCGGAATTGATGGAGCCATTGCTGACGGAGAAGTAGAACCCGTACTTGGCCGCCAGGTTCTCGTAGGACCGCGTCCAGCCGTGCTTGCCGCCGGGTTCGCCCGACAAGTCGATCGCGCTGCGCTGCCGATGGCAATCGACACAGTGGCGATCCAGCACGCCTTGAACCAGCCGCGGATAGTTAAAGGGATTCGAACCGTCCACGTCGGGTTGGATCTTCGACGGCGGGCGCTGCAGGGCTCGCGCGATTCCTGGTTTTGCTGCCGGCGGCCGGTGCTTCGGCTCGTGGCAGCCTTGGCAAGCCAGCGTTTCGCCCGGATGGACATACGTGCCGGACCGCATCGACTGGACGGCCAAACCGCGGCGGTCCAGCGCCTGGAAGTAGATCAGCTTGCCCACCGGCGCTGCAAAGTAGGCGCTGCCGTCCGCTTCGACGGGCACGGTTCCCAACACGGCGCGGGCATTGGTTTCCGTCGCCGCGCCGATCCGCGGTTGATCGACCGGAGGCGTGGTCTTGGGCAGAACCTGAATGATGCGGAGCGCGGTGATCTCGGTCTGTTCCGGCCAACGAAAATCGCTGTCGTACACGTTGGTCACGGCGATCGTGCCCAACGCTTCGTCCGTTGGCGGGACGGGGCGGTCCGCCAACCGCTGGCGCGTGCGGTCCGGGACCGTCGGCGGACAAGGGCGGGGCCGCAGCGGGATCGGGCTCAGGCAGGAAATCTCCGGGTCCCGATACAACAGCTCGCGATTGCCCAGGCGATCGATCCAGTAAATCCCGCGATTGGTTGCCCGGCGGTCGTACACGCACAGGAAGTCGTCTTCGCTCAGCGGCCAGGCGGTGCCGTAGGCCATGCGTGCTCGGACCATCGTCTTGCCGCCCTCGGATTCGGGCAGCGGCACGTCGGGCGTGATCCGTTCGACCTGGGACATGGCGCCGTCGTCCAACGGGCGATAGTCGATCAGCACCAGCGAGCCGAACGCGTGGCCGTGGTGAGCGGCCGCGGTTGCTACGTACTTGTTCGAGCCCGGCACGGCCCGAACGTCCATCTCCATCCACGGCCGGGTCTCCCGTTTGGTCGGATAGTTGCCGTGGTAACTGCGGGGATCGCGCCCGTCGGGAAAGCAGTTCCAGATGTGGTGCGCCATGTTCGTGTCCCGATCCACGTAATCCCAGCGCGTGTAGACAATCATGCCGTGGTGATCGACACTGGGCTGCCACTCTTGGGTTTCGTGAAAGCTGAGGCAGGTGATGTCGCTGCCGTCGGCTGCCATCGAGTGCAGTGTGTACGTCGGGGAATCATAGGGCGGCGCGGAACCACCGCAGCGCAGGTAGCCGCCGCGACGCTCGGAAATGAAGGCGATCCGGCCGTTGGGCAGCCAGCAGGGATCGAATTCGTTCCACGGGCCGTCCGTCAATTGCACCAGTCCCGTGCCGTCGGCGCCCACGCGAAAAATGTGATAGCTGGCTCGCGGCGACCATTCAATCCCTTCCGCTCGGCCCTCGGTGTAGGCGAACAGGATCATCCGCCCGTCAAACGACAAATCGGGCGCCAGGAAGCAGCCGGGCTCCAAACTTCGACCGGCCAAGCGTCCGTTCTGAACTTCGGCATCCTGCAGCAGATCGACCAGCTTTGGCTCGTCCGAAAACGGATCGCACAGCACGAACATCCCGCCGCCGGACCGCGCACCGAATCCGTAGAACTGGTGTACCATGTGGTACAAGCCGCCCGGATCGTGCCGCTTGATGAACAGCAACCGGTCGAAATCCAACTGCGGATGACAGAACGCGATCTGCCGCAGCACGCGGCGTGCGGCGAGATACAACTCGCGGCGTTGGTCGTCCGGCACGGCGTTGTCTCCAGCCAACTTGCTGCCGCGGGCCTCGATCTGCCGCAGTTGTTGCACCAGCTGCGACATGCGAGGTGGTTCGTCACCCAGGCGGCGGATTCGCTCGGCCAGTTGATGCGCGCGGCCAAGGACCGCGTGTGTGTGCGCGAGGGAAAACGATTCCATCGGCGGCGGCTCGGCGACGGGCGCGCCCCAGGGCTTGGCTGCGGGCTCGGCGTGCGAGGCAGGTCCGACGCTGGTCTGATCCGCCGGTTTGCCCAGCGCCAGATTGACCTCCGGCCTGTCCTGTCCGTAGACCTCGATTTCATCCAAGGCAAAGGAACAGCGGCCTGGCACGGCAACTCGCACCACGCGTGCCGTCACGCCCCGGCTGCGCAGGTTGACGGTCAACGGTGCTCCCCTACCAGCGCCGTAGAAGGTCTCGCCGTTGTGCCGGTAGACCTCGACGAATTCCGGTTCGTCGGCGTTGCCGGCCACCAAGACGCGCAGGGTTCTGGTCCGCGGTGCCGTGTTGCCATCGGTGCGGTTGTAGACCACAACGCGGTCCAATGCAAACGGCTGTCCCAAGTCGACCTGCCACCAGGGGTCCGCTTCGTGGCTGGCCGTATGAAAACCGCAGCCGCCCGTCTTGACGCCGTCGCAACCGCCAGCCGCGTCCTGCCAAGTCGCGATGCCGGACGCCAAGGCAGCGGGTGGGACCGGCGACTTGCCTGCTTCCTCGCGGAACGCCTCGTCCTGGTCGATCCAATCCGCCTCGACCAGCGCCGCCAACTGCCGCCCGACCGTCACCGCAGGTCGCTCCCGGTCAGCGATGCGGACCATCGCGTCGGCAGCGTACAGTCCGCCGCCGGACGTGACGCCAACGGCGGCGAGCGCCACCAGGACGGAAGCTGACAAGCGTGAGCGGGGCATGCACATGGCAGGTCTCTAAGGGGGGTGATGGCGAAGACTTCGTCGTGTAAGTACCGATTCATTGTGCGACAGACGCTCCGCGAACTTTCGTTCATTCGACCGTCAGCGTCAGGCTCTCGGAATGGCTGTTGAACTCCGGGGCGTACATGCACTGGATTTGGGCCATGCCGGTTTGGTAGACCCCCTGGTGCTGGACGCGGACGGAGTATTCGAAGACGTACACGCCCTTGGGCAGGTAGTCGATGAAGAAGTGACTGGCGGTGTCGCGAGTCGCTTCGTAGTAGGCCAGGCCGTCCTGGTACTTGTACTGCGACAAGACGTTCACCGGCTCGGTGCCGCTGCCGCGGTAGTCTTTCAAGTGGACGTACTCCATATCGCGGTCCACGCGGACGACGACCCGCGTGACCAGTTCGTCGCCGACTTTGACCGCGCCGGCGATCGGTTCCAGCGTTGGCCCCTTGTTGGTGTAGACCTTGGTCAACAGTTGTTTTTGCAGCTTCAGGGGCGTGCCCTCATAAGGCGTCACCTTGGTCATGTCCTCCAGGTACTGCCAGTGGACGCTGCCCCAAGCGACTCCGGCATCGACTTTCTTGACGGTGATCTCGCCCATCTGCGGCTTGATCTCGGCGGTCGCGAATCGCTGTTCATAGTAGCCCGTGCCGGCCTCGACGTTCTCCGGTTCGATGGCCGCGCCGCCCAGCGTGACCTGGACCAGTTCATTGGAGGCCAGCAGGTCCGTGCCGCGCAGCAGCAAGCCGTAGACCGCGTCGGCCGTGGCCTTGGTGGTCTTCCAGTCCTGGGTCTGTTTCTGTTTCAGCAGCCAGACTTTGCAGTCCTCGACGGCCGCCGCGTCGTTCATCACTTCGTCGAACGCCTCGATCATCATGGCCTGCGTTTCGATCGGCGCGCGGTACCACCACCAGGACAGCTCCAGTTCTCGCCAGAACATGCCCAGCTCCTCGTTGCTGACCGAACGCTCTTTGATCGAGCGCATGATGTCTTGCGGGATCGCCGGATCGCCGAATCGCTTCAAAGCGATCGCCAGATGGGCCTGGGATTGGCGGTTGGCCAGCTGCAGCCAGTACTTGCGGGCTTGACCCTGGAAGTAGTCGACCGCTTCCCTATATTTGGGGTCGATCGGTTTGTCCTTCAGGAAGAAGCTGCGGCCGTACAAGTAAAAGGCGATCGTGGGCGAGAGGTGGTTTTCGTCCTTCTTGCCCCACTTCAAGACGTTGCGGTACTGCTCGTCGATCCATGCGTCCAAGTGGTCCAGCGACTTGACGGCCGGGGCGACGTCGATGTCGACACTCAAGTGCCGCAGCCGTCCGAAACCGGTGGTGATGTACAGCGTGATATAGTCGTTCGGCGGTCCGCCGGGGAACCACGGCCAGCGGCCGTCCGGCAACTGCTGTTCCGTCAGTTTGCGCAGGCCGCGGGACGTTTCGTCGGTCAAGCGATTATCGTCGAACAGCACGCCCACGTTGCGGCGGGCCTGGCTTTCGGCCTGAGCCTGCCGCAGCCACGGCGTCTCCTCGAGCATCACCGCCTTCAGGTCCTGGTTCTTTTCCAGCGGGCTGTCCAGTGCGGGGGTGCCCTTCCACTGGTCGAACACGCGGCGGATCTTCGGGTCGCTGTTGGCGATGTGCCGAGCCAAGGCGTTGGCGTACAACCGGTTGAACGTCTGCTCGGTACACTCGTGCGGGAATTCCATCAAGTACGGCAGAGCCATCACGGCGTACCACGAAGGATTCGAGACCATCTGGACCGTGACGCTCTGATGCCGCAGCGTATCCGACTTGCCCGATTCGAGCAGCTTGGTGAACTCGAACTTCTTGGTCTGCACGCCGCGGATCGGCAGCGGCAGCGACTCGGTCACCAGGATGCGGCGCGACAGAACGGGCAGGAAGCCCTCCTCGCCGTCGGACAATTTGCCCGTGGACCCGACGGCCTTGTAGGTCAGTACGCCCGCGCCGTCCGGCACGGTCAGCCGCCACGACAGACTGCGGGATTCCTTGGCGGCGATGTCGAACGGCTGGTCCGTGACCGTATTGCCCAGCGCCGCGTCCGCCGGCTTGCCGGTGCGCGCGTCGGCCAGCGTCAACCGCACAGCGCCGGTCTGGCGCGTGGGCGACTGGTTGGAGACCTTGACGGTGAACTCCAAGACGTCGCCTTCGCGCAAGAATCGCGGCGGGTTCGGCTGGACCATCAAGTCCTTGGCCGTGACGACTTTGTCCTGCAGGAACCCGCTGCGCAGGTTGGCGTCGTGGGCAAAGCCCAGGAACTTCCATTCCGTCAGGGCTTCGGGCATGGTGAATTCCAGCTTGACGCGGCCTTCGGCGTCGGCGATCAAGTGCGGGAAGAAGAAGGCCGTTTCGTTCAGGTTCTGGCGGGCGGAGACTTTGCTCAGGTCCGGAGTGGGCGCCGGCGCTTCGTCGCCGCCACCCGGTCCGCCTTGCTTTTTTTCGACGGCGTAGCCCTTGGCGAAATTCGCCATGGGCTTGTCAGACCCGGCTGCGGCCATTTCGGCCTGGCCGTTGGCGGCCAGACGGTCCATTTCCAGAGCCCGGCGCGCCTGCACGGGCGCACCCGGCGCGGCAGCCATCGGCGGCATGGCGCCGCCGAATCCGGCTCCCAAGGCCGCGCCCCGATTGCGGGCGAAGAATTGGTAGCCCCAGAAGTTCATGATGATGTCGGCCGGGAACGAGCGGTACGACAGCGACGGATCCTGGTAGTCCTGCGGCCAGCCGCCCCGCATGTGTTGCAGGCCCTTGAACATGTTCTCAAAGCGGATGGAGCGGTGGCTGTGGTCCTCGCGGAACACGCCGAACGCTTGCGGCCAGCTGTGCGGCTTGTAGGCATCCAGCGACGCGTCGTACATGGCCGCGACCATCTCGGCCACGGCTTTCTTCGCGTCGGGCCCCGTGATTACAGCCGTCCACGTTTCCTTTTGGGCCGGTTCTAGCTTCGAGGTAAAATGCTCCCAGGCAACGTTCAGCTTCTTGTTTGTCCACGGCACGGTCACTTTCTGCGACGTCGTGTACGCGCGGTTCTCGCGGACCATGGTCACGTGCAGCGTGAAGCCGCCTCGCATCGCTTCTGTCACCTCTTGCTTCACGGCCGCCTGGGTGATCTCCGGGTCAGTCCAGAAGCTCTTCAGCGTCTTCCGGCGGTGCTCGATTTCCACGAACGCGCGGGCCTTGTCATAGCCCGTGCCCCACAGCGCCAGGAACTCTTGTCCCGGCTCGGCAGTCCACGCCGGAGCCGTCACGGCGTAGGGGATCTTCACAGCGAACTTCTTCGCTGCCGGGGCGACCACGCGGACCGGCAGTTGTGCGGTCACCTTCTTGTTGAAACGGTCTTGCGTTTCGAGCACCGCGCGGTAAGCGCCGGCCTCCAACGGGCAGGAGAACGTCGCGTTGCCTTCCGCGTCGGTTGTCCAGCCGTGTTCGGCGACCACTTCGCCCAGCGGCCAGCTGTTGGGGTCGGACGGATTCGGCTGGGGCTCGGCCGCAGCCTTGTCGCCGCCGCGGAACATGACTCGGGGATTGGGACGGCCGCTCAAGTCCTGACGCTGGACTTTGTCCGGCGCCTTCAGGCGGTGGATCTTCAGCGAACCTTCGGCCAGCTGACCTTCGCCGTCCAACGTCGACGTCTTGATCGTCAGCCCAATCGGCTTGTCCGCCGTCTGCCAGTCGTCGGCGGTCAGGGTCGCCTGGAGCGCCGTGTAGCCGACGCGGATCGTCTGTTGGCCGGACCGAGTCTCGCCAGTCGTATCGGTCACATCGGCGTAGACCGTGTACTCGAACACGGGCTCGTCCTTCTCCGAGACGGACAAGTCGGGCTTGGCGGCGAACTTGACCTCGAACGAGCCGTCTGCGCCGGTGGCCGCACGGCCGTGGGTGATTTCCTGGCCACTGCCGGCTGATGGCATGCGCCACCAATAGTACCAGCCCCACCAGATCGGATAGCGGACTTGACGCACGACCCGGTAGCGGACCTTTGCCTCGTTGACCGCGGCGCCGGTATAGGCGGTGGCCCGGCCCTTCACGGTCACCTCGCCGTTCAGTTTCGCGGCTACCTCTGGTCGGTCCACGGCCACTTGGAACTTCGGCCGCTTGTATTCCTCGACGTTGAAGCTGGCCGCCCCCGCGGGTTCCCCGTCCACGCGGATACTCATTTGTCCGGTCAAGCGGTCGCGCGGGGCGGTAAAGCTGCCGCTGAACGAGCCGTAGTCGTTGGTCCGGTGCTGTTGCCGCGCGATCTCCTTGTTGTTGCCATCGGCGAATACGATGCTGACGGCACGGCCGGGGATCGTTTTGTAGCTGTCCTGCTCCTGATCGACGTCCAGGCAGATGCCCTTGTAGTGGATCGTTTGGCCGGGCCGGTACAGCGACCGGTCGGTGAAGAAAACCGTCCGCGTGATGGGACGCTGGCGCAGGTCGCCTTGGTAGCCGGAGTAGTCATTGGCCGTCGACAGCATCTGCGCTTCGTACCGGGCGACCAACAGACAGTTCTGATTCGTGGCGGTGGGCAGCTCAAACAGGCCGTTCGCATCGGTCTTCGCCGTCGGGCCGGCCTGCCGCACGTTGTTCTGCGCGCGGCACCAAGCCTGCACTTGGGCCCCCGCGAGCGGTTCGCCGGAAATCGCGTTCAGCACAAACCCTTCGAGCTTCGCCTCGCCCTGGCGGGTGCGGACGACCAGCGCCAAGTCGCTGACCCAGAAATCGGTGAACGAGACCAGGTTGTTTTGGAGCCCAAAGCCGGGCTCGTGGCTGGCGATCAGAAAATAGAAACCGGGCTTCAGGTCGGCTGGCGGAGCGATCTCTTCGGTGCGTTCCTGGTAATCCGCGGTGGGCGGCAGGTCGACGGACCACTGACGCACGGGCTCTTTGGCCAATAACGCCTGACGTTCGCCTTCGTCCAACTGTTCCGGCCGATACCGGACGGATTTCAACCGCGCTTCGTAGGACTCCGGGACGATTCGGAAGAAAGCCTTGGTCAAATTGCGGTAACGGATTTGGATCTTCGACAGCGGCTGGTTCCAGACGCGTTCGATGTTGATCTGTGAAGACTTGGCCTCGATTTGCAGCAGCAAGTTGTGACAGCGGCGCCCTCCGACGCTGTTCGGAAAAGCGTTCTTGCCCCGTTCGGCCAACTGGTGAGCCGCGACCAGGTCCCCTTCCTGCTGCAGGACACCAGCCCAGTCGTGCAACGCCCGCGCGGCGATTTCGTGGTCGCCCCACTGGTCCGTGAACCGCTTCAGGGCGGCTTTGTAACGGGCATTCTTCTCTTCGCCGAACGCCTTGTTGAACCCGAAGTTCAGCCGCAGCAGGTCGGCGTCGATCCAGGCCGTCTTGTCGGCGTCGGCCTGATGGAATTTCAACAGATTCTGGTACAGACGGATGGCCTTGAGTGTCGCCGACGTCTCGTCGCCGGCCGGCACTTCCCAGCTGACGAACTCCTCGGCCGGCGCGAAGATCGGGCTATCGGCCATCAAGTCGAAGGCATCCTCGGCTTTCGCTCCCGCCTGCTCGCCGGCGCTGTAGAACTCCAGCCCGTTGTGGGCGAGAAAATCGAACATCGTCGGCCGGTAGCTGTCCGGCACGGACCCCTTTTGCAGCAGATCGTCGTAAGCCGCCACCGGCGTCGCTTTCAGCACCGCTTCGCCAGCCAGCGCTTTGGTGAATTGCTTGTCGATCTCGGCCAGGATCCGCGGCAGATCCCAGGTGGTGAAATCGTCGCCGGGCGACTGGGCGGTCGCCGTACGCTGCATGAAACGCCAGCGGTTTTGCTGGAAGTAGTGCCAATACCAATTCGCCAGGATCGCCTCCAGGACGGGCGCCATCTCCTGCGGCGCTTTGGCGATCTCGGCTTTCATCCGGACGATTTTTTCTTCCGGCTTGTTGCCTTCGATATTGCCTTCGAAAGCGATCTTCTTGGCAATCGCCTTGATGGCTTCGGCGTAAGCCTTGTCCTGCACGGCCCCGGCGATGATCGGTTCGAGGATCTCGATGGCCGTTTTGGGGAGCCCTTTGGCGACCGCTTCGTCGACCTTCTTCCATTGCTCGTCGCGGGAACCGGCCCAAGCGGGCAGAGCGAACAACAACACCAGCAGCGCGGCAAACTTTCGCATAGCCATACTCCCAGCGCGGGCTCCCGCCCGCAACCAAATCCGAAATTTCAAATCCGAAATCCGAAACAAATCCCAAACGCGAAGCCCAAAGGTCCCAAAACGTCATGGGCCAAGCCGTTTGGAATCGACCAGACCACAACTCTTGTTTCGAGACTTTGACATTCGGATTTTGAGTTTGTTTCGGGTTTCGTGTTTAGGATTTCGAGTTTCCAAGACGCGCTCAAAATGGCGGCATGTCGTCACGAAAGAGTCCTTACGGGGAAAACGCACAATCCCGGGCCCATCGCGCTTTCATTATAGACGATTCAACCCGGACTTTGGTTTTGTTTTCCAGATGTCTTACTCGGTTTCTGTTCAAGCCTTCCGTTGACGCTCGCCCAGTCCCGACCAACGATTCCCCAGACCCATCGCTGCACCGAACTAAATCGCCAGTTTTTCGGTGGACAATTTATCGCCGTGAAATCAAACAGACCCAACAGGGGCCCGGACACCGCCGTTGTCCGGCCTCGAACGCTGCGCTTCGAAACCCTCGAAGACCGTCGGCTGCTGTCGGCCTCGGCCGACGAACAGCACTTCGTCTACTTGCTGAACCGCGCGCGGCACGATCCGGCCGCTTATCAGCGTGAGGTTGGACTCGCGGTGGATCTGGCAACGGTCGCTCCGCAGCCTCCTTTGGCGGTGAACGATCGTTTGATGCGTTCCGCCGGCCTGCACTCTGACGAGATGGCCCAGCGCGATTACGTTGGCCACCAAAGCCCGGTCACCGGCGTGTGGCCAAACCAGATGGCACGAGACCAAGGTTACCCGTTGCCGTCCACGTGGCCCAACGCCAACAACTTCATCGAGTCGGTCGCGGCAGGCGACTGGTACGACAACGCCGGCGTGCCGCTGGAGGCGTTACTTGTCGACCAAGGACTGCCGACGGCCTCCCACCGCCGTCACCTGCTGGGCATGGACAGTTTCTACGCGGAAAACCGCGAGATCGGCGTCGGCTACGCAACGGAAGCGGATTCGACTTACGGCCACTACTGGACCGTACACATTGCCCGTCAGGAACCCCCCGGCATTTTTTTGACGGGTGTGGTCTACGATGACCGCAACGGAAACGGCCGGTATGACGCGGGCGAGGGCCTGCCGGGCGTAACGGTGCAGGCGGACGGACTGGCCGCGACGACCAACGATGCGGGCGGATACTCGCTGGCCGTGAACGCCCGTGGATGGTATCGGATTCTGGCCTCCGGGCCTCAGCTGGCCGTTCCCGTGACAGGCAGCGTGCTGGTGGCGGACGCGAACGTCGAGATGGACATCGTTTCTGGGGTCCGCGGCGTGTATCTGGATTTTGCCGGCCAACCCACATCCGCCTGGACGAATCCCCGGGACCGCTTGGATGTCTCGGATAACTCGGTGGTGGACCCGCTGGACGCCTTGCAGGTTATCAACCATCTAAACGCGACCGGCCCCGGACAACTGTCTCCTGATGATCTGCCAGACGGAGTGCCGCCGCTGCTGCTGGATGTGGATGGCGACGGAAACGTCTTGCCGCAGGATGTCTTGTTTGTCATCAACTTCTTGAATCGGTCAGACCGTCCGGGCGAAGGCGAAGGGGACGTCACCGACGGCGGTGATCCGCTGGTTTGGTTGCTTGCTTGGCCTGCCGCGACTCGTGCAGTCGCGCCGTGCGAGTCCGTCCTTTCTGACCACGTCCACGCTGACTGGCGGGAGCCACATCCAGCGGTTGCGAATCAGTTCTTCGCCGGGCCAACCTCTCGCGAACAGCTCGCTGACCACCTGACGGCACGACCGTCCGCTGCCAGCGCCACGGAACAGGACGACTTGGCTGACGACCTCACGGTGCCGGGGGACTTTGACGACCGGTTGGATGTCGAGGCCCTTTCCCGAGGGCGATTTGCGTTTTGGGCGTAGCCCTCTTGGCGAACGGGGTCGCGTCAGCGCCCCGGTGAACTTCTGCCGTTTGTCGTTTGCTAAGGAATCAGTGCGAAATGACTTCCTGAACCTGCCTGCCTTCCCCCCGAAGGCGAGGGTTCAAGTGCCGAGGTTCTTCCGCACCGATTCCTACGGATAACCTGTCCGCCGGGCGTGCAGGGCGCGGGCCACGGCTTGACACGTCCAGCGGCGGGCACCGGGGCGTCGGCGCGAGGTGTGATTGAGATGCTCGGCAATCTCGCGGAGACGCCAACCCCTGGTCCGCAAGGCGGCGATCGACCGGTGGATTCGGCGTTGGCGGGCGTCGGGGCGAAGGCAGCCGCCCGGCAGCAGACGGTAGCCGAGGCGGGCCCGGCCGTTGGTCGAGCGGCCGGCGCGGTGCTGGGCGGCCTTCGCTTCGCGGATTCGCTCGCCCAACCGCTGGGACTCCCACTGCGCGACCGCGGCGAGAATGCCCACGGTCAGTTGGCCGATCGGCGTCGAGGTGTCGGAACCGATGTCCAGCAGGTGGACGACCACGCCACGGGCCAGCCAGGATTCCAGCGTGGTAACCGCATCGCGCTGTGTGCGGAAGGCCCGGTCCAGCATGGCGATGCAGACGTGGTCGCCGGCTTGGACGGCGGCGTCCAGTGCCGAACCGGCAGGCCGGTCTCGCATCGCGTGGCGCACCGCGCTAACCGCCTCGTCCCGGTACACCCGGCCGATGATCGCGCCGCCGGCACGCAACCGGTCCTGTTCGGCAAGGATCCGCTGCAACTGGGCATCCAAGCCCAGGCCCGAGGCCACCTGGGCGTCCGAACTCACGCGGAGATAACCGTACGCGACCGGGGCCTTTTCACTCATGATAGCTATCGTAGTCGTCCGAGCCGGGTAAAGCAACGTTGTGTTCGAATGCGTCCCGTTTGTCGTGATCGGGCTTCCATAGGGCCGCAATGGTTCCGTCGCAGAAAGAACAACCCCGGCGAACCCCGCGGCGTCAGCCCGGGGGTGGTATCAACGGGGCCGCGACTGTTCAGCCGCGGAAAGAGTTGTGCCAACCGCGCGCGGTCGGCTTCGCTGCCGGGCTTCAATGGGGCCGCGACTGTTCAGCCGCGGAAAGGATGGCTGACTGTTGAACGTTGGAAAGGCAGCCAACGCTTCAATGGGGCCGCGACTGTTCAGCCGCGGAAAGTCGCCGGGCCGATAAAGGGATAAGCAGGACGCGACTCGCTTCAATGGGGCCGCGACTGTTCAGCCGCGGAAAGAATGTAGGCGAGCGTAAGCCAGAATTAGGCAACACCGCTTCAATGGGGCCGCGACTGTTCAGCCGCGGAAAGAGTGCTGCCACGAGTGTAGCGAGACGCATCTGACCGAGCTTCAATGGGGCCGCGACTGTTCAGCCGCGGAAAGCCGGCGAGTACAGCATGGATGTTGTTCGTGTGTCCCACGCTTCAATGGGGCCGCGACTGTTCAGCCGCGGAAAGCGACCGCAACCGCGCGACTGGGTGGCGCATATCTGGCTTCAATGGGGCCGCGACTGTTCAGCCGCGGAAAGGCCGCAAAGCAAGCCCAGTCGCAACATGGTTCGGTCGGCTTCAATGGGGCCGCGACTGTTCAGCCGCGGAAAGCAGCAAATGCAGGTCCCACGTGTCGTCGTTCAACTGGCTTCAATGGGGCCGCGACTGTTCAGCCGCGGAAAGGCATACCGACCCGGCGAAGGTCGCTAACTCGCTGGGCTTCAATGGGGCCGCGACTGTTCAGCCGCGGAAAGCATGCCAGCCGGGTCGCCGTCCGGTAACGCACAGCGCTTCAATGGGGCCGCGACTGTTCAGCCGCGGAAAGCCCGATGGCGTGTGAGATTGTCCGCACAGGCAGCGGAGCTTCAATGGGGCCGCGACTGTTCAGCCGCGGAAAGGAAACGCTGGCCGAAAACGCCCGCGATTGCGACCGGCTTCAATGGGGCCGCGACTGTTCAGCCGCGGAAAGACAGTCGAGTGCAGCGGTACACTGCGGACAGGAAAGCGCTTCAATGGGGCCGCGACTGTTCAGCCGCGGAAAGGTCCTCCAGCGTAACGACTCGCATTTTCCCCTCCAAGCTTCAATGGGGCCGCGACTGTTCAGCCGCGGAAAGCGTCCGGCTCGACCTGAGAGTCCGTCTGTGCGTCCAGCTTCAATGGGGCCGCGACTGTTCAGCCGCGGAAAGAACATGCCGTCCTTGAAATTGAACACGATGTCTCGGCTTCAATGGGGCCGCGACTGTTCAGCCGCGGAAAGGCCCCGGACGTTTTCTGCAAATCGCTCATCACAGTCTGCTTCAATGGGGCCGCGACTGTTCAGCCGCGGAAAGGCCGCCCGGATGTCGCGATCCGCGTATAAGAACTCGCGCTTCAATGGGGCCGCGACTGTTCAGCCGCGGAAAGAACATCAGCGACGGACTGAACGAAGGCAAGGAACTGGCTTCAATGGGGCCGCGACTGTTCAGCCGCGGAAAGGGGCAAGAGCGGTGGCGGCGATCCGATCGAGGCGGCGCTTCAATGGGGCCGCGACTGTTCAGCCGCGGAAAGCCTGTCTTCTTAACTCGTTTCGGCAGCACGACTCCGGTGTCATTTTGCGAGCGGTGGCAGGTTTGTCAACTGGTAGAACCATGCGGACGGACATCCGTTTTCGTTAGTTGCTGTGAGCCTTGGACTTACGGCTTGCGAGCGGGTCCCGCGATTTTGACGCCACCTCGCCGCTCGCGGCTGTCAACGGGTGGCGAAGACGGGGTACGTGCTCATCTCGCCTGTCAGCACGCGGGCCAGCAGCCGCGTCTGGATTTCCAGCATCCGACGATAGTTGACACGATAGCCGAACAGCGGATGCGTGACCAGGGTATCCATGCGTTGTTCGTAAGCCCGGAAAAATTTCTTGCGCCCGTCGGCCGTCAGGGCCACGGCATTGCCGGTCCGCAAAAAGTCGCCCGGGGTGACCATGCGAGTATTGATGGCCGACAAAACGGCCGAATCCGCGATCAACGGCCGGAACGGCTCCATCAAATCCAGGCCCAACGACGCACGCCCAAAACGCGGCTGATGGTAGAACCCCAAGTACGGATCGAATCCCACCGCCTGCGTGACAATCGTCAAGTCCTTGGCCAACAGGCTGTACGCCAGCGACAACAGGGCGTTCACCGGATCTCGCGGCGGACGACGATTGCGGCCGGCAAAATCAAACGTGAACGCCGGTTGCGCCGAGACGGACGCTCCCTCGTTTCCCGAATCTGATCCGTCCGGGCGGAGACTGCTGGGTGACCCGCCGGGCTTACGCCCGGGGCTCGCCTCGTCCTTGCCACCCGCCTTCAGCATGCCCACCGGTGGGCTTACGCCCCACCGTTCGCCAGAGCCGGTCTCTTCATCCTTGCCCGTCTTCAACATGCCCGCAAAGTGCTGGAAATAGACGCGCGCCGCGTTGCCTTCGATTCCCAGCAGCGTCTCCATCGCGCCCGCCCGCTCGGCATCCTCCTGCAGGCATTTCAGCAGCGCCAACGCCTCCCCCGGCGGCTCGACGTGATTCCGTTGCAACAGGGTCCGCTGATTGCGGATTTTGCCGGCCACCAAGGCCCTGGCCAGCCGCAGGCAGAAGGCCGGGACGTCGGCCAGCCGGAACTGTTCCCGCCGCAAGAAGATGTTCTTGACGCCCAGCCCCTGCGTGATCCCGTAGAACCAGCCGCCCATCGAGAAGTAGGCGATCGGCACCTCGGCTTCGCACAATGCCTGGATGGCCTGCGTCGTCAATTGAATGTTGCCCATCAAACTCAGCTGGCAGATTTCGTTCAGCCGCACTTCCTGGATGACCTTGTCCCGCTCCTTGACCTTCAGCACCTCGCCGGACTTGCCGACACTCAACCCCTGGGTGTTCAAGTACAGCGGCTTCAGATCATCCCGAGCCGGCACCAGGCGGCGAATCTCGGAGGATGCGGGAGCAGTGAGAAGGGAGGCGGGATCGGCCACCGCCGTCCGCGGCGCGTCGATCTCGAACAGGGTCCTTTGCAGCCACCGCGGGGGGACGGCCGGTTCCGCCGCACACAACCGCGTTTCGTTGGGCAGGCAAATCCCGACCAGCGAGCAGCGTGGGCACTTGGGGCTGTCCTCCAGCGGCGGCGGGATGTCCCCGGCGGCGGCCAGATCCCGGGCCTGCCGGATGGCGGCCAGGGTCCGCGCGACCAGCGCCGCATCGATCGGGATCCGGACGCGCTGCTTGGTGGCCACGTAGTACACAATCGCTTCATCGCAGCGATAGCCGTTGTCCCGCAGCACCAGGGCCTGGACCGCCAGCTGGATCTGGTCCGGCTCCCACGCTTCGATCGAGCCGTCCGCCGCTTCCCGCGGCCGGCCGCGTTTGTAATCGACCGGCGTCACGCACACGCCCGGCGCGGGCAGTTCGCCGGGAGCGGCTGCCGCCGACGGCCCGGCTTGGATTTCGATCGAGTCCACCTTACCCCCAGGCTGACGCCAGGGGGGCGCCGAATTGGGTGCCGGAGCGGCTTGGATTTCGATCGAGTCCATCTTACCCCCAGGCTGACGCCAGGGGTTCGCCGAATTGGGTGCCGAGGCGGCTTGGATTTCGATCGAGTCCATCTTACCCCCAGGCTGACGCCAGGGGTTCGCCGAATTGGGTGCCGGGGCGGCTTGGATTTCGATCAAGTCCATCTTGGCGATCACGCCGTGGGTGTCGCTGGCCAGCGTTACGCTGCGGGAACGCACCGGCCGGTCGGTCTGCGCCAGCTGCTCCGGCGGCGGCAGCCCGTCCTCGCGCCCATCCAGCCCGCTGTGGCGCAACGCGCCTTCGACCGTTTCCTGGTTGTGGGCAAACAGGCCCTCGACGTGCTCGTAGTAGTACAACCGCGGACAATACGTGAATTCGTTCAACATCCGCGCGGGCAAGTAATCTGCTTCCAGCGTGGGTTGCTTGGCGATCATGGGAAGCTCCTCAAGGAAAGGAAGTGGAAAAGTCGAAAAGTGGAAAAGTCAAAGAGCCGGAAGCGGCGGCTCCCGTCTTTCGATTCCTGGACTCAGCGCCGGCGAACGGCTGGCGTAAGCCCGCCGGTGCTGCAGGCGGCGGCTCCCGTCTTTCGACTCTTCGACTTAGCGACTTAGCGACTCTTCGACTTAGCGACTTAGCGACTCTTCGACTTTTTGACTTTCGGTCGTTCCCTCACACCACGATGCACGGCGCGTTCAGGGGCGTATAGGCGACGCCCAGGGCCGTGATGACGCGTTCGCCGCGGCCTTCGGTGGGGCCGAGGTCGACGAACAGGACCTGGTCCTCGTTGTGTTTGATGATTTCGCCCAGTTCGTGCCGGCACTTGGCCAGATCGATCGGGGTCAGCTGGCACTCGAAGACCGAGTATTGGAGGTGGTCGCCGTAGTTGCGCATCGTCTTGAAGACTTGGCGCAGGCGTTTGTCGTCGCAGATGTCGTAGCAGACCAGGTAGGTGTTGCGCATGGCGGCAGTTCCTCGAATCCAGGTGGTACGGGAACGGACCTCCCTGCCGCACGCTCCGATACCCCTCGACGGTAGTTGGCCGTTGCGGAAAGTCAAGCGTAATCTTCCCCCGGCAACCCGGGGGGCATTCACCCCGTCGTTGCATACCGAGAGGCGAACGGCCGGCGTAAGCCCGTCGGTTTTCCACATGCCCGCACATTTGCGCGAGGAGTTTGCATATCACCTTCGGTGAAATCAGCAGACGGTCGGAAAAGTGGTCGCCGAGACGATGCACCGATGGGCTGACGCCTCACCGTTCGCCGGGATTTCTGCAACGTTCGGGTTTGCTGCCGCGGGCAGTGACGGTAGTTCGCAATGGTACGATCATGGCCCGGACGCGCGAGCCGGAGGTTCCCCGCCGTCGCCGCGCTGCGGCGAGGAAAAGCGAGCACCGAATTGTCAAAGAACGATGGCCCGAGCAACGCTCACGGAACAACTTCCTCGTTTAACCGCGACCCAACGGGGAGCGCGGGGTATGCGATCCGGCGTTGTTGCGCGTCCCTCGCTCCCCGTTGGGTCGCGGTTAAACGAAGCATGATGAAAGGGGTAAGTCATTTCTCGAGCGTTCCTGCGGCGACCTCACGGCGACGGCTGCCCGTCGCGCTTGCTCAGCCATGCTTTGTGTGTCCTACATTTCTTGCGTGCCATCGCCGCACCTCATTGGACCCGCTGCATCGGTCATCCTGTCACCTCGACTGTTCGCGCCGTGCTTGCCGTCGGTCATTCCTCGTGTTCTTCGTCCGTGGACGCAGCGCCCTGAACCGTCGTCGGGACGGCCGACTTCGCGAGGTAATGCCGCGCGTAGGCCGCCTCGAGATTCGGCTCGCCGCTGTTGGAAAACCGCAGCACGATCCGTTTGCCGCCTTTGCCCCATTTATGGTACACGGTCGGGGACGGCTTCAAGTTCAGCATGCGCGCGTGCTGTTCGATAATCCGCAGAATGCGGCTCATTTTGCCCAACCCGCCCACGGTCACGCGTTCCAGATACGGAATTCGGCCAAACCGCCAATCCTCATACTGCTGCCGGGTAATCCGCTGCATCTGCAGCAGAACCTCGACCGGTGCGACCACGCTGCCGGTCTTGAGGATCTCCGCGATGGCCCGCGCCACGACGGGATAGAGTTGGTCCTTGGTGTAGTTGGAAGAAGTCAGTTTCTTCATGGCTTCCGGGTCCAGGGCAGTTACAGCATCCGTTTCCAAGCCAGGTACGCTGCAAGGTAAAGATAGCCTTCGGGCAGCGGTGGGATCAATTCCACATTTCGCGCTTCGACCCGATGGCGTTTCCCGCCCCGCTCGCACACCAAGTCCAGTCCGAACCCGTCGTCCTCCGGCCACTCCATATCGACCACGTCGAGTTCCTCGCCCAAGACGCGGGCGCGAAACGGAAACGCGACCTCCTGCTGAACCATCGTCAGCAGTCCCGAATGCTGTTCGTCTTCGTCGTGGGCATCCACGGTCGCGTCCTCCAATGCCGCTTCCACTTCCTTCGGGTCCAGTCCATCCGTCCATTTCCCGGAGCCGGATTTCGCTTTCGTTTTTCGTGGCATGCGTGTCTCCTTAGGGTTGTACGGCAAACAAACCAAGGCCGAAATGGGATGTGTATCCCCCATCCCTCTGCCCTCGACGCCTGCCCACAGCGTCCGCTTGCAGAGAATCACTGATCCCCTCACGCGTCAGGGAAGTATTCCCGAGACTGTCGATCCGCTGAAGACCGCCACGGGAGCAGAGAAATTGGGAGTCTTTTCCACGAGGATACGGCTCAGGCGGAACGCCACGCCGATTCCGCGAGACTGGAGTGAGTTGCAGGCGACTGTTGAATTCGCCCTCGAACTCGGATTCAGGACGTCGAGGTTCAAGACGGGGGTAACATCATCGAGTGCAATCGGGACCAACCAGACAGGCCACGTCCAAGAAATACCCTTGGTGGGCCGAGTACCTCGAAAGCCGACAGTCTGAAGCTCCCCGCGCAGGGCCACAGATTGGAACAACGGCCAAGCTTCCATCGCCAGTCGATTCGCACCGACCATGCCCCCCCGCAACGATCGAGTGGGATCGCCTACGGGCTTGTGCCACTGATATGCGTGCCGCCGGTCCTCGCGCGGTTCGAGATGTAACGAGACTTTTTCGATGGGGTCGGCATAGTCCCACTGGCGGAACAAACTTCGCTGAAGATGCTCACGAGTCAGAGATTGGACGATGGCCACGACGCTTTCTGGAAAGTAGTCGCGGCGTGCTGTTTGAAGCTGATTGTTGCTGGACGGGGCGCAGAGATCGGAACCGTTGCAACTCAACCAGTCCGCCAAGGCTCGATCGGTCCACGACGCCGCAAACATCGCCGATGAGTAAGCGCTGGGTCGAGGCAGCCCGCGTTGTTCATTAGCGACGGCATTCAGTCGCTTGAGCCAGTGTTCCTCACCGTCGTCGCGCAGGGACGCGAAGAGCCAGTCTAGCAAGGCTTCGGTGTCGCCGAGTCTTGGGTCTACGCCGACTAGGGTGGGACTCCAGTTTCCACCCGAGACTTCCCATTTTATCCGAACCGTCGTGTCTAGGTGCGTCGCAAGGTGTCGGAATAGGCCCAGCGCTGCCAAGAATCCCAGCGGGTTGGCTGCGTTGAGACCGGGGCAATTGAGCGAATGCGTGTCGGAGGGTGCCTTGACACAGGGCAAATACAACGCTTCGAGCGTGCGAGGTTGGAGAGATCGTCGTAATGGCTGCGCACTGGCGACCCAGTCGGCCAGACGCAACGCGGATTCCAGCCAGGCCAGGCCCCACCAACCGAAGCGGTGCGTGAGTCTCCAGAAACGGTCGGAAATGCCAGAATCGAGCCGATAGGCCGGAACCTGAAGCCGCTGTTCGGGCGACAGTGTAAGTGACAAAGTTGTCGAGGCTGGTGCAAATAGTTTTTCGAGGCTAACCGGCGGAGGATCTTCGTCGATCACGACGGGAGCGAACGGTCGAGCGTGTCCGTGATGGGCGGCAATTACGTGCAGCGTCACGTCGGCTGCCACGTCGTCGAGGTCGTGCTGCAACTGCCGGGCGAAGTCGAGCGAAAGCATCTCGTGGCGAAAGCCGCTCGGGAGCCCATCGGCCACGGAGCGGCTAATGGAATCTGTCGGTGCGAAGGTCGCTCCACGTGTCGACTTGGCCCAGAGCCTGGGCTGCATGTAGGCCATGTCGAGCGATGATCCGAGCAGCATCGCTTGAAAACGCGGGTCGGCCTTGCCGAGATCGTGACGCCCGGCGGCAGTGACGAGAGCGTCTGCAAGCATCGATTCGAGGCCGACGTTTTTGACCACCCGCTTCGTTTCCGCGGCGACATCGGCCAAGTGATCGGCGAGGGACAGCCGCTCGTCGGCGTCGAGGTTGTGTTCGTCGAAGTCGTCGTCGAAGCTGGCACGCGGCAATTCTGGACGCGGCGACATGCGTGGGCCGATCACCGCAAACCCGCCGGGATAGCGTAGCATCGTGACTTGCTTCGCAGGCTTGTCCGCCAGCGTCTCGCGGACTAGCCGTAGCTCCTGGGACCGGCCCGGTGATAGCTCCTGGGTAGCCGAATCTTCCGTGGGCTCGACGCTCGCGGGGCCGTCCTCCTCTGGCGTCAACAATTCACGATGGTGCCAAACACGATTCAAATCGCCGACGAAGTCCCACAGGCCCGCGAGCGATTGTCGATCAGCCGCCGCGGTCATGAGGTTTCCGTGGACTCGGAGAATGAGCCGGTCGCGAGCTTGCTCAAAAGCTGCCGACGCTACGTCGATGCGGGCGACGTTCCGCCGCTCTTCAACGCTCGGCGGTTCGGACCTCTCGCTATTCGGTCGCCCAACGGGTTCCTGCGGTGCGTTGGGAACGTAGCCGAGTTTCGTCCAGCCACCGGCAGTCGCCGGAAGAACGACCACGGAGTTCGGGTACAACGATTCGAGTTCGTCGTCAGACCCGGAAACGGCGCGGCAGTCGCGGCCCTGCCAAACCACGCCGCGACGGTGCGGCAAGGGTTTGGACTTCGACTTGGACGGGCCGGCTTCGAAGTCGCTGTGGTCGCCTGTTGCTTCGCCGATAACGTCGCCCGAGTCCTCGCTCATTTCGCCGTCCCGTCCCTGGAGCCAGGCTTTGAACTGCGGCAGCGGGACGCTGAGACATTCGGCGGATGACGGCGGGCAGACGGTCAGCGTCTGACGACACTGGTCCAGCCAGTCCTCGCAATCGTGGTCCTCCGGCAAATCGGCTCGCCAGCAGATGCGAACTTCCGGCACGCCGCGATTTGGACCGTGTAGGTACGGCGCGACTTCCGGCTCCACCGCCGGCCGCGGCGCCGTCTGGCACAGCAGGTCCAGATGAGCCGGCATGAGCACCGGAGCATCCAGCGACGGAGCGATCAGCTTCGCGACTGCGTCCGCGTCGTTGCTTCGAGCCTCCGCGAGGCGGGCGTCCAGCGACCGGATGCCGAAGTCGATCACCTTGTCCGTCGCATGCAGCTCGAGCCACACCCAAGTGGCGGGCAGCGCTTCGCCATAGATCGGATCGGGCTTTCTCGGACCACGATCGCCCTCGGCCATCACGATCACGCCGCGGGCATGGGGCGACCTGCCGAGCCGATTGAGCCGTCCGAACCGCTGCCGCAGCGCGTCAAGGCTGGCACACTGACAGACCATACCGTCGAAATCGAAGTCAGCTCCGACTTCGAGACACTGCGTCGCGACGACGAAGTGTGGCTCGGTAAGCTGCTCTTTGCTTTCACACTGAAACCGCTTCTGGAGCCGCTCAGTGAGCTGGTCGCGGTCGATCGGCCGCATGCGGCCGATCATAAGTTCGACGCGGTCGCCGTACTTGTCCTTCAACAAGTCGAAAGCCCGACGGGCACACTCGACGCGATTCACCACAACCGCGATTCGCAGGCACGGAGGCTGCGAGTCACTCCCTTTGGCGAGCGACTCGGCCTGAGCGATCAAGTCTTTGGCGAGCTGGGCGTTTTGCTTTCCCCCCTTGGCATTCGACGGTTCGAGCCGGATCGGCTTGGCGCAGCCGTGGCGTTCGTCGAGCGCCTTATCGGCCTGGTAGTCGGCTTCTTTCAACTCAAACACCGCGTTGCCCGACGCATCGCGTGGCGTGGCGGTCATCTCGATGAAGCGAAACGGAGTGCGAATGGGCTGCGCGGCCCAGCGCGGCGTCTCGCTTGGTTCCAGGTACGCATCGCGATACCGAGCGATGGCTTCCATCGTCTGGCTGAACGGCTTCGAGCAGTGAGCCTCGTCCAGTAGAATCAGCGAATCGTTGGCGGTGAGCGCGGCGTGGATCGGCAGGTTGCGGTCGGAGACGCCGTAGCCGCGAAACAACAGCCGCGAGCCGAGTTGATCGACGGTGCTGGTCACGATCGTCGGCTGCAGCAGCGACCGCACCCAGGCGTCGTCGCGATAGATGCCACCGCGAAGTTCGAAACAGTCTAGAGGCGGTGCGTGCTCGTTGTCCGCCAGCGACCGCAGCCAGTACGCGACGGGAAACAGAGGACTGTTGGGATTGTCGGCAGCTTCCTTGAGTTGCTTCTTCAAGGCTTCAGCCCGGTGGAACGCCTCGTTCACGATGATGCGTCGATCGACAACGAAGAAGATTCGTCGCGGGGCGTCGATCACGGTTTTGTTCGCGTAATGTCGCCAAGCCTGATGAGCCAGTGCGAACACGGCGATGTCGAGACAACTCGTCTTTCCGCTCGCTGTCGGCAGCTTGATGAACCGCGGCCAGTCGCCGTGGCACGCCCGTTCGGCCAAGCGAGCTTGCCACCGAAACGGGGCCCGGCCGTAAATTGCGCGAGAGAATGCGGGAAACGATTCGGGTTGAAGTTCAGGAAAATTAGTCACGTTATTGCTCCCGTATTGATGATCGGCTTGCACAGTCCGTATCCCTGAAAACGGCCGGCTCCAATCAACACCGGGCCGGAAACACGCCGATCGAACCGCAGCCAAACGTGAACCTGCGGTTTGGCCGGCCGCGACCTCTTCGACGGCAGCGAGGGAAAGCCATCCCCGAGCGGTGCCGTTGCCGGTTCACTGCCCGGACGGGGAATTCGCCGCATTTTGGACCAGGCGCGTGGCACGCCGGCGTGCCACGCCGTCGAATCGACATCGACTTGGATGGGCTCAGGCAGTCCGGCTCGCGTGCAGGACACTCGAATAATGTCCAGAACCTCGGCATGCCATGCACGACGATCGTCTCCGCGTGACGACTTGGGGAACCGGTCGAGAACAACGGGCGTCACCGAAGCCCACGTCGTCGACGGCTTGGTCCAAGTCTCGTTTTGCAGTATCAGCGGCGGCGACGGGCGCTCTTCCAGTTGCAGTGTCCAGTCCGGCAAATCCTGCCCCCAAAGTTTGAGCGGCGATGTAGCTGCTTCCCCGGTTTGCTGATCGACCAGGAGAGGCCCGAGCCAGCGGCCTCGCTCAGCGGCCGGAATTCCTTTCGGGAGCGCAATTGCCAGTCCCATCAAGTGCCCGTCGGCGTGTGGATACCCCGCGAACGGCAACGCCAGAAATGCGGCATGCGGGGATGAAGTCGGGCTACCGTCGGGATCGTGACCGCACAGCCACGCGGGAATCGCGGCGTCGCCGTGAATCGCGATCAGTGCCGCGCGCAACGCCTGGGTCAGTCCGAATGTTCGTTCTACGTTGAGCGACGGGCCATCAAGCTTGGCGAGAATCAGCAGGTTCCGTTCGAAGTACGTGTTCTCATAGATCGCTCGGTCGACAAGATCAACCGGGGTACGACGGTAGCCCTGCCAGACTCCTAGCGATGCCGGCATCGGCTCGGGTGGCCGCAGGCTCGATTTGAACGGCACACCAAAGGCCTCTTCAAACCGCTTCTTCGCGGCCGTCCGCACCTTGCCGCTGGATGATTCGATATCCGTCTTCAGATCGCCGAACAGAGTAATTCGATCCGCTCGGCACGCGGCCTCGAGTCGCCCCAGTTCGCCCGCGACCGCGATCCGGCAGGTCAGTTCGGCACCCGCCGAAGTCGGCTCCCAGACGTCGCGGGCCGTGATTGACTCCGAACCTTCGCACCAAGCCGTCACGAACGAAGACGAATGCCCGACGCGGATGACCTGCCGACACAGTCGCTCCAACGCTGGTAAGTGCTCGGCCAGTTCCGGGGCACCGGGCCACTCGAACGAAACATCGGGATCATCGCCATCGAGTCCGTCCAGCCGATCGGGAATGACTGTTGGAAACGCCCGCGACTGCCGAGACCGAGGCAATCCCGGAGCGGATTGCAGCATTGCCTTATTCGGCTGCGGTGCGTCGTTGACCGGCACGTAGCAGGTGATCGGGCTGCGCTCCTCCGCCGCACGCCCAAGAATGCGCGGGGCCGGCAGCGCGGCCAGCCAATCGAGCGCTCGGCGTTCCGCCGCTTTCTCGTCTTCCGTTCCATCGGTCTCGAAATACGCGGCCGCCAAGGCCATATACAGCCGCCCGGGATGCGGCGGCCACTCCGGCTGTTCCCGAGCATCCACGCGCGTGGCCACACAACGACTCGTGATGAACCGGACGTGAATCTTGAGGCTGAGTTTCTGAGCAACCTCGCCGTCGACAGTAGCTGCCTCGGTCATGGCTCACCCCCCTCGCCGCCGCCGCTGACGATCGCCAATTCCTGACTCTTGCGGACTAGTTCGACCAGCTTCTTCGCGGGTTTAAGCTTCAACGGCTGATCCATCCACGGCAGGCCAACCGCCTTCGCTTGCGCGACTGCATCCGCAAGCAGTTTGATGGCGGTGGCCGCGTCGAGTTCGAACGGGTCCGACGTGCTGCCCGGTCGATCGAGCAGTTCCCACTTGAGCGGATCCGTCGGCCAGAGCAGGCATCGAGAACGCAGATCAAGACCACGGTCGGCAGCGAGCACGGCTCCGCACAGGCCCAATGCGGCCAGCACGGTTCGACCGGCGTTGTTCACTTCCGCCGAGACCTTGCCATTGATCGGAAACTGCAATCGCCGCAGCGCCGGCAGCGAGATCACGGTCATCTGCTCGGCGCACGCGATTGTGACGCCGCCGGCGAGCGGCGTACCGTCTTTCGAGAAATTCGACAACGATGGAACGATATTTCCGTGATTGGCCTCGGACGGCTTTCCATCTTTGCCCTTGAGGATCGGCTTCTTTTTGTCCAGAGCGGCTTCCGCCGCCGACAGTGTCCAGCCGCGGTCTGGTGTCTCGTAGAGGATCGCCGCGTCCTTCCGGATCGCCAGCGGATCGATGCGGCTACTGGTCTTCGTTCCGTAGCTCGCATCGACGCCGATGATCTCCGACACGAGAGCCCGTTGAAATTTCGTCCCCAGCCCGCCTTTCGGACCGGTAGAGTCCCAGAGTCCCAGCAGCAAAGCCGTGGGGCAGATCTCGAACAGCGGCGTGGCGTTGCGAAGATTGGCGAAGCCGATCTTTTTCCCGGCGGGCGTGTCGCGGAACGCGACGCCGTTCTGGTCCTCGCTGTCACGCAAGATGGCATCGGCGACTCGATGCGGGGCCTCAAGACTCGTGACTCGCCCGATCGGTTCGTACAAGCCTTCCGCATTTTGTCCCGGTTCGACGACCGGAATCTCCGAGAAGTCGACTTCAATTACCGGAATTGAAATCCGACCTTCGTCGACGGCGTCCTGCAGAGCTTCCTCGATCCGATTGGCTTGACTCTGTACGGAGTCCAGCAGCACGCACTCGACCGCCTCCGCCCGTCCAGGCAGCCGCCGCTTCTCTGTGGCGTAAACCGCCCCCGAGTACGTCGGCGGGAAAACCTTGTCCCCTTCGCCACCGGCCGGCTGTAACCTCACTCGCGACCGGAACGCCGCCGCAGTCCCAGCGACCGCAGATCGCAGTTGAGCCAGTGTCCATGTGGAGCCCGTCTTGTCACTCATGTCACTTGTCCTCCAGGTAAGTTTCTAGGTCTTCGTAACGGTCAGTCTTCACAAAACGTCGCGACGCGCGTATCCGTCTTTCCCAGGCCCGTACCGATGCGGACCAACCGGTTCCGGCAGGGTGCGGCCGCGGACAGGCGGGTCTGCCAATCGTGGGGCGAAGGATGCCCGGTGATGTGGTGAAACCAAATTGCGAAGTCGCCTGTGCTCATCGGTCGTCCTCCGGGATGGCCGAGTATTGTTCAAAGCGGGCACGAATCAGTTTCCTATCCGGTAACACCGCTGGGTAGAGGGGATCCCCAATCTTTCGAGCGGCGGACAGGGACAGGCGGAGTAGCCTCGATCTCAGGTTCCGCCTGGGCACACGGTGACGAGAGGCTCCGCCTCTGTCTTCCGTCCGACCATCGTCACCACACGACGGCGATGACACGCGGTCGGCGACCTCCAGCGGACGGCCGCCGGGGAAAAACTGGCCGGCGTTGGCCAGGTCGACGGCCATCCGGATGTTGCGTTCGCTTTCGTTCATGCGTCGAGTCCCGAGCGAGGTTGAATTCTTGACTCGAGCCGGAAATCCCGCGATAATCCGAGCATGCCAATTCCAGGACACGTTCAAAACGGTGTGGTCGTATTCGACGAAGGAGCGACTGGTCCCGAAGAGACACGGGACGTCGTGTCCCAGCTTTCGCCCGTTGACCAAGAACGACAACCGGAAACGAAGCTGGCCGCATGGCCACTGGTATCCAGCGGTAAACCGGGCAGCATTCACTTGACGAATGAACGAATCTGCGAGTTGCTCGACGAGGAAGATATTGAGGCGATGAGGCGGACCTGGGTTGTACCTTCCTGATATTAACGTCTGGTGGGCATCGGCTTGCCGTGGTCGAGTCATGGGGCACATCCTGGCGAATTTTCCTGTGGCGTCATGGAGGCTTCTGGGACGGTGGCGAGATTTTCGGCGGGGCCGTGACACGTTTGGTCACGGCCGACGACCTGCCGGAAGATTTTTCCTGGCACTGCAAACGGCCAAAATTCCCGCACTTGGCGCAATTTTTTTTACAGGAGGCAACTGAGGCAACAAAGACGAAGTACCGCCTCTGTTCACGCTGTTTCCTTCTGCTCAAGATCCGGACGGTTGGGATTGTTCGGTATGGATGCCGTAAATTCGAACGTTGGGCTTACCAACGTCCGAAGCCGCCAATGCCAATTACGACAGG
>CAZXYZ010000145.1:24943-28693 GCA_964645045.1 uncultured Pirellulaceae bacterium | reverse complement strand
ACAAGGGTGGCACATCTTAGGTCCACTCCGGCCCGTGGGAATCCAGGCTAGTGCCCAAACCGCGTTCCACGGACGCGAGGTCGGCGGGGACGGAATTGCTTGTCCTCCGGTGTGTTGCATCGCTCCTGCCACACAAAGTGGCGCTGTCCAACTAAGGAACGCCGTGTTGCATGCGTGCCGGGCCGCTCGCTTGCGCCGCGGACGTTTTTCGAGTAGACTAAGTGCTCCGTCATTATCTACTTGAGGAGCGTAGGGTGGAAAACAACCTGCCTGCCGTGTACGACCAACTGTGTGCTTTCGTCCGCCAGACGGCGTTAATCGAATCGATTGAGGAATTGCTGGGGTGGGATGAACGGACGATGCTGCCGCCCGCGGCGGGGGAGTACCGCGCCGAGCAGATCACCTACTTGTCCGGACTGGTGCATCGGCGGCGTACGGATCCGCAGGTCGGCGCGTGGCTGAACGAGTTGGCCGGCGGCCCGCTGGCCGCCGATCCTCACAGCCCGGCCGGCACGACGATTCGCCAAGTGCAGCGGGACTACGAGAAACGCTGCAAGCTGCCGCAGACGCTGGTCGAAGAACTGACGCGGGCTTGCGTCCTGGGCCAGCAGGCTTGGACCGAAGCCCGCAAGAACGACGACTTTGCGTCCTTCCAACCGCACCTGGAACAGATCTACCACCTGAAGCGGCAACAAGCCGAGGCGGCCGGCTACGCGGACGAGCCCTACGACGCCTTGCTCGATGATTTCGAGCCGCGGGCGCGCACGGCCGACGTTGCGGCCGTGTTGGCTGGCTTGAGAGAAGAGCTAACGCCGTTGGTCGCCAGCTTGGTGGGCAGCAGCCGCAAGCCGCAGCGGGAGTTGCTCCGGCGCCGTTATCCCGTGGCGGCTCAGGAGTCGTTTGGCAAGCTCGTCGCGGGAGCCATCGGATTCGATTTCCAACGCGGTCGGCTGGACGTCACGCACCACCCGTTCTGCAGCAGCATGGGCCCGCACGACTGCCGCATCACGACGCGGTACGACGAGCACTGTTTTCCGATGGCTTTTTTCGGGATCCTGCACGAAGCCGGCCACGGCCTGTACGACCAGGGGTTGCCGACGGCGCACCACGGCTTGCCGCCGGGCAGCTACGTGTCGCTGGGCATCCACGAGTCGCAGTCGCGGATGTGGGAAAACGCCGTCGGCCGCAGCCGGGCGTTTTGGCAGTTCTTCTTCCCCGTGGCCCAACAGCAGTTCCCTGATGCGCTGGCCGATGTGTCGCTGGACGACTTCCACTTTGCGGTCAACGACGTGCGGCCGAGTTTGATCCGCATCGAAGCGGACGAAGCGACCTACAACTTGCACATCATCATCCGCTTTGAATTAGAACGCGCAGTGTTGCGCGGCGACTTGAGTGTCGCGGACCTGCCCGGCGCATGGCGCGACAAGTACCGCGAGTATTTGGGCATCGAGCCTCCGAACGACGCCGACGGCGTGCTGCAAGACATCCACTGGAGCGCCGGGCTGATCGGCTACTTTCCCACCTATACGTTGGGCAATCTATACGCCGCACAGTTCTTTCAACAAGCCGACGCGGACTTGGGTGGGATCGACGGTTTGCTGTCCCGCGGCGAATTTGGGCCGTTGCTCCAGTGGCTCCGCGAGCGCATCCACGCCCGTGGCCAATGCTATTCGGCGGCCGAATTAGCGGCCGTCGTTACGGGCAAGCCGCTGTCGCACCAGCCGCTGCTGGACCTGCTGCGCCGCAAGTTCGAGCCGTTGTATGGGATCTGAGGATCATGCTTCGAATCGTCAATCCGCTGTTACCCGTCGCGGTGGTGGTTGCCTTTGCCGCGTTTAACCTGTGCGCCGAAGATTGGCCGACCACGAGCCACGACAACCGGCGGACGGGCGTCACCGCCGAGCACCTAGCGCCGCCGCTGCACTTGCACTGGATCTTTCGTTCGCCGGCCCCGCCCGCACCGGGTTGGCCGCCGCCGGTCAATGGGTACGGGGCACGCAAGAACAAGAGCGACGCCAGCTTTGACGATGCGTTCCGCGTGGTTGCCGCCAACGGGACGGCCTATTTCTGCTCGTCGGCGGAGAACGCGTTGTACGCGATCGACGCTGCGACGGGCCAAGTCCGCTGGACATGGCTGGGCTCGGCGGCGCTGCGTCTGGCGCCCGCGGTATGCGGTGGCCGGCTGTACTTCGGCGCGGATGACGGCCGCGTGTACTGCCTGCGAGCCGATGACGGCCAAGCGGTCTGGGTTTATGATGCCCGGCTGACGCCGGAGCAGATGCTCGGCTACGGCCGCTTCTCGTCGCTGTGGCCGATCCGCACCGGTGTGATGATCGAGGACGGCACGGCCTATTCTGCGGCTGGCCTGTTTCCCAGCGAAGGCATCTTCTTCTGTGCGCTCGATCCGGCTAGCGGCCAATTGCGCTGGCGGCGGCAATTGGACATGGACGTCGAAACCGGTCTGCCGCCGCAAGGCGAGTTGTTGGCCGACCGCGACTCGATCTTCATGACTTCGCGCGTGATGCCGACGCGGTGGACCAAGACCGACGGCCGGCCCCGGCCTTTCTTCACACCGCCGCCGGAGGTGGAAAACAACCACGAGTACCGCTTCTACAACGGCGGCACGGACGCTCGAATCTGGCAGGACCGGTTTTTGGTTTACGGCAGCGCGGCCATTTTGGGCTACGATTCGGACAAGATCCGTACCGACAAGTACGGCCGCCAGCAGCCGGGTGACCTACTGTTCAACTGGTTCAACGCTCGGCAAGCCGTTTTCTCAGAATCGCTGGCGTTCATCGCGACCGACTACCACGTGCTGGCCGTCGATACGGCGCGGCTGCCCGAGCTGGCTGCCGGCGAATGCTACGAATTGGAAAGGCTGTACAAGCGGCTGCGCGTCGCGTCGCGGCTCGATTGGATGGAAGAGTACGATCGCCTGGTGGCCGAACACGGCGCCGATCACCCGCGGGCCGAGTGGATCAAACAGGGGCCGCTCAAGTGGAGTCAAGCCGATTGGGAGCAGTGGCAGCGCCGATCGCCGGAGGTGCTTGCCAAGTTTGCGGCCAAGAGCCGCTGGATGACACCGCTGGCCGCCACCGAAGCGATGATTCGGGCCGGGCGTATCGTGTATGCCGGCGGCGAGGACACCGTGTACGCCATCGACGCCGCCGACGGGCGTGTTTTGTGGAGCGATCGGACGGCCAGCCGTGTCCGCGGCTTGGCCGTGTCGGACGGGCGACTGTTCGTCAGCACGATCGACGGCTGCGTGCGGTGCTACGAGGCAGGCCCGGCGGCGGAGACCGTGATCCAAGTGGAGAGAACGAAGACGTCCAATTCTTTTGCCCAGACAGCCTTGTCGGAACCTTGCCGCCGCGTCGCCGATCGAATCGCGACGGCCGGGGCGGATCAGCCGGGCTACTGCCTTGTGCTGGGCGGCGGCGACGGACGACTGGCGTACGAATTGGCCCAGCGAACGCGGCTGCACATCCACGTGTTCGACGCCGACGAACGGCAGGTTGGGATCGCTCGTCAGCAGTTGTTCGCGGCCGGCTTGCACGGGGCCCGCGTTTCCATCTCGACGGGCAATCCCGCCCAACTGCCGTTCCCGCCGTACTTGTTCAATTTCGTCATCGATCAGACGCGTTTGTGCGGTTCGGATTCGGCCACACCCTTGGCCGAAGCGATCCGCGTTGCCCGGCCGCTGGGCGGAATTGTGTACGCGGGCTTGCCGGCCCCCGCAGAAATTCCGGC
>CAZXYZ010000145.1:0-24843 GCA_964645045.1 uncultured Pirellulaceae bacterium | reverse complement strand
GAACGGTGGGCGTCAGCCCATCGGTCCGGCGAACGGTGGGCGTCAGCCCATCGGTCCGGCGAACGGTGGGCGTCAGCCCATCGGTACGGCGAACGGTGGGCGTCAGCCCATCGGTACGGCGAACGGTGGGCGTCAGCCCATCGGTGCATCATCTCTTCAAGACGTGCGCAAAACCGGCGGGCTTACGCCAGCCGTTCGCCTCGCGGAATCCAGTTACACAGTGACCACCGACGGTGGCTTGCTTCAAGTCACCCGCGGGCGCCTGCCGGACACCGCCGACTGGACGCACAACTACGGCACCTCGGCCAACACGTACTGCAACGAAGATCAGCAGGTGAAAGGTCCGTTCGGCACTCTCTGGTACGGCGATCCCGGTCCGCGCGACCGCATCGACCGCCATGCGGCGCCGCCCATTCCCCTGGTCGTGGACGGCATCATGTTTACTACGGCGGACGATCGGCTGATGGCCTTCGACGTGTACAACGGCATCAAGTACTGGGACCGCTTGATTCCCGGAGTCGACCGCTCCGGCCTGCCGATTGCGACGTCGAATATGGCGGCGCACGGCGCTCACCTGTACGTCGTCGTTAACGATCGCGAATGCTGGCAGATCGAAGCAAGGTCAGGCGGGACCTTGCACGTCTACCAACCGCCTGCTCGCGAAGGCGCCCCGCAGAACCTGTGGGCCTGGCTTGCCACCGACGGCCGGTGGTTGTACGGCAGTCGGGCGGCAGCCGCCGGCAACCGGCCCGACATCCAGCACAGCGACGAGTTGTTTGCGATCGACACCAAATCGGGAGAGCTTTGCTGGCAGACTCCCGTCGGGCGCGTCGAGCACGACGGGATCGCGCTGAGTGACGGCCGTTTGTTCCTGGTCGACGAAGTATTAACCGAAGCGGAACAGCAGCAGGCAACTCGGACCCTGCCCAAAGACGCATCGGTGCCCGATCGACAATCCGTCGACCGCCGCGGCCGGAGCGTGCCGCCGGACCTGCGAAAGCTGGTCGCCTTGGACGCCGCTACGGGCCGGCCGGTTTGGCAGTTGCCATTCGACGCCACCGACCTGACGCTGGACGACACGGTGGTCAGCGACGGCCGCGTGGGCGTGGCATGCATGGTCAAAGAAGGTGTGGTCATCGTGCATGGCACCGGCAGCCTCGGCCATCCGCACCGCGAGTTCCTGGCGGGCGAGTTTGCCCGGCGTGCGCTGTATGCATTTGCCAGCAGCGACGGCCGTCTCTTGTGGGGCGGCAGGAAGGGATATCGCAAGCGGCCGATCGTCGTCGGCCAACAGGTGTTTGCCGAGCCGTTTGCCTGGGACTTGAAGACCGGCGAGCCGCGGACCATTGAAAACCCGCTCAGCGGCCAGAAGCAGACCCTCGATTTTCATCGCGGTTACATCGGCTGCAGCCACCTGTTGGCTTCCGGTGCGGCGTTGTTTGGCAACAAGCCCGGGATCGCCTACTGGAACATCGATTCGGCCGAGGGGTTCGTGCCCTTCGAAAGCCTGGTGTTCGGCTGCGGCATCTGTGCCACGCCCGCCTGCGGTGTGTTCGTTGCGCCCGAAGGACGTGCCGGCTGTACCTGCCCGGCCGGCATCCACACGTCGCTGGCGTTGTATCCGAAGCAGGACTCGCGCGCCTGGGGCGTCGGCTTCACGGGCGGCATCGCACCGACGATCTCACTGCCGGTGCGCCACGCGGCGATCAACCTGGGCGCTGCCGGCTGGCGAGAAGACGAACAGCGCCGCCTTTGGGTTCCCTACCCCGCCCGCGGCGACAGCGGCGTCATTGGCGTCTGGCTGCCGCGGTACCAACACAAGCCGGAACAGTTCTACTACGTGCCGGCGGAACTGCTGCCAATCCGCGGCACCGGCCAGCCCTGGCTGTACACGTCAGGCTGCCAGGCGGAGGCGGATCTGAAGTTCCGTTTGATCGAACAGGGCGGTGCTGCCGCCAGCTACACCGTCCGTCTGCACTTTGCCGAACCTGAAGATCTTGGTCCGGCCGAACGCGTCTTCGACGTGTTGCTACAGGGCGAGCCCGTCCTGAGAGGATTTGACATCGTACAGACCGCCGGGGCTCCGCGGCACGCGGTCGTCAAGGAGTTTCCCGGCATACGCGTGACCGGCGAACTGAGTGTGGGACTGCGGAGTGCGGCGGCGACGCCCGGCCGAGGGCCGATCTTATGTGCGATCGAAGCCGTGCGGGAGGAATGACGATGCAGTTGTGGACGGTCGTTGTTGAACGGAGATTGGAACCACCAGGCGAACACGTTCCAAGATCACCGAGTTCCTTCCGCAACGTTTTTCGAAAGGAAGCAATCCCTATGTCCCACGCCGCCCGCACCAAGACCCTCGTACTCGCAACTTCCCTTGCCGCGATGGTCGTGCTGGCTCAACAAGCGTCGGCACGGGAGATTCATGTGGCGAAGACGGGAAATGATCTCCATGCGGGCAGCTTGGAAAGCCCCCTGCTGACGATCGGCAAGGCGGCGGCAGTCGCGCAGCCGGGGGATACGGTGACCGTGCATGCGGGAACCTATCGCGAATGGGTCAAACCGCCACGTGGCGGCAGGGACGAGAACAGCCGCATTGTTTACCGGGCCGCGGTCGGCGAAGAGGTACACGTCAAGGGCTCGGAGCAGGTCGCGACTTGGGTCCATCAGGGGGACGGGATCTGGATGGTCGAATTGCCGAACCGTTTCTTCGGCGATTACAACCCCTACGCGCTGAACATCTCGGGCGGCTGGCTTCTGTACGGCCAGTGGCTGCACCGCGGCGATGTCTACCTGGACGGCGAGGCTTTTTGCGAACAGAGAAGTCTGGGAGAGGTGCAGCAGCGCGGGCAAAGCTGGTGTTGCCAGGCAGCCGAACACAACACGACCATCTGGGCGAATTTCGGCACCGCGGATCCCAACGCACGGCTGGTCGAAATCAATGTGCGCGAAAGTGTCTTCATGCCGGTGGAAAGCGGGCTGAAATACATCACCGTGGATGGTTTTCATCTGGCGCACTCGGCCGAGAACTGGCAACCCCCCGGCCTGGAACTTCAGATGGGAACGATCGGGCCGCGCATGGGCCAGCACTGGATCATCGAGAATTGCACCGTCACCAATGCCCGTTGCGTGGGCATCTCGCTGGGGCATGCACCCGGCGTGGATTACGCCGACATCGCCGCCTTCGGTTCGCACATCGTCCGCCACAACGTGATCCGCCGTTGCGGCGAGGCCGGGATCGCCGGCCAAAAGGGCGCCACCCGCTGCCTGACCGCCGGCAATTTCATCGAAGACACCAATTACCGCAAAGAGTTCGGCGGCTGGGAAACGGCCGCCATCAAGTTTCACGAATCGGTCGACACGGTGATCTGCGGCAATCTGATCCGCGGCGTCTCTTACCAGCAGTACGGGGCCTTTGGCATCTGGATGGACTGGGCCAACCAAGGGACCCGCATTTCCGGCAACATCATTTACGACACGCAAGCGGCCAACGTCTTTTTGGAGATGAACCACGGGCCGATCCTGGTCGACAACAACGTGCTCGTGGGACACGGGGTCCGGAGCAATTCCGAAGGCAGCGTGTTTGCGCACAATCTGTTCGTGGACTGCAAATTCGAGATGGTCTCGGATACGGGGCGCTCGTCGCAGTACTACCAGCCGCATACCAGAAAAGCCGTCGCCCGCAAACACGGTATCCCGTCCGACGACAAGTGGTTCAACAATGTCTTCGTCCGCCGAGGGCTGGAGGGCGTGAAGGCCGCCTCGGGCTACGTCTCGGATTACAATGTCTTCCTCGAAGGCGCCAAGAAGAGCTCGTTCGGCGATGAACACAGCATCGTGGACCCGGTGGCGGCCCGCTTCGCTCGCGAGGACAGCCCACGGGGCGTTTCCATCCGGGTACATGTCAACGAGCCCCTGATCGGCCTGAAAGGACCTTGGGTGGACAGCGATTTGGTCGGCGTTCTTCCGACCGTCGGACAGACGATCGAAGATGCCAGCGGCCGGCCCATCCGCGTGGACACCGACCTGTTCGGGCAAAAGCGTGCCGCACCGGTCATCGGGCCCTGGGCGAATCTTACGCCTGGCGAAAACACGCTGCACTGGTCTGCGGCGAAGCATTAGCCCGGATTATTCATCAACGCGTGGGATAGGCTTCCAGCCTGTCAGTCGGGAAAGACAGGCAAGAAGCCTATCCCACTTTGCCTGTTCGTGAATAATCCGGGATAGCCGTCCTGTTCTCTCAGACCGCCTCCGGGACGACGAACGGTGGGCGGTATTGGCCGCGGGCCAGGGCATTCGCCTTGGCGACCAGGTCCGAACTGCCCACGAACCGTTCTGTCTGCGGATCCATTTCCAGCCAGGGTCCCACGGTGATCTGCGTGTTGGGGGTCTCCCCGTCGTCGTCGAACAGAAATCGGCTGCCCAGACTCATAACTCGGCGCGGCAGAGTGTTCAGTCCCAGTTGCAGCCGTGCGGCGTCGAGGGGATAGATGCCGTTGTTGCCGATCTCGCCCGTGCCGGTCGGCCAGCCCCAGTGCCAATCGTAATGCAAGTTGCGGCGCATCAGCGGCTGCAGCGGCGCCGGGCCGGTCCAGAGATCGAAATCCAGCGCGGCAGGCAGGGGCTGTGGCCCGGTCACCTTGCCGATGCTCTGCCGCAGCCGGTTCAGCGATGTCCAGACCACGCGGATCTTGCCCAGTTTTTCCCGTTCCAGGTGGATCGGACCCGTGTGACGGCCATGATTCTGGTTGCCCCACTGCACGATGCGGTTTTCAGGAACGAGCGGCGGGTGAGGCGTTGCATGGCGTGACTCCGGGGAAAGTTGCGGGAAGGGCTGCGGCAAACAACACCGGCAACCCGAGCGACGACCGCCGGCGGCCCGTGCCGTTGGCGACGCGCTCTCATTCTCAATCGCGGAAGACACCGCGTCAACTGCGGAGCAACCGTTCTTACGCGGCCCGGGATAGCAGCATGGGACCATCCCTGTAAAGGTCGGATTTCTCAAGAATAGCTGGCAGACGATTCAGTTGGAGTACAGCCTTTAGGCTGCCTGGGCGGGCGAAGCCCGCCGCCGATACACGCTAAAGCGTGGACTCCAACCTATTTGACACCTTTACAGGGGTGGAGCATGGGACGCCCCTTGCTGACCGAACGCGATCGCACGGTGGAAGGCATCCGTCTTCTTCGGTTACAATGCCTTCCAGCCGCAGGCGGAGCCCTGGACCCGCGTGATGAATTGCGGCGCGGAATGCGCATCACACTGCGACATGTTGGTTCGTCACTGGCACCAACCCCAGGTGCTTATGAAAGGAGTTTCTCCATGCCTACGAGAAATGGGACACCCCGCCGCGCCGTTGGAACCGCCGTGGCTACGACGATGGTGATCTGCCTGGGCGTTGGAACGGCGCTGGCCGAGACCGGCCTGGGACGTCACAAGCAGTTGTATGCGGTGCCGGCGCCGGGCAGGATCGCGGTGGACGGCACGCTTGACGATTGGGATCTGTCCGGCCAGATCGAGATGTTCGTCGTCTCCGAGACCAAGGAGACGCAAGGCGCCAAGTTCGCCTTGATGTACGACCGCGAGGCGCTATACCTGTGCGGCGTGGTGCGCGATTCGTCGCCGCTGATGAACCGGCAGGATCCCCGGGTGAACGGCGGCCGGGGCTGGGATGCCGACGCGTGCCAGTTCCGCTTGACCGTCGATCCGTCGCAGGGCTACCCCGTCCTGGATAGCAGCTTCGAGCACCTCGGTAACAATCCCAAGCCGGACACACGCGACGATATCAAGCATCTCACGCTCTGGTACTTTACCGATCGCGCCGAGCCGTGCCTGAACATCCAGATGGGCATGACCTACCGGTCGCCGCGGCCGGAATGGGCGCCCTTTGGCGTGGTGCCGTCCGGCCAGTTTCAGGCAAAGTATGCGCAGGCCGAGGACGGCCGCGGCTATACGTTTGAGTATCGTGTTCCCTGGACCACGCTGGGCGCCAAGGCACCGCTAGTGGCGGGCGATCTCGTGGCGGGCACGGTACAGTTCAACTGGGGCCAAGCCGATGGACTCAAGACGGGCGGCGGTTCGGCCTGGGCCTACGACGTCATGTCCGGCCCCGGTTTCGTGTTTCAGAGCACCGCCTGCTGGGGCAAGCTCCTATTCGCCAAGCAGGGTCACGTGGCTAAGAAACTGGTCGAGGCGGGTGTGCCGGCGGAGAAGCCACTGCCGTTGAAGTTCGCGTATGACTTGCCCGAGGATGGCCAGGTCACGCTTCAGTTGTCCGATCAAGACCACTTGGTGCGGCGCATTCTGGTGGCCCAAGGCGACCGCCGGGCCGGCTCGAACGTCGAGTTGTGGGACGGGATGGACGATCAGGGCCAGCCGCTCACGGCCGGCACCTATACGGTCCAAAGCATCATCCACCCGCCAATCACGGGACGGTTTCTCTTCTCGGCCCATAATTCCGGTCAGCCGCCGTACCCCACCGATGACAACAAAGGCGGCTGGGGCGGCGACCACGGCAGTCCCACGGCTTGCACCGCCCTGGCCGACGGCATGATCCTGGGCTGGGATGGCGCCGAGTACGGCTGGGGGATCATTCGCGTGGATCTCCAAGGCCGCAAGCAATGGGGCAGCAAAAGCGGCGCGTTGCTGCTGGCCAACGATGGCAAGCGTTTCTTTGCCTACGACCCGCACGGCTTCCAGGCCGCGCCCGGCATTCAAGTCTTCGACTCAGCCGACGGCAGGCCGCTCAACTTCGGCAGCGGCCATCCGCTGCTGGCCGCGCCTCCCGGTGGCGACAAGGAACGTGACCATGCGACCGGACTGGCCTTCGGCGCAGGCAAGATCTACGTCAGCTATAGCAAGCGAAACCTGATCGGCGTCTTCGATGGCGCCAGCGGCAAGCTCGAAACCACATGGACCGTGCCAGCGCCAGGGGCACTGGCGACCCGGCCGGACGGTTCGCTAGTCGCCATCAGCGAGGGTAAGCTCGTATCGGTCGACAGCGGCACGGTCGCTCTGCTGAGCGTCGCCGACCTCGATACGCCGTCCGGCATCATCGTCGGGTCCGATGGCTCGATCTATGTCAGCAACCGCGGCGCCCGGCAGGATATCGCCGTGTTGGACGGCTCGGGCAAGCTGCTTCGCCGGATCGGCAAGGCGGGCGGGCGACCGGCCGTCGGCAACTACGATCCCAGCGGCGTCTATCTGCCCGGCGGTCTGGCTCTTGACGTCCAGAACCGCCTCTGGGTGGCCGAACATGCGGACGGCCCCAAACGCATCAGCGTCTGGAAAGCTGCGACAGGCGTTTTGGACCGCGAATTCTTCGGCGGCAGTTCGTACTTCGGTTACGCCTACATCAACCCCGCCGTACCGGAGGAGATCTACTGCCACAATGTGCTGTGGCGCGTCGATTGGGAGAAGAACGCCACCACGCCCATCAGCACGATCTGGCGCAAGACCGCGCCGGACATGATCGAGGAGCCCAGCCCGGCGGCCTACCCGCAGGGCTTCCGTTCGACCACCGCGGCCAACGGCCGGCAGTATGGCTTGGGAGCCGGACAGTTCAAATCGATCCTCTACCGGCGCGACGGTAATCGGTTCAAACCCTTTCTGGCGTTCTTCAACATCAGCCGCGGCTGGTCGCTGTGGGGCGGCCTCGGGATCCCGGAATTGGATGATCCGGCCAAGGCACCCGACGGCTCCTATCTGTGGCAGGATGCCAACGACGACCAGCGGGTGCAGATGCATGAGGTGTACACGTTCAAGGACAAGAATTTCCGCCTGAACTTCAAGGCATTGGCCCCCGATCTGACGATCTGGGCCGAGGGCGGCAATCTGCTCAAGCCCGTGAGATGGCTGGACAACGGCCAGCCGGTGTACGATCCCGACAAGATCGACAAGAACTTCCTCGCCGGCACGCCGCACGCCGGCGGCTATCTGTGGCTCGATCCGGACGGCTGCGTGTACACTTTGGCATCGGGTCGGCGACCGTCGCTGGCCAAGTGGAGCGCCGACGGCAAGCTGGAGTGGGGCTACCCCAGTATTCCGCAATGGCACGACGCGTTGGGGCTGCCGGTCGTCAAGGCCGGCTGGCTGCACGGCATGACGGGCGGCCTGGGCGTCGCCGGCGACTTCACAGGCAACATGTCCTACTTCGGCGTCTGTCATCTGTTTCAGCGCGACGGAATCTACACCGCCGCCCTGATGCGCGATGGCCGTCTGGCCGGCATGGGGCCGGATATCGGGCAACCAGAAGGTCAGGGCGGGCAGTTGGTCAGCGTGGTCACCAAGCCCGGCAGTTCGCCGCGCACGCTGCTGCTGGCCGGCGGCCAGGACGGCCGGGTCACCGAAGTGCTCGGTCTCGACACGATCAAGCCGCTGCCCAGCCGCGAGTTCACCCTGACTCCGGCCGATGTCAAGACAGCTGCCGACGCGTTGGCTGCGTACAACGCCAAATCCGGCAAGGCCGGCCGCTTGGTCGTCGCAGCCGGCCGCAAGGCTTTGGAGACAGCCAGCGGCGTGAGCAAGTCGCTCGATGGAGCCCGCAGCTTTACGGCCCGTGCGGCCCGCGACGAGAAGCAACTGTACCTGAGCTTCGAGGTGACCGCGCCCCATGAACTGATCAATGCCGCGGCGGATCCGAAGCTCGTTTTCAAAGGGGGCAACTGCCTCGACATCCAGCTGGCCGCCGATCCCGCAGCGGATCCCCAGCGCCAGACGCCGGCCCCCGGCGATGTGCGTCTGCTGGTCACCCGGCAGATTGCGGCCGATGGCAAGACGGTCCAGCCGCTGGCCGTGCTCTATCGTCCGCAGGCGAAAGATTTTCCAGGTCAGCCGATCGTGCTCCATTCGCCGACCGGCAAGGAATCGTTTGCGGAGATCCGCGTCGTGGAGAATGTCGCTTTGGAGTACCGCCAGACGCCCACTGGCTTCAAGGCGGTGGTTGCGGTTCCCCTTGATCTGCTCGGCCTGACGCTCAGCACGGGCCAATCGCTGAAGATGGACCTCGGCTACTTGTACGGCAACGCGACCGGCACGCAGGTAGCCGCGCGCTCGTATTGGACCAACAGCAGCTTCAGTGCCAACGTCACCAACAATGTCCCCAACGAAAGCCGCCTGGAGCCCGCCAAGTGGGGCCAAGCGACGGTGGAGTAGAAGCAGAACCAAAATCGTGTTACGCTACGTCGGTGTCGCGATCGTCACGGCCGCAGCTAATTTGCAGTTCCAATCGTAACCCGCCACAAGGGATTTCCCATGAAGCCTACCCGACGACAGTTTTTCGGCCAGTCCGCCGCGCTTGCGGCCGGCGGTCTGATGACCCCGTACTTTTTCACTGCCGCGGCTCAAGCAGCCGACTTGCCGCCCGCCAAGAACGATCAATTCGGCATCGGCGCCATTGGCATGCGCTACCAGGGTTCGGTGATCACTGAAAAGGCCCGGCCGTACGGTCCGATCGTGGCCATTGCCGACGTCGACCGCCACGTCCGGGAGCAGGCCCGCGCCAGCTTCGGCAGCACGCCCGCCATTTTCGAGGATTACCGCAAGCTGCTGGAAAGAAAGGACGTCGATGTCGTGCTGATCGCGACGCCCGATCACTGGCATACGCAGATGCTGATCGACGCCTGCCGGGCCGGCAAGGATGTGTACATCGAAAAGCCGCTCACGCTGACGATCGACGAGGGCAAGTTGCTGCAGAAGGTCGTGCAAGAGACGGGCCGCGTGGTCCAGGTTGGCTCGTGGCAGCGGAGCGACTGGCAGTTCCGGCTGGCCGTCGAGTTGGTGCGCGCCGGGCGGTTGGGCAAACTCCGCAAGGTCACCTGCATCACGGGCCCCAATCCGACCGGTGGCCCGTTCGTCGAGCGGCCGGTGCCGGGCCACTTGAACTGGGACCTGTGGCAGGGCCAGACCCCCGCCATGCCGTACCTCGAGGAACGGTGCCATTACACGTTCCGCTGGTGGTACGAATACTCCGGCGGAAAAGTGACCGACTGGGGGGCGCACGATATCGACATTGCGCAATGGGCGATCGACGAATTGCCCATCGCCATCGACGGCAAAGCGGAACTGCCGAAGGTCGCCAACGGCTACAATGTGGCTACGCGGTTCAACGCCGTGGTGCGTTATCCCAGCGGGACGGTTCTGGAGATCGGCGATTCGGGCCGCCAGGGAACCATGTTCGAAGGCGATCAGGGGCGGATCTTCGTCAACCGCGGCACGGTGACGGGTGTGCCCGTCGAGCGGTTGCCGGAAGAACCGCTGCCGCGCGAGCAGTACAAGGCGTACGACTTCGACGACCTCGAGCGGCCCAATCGGACCGGAAAGCTGGACGCGATCGTCAACCACATGGCGAACTTTTTCGATTGCGTCCGCCAGCGGCGGCGGCCGATTTCCGACATCGAAAGCCAGCACCGCAGCGTCTCGACCTGCCACCTGGCCAACATCTCGATGCGTCTGGGCCGGCCGTTAAACTGGGACCCCGAGCAGGAACGCTTTACCGGCGACGACGAAGCCAACCAGTGGCTGAGCCGGCAGCAACGCAAAGGTTTCGAGATCGCCTGAGCGGCCATTCACCTCCGAAAACGAACCATGTGTTCACCTCCTTGCTGCGCGGAACAGGTCGTCGCATTCTCCTTCCGGAACGGCGCCAAGCACCTCGCACTGAGCCTCCGGCGTGCGGCGGACCACTTCCGCCGCAGGGATCTCGATTTGCCGCCAACCAAGCTTCCGCAGGGTAAAGGCTCATCGTGATTCGGCCAACGCCAACAGCCTTTCGGCCAAGGCGGCTCCGCTGAGGAAAGCCCCTTCCACGCGCGGCCCGGCACACCAGTCTCCGCAAGCCCCGATGTTCAAGTCGCCGTCGAACAGACACCGGTCGGGCAGCGGTTCCGTGGGTAGCGCATAGCGCCAGCGGTGGGCGACGACATAGCTGGGGGTCACCGCCGCCACGCCAGTCGCATCCCGGAAGGCGCCCAAGAGACGATCCTGGATCGCTTCGGGCGGCTCGTCGAGATGGCACTGAGTCCAATCGGCGGACGCGTGCAGAATCCAAGTTTCCACATCCGGATTGCGGCCGGGCTTGCTGCTGTTTCTGGCGATCCACGAGAGCGCCGAGTCCTGCGGGAAGGCCCCGTCGTAGTCAACATCGATCCGAGCGGGGAATTGGACCAGCAACGCCCAGCAGCCGGCGATTCTGACGGACGACGCGCGGCGTGCCAGGTGGGGCGATCCCTGAAGAAGGTCTCCAGCTTGAGGGCCCGGCGCAGATACGATCACTACGTCATACCGGCCCAATTCGCTGCCGTTCTCGTCGGAAACAAGCCACTTGCCCTGGCAGCGCGTCGGCGGCGCCACACGCGTGTTCGTGCGGACGTCCAGGTTCTCGGCCAAGTGCCGGCAAATGGCATTCATGCCGGGACAGGCGACGAAGCGTGCCGTCGATGATTTTTCTTGCTGCGCGTTCTGATCGTGAAGCGAGACGATCCGACCGGTCCAACGCTGAACGAGGCCGGCACGCAGCCAAGCGTCCACGCAATTCTGGAATCGGTCGTCACGCACGGTAAAATACTGCGCACCGTGATCGAACGCTGCGCCGATCCCGCCGCGGCGCGTGGCCATGCGCCCACCCACACCGCGGCTCTTTTCAAACACCGTCACCGGAAGACCGTGACGGGCCAGAGTGCGAGCGCAAGTCAAACCGGAGATGCCCGCGCCGACCACCGCCGCGGTCGGGTGCGATCGGTTCGTCGGGCCGTTGGTTTGCATGACAATCGTCCAGATCTAAAGGGAGACAGCCGTCCGCCGTCCCCGGACAGGGTCGAAAATGTTACAACATTGTACCGTGTCTTCAAGCCTGATGGCGTGCCGAGTGAGCGGTGTAGCGCGAGCGGCCGGTCGGATTCGAAACCGGCGGCCAGCGCCGTCCCGCTCACTCGTCGCGACGCACTCGGTGTTTGGAAAAAGGCGGCAATTGGGAGACAGCAACATGGTTGATGCAGATGTGTTGATCGTCGGCGGAGGCCTGGCGGGCCTTTGCTGCGCTGGGCGGCTGTGCGGGGCGGGCGTCACGTGCCGCGTGCTCGAAGCTTCGGACGCAGTCGGCGGGCGAGCGAGGACGGATCGCCTGGAGAGCTTTCTTCTGGATCGTGGTTTTCAGGTCCTGCTGACGGCGTATCCGGAAGCGCAGCAGACCCTGGACTATGGGGCCTTGGACCTGCACCCGTTCGAGCCTGGCGCCCTCATTCGCTGCGGCGGCAAGTTCCAGCGTCTGGTTGACCCGTGGCGGCGCCCAAGGCATTTCCTACCCACCGCGTTTTCCTCGGTCGGCACGCTGGGCGACAAGCTGCGGATCGCAGGCCTGCGGCGGCGCGTGGGCCGGTTAACTCTGGAAGAATTGTTCGAGCAGCCGGAGCAGACCACCGCCGAACGACTCCGCGACGAAGGTTTCTCGACCAAAATAATCGAGCGGTTCTTCCGGCCGTTTCTCGGCGGCGTTTTCCTCGACCATGATTTGGAAACCTCCAGCCGGTTGTTCACGTTTGTGTTCCGGATGTTTGCCAGCGGTGACGCGGTCCTGCCGTCCCGGGGCATGGGTGCCATCGCCCAGCAACTGGCCGGCCGCTTGCCGCCGGAAACGGTCTGGACCAACTCAGCCGTGACGCAGTTGGAAGAGCACGGCGTGCGTCTGGCCGATGGCCGTCAACTGAGCGGCAAAGCGATCATCGTCGCCACGGAAAGTCCGGCCGCCGCGGGCTTGCTCGGCGAGCCGCAACCTCCTGCGGGACGAAGCGTCTCGTGCTTGTATTTCGCGGCGGAACGGCCTCCCGTGGACGAACCGATTCTCGTGCTCAACGGTGAAGGGCTGGGAGTCGTCAACAACCTCTGTGTGCCGAGCCTGGTGGCTCCCACCTACGCACCGCCGGGTGCCGCGCTGATCTCGGCGACGGTGCTGGGCATTCCTGCGATCGATGATCATCAGTTGGAATCTTCCGTCCGCCAGGAATTGCAGGAGTGGTTTGGCAACCAGGTTCAAACGTGGCGTCACTTGCGGACTTATCGCCTACCGTTCGCCCTGCCTGCCCAATCACCCCCGGCACTCTCGCCCGTGGCAAAATCCCCTAGACGATGTGAAGGCCTTTGGGTCTGTGGCGACTATTTGGACACCGCGTCCATCCAGGGCGCGATGGTTTCCGGACGGCGAGCAGCGGAGGATGTGCTGCAACGTATTCAGAAATGAGAATCTGTGCGCAAAAAAAAAGGGGGCCGTTGTAGCCCCCCGCGCATCAAACCTGAAAAAATTGACTACTTAGGCAGGATTACCGAGTCAATGACGTGAATCACGCCGTTGGACGTGCCGATATCCGTCTTCACGACGTTCGCTCCGTCGACCTTCACCTTGCCGTCTGCCACCGCGATTTTCACCTCCGAACCCTCGACTGTTTTGGCGCTGGACAGCTTCACCACATCCGCTGCCATCACTTTGCCGGCCACCACGTGGTAAGTCAAGATTTTGACGAGCTTGCCCTTGTTTTCGGGTTTCAGCAGGTCTTCGACCGCGCCCTTCGGCAACTTTGCGAAGGCTTCGTCGGTTGGGGCGAAGACCGTGAACGGGCCCTTCGACTTCAAGGTTTCGACTAAGCCGCCAGCCCCCAGGGCTGCCGCCAGGGTCTTGAAGCTGCCGGCCGCGACCGCCGTGTCCACGATGTCCTTTCCTGCCGCCGGGCAAGTGTCAGCCGCACGAACCGAGGAAACGCTCAAAACCGCCAAAACGACCAGTGCCAATCCAAAACGAACTTTCATGGGAAGCTCCTTGAGGTGAGAGATTCGAGGCGTTGTCAGCGCCCCAGATATTCGCTTACACACCAACAGATTCGCGGGCCGATTCCTTTCGGATTCAAACCTGCGTGGATTTGTTCAAAATTCTCCGTTTCCGAGGCGGGCCCCGCTGCGGCACGGTGCTTCGTTTTTCCAGCGGCTGGCGGATCCGCCGCATCACCGCGAGCGACACAGAGTTGAGCGCGCTGACCTTGTCGATCCCGCACTACTTCGACGCCGTCAACGCGGCCGGCCAGCTCGATTCGTTTTTGCCGCGCACGGACGGCAAGGCCAGCAGGTAAACCGGGAAATTGTTTCGGCCACCGTTGCTAGGCGTCACCGGTTTTTGCGTGTTGGCCGGATGTGGTTTCGCGATGGCCGGGGAGACGTTGCCGGAAGATCCGGGTTTGTCGCGAATGCTCCCTCAAGAGAACGCCGGTTCATCCCCGCACCTTCTTCACCGCTTTCGCCCGTTTTGGTTTTGGGCTTTCGAATGCCGGCGTGATGTTGTCCTGATTCCACTGATCGTACACCTGACGCAGGCGGGCCAACACCTCGGGTCTCGCGCCCGCAAGGTCTTGGCTTTCGCCGATGTCGGTGGCGAGGTTGAACAGTTGCGTTCCTCCGTCCTCGCCGCCCACCAGTTTCCAGTCCCCCTCGCGCACCGCAAATCGGGCTCCGCCGCCCGAGCGCCAGAACAGCCGGGCGTGGGGCGCATCGGTCTTCTCGCCCGCCAGGTACGGCAGGATGTCCGTTCCTTCCAGCGCGTGACCGGCTGGCACCGTTGCGCCGGCAATCGCAACGGCCGTGGCGAACACATCAAGCGAAATCACCGGCTGGGCATAGTCCTTGTTCTGCGGCAGCCGGCCCGGCCACGAGACCAGAAACGGCACGCGGATGCCGCCCTCGAACACGTTCCCCTTCGCGCCGCGCAACGGTTTGTTGTCGCTGTGCGTCACGCCGATCGGACCGCCGTTGTCGCTGAAGAACCAGACCAGCGTGTTCGCCTGCTGTCCGCTCTCGTGGAGCGTGGCGAGCACTTCGCCGACCGCATCGTCCAAGCCGACCACAAGCCCGGCATAGTTGCGGCGCGTTTCATCCGCGATATGTTTCACGCGGTCCAGTTGCTTGTCGGTCACCTGCAGCGGCGTGTGCGGGGCGTTGAAGGCCAGGTACAGGAACCACGGCTCGCCTTGGTGCCGCTTGACGAATGCGGACGCTTCTCGGCCCAGCACGTCCGTCAGGTATTCCGTCAGCGGTTCGTCCCGGCCGTTGCGGTTCATCGGGATGTTGTATTCCACGCCGCCCGCGGCGCCGGGCAGGTAGATGTGCCCGCCGCCCAACAGGCCGAAGTACTCGTCGAAACCGCGCCGGTTCGGATGGAATTGCGGATGCGCGCCCAGGTGCCACTTGCCGACGCAGCCGGTCACGTAGCCCGCGGTCTTCATGACCTGCGGGAGCGTCGTTTGCGATAGCGGCAAGCCGGCCACCGTGCTGTCCGGCAGCCACGCGGGATTGTTTTCGTGGCCAAACCGTTGCTGGTAGCGGCCCGTCAGCAGCCCGGCGCGGGTGGGACTACAGAACGGATGCGAGACGTAGCCGCTGGTGCAACGCACGCTCTGCTTGGCCAAGCGGTCCAAGTGTGGCGTGGGAATGTCCTGACAACCATTGAATCCCAGATCGGCATAGCCGAGGTCGTCAGCGAGGATGACGAGGATGTTCGGTTTGGCCGGCCTGTCGGCCCCAGCCGCATGGACCGCGGCCAGCGGGGACATGAGCAGGGCGGCAAAGACGATAAGCATGGCGTTCATGGTTCTTGTCATGGTGTCACCTGCGGAAATGAGTGATTGGCTGCAATGGAAACGCCCGTCATCGGGGTTGGGATTCAGGTTCGCGTGGTAGGCTATGACTTCAATTTTGCATTCGACGACTCCAAGTAGGACTCGCACGGCTAAGCAGTAAGGCGTCGCGTCAAAATAAGTTGACGAATTTCAAAGTAGTAGGCACACTCCGTGTGCCGTGAAACGCGGACGGCACACGGAGTGTGCCTGCTACCAAATGATCAACTTATTTTGACGCGGCGCCTAGCGCCTTGCCGCTCACTTATTTCTCGAACGATGCCAAGCGGTGCCACACGGGCTACGGCTACGGCTTCACCCCAAACCACAGATCCACCGTAATGTCCTGGCCGTGGGGCACGAGGACGCCCTCGGCGTAGGGCCAGCCGGGCGGCTGGGTGAAGGTCGCGGCGGCGATGTCGCTGGAGATCTTTCGGCCATCGGCCAACTCCAACTCAATCCAGAACCGCCGGATCTTGAAGAAATCCTTGTTGGGGTCGGAGACCGCGAACGTGTTGTGCCGTCCCAGCTTCGCGATGGCCGCTGGCGTCAGCGGCATCGTCACATCGGTGGCCCAGATCCCCCGCGCCTCGTCGCCGCCCGCGGGAGTCATGAAGCCCATATTCACGCCGTTCAGCACCGCATAACAACCGTAATCGCCGCCACCGGAAAACCCGTTGCCGTCGTAGTGCAGCCTGCCGCCTTTGGCTTTGCGCAGGTCGTCCACGGTTACTCCCGGCAACGGCATCGGCGGCGGTTCGCGGCGGTACGCCGGCCCGTTCGGCTCGAGCCGACGCTGCAGCACCGGCTGCAGGCTCTCGATGCGCATCTCGGCCCAGCAGGCCCAGTCGCCCGACGAGTTGTCCTGGGTGCCGACATCGGAGATCAGTTGGAGAAGCACCTCCTGCCCGGCCCAGCGGGACAGGTCGGCCTCGATCGGCAGCCACTCGTGCCGCAGGACGGTCTGTTCGGCGAGGATGGTCTTCGTCCCGGAGCAATCTATCACGGCAAGTTTGTAGAAGATTCCGTCGCCTGGGTCGCTGCCGTCGGCCTTGCCCACGGCAGCGCGAAACGCGGCGGGCAGGTCATGCGGCAGTGTCACCACGTCGTACATCGCAAAGCTGTACCCGACGGCGCCGTGGTAAGGCGGATGCATGAAGACGGCTTCTTTGGAGACTTCTCCACAGGTGACAGAACGCGGGACGACGTGGCCCAGCGTCGCGCCAAAGTCGTGGATCTCCTGGCCGCCCCGCACGCACATCCCGGTGTCGTAGTGCGCCGGCAGCGGCACCGCGATCAGCGGCGCGCTCGCCGTCCGCAATCCCCGCTCGGTCTTCTGCGTAAGCTTGCCGGCCGTGAGTGTGATGGCCAATAGCTCGGCGCCCTCCTCGGTCGGCGAGCCAAGGTCGAACGCCACGTCCGCCGGCTGGTCCGGAGTCAGTTCCACTTCTTTGCTCCGGCCGAGTACTTCGACCCGGTACGTCTCCTGTTGCGCGAGATTGCTGCGCAGACGAAGGCTCAGGCTGTGGCCCACCAGCGTCGGCTCGACCTCAGCCAACGGCACGACGGTAAAATCGAACCACTGCCCTTCCAACTGCTGCCAGACCCGCTGCCCCGGCGTCGCGTCCGCGGGAATCTGGATCGTGTGCTCTTGGCTTAGCGTCACCGGCACCGTCTCCCCGGCGATGACCCGGTCGCGCAGCTCCGGCTGCACGGCGGGAACCTGTGGCTCGCCAGCCGCGGCGGTCAGCAGATAGCTAAAGGCGTCCTTCACCGGCACGACATAGGTCAGTCCCCGCGCCACGCGCAACGTGGCCGGCTCGATCTCCTTGCCGTCCTTGTCCAACGCGACGGCCTTTGCCGGGGGCAGCCTGAACCCGCAGTCCGCACCTTGATAGGGAATCATCTCCCATTGCCCCTGGCCGACGATGCGGCAAATGCCGATGCCGTCGGAGGCGGCCTCATGGAGACGCGTGAAGTGCCCGCGGCCATCGACGTAAATGTAGGCGGGTGAAACGCAGAAGTCGTAGCGGGGCGTGCCGGGGCCGGAGTCCGTGCTTTCGACGAAGACGGACTTGTCCTGCGTCCAACCGAGGTAGCCGTTCGGTGGCAGGTTTATCGACTTCATCCGCTCGGTCTTGCTTCCGTTGACCATCGTCACCGTACCATTGACATACTCGGTGATGATCTGGTTGCGCTGATAGGCCCCCGAAGCGACCGCCGCCGAGGTGTCCAGTAACCGCCCCGTCTCGTCCAGGTAGCCGATGTTCTTCACAGGCGACAGCGTGTAGTTAGCGGCCAACTGCTGAACCATGTAGTATCCTCGCAGCGTCTTGTCCATGCCACCGCTGCACAGAAACCCGGGATGTCCAAAGGCGACGGTGGCCGCCAGGAATCGGTCGGTGTAGGTGTCATTGTCCGCCGGTCCCGCTGCCGGCGTGCTTTCCCCGTAGAACATGCTCTCGGCGCCCATGCCGAAGTTGCAGTTCAGGTCATGCATCTTCCGCAGGTCCAGGTCCACCAGCCAGGGGCTGTTGGGGATGTCGTAGCCGCGGTCCTGGGCATAGTTGCCGTCCGTCAGACCGCTGTAGTAAAAGTGATGGTTGCCCTCCGAATACACCGGCCCTTTCCAGGCGTTCTTCTGGTGTAGCATGATCTCGCCGTAGCTGTAGAACGTGGCCGCAAAGGTCCCCGCACCGGGCACGCGGCTGTCGTAGTCCACCCGCTCCCACGGGGCGACGGCCGTGTGTACGTCGCAGTACGCCGTGCTGAAATAGAACTTGTCCTGGATGATCGGCGCTAACTTCGCGCAATACTCCACGGCGCGGGCCGGCTTGGGTGCGTAGCAGCGCATCCACGCGCCCTGCAACTGGTTGTCGGGGGTGCGGCTGATCAGATCGAAGCTCCAGAACTCGTTGACCGGCGCGAAGTCGGTGTAGTTGTTGTACGGGCCATAGACGAAACCGAGCTTGTTTTGCATCAGGCGGGCATAGTCGAACTGCCCCTGATCGCCACCCTTACCAGGTGCGGGCTTGGTCCGAAAGGTAAAACTCTCGCCGCCGTCGCGCCAGCCCGTCTCGTGGTCGGTGATCACGCACTCGCGCATCCCGTGGCGCCAGATATTGGTCCAGTGCGCCGCGTCGCTCTTCCTGTCGCCCGCTCCGTGCGCCCGCCAGACGTGCGTCCCCGCGACATGCATGTACGGCGACTTGGGATTGGGCACCGTGGGCAACACTTCCTCGTACCGCGGCGACATCGTGACGAAGAACCGCTCGAAGCAGTCGTTCCGTTTCCCGTCGGTCTTGTGCATGTACCGCACGCCGCCCTGATAGCTCGTCCGGCCGTCCTTGATCGCATTGACGGAGAAGGGAACGGAAGCATTCGAGACGTACCAGTCGGTGTTGCCCGTGAGGAACAACGGCTTGTCTGCCGTGTCGCTAACCGCCACCGCCGGCCGGTCGGTCGCCTGATGGCCGTAGTGATAAAAGGGGTTGGTCACCAGCCGCGGGTTATCGAGCCCGTCAGCATGTCCGTACCGCACTTCCGCCACGTTCCCTCCCGGCGCGGCCGTGTCGATCACCAGCGACTTGTTCCACAGGCGAAAGGTGTACGTCACCTCGGTCGAAACGCCCGCCGCGATCGCCTTCCACTTCGAGATAACCGTCCGACCGTCCAGCTTCGTCCCCAGCGGTTCGAGCTTCTCCGGCGCGACCGCTTTGCCGTCGACCGCGAGCCACACCCCGCCGTCCACCAGCGGCCGAATCCCCGGGTTCCGGCCCCAACTCGCCGTCACGTCGGACCACGTGCCCGTGCTGGGCGTCAGCACATAAGCCAGCGTTCCGTCGTTGCCCGCGTACGTAAAGACGAAACGCGTCCCTTCCTGCGTCACGATCGTGGTGAAGTCCTGCACGAGATTGTCAGGCAGGATCGTCTCCGGCCGGTTCGGGAACGGCAGCTTGCCCGGCCCGGTGTTGGTCCCGCTGGCTTGGCCGGGTAACATCGCGATCCCGCGCTCCGGCCGCGGCTCGAAGGTCAGTGGCGGGAACTGCTCGATGAAGACCGCCAGGTTGTCGAAGAACAGCACGCGGTCTTCCTTGTTGCGTCCGTTGCCAATTTCCAGCCCCACGAAGCTCGCGCCGTCCTTGACCATCGCGATTTGTTCGGGAGTCAGCCGCCGGCTGCACAGGTGCCACTCCTTCCACGTCACGGTGGTCAGCGGTACGTGTACCGCGCGCCCTTGCGCATCGAGGAACCGTGCAGTGATCGACACCATCGGCGTGCTCGCGTTGGGGGCGTACGACCAATTGTTCCCATAAACCCACAGGCTCACTGCGTCGAAAGCCTGGGCGATCTTCACGGGCTCCCGCGGTGCGATCAGATAGGTCGGTCCAGCGCCGGTCGCACGGTAGGTACACTTGGCGACGTACTTGTCCCACAGCTGCTGCTCGCGCGTCCGGACGATGCTGGCGTCCGAGTTCTCGGTCTTCACCGTCCAGCCGTCCAAGTTCTCAAAATCCACCAGCGGCGGGTGATCGTCTTGGAACCGGTTCGCCCAGTCCATCTCATAGGGTCGCTTGCCGACGGCCTCATCGGCCCCGCAGGCGGGAGCCACCAGTGACAACAGCATGAACGGGCAGATGGCGATGCGCATGGGAACACCTTTCAGCTTTTTGCTTTCACGAACACCAAATGGGAAACCGCCGGTCGAACGTTCGCTTTGACACGTCTCGGTTTCCAGCGATCGGATCCCAACGAATGAAGGAGTCAACGAATGGCGGATGGGGAGCCATTCACGGATTCCCACATTCGTTGACTCCTACATTCGTTGGGGTGATTCCGACGTTAAACCGTGACATCCCCTTCCAAACAACATGCGTCGACAAGTCCATTTCGTGCTAGTTGACGTTCAGTTTCAAACGGGCCATACAACAAGCGTCGTCGTGGACCAATGTTCCAATGTCATCCGGGATCTTCTCGTGCGCACTGGCCCAAGGCTTGGGTCACTGACAAGCCGTCATTGTAGCCCACTCCGCTCGGTTTCATAATACGGTCGCGATGCGGCCTACCTCGATGGCCTTCTTCCGTTCCTGCGGCGCTGGGCTACAATAGGGGCTCGCAGCAACTAAGGGAGGCTCAACGTGGCAACCACACATCTCACGCTGGCTTGGCTGGCTGTTTCGGTCCTGGGAGCGGAGGGGACCATCGACCCGGCGACGGTCACGACGCAGCCATCGCTTTCGCAGTACGGAATCACCTGGACCTTTGCCGAGCCCGCGCGGACGGGTCGATTCATCACCGGCGACTGGTGGGTCGTGGGGCCGGTGACCGTCCGTGGTGCAAGCCCGGAACCCACCGCAGACCGGCACGGATCGGTCGTGAATCCGGCGGCCGGAGACAAACAGGGCTATGACAGCCGCGTGGCCCATTTCGACGCGTCCCTGCGGGCTGCTTTCCCGTTGACACTCCAGCCCGGCGACGCGCTGGTCAGCACGATCAGCGTCCAAAACGTCGGCGACAAGACCGCCGATACGGTGCCGGGACAGTACTGCCGCGGCCCGCTGCAAACGGCGGCCGTGTTGACCTGCGTTCGCGAGCCGCCGCCCCAGGACGCCTTCCGGCCGGCCTACGTCGGCACGTGGCGAGAGATGTTCACCGCCGCGCAGTTGCGCCGCGGCCGGCTGCCCGGCCTGCAGGCCCCGGAGACGACGCCGGACGTCAAACCGTACGAGCGGCACCTGGAACGCATCTGGCTGGACCATCAGCGCGAGTGGGTCAACCGCATGATGCACCCGCTGGAGAACATGCCGGACTACGGCCGCGAGATCACCAATATCGTCTCGGACGTAGGACTGCTGGTGCTGCTGGACGATCCGAACCGGCAGCGGGAGACGTTGCTGCTGCGGTTCGTCCAGAAAGGGATCGATTACTACGGCGCGGTCCAGTCCGACAGCGACCTGTGGATCGCCAACGGCGGCCACAACTCGGGCCGCAAGTGGCCGATCCTGTTCGCCGGCTGGATCCTGGGGCACGAGGGGATGATGCACGTGCAGGCCACATTCCAGGAGGATCAGCAGACCTACCACGGCCCTGGCTTCCGTGGCCAGAAGGCGCTATGGACCATCACGCTGAAGAACCCCAACGCCCGGCATGAAGAAGTGGACCCGGCCACCTGGGAGTCGTTCGGCGACACCCACGGCAACAATGGCACGAAAGCCGAAGGCTACCGCCAACTGAACGGACCGACCTGGGTGGGACAAGCCTTGGCCGCGCGTCTGACCGGGATGGTCGAATGCTGGAATCACCCGGCCTTCTTCGACTATGTGGACCGCTGGTGGCAGGAAGAACACGCGGCCAACGAGTTCGTCACGTCGATGTGGCAGACGTACCGCAAATCTACCGCGCGTTAAAAAAAGGGCCGGGAGTGGCGTGTTCAGTTTGTACTGGTCAAGACCAACTGGCTTGATGTCGTTTCTGTTCCGTCCTTGGGGCGGAAGGTTGCACGTTCTCTTCATCCGTGGGTCCGCTCTGCCATCCGTGGGCCTATTGCTGCATTTCGAAACAACGGTTCGTCAGATCATTTAGACTGCGAAGCGATCTCAGCGTGCGGACGTCGCGGGTTATAGATTGCTGGTTATAAATGGGAAAACGAAGGTGAAGCCGAATTGGTGTATTTATAACCGGCGGGCTGACGCCGGCCGTTCGCCTCTCGGGGCAACAAGCAATGGTGGCCGAAATAAGCCAAGTTGCACGGCGGCCTGCCGCGTTGCAGCAGCGATCGTTTCCTGCCACTGCGGGCTGAGCGTAAACTGCTTCGGATCCAACTCGAACGAATTCCGCACCTTGGGATCGACCAGCGTCTTGGTCCCCTTGCCGTAGGGCGCGACGCGGCAGACGCCGATCAGCCGTTTGGCCGTCTTGGAAGCAAGCGGAAACGGAACCGCGCCGATCCCTGCTACCTTCAAACCCGGATCGATATTCGGCAAGCCGCCCTGAACGCAGAAGTTGGCCGACCGAGCCGCCGCGCAACCGCCTGAGCAAGCGCGTTGATCGTCTTGACATCTTCCATACGCGACTCCTCGTTGCTTCCAACCCGCGCGGTTCCACTTGCGACCGCCGCATGCGAGCTATCGATTTAATCGTGGGATAGGCTTCCAGCCTGTCGAATGGAAAAACAGGGCAGAATAGCCACTTGTAACTGGGCAATCCTGACAGGCTGCAAGCCTATCCCACGTATGTTTGCCCCCGTAAATCAACAGGCCGCACGAACCGGAGCGTGCCACACGGGACACTCTACCACGAGCGCAGACGCTCATAAGCGGTTCGCGCAGGAATCTTCCCGCGGCAGGCGCTTATGACCGAAAAGTCGGACGACAGAAGAACGAAAACCGTGTATCCTGGAAAGCAGCGTTTTTCTGTCGCCCCCGTTTTCGTCGGATCCCTTTCAATCCCGTTTTGTTGTCGGTCCCGGCCAAGGTGATGATCCTCCGGGAAGCCGACCAGGAACCGGCTCAGATGGCACATACGATTGTAATCTTCGGTGCTTCCGGCGATTTGACCAGCCGCAAGCTGGTCCCCGCCTTGTATCAGCTGTACCGCAAGCAGCGGTTGCCCGCGGATACGCTGGTCGTCGGTTCCGCGCGGACCGCTTGGACCGACGAGTCCTGGCGCGAGGAACTCGGCAAGTCCACCGCTTCGTTCCTCGGCGCGCAGTTCGATCGCGGGTCGTGGACGGAATTCGCGAAATCGGTGTACTATCAGCCTGGAGACATCTCGGCGCTGGACGACGTCGCCAAACTGGGCCAGCGTCTGGACGCGTTGGAGCAGAATCCGACGGTCACGCGCTTGTACTACCTGGCGACCGCGCCGCGGTTTTACGAACCGGCGGTGCTCCACTTGGCCGCGGCCGGCATGACGTGCGAGGACTGCGCGCACCGCCGGGTCGTGATCGAAAAACCCTTCGGCACCGATCTCGCGTCGGCCCGCAGTTTGAACGAAGTGGTGCATCGGGCCTTTGCCGAGCGGCAGGTGTATCGCATCGATCACTACCTGGGCAAGGAAACCGTCAGCAACCTGCTCGTGTTGCGGTTCGCCAACACGATCTTCGAGCCCGTGTGGAACCGCAACTACGTGGACCACGTCCAGATCACCGCGGCCGAAGAAGTCGCCGTGGGCCACCGGGCGGGATTCTACGAGTCGGCGGGCGTCTTGCGCGACATGTTCCAGAACCACTTGATGCAGCTGCTCACGCTGACGGCGATGGAGGCCCCGGCGCGATTCGACGCCGACGCGGTGCGGGACGAGAAAGTCAAAGTCCTGCGGGCGATCCGCCCCATGCGGCCGGAAGACGCCGCCACCCAAACCGTCCGCGGCCAATACCGGACGTATGCCGACGAGCCGGGAGTCGCCGTCGGCAGCCGCACCGCGACGTTCGCCGCCGTGCGGTTGGACGTGGACAACTGGCGTTGGCAAGGCGTCCCCTTCTACCTGCGTTCCGGCAAGTCGATGTCGTGCCGCACGACGCAGATCGTGATCCAGTTCCGCGAGCCGCCGCACATGATCTTCGAGGGCGGCCCGTCGAACCAGAATGATGCCAATCGGCTGGTGCTCCAGATCCAGCCGGCGGAAGGGATCCAGTTGCAGTTTCAGACCAAAGTCCCGGACGCCGGCATGAAGACGCAGATGGCGGAACTCGATTTTGCTTTCCGGCGGAAATTCACCCACGAAATGCCGGAGGCTTACCAGCGGCTGCTGTTGGACGCGATGCAGGGCGATGCGAGCCTGTTCGCGCGCAGCGACGAAGTCGAAGCATCCTGGGCCCTGATTGACCCCATCCAATCCGCATGGGATTCCGGCGCCGGCCCGAGCTTGGGGCTATACGAGCAAGGCGACTGGGGCCCGCCCGCTTCGGTCCAATGGATGGAATCGCAAGGCCGCCAGTGGTTCGATCTATGCCCGGTCTTACATTAGCAACGGTGGCCGAAACAGCTTCCTCCTTTGTCTCCCCGCCTGCTGGGAGAGGGCAGGGTGAGGGCAGGAAAACCGGGAAGTTGTTTCGGCCACCGTTGCTAGCGCCGTTTCCAGTATCCAACTTCCTCCTCCGCCGACCCCGTGTCGGCGGGGAAACGATTGGCGAGCTAACACGGACGACGACAATAGGTTCTGGCTCCCCACCGACACAGGGTCGAATGGTACGAGGTTAAG
>CAZXYZ010000144.1:11109-28844 GCA_964645045.1 uncultured Pirellulaceae bacterium | reverse complement strand
CCTGGGCGACCTGGCGGTGTCCATGTTGCGCGGCGAACACGGCTACCAGCGAAAAGAGGTCCGGCGGCTGTCCCGGTTCCTGGCGTCGGACGTGCAGCCGGATCTGGTCGTCCTGACCAATATGTTGATCGGCGGCTGCATTCCCGAGTTGAAACGGTCGCTTAGCGTGCCGGTGCTGGTGACCCTGCAGGGCGACGACGCGTTCCTGGAGTATCTGCCGGAGCCGCATAAGACACGCTGTTTTGAGGAGATCCGCCGCTTGGTGCGCGACGTGGATGGGTTCCTGGTACACAGCCGGTACTATGCCGAGTTCATGACCGGCTACTTCGGCATCCCGCCGGACAAGCTGCACATGGTGCCGCTGGGTATCGACACCCGCGATTTTGCGCAGGTACACGCCGAGCCGGCCAGTTCGCGCCCGCCAACGATCGGCTACCTGGCGCGTCTGGCCCCGGAGAAGGGATTGCACGTGCTGGCCGACGCGTTCGTCGAATTGCGGCAAAGGCGCGGCCTGGACAACGTGCAACTCCGGATCGCCGGCTGGCTGGGCGAACAGAACCGCGCGTATGCCGAATCCCAGTTCGATAAACTGCGGGCGGCGGGGCTGGGCGCGGCGTATCGATACGTGGGCGAAGTGGACCGGCGGGGCAAGACGGGATTCCTGCGGTCGTTGGACATCTTGTCCGTGCCGACGACCCATCGGGAGCCGAAGGGTTTGTTTGTCCTGGAGTCGTTGGCGGCGGGCGTTCCCGTGGTGCTGCCGGATCACGGCGCTTTTCCCGAGTTGGTCGCGTCCACCGGCGGCGGCTGCCTGACGCCGCCCGACGACCCGAGTGCGCTGGCCGCCACGCTGGCGGAACTCCTCCAGGACCCGCGCCGACTCCGGGTGTATGCCGACGCAGGCCGCACAGCGGTTCACCAGCAGCGAAATGCCGAGGTCATGGCCCAGGCGACGCTGGCGGTCTTTCGGCATTTTCTCTCCATTAGCGTTCATTAGCGTCAATCAGCGGTTCCGCAAGATTGATCGTGACGGGCGCGTGGTCGGAGACAAACAGGCCGCCGTGGCGGTAGATAGCGGCGTCGCGCCAGCGGTCGGCGGCGGGACGGTTGCCCAGCAGGTAGTCGATCCGCCAGCCGCGGTCCAACTGGCGGGCCTGGCCGCGGTTGGACCACCACGAGTACGGGCCGTCGACGTCGCCGAACTGGCAGCGGACGAAATCGGTCCAGCCGGCGTCCAGCAAGCGGCCGAACCAGGCCCGTTCGTGAGGCAGGAAGCCGGAGTTGTTCTGATTGCCGGCGGCGTAGAAGATGTCCCGTTCGGTGTGGGCAATGTTCAAATCGCCGCCCAGGACCACGGGCGTGCGGCGGGCCGCCAGCCGCGCGGCCCAGGGCAGGAACCGGTCCAGCCAGACATCTTTGTACGCCTGCCGCTGGGGGCTGGACGATCCGGAAGGCAGATACACGCTGGCGACGATCACCCCGGAGACGCGGGCCACGATCACGCGGCCGTCTGGATCGCCGTCGCCGTCGTCCAAGCCTTCGCTCAGGATCTCCAGAGGAAACCGCGACCAGATGGCGGTTCCTGCGTAGCCCAGCTTTTGGGCCGGGCGCCAATGGACGTGCCAGCCCGCCGGCGCGGCCCACTCGGCGGGCAACTGGTCCGGCTGGCAACGGATTTCCTGCAACAACAGCACGTCCGGGGCAAGCTGGGCCAAGCAGTCGCCAAAGCCCTTGCGCAAGGCGGCTCGCAAACCGTTCACGTTCCAGGTGGTGATACGCATGTTCTTAACGCGGGCTACCGCCCGCAAACCAAGAGGGTCTGAAGGAACCGCCGGAAAAACCACGAATCACACGAATTACACGAATCAAAACATCCGATCTACCCTTTTCATTCGTGTCATTCGTGTGATTCGTGGTTGTAAGATGCGTGCGCATGATACGGACTGAGACTCTGAAGCTCGAAGCTCGAAAGAATGATAATGATAACGAATGACGAAATACCCAATGACGAACGAATGACGAAGCACGTGGCGTTAATCCGGTCCTGCGTTGCTTCATCCGTTGGCGTAAATCTACTCGCCGATGGCCGGTTTGACAGGTGGCAGGGTGATTTCCCTGTTCACGGTTCTGTTTGACCCACGGATGGCAGAGCGGACCCACGGATGAAGAACGGCAAGCGAATATCCGTGGGTCCGCTCTGCCATCCGTGGGACTTCACCAAAACGGAGCCTAGGCCGGCAGGGGATATGCGCTGACGGACAAAACCGCGCTGCCACGCCGCTCATCTACGCGGCGTGCGTGCCGAAGGATATGATACGTGGGATGCAGGATGTTTGCGGATCACGGGCACGGGACATCGAAAGCATGTGGAAACGCATTGCCCTCTTGTTGGTGGTCACGGCTGGCTTGATCGCGCTGGTTGCCTACAGCCAGCGGCGGCCGGAATTGGCGAAGATCAGCGGATTTATCGAAGCCGATGAAATCCGCTTGGGTTCGCGCGTCGGCGGACGCGTCGCCCGCGTCCACGTCGAGGAGGGTCAGGCCGTCCGCACGGGCGACGTGCTGGTGGAACTGGAACCGTTCGACCTGCTGGAATTGGAGCAGGAGGCGGAAGCCCAGCTGGCAGCTAAACAAGCGGATTACGAGCGCTTGCAGGCCGGCTTTCGCGCCGAGGAACAGGCGCAAGCCAAGGCCCGCGTGGGCCAGTTGCAGGCGCGGCTGGAACTGTTGGTCAACGGGCCTCGTCCCCAGGAAAAGGAGGCCGCCAAGGCCCAGCTGACGGTCGCCGAATCGACCCTCAAACTGGCCCAACAGAATCACGCGCGGGTGGCCGGCCTGTTCGAGAAACGGGCCGCACCGCGCGAGCAGTTCGACGAAGCAACCGAAAAACTGCAGGCCGCCCTGGCCATGGTCGTCGTGCGTCAGCAGGAGTTGAGCCTGTTGGAGGCCGGCACGCGCCGCGAGGACATCGATCGGGCGCGGGCCGAATTGGAGGAGGCTCAGCAGGCGTGGGCCTTGACCAACGCCGGTTACCGTCCCGAGGAGGTCGCCGCCGCCCAAGCGGCCCGCGACGGCGCCCAGGCCGCCTTGGCTGCGATCCGCACGCGAAAAAAGGAGCTGCGGATTGTCGCGCCCGTGGACGGGACCGTCGAGGCCCAGGAACTGCAGCCCGGCGACCTGACGTTGCCCGGCGCGCCGGTCCTGACGATCGTCGACAACCAGCGTCTGTGGGTGCGGGCCTACCTGCCGGAGAACCGGTTGAACGTCCAGTTTGGCCAGCAGTTGTGGGTCACCGTCGACAGCTATCCGGAGCGGCGATTCGCCGGGGAAGTGACGTTCCTGGCTCGGCAGGCCGAATTCACGCCCAGCAACATCCAAACGCCCGAAGAGCGGTCCAAGCAGGTATTCCGTATCAAGGTGACCCTGAAGGAAGGCTGGGACGTGTTGCGGCCCGGCATGTCGGCCGATGTGTGGCTGGGAGAAGAGCAGCCATGACGACCGAGCCGATCATCGTCACCGACCACCTGACTCGCCGGTTCGGCCACCTGGTCGCGGTGGACGACGTCAGTTTTCAAGTGCCCAAGGCTTCGATTTTCGGATTGTTGGGGCCCAATGGCAGCGGCAAGTCGACGATCATCCGGATGCTGTTGGGCATCCTGCCGCCGACCTCCGGATCGGCTCAAGTCCTGGGCTTCGACGTGGCGCAAGACCCGGAAGCGATCAAACGCCGCATCGGTTACATGTCGCAGCAGTTCAGCTTGTACAACGACTTGACCGTGCGGGAAAACATCGAGTTCTACGCCCGCATCTACGGGCTCAGCGGCGACCGCTTCCAGCAGCGCTGCCGCGACGTGCTGGAACTGACGTCGCTGACCGGCCGCATCGAGCAATTGGCCGGAACGCTGTCCGGCGGTTGGAAGCAGCGTCTGGCGTTGTCCTGTGCGCTGGTCCACGAACCGGAACTGGTCTTCCTGGACGAACCGACGGCGGGGATCGATCCGGTGGCGCGGCGCCAGTTGTGGGACCTGTTGTTTGAATTGTCCGGATCGGGCGTGACGCTGTTGGTGACAACGCACTACATGGACGAAGCCGAACGCTGTTCGGAAGTCGGCTATCTGTTCATGTCGAAACTGCTGGTTCTGGGCAAGCCGCGGGAGCTGAAAAGCCTGCCCCAAGTCACTCCGGCCGACGCGCGGCGGTACGAGCTGCGCGTGCCGGCGCCCACGGCCAGCCTCCGGCGGCTGCGCGGCTTGGACGGCGTCCGCGATGCGACACTGTTCGGCGAGACCGTCCACGTGCTGGTCTCGGACGCCTTGTCGCCCCGCGCCCTGGGCGACGAGTTGGGGCTGCCGGCCGACCAGATCGACGTCCGCGAGGTGCCGCCTTCGCTGGAAGACGTGTTCGTCACGCTGACCAAGAGTGCCGAGCAGGAATCCCAGGAGGGCGAGCGCCGGCGCGGAGTCGCAGAAGCCGACGTTCGGCGCGGGTCTCCCGACCTCGATGCTCGGCGCGGGTCTCCCGACCTCAATGCTCGGCGCGGGTCTCCCGACCTCAATGCTCGGCGCGGGTCTCCCGACCCCGCCGAAACCTCCGACCGCAAGGTCTCCCTACCGATCCTCGACGAACCCAAGACTCCGGCCCCGCGACGCGCGCGTCCCGAACGTACCGGCCGGACGTTGGCCGGCCTGTACGCCGTGCTGACTAAGGAATTCTCGCACATCCGCCGCCAGCCGTCGACGATCTTCTTCATGTTGGTCGTGCCGGTCATGCAGACGATCATTTTCGGTTACGCCATCGACACGCAAATCGAGAACATACCCTTGGCGGTGTACGACCTGGACGGGCGCAGCCGGGGGCGCGAGTTGGCCGAGACGTTTGCCAACACGCGGCGGTTCAAGATCGTCCAGCATTGCCAGGACAGCGAGTCGTTCCGCCGCGCGCTGACCGCCGGGCGGGCCAAAGCGGGTCTGCTGATTCCGCAGAACTACAGCGACCGACTGGCGCGCGGCGAACAGGTCCAGGTGCAGATCTTGATCGACGGCAGCGACTCGCAAGTGGCGACCACGGCGATGAACACGGCCAAGCTGCTGGGTTTGAATCTGTCCATTCACCTGGCGCGGGAGAAGGAAGAGTCGCTGCAGATCGCTTCCGCCCGCGATCCTACCGGCCGGCCGACGCTGGCGGTCGAGATGCGGCCGCGGCTGCTGTACAACCCGAATTTGGAAAGCTCGCACTTTTTCGTTCCCGGGCTGATCGGCATCATCCTGCAGCTGGTCACGCTGTTCCTGACGTCGTTTGCCGTGGTCCGCGAGCGGGAACTGGGCACGCTGGAACAGTTGTTTGTCACGCCCGTGGGACGAACGGGCCTGCTGCTGGGAAAGCTCGTGCCCTATGCGCTGGTGGGGTTCGTCGAGATGCTAATCGTGATGTGCGTCATGGTCTACGTGTTCGGCGTGCCGATCCACGGCAGCCTGACGCTACTGCTGTCGCTGTCCATGCTGTTCATGGTCTGTTCGCTGGGGCTGGGCCTGTTGGTGTCGACGGTGGCCAAGAGCCAGATCGAGGCCGTCCAGTTTGCGTTCGTCATCATGCTGCCGTCCGTGCTGCTGTCCGGCTTTGTCTTTCCCCGCAGCGAAATGCCCTTGCCGATCTACGTGGTCACCTTTGCCATTCCGGTGACGTATTTCATCGAGATCCTGCGGGGCGTCGTGCTGCGCGGCGCGGACTTCATCGACTTGCTGCCCCCAACCCTTTGCCTGGCTACGTGTTGCATCGTCATCCTGAGCTTGAGCGTGTTCCGGTTCCGCAAGCAGTTGGCGTGACGAGGGCCGCGCAGGAAATCGCTGTCGAGTCTTCACCGTGGTCATCACGCTCCGAGGCTGTGGCTCTTTGTTGGAGTTCAGCCTGTAGGCTGTCCGGACGGGCGGGAAAGCTCACCCGACGACGCGCTAGCCTCGTTCGGGAAATAAGTGGCGTAAGCTTCCAGCTTGCGTTGCTCACATCTGCCGCAAGCTGGAAGCTTACGCCACGGGAAAATCGGACAGTCATTTCTCGAACGGTGCTTACGCGAACTCCGAAAAGAAATACCGCGTCAGATGGTAGAACACGGGGGCGGCGAAGCAGATGGAATCGATGCGGTCCAGGACGCCCGGATGGCCTTGGACCAGAGTCCCAAAATCGGCCACGCCGCGGTCGCGTTTGATGGCCGACATGACCATATTCCCACAGAACGCGGTCACCGCCACGATCATCGACATACAGGCGGCTTCCCAGAAACGGAACGGCGTGGCCCACCACAGCAGCGCGCCGATCAGGGTCGTGCTGGTCACGCCGCCCAGGAAGCCTTCCCAGGTCCGCGTGGCGCTGACCTCCGGGGCGATTACCCGGCGGCCGACCAACCGGCTCCAAGCGGTTTGAAACATGTCGGCCAGCTGGGTCAGCAGGATCAGGTAGAACAACAAGCCGGCGCTGGCCAGATGCGAGCCGCGGCCCCAGGCGGTGCCGTCGGAAAGGGTCAGCGGCAGATTCAGCAGGGCCGGGGCGAAACTGAGCGCGTACACGCAAATGAACAAGCCCGCCTGAATCTTGGCCGACCGTTCCAGGAACCGCTTCTGATCGCCGGCAAACGCAATCCGCGCCGGAATGAACAGGAACGCGTAGACAGGAATGACGATGCTGTACAAACCGTACAAGTCCCGGCTGACGGCCACCAGCACGTATTGCAGCGGCGTGAAGCCGAAGAAGACCCAGAACAGCGTACGATGGTCGCCCCGCCGCGTGGGCGTGGTCGTGATGAACTCGCGCAGCGACCAAAACGAAACCGCGCCGAACAGGATCACTGTGGCCACGCGTCCCAACAAGAATCCCGCCACCAGGATCGCACACATGATCCACCAGATGCGGATCCGGTGGATAAAGCGTTCGACCAAGGCGGGGTTCAAGGTGCCTTCGGGATAGCGTTTCAACAGCACACTGACCGCATAGGCGATCGCCAACAAGCCGATGACGACGCCCAACAGCCAGAAAATCTGCGCGCTGGGCGGCGTCGCCACGGGCTGTGCCGCCGCAAGCTCCGCCGCCGAAATCAGCTGTTGCAGGGTGGACCAAGGCCACCACGGGTGGTTCGTCATGTTGTCGTCACAGATCTTTCAGACGGCGCACCGCCTGCCGGGCCCGGCTCAGGAAGTGGACTTTCGGTTCCCCCGCCTCCAGCCACATCGGCGGGCCGAACGTGATGCAGCTGAGCAACGGCACCAGCAGCACCTCGCCTCGCGGCAGTACGCGGCTCAGATTCTCCATGTACACGGGCACCAATTCCAGATCGGGCCGCTTCTTGGCCAGATAGTAGAGCCCGCTCTTAAACTCGCCCATCTCCTCGCTGGTATTGCGGCTACCCTCCGGAAAAACGATCAGCGAGTAGCGTTTGCCGATCTCGCGGATCATCATCTCCACGGGACTCTGATGAACTTTGATATTCTCCCGATCGATCAGCAGCACGTTGAACGAACGGGCGACGTGCCGCCGCACAGGCCCGCCTTCCCAGTAATCCCGGGCGGCCACGGCCCGCGTCACCTGCCGCACGTTCCGCGGCAGGCAGGACCACAGCACCAGGGCATCCAGATGGCTGGTGTGGTTGGCAAAGTACACCCGCTGGCACGTGTCCGGCTGGGCGTCGATCCAACGGACGGTGGCGCCGCTGAGCAGTTTCGCCATCAGGGCTAGGAAAGGGGCCGTTAATGCCATGGATTGGGCCTGGACTTAGCCGGCTGCGCCGGGACCTGGCCGCGGAGCGGCGGCAGGATGTAGCCAGGGGCGCCAGCCCCTGGAAAACTCAATAGCGGCACGGCGCGAGCCGTCCGGTATCACCGTCGGAAAACCGGGCGGCTTGCGCCGCTCCGCTAACAAAAACGCCCCCAATGGTCCCGAAGTAATTGGCATTGGGCTGACGCCCCTGGATACAACCTGTCGTCCCTAAGCGGGACTATTCCAAAATCATGTCGTCCACGGTGTGGTTGGCTGGAATCATGGGCAGCACGTGTTCCTGGTACGGCGTCTGCACATCCAGCACGTACGGGCCGCGGTAATTAAGCATCTCCTCCAAGGCCGGCACGAGGTCCGACTTGTGGCGGACCGTCGCCGCGCCGCAGCCGTAGCCCTGGGCGATCTTCACAAAATCGGGGTAACGCTCCGCCGGATAGATATCTTCGCCCTTGCCCTTCGCCTCGGCATGGTGGATCGGCCCCAAATACGTGTGCGCCCGGTTGCCGGCCATGAACCGGTCTTCCCACTGGACCACCATGCCCAGGTGCTGGTTGTTCAGCAGCAACACCTTGACGGGCAAATCTTCGCAATAGCACGTCGCCAGTTCCTGGATGTTCATCTGGAAACTGCCGTCGCCGTCGATGTCCACCACCAAGGCATCGGGATGAGCCGCCTGGGCGCCCATCGCCGCCGGCAAACCGAAGCCCATCGTGCCCAGACCCGAACTGCACAGCCAGCGCCGCGGCTGGCGGAACTTGCAGAACTGCGCGCTCCACATCTGGTGTTGGCCGACGCCCACGGCAATGACCGTCTTGCGGTCCTGCGTCAGCCGCGACAGTTCCGTAATCGCATGCTGCTGCAGAATCCCGTCGAACGACTGGTCGTACTTGAACGGATGCTCCTGTTTCCACTGCTGGCACTGGGCCACCCAGCTATCCAGGTCTTGACCTCCTTCAACGGCCTGAATCAACGCCTGCAACGCATACTTGACGTCGCTGACGATCGGAAAATGCGCCGGCTTGTTCTTGTTTAATTCCGAAGGATCGACGTCGATATGGATGATCTTGGCATGCTTGGCGAACGCCTCCAGTTTGCCGGTCACGCGGTCGTCGAACCGCACGCCCAAGGCTAACAGCAGGTCGCAATCGCGGATCGCCCAATTGGCATACACGCTGCCATGCATCCCCAGCATGTCCAGGCACAACGGATCGTCGCTGGGAAAGGCGCCCAGTCCCATCACCGTCATGGCCACGGGAATGCCCGTCTTGCGCGCGAAAATCCGCAGTTCGTCGCTGGCGTTGGCCGAGACGATGCCGCCGCCACAGTACAGCATCGGCCGTTTGGCCAGCTTGATGGCCGCCGCCACTTGCTTGATCTGCTCCAGACGCGCCCGGGGCGGAATCGAGTCGCGGTAGCCCGGCAAGTTCATCGGCGCGTCCCAATTGACGGCCGCTTTCTCCAACTGGATATCCTTCGGCATATCCACCAGCACCGGACCCTGGCGTCCCGTCGAGGCGATGTGAAACGCCTCTTTCATAATCCGGGGCAACTCGGCAATGTCCGTGACCAGGCAGTGATGCTTCGTAATCCCGCGGCAGACTTCGACGATCGGCGTTTCCTGGAAGGCATCCGAACCGATCGCGCGGGTCGTCACTTGCCCCGTGATCGCGACCAGCGGAACACTATCCAGCTTGGCATCCGCGATCGCCGTGACCAGATTCGTGGCGCCGGGGCCGCTGGTGGCCATAACCACGCCAACCTTGCCGGTCGAGCGGGCATAGCCCTGCGCCGCAAACCCGCCGCCCTGCTCGTGCCGCGGCAAAATCGTGCGAATCCGGTCCGAAAACCGCGTCAGCGCCTGGTGCAGCGGCATGCTGGCTCCGCCCGGATAGGCGAACAGGACCTCGACGCCATGATCCACAAGCGACTGAACCAAGATGTCAGCGCCGGTCATGATTTGGGTCTTGTTAGCTTGATGCGTTGTGGCCATGCAGTCTGCTCCTGGGTCCGATGGCAAGAATGTCAAATCGATTCACTTAATATAACACGTCCGGCCGTCACGGGCGGCGGGACGGGCGACAAGCATGGTAGTTTACGCTGGATTAGGCCGGTTTTCAAGGTTCCGCAGGAAACGTTCCCGAAGCATCACCTGGCCCAAAGGGAGGGCTCAGACGTACAGAATTCAATTTTGCCGGGCAACCGGTTATCCATGTGGTGTAGTCCTTGCCCGGCAAAATTGAATTCTGTACGTCTGAGCCCGGAATGCCCCCCCCCCCTACGGCCACAACAGCACCAAGAGGACGCCGCACGCCAGGACGATGCCAAAGACGATCGAAACTCGGCCTAACAGCCGCCGGTGTCCCAGCACGGCAACGGCCGCGCCCTTGAAGACCAGGTTGGACAACGAGCCCAGCAGGATCATCCGCCAGCCCATGTCCACGTCCAGTTCGCCACGCTTGATCAACTGAGCGGTCGATAGAGTGATCGCGTCCATGTCGGTCAGTCCCGAAATCGCGGCGACCAGGTACAGCCCGCGGTCGCCGAGCCACTGCCGGCCCGCCGCCACCGCAAACAGGATGACCGCATACAGCAGGCCGAACAGCACAGCGGCCTTCAGCTGGGCCGGATCTTTGTCCAGGGGCACCTGCTCCGCCTCGCCGCCGCGTGTCCAGTACATCACCAGGGCCAGGACGCCCATCACCAGCATGATGACAACTAACGGCGGGGCAACCTTGGACAGCAACTCGGGCGCGACCACCGCGATTTCGAAAATCACGCGGCCGAAAACAATCGCCGAAGCGACGGTGATGACGAACGCCGCCAAGCCGACGGCTTCCGGCACGTGCCGCGTCCGGCGGGCGTAGCTGACCGTCGTCGCGGTGCTGGAAATCATGCCGCCCAAGATGCCGCCCAGCAGCGTGCCGGCCCGGGCGCCGAAGAACTTGTACGCGATGTACCCGCCGAGACTGATCCCGACGATCAGGACGACGATCAGCCAAATCTCAAACGGATTGAGCACTCCGTACGGGCCGTAGCTCCGGTTCGGCATCACCGGCAGAATGACCAGGGCGATCAGCACCAGGTTGAAAATCGCGCGGATATCGGGCTCGCTGAATCGTCCCACCAGCGTGTGCAGCGGCTGTTTCCACTGCAACAGCACGGCCACGCCGCCGCCGATGATCAAGCCCAACTCCGTCTGCCCGCAGGCCAGCGCTACGCCCACCGCATACATCACCAGCGCAGCGATTTCCGTCGTCAGTCCCGGTTCTTCGTGCTGGCCCACGAACGCCAGCACGGTCCCTACAATCAACAGCGCCGCCACGCCGCACAAGCCGGCCACCGGCAGCCACGCGCCGAGGGCCTGGCTGAGCAACCCCAGCAGAGCGCCCAGGATCGTGATCAGCGCAAAGGTGCGGATGCCGGTCAGGTGATGCGCGCTCCACTCGCGCTGCATGCCAACCAGCAGGCCCAAACCCAATGCCAGCGCAAGTGACTCGACGGCGGAGATATCCATGCCCCTAGTTTGCTCCAGGACCGGCGGACTAACAAGAGACGTCGGCCACGCACGATGGAGTTGGGTTCGTTAATCCCGGAGGCAACACGGCCTTCGGCCGCAACCGAATTAACCCGATTCATTGAACAGAAGGAAGCAGAGGAAACAGAGTGCCGGCTCTTTCTCTGTTGCCTCTGTTTCGTCCTGTTCAAAATGCGCGCGGCAAGACAAGAAATCGAGCAATATGCGATCCGGGAATGCCGCGATCCTGACCGGATTTTCTGCTCTTGTTTCTCCCCGGCCGGATCGCTATGCTAGCGTCGCTGTCACGAAGTCAATCACCCGCCTAAATATGTATTTTTGAAGCTTCTGAAAAGTTTTCTCCGGCGACTGTTGACGAAAACTAACAAGCTGCTAAACTGCTGACCGACACAACATATTGTGGTCTTCGCACCAGCGAGGTACAATATGTTGTGGGTGAAGCTATCTTTGCCGCTACTGGCAGCCAACCTAATTCCTCTGGATCCCCCAGAACCCAGTTCGGTCGAAACGGAAATCGATCCGACGCGTCAAGCGGACTAGCGTGCATCGTTAGGATACGAATTTCATGCTTTCGACGGAGCGAAACGCCCGCAGAAGGAGCTGATTATGGCAACTGTCGCAGAACGACCTTCGGTTCATGTTTCATCTATGGAGGCCCGCATGTCCCATGAGTCTCGCGCCGGGCTTCGCATCGAGACGCTGTTTTGCCCTCCGGACGCCGACAGTCCGTTTGACACCGTCGAGTGGGAACTGCGCTCGGCGGCGATCAAGGATGAAAGCGGCGACGTCCTGTTCGAACAGACCGATTGCGAAATTCCCGCTTCTTGGAGCCAGTTGGCGACGAATGTGGTCGTCAGTAAGTATTTTTACGGCGAGAACGGCACACCGGAACGTGAGCGGAGCGTCCGGCAGCTGATCCATCGCGTGACGCGGACGATCGCCGATTGGGGGCAGCAAGACGGATATTTCGCCAGCCAAGCCGACAGCGAACGGTTTTATCGCGAGCTGACTTGGCTGTGCTTGCATCAGTACGGTTCGTTCAATTCGCCCGTGTGGTTCAACGTGGGCCTGCACCACCAGTACGGCGTGGCGGGGGCGAGGTGCAATTGGTTCTACGACGTGCGGAATCGCCGCGTCGCTCAGCCGGAGAATCCCTACGAGTATCCTCAGGCTTCGGCGTGCTTTATCCAAAGCGTCGAAGACAACATGGAAGACATCATGCGGCTGGCCACCAGCGAGGCCATGCTGTTCAAGTTCGGTTCCGGCACGGGCTCGGACCTGTCGACGATTCGCTCGTGCCGCGAGAAGCTGTCGGGCGGCGGCCGGCCCTCGGGTCCGCTGTCGTTCATGCGGGTCTACGATCAGATCGCGGCGGTGGTCAAGTCGGGAGGCAAGACGCGGCGGGCGGCCAAGATGCAGTCGCTGAAGATCTGGCATCCCGACATCATGGAATTCATCGAGTGCAAGTGGAAGGAAGAGCAGAAGGCCCATACGCTGATCGAGAGCGGCAAGTACGAAGCCAATTTCAACGGGGAAGCGTACAGCTCGATCCTGTTCCAGAATGCCAATCTGTCCGTCCGCGTGACGGACGAGTTCATGGAGACGGCGCAGCGGGGCGGTCAGTGGGTGACGCGCTGGGTGACGGACAACCCCCGCGGCGAGCCGCCGGCGTACGAGGCCCGCAAGCTGCTGAACCGCATGGCCGAATGCGCGTGGGCCTGCGGCGATCCCGGCGTGCAGTACGACACGACGATCAATCGTTGGCACACCTGTCCCAACTCGGGCCGGATCAACGCCAGCAATCCCTGCAGCGAGTACATGTTCCTGGACGACACGGCCTGCAACCTGTCCAGTATCAACCTGATGAAGTTCCGCAAGCCGGATGGGACGTTCGACGTGGAACGGTTCAAGGTGGCCTGTCGCGTGTTTTTCATCGCCCAGGAGATCCTGGTCGACCACGCCAGCTACCCCACGGACCGCATCGCTCAGAACAGCCATCTGTATCGCCCGCTGGGACTGGGCTATTCCAACCTGGGCAGCTTGCTGATGTCCACCGGCCGGCCGTACGACTCGGAAGCGGCCTACAGTGTGTGCGGCGCGATCACCGCTCTGCTGCACGGAGCGGCGAACTTGGCCAGCGCCGAGATGGCGGGGGTCGTGGGGCCGTTCGAGACGTTTGCCGACAACCGCGAGCCGATGCTCCGCGTGATGCAAATGCACCGGGACGCGGTCGAAGAGATCGGCGAGGCGGCCCCGCGATATCTGAAGGACGCCGCCCGCAAGCTGTGGGACCAGGTGTTGTCCCTCGGCCGCCGGCAAGGTTTCCGCAACGCCCAAGCGACGGTCCTGGCGCCGACCGGGACGATCAGTTTCATGATGGATTGCGATACGACGGGAATCGAACCGGACATCGCCCTGGTCAAGTACAAACAACTGGCCGGCGGCGGGATGCTCAAGATCCTCAACAGCACCGTGCCGCTGGCGCTGCAGTCGCTGGGCTACGACGACCGGCAGATTGAGGCGATCTCCAAGTACATCGACGCGCATGATACGATCGAAGGCGCTCCGGAACTGACCGACGAGCACTTGGCCGTGTTCGACTGTGCCTTCAAGCCGGCCAATGGCTCCCGCAGCATCGCCTGGCGGGCTCACATCCGCATGATGGCGGCGGCGCAGCCCTTCCTGTCGGGCGCGATCTCGAAAACGGTCAACATGCCGGCGGATACGACGGCCGAGGAGATCGCCGAAGCCTACGTGTGGGGCTGGAAGATGGGCCTCAAGGCGCTGGCGATCTACCGCGACGGTTCCAAGCAGAGCCAGCCGCTGTCGACCAAGAGCGAGGGCGACAAGACGAAAAAAGAAAAGGACGCCGTTTCCCGGCCGCGCCGCGAACGGTTGCCTGACACGCGCCAGTCGCTGACCCACAAGTTCAACGTCGGCGGCCACGAAGGCTATATCAACGTCGGCTTGTACCCGGACGGACGGCCGGGCGAGTTGTTCATCATCATGGCCAAGGAGGGCAGCACGGTTGGCGGGCTGATGGATTGCTTCGGGACCGCAATCTCGATCTGCCTGCAATACGGCGTGCCGCCGGAAGTGCTGGTCAACAAGTTCTCGCATACGCGGTTCGAGCCGATGGGTCACACGACCAACCCGGACGTGCGGATCGCCAAGAGCGTGGTGGATTACATCTTCCGCTGGCTCGGCATCACGTTCCTGGATGGCTACCGCGAAGCCAGCAACAATTTGCCCTTGGGCGAAAAGGGGGAGGCGTCTGAAGCGGACCACGGCCACGGTGCCAAGTCGCTCGAGAAGAGCAACGGCCGTCCCGCGGATGCGGGTAACGGCTCGAGCAACGGTCACAGCCGGGCGGCGAAGAAGGTGGACATGGAGATGCTCGAACGCGCAGGGGCGGTGACCGTGCGCAGCGAACAGTTCGCCCGCTTCCAAAGCGACGCCCCGTCTTGCGACAACTGCGGCGCGATCACGGTCCGCAATGGCAACTGCTACTTGTGCCACAACTGCGGCAACAGCATGGGCTGTTCGTGAGGACCGGCTGCGGTGCATCGGCCATCCCTGTAAAGGTCCGCTTTGCAGGGGAATCCGCCGGCTTATGCGCCGTTGGAGTGCATGCTTTAGCGTGTCTTTCGCCGGCCAGGCCTCGCCCGGCCGGGCTCGCTAGAGCGTGAACTCCAACGAAATCTCGTCCGGTCCGCTCAAGAGCGAACTCGCCTACTCCGCCCGGACGATGGTCAGCAGCGACAGCGTGAGTTTGCTCGTTTTCGGCACCTCAATGCCTCTGGGGCGACGGCGTAGCCGTGCTTCTGCAGCACGGCGAGCGTGCAGAACGCCGAGTCCTGGCGGGCTTGGCACAATTCGAAGCTCAGCCGGTACAGCCTGGTCGTTGCCGCTCCGAGACCAGGTTTTGCGTCTTGCTGAGACGCGACTACGTGAATCATCGAACGATCCGCCATAGTTGTGGCCCATCAGTCCCAGCAGTCGCCCCCAGGAAAGGGCGACTGATCGAACCAAGTCCGCGCCTCGCCAGTGAATATCACCCGCTGCTCGCCGGAGCAGCGCGTTCAACTCAGCTGCCCCGTGTCCGGTGCAAAGTCGAAGTCCACGTCAAGGACTTCCACGAGCCATTCGCTCGAGGCGAGGTCGCACGCGGTTGTCCTGCGTGGACTGGCCGCCAAGTCCGTAAACACAGCATCTGCGGCGGCCGCGACCGGTTCACGTGATTTGACCGTTCGCTCGCCTTCACCCGACTCGGCGATGACGCCCCCCGGATCGAACGCGAAAGCCTGACTGGGGCATGTCATGGGAGAAACCAGGTTGGCTGCAGACCCGTTGATATGGTTGATGACGAGCAAGACGTCCAGTGACGAGAACTCGGTGTCGCCGGAACAGTCAATAAACAACGAGTCGCTTGCCGATCCCGGCGACAACTCGGCCAACTGGCCGACGCCATTCAGGTTGACGACGTAGCCAAGATCCGCCATCGAAGCGATCGTAATTCGGCTCAAGGGGTTGTCGCGCCCGAGATCGATCCAGCCCGTCATCAGTTCGTTGTCGAAACCGAGTCTCGCCAATGGGAATCTCGCGTGCCGGATCCTCCGGTGTTCTCAATCGGAACATCGGAGGCCGCAGACCCGAGAATACTGCGGTACTCCTCCGCTGCCTGGGCACCGAGAAAACGCGGGTCGAGGCCCCCGCTGCCCTCGAGCAGATTCTTCAGCGTCCAGACTGTCCTTCCGAAGCCCAGCACATGCCCCATTTCGTGAATGATGACGTCGCGAAGACGGTTGTTCACTTCCAGGCGTTGCAGATCCGCCGAATCGAATCTCATTTCACCGACAATCGTCAGGAACGAGCCGGAGCGGAGTTTCGTGGGCCTCACGCGGATATCCGAGCCATCCAGACTCGCAACGTTCAGTGCTCGCTCGTCCACGTAGGTGACTGTTTTAGTCGGCATCATGTCACCACTCGCTCAGGGCCAAATCGTTCAAGCCGAGGTGTGCGACCCGCAAGGCGGCAACCGCAAGCTGCGCCCGTCGGTGATCGTGACCGCGACATCGGAGATCTCGGCTCAAGAACCCTTGGTTGCGGTCGCCGTGACATCTCGGTTCCGCGAACCGCTCGAAAAGGACGAGGTCTCGCTTCCCTGGCATCCCGCGGGCAAAGTTCGCACGAAGCTCCGAAGGCCCAGTGTGGCGAAATGCGACTGGCTGTGCCAGATTGCCGTGACTGACGTCGTTGAACAGCGAGGTATCGTGCCGCGAGAGCCGATGCGCGAAATCATCGCTCGCGTCAATAGGCTGCCTTCGCAGTTCAGGTTCTGCGAAACGGGAGTCCCGGACAATCGCAAACTACCAGTCGTACCCGCCGACGATCGAATGCGGCAGGGCCTGAGCGTGGCCCAGCGTGTGGCACGGCTTACTTTGTTAGCCGTGCGGAAGTGCGACGGAAGCCTGACTCAGGAAACGCCACGCTGGTTTCCGGCAGCGAACGAGTTCCCTGATCGAGACTTGACGCAAGAGAGGCAAGAGCAACGGAACGTAATTCGACCGTTCTTGCATCGAGCCGGCACGCGTGACGCGAAAAAAAGTGCGATCCGCCGAAACTCTGGGACTCGGTCCGGGTTTAATTTGTCAGTCTGGAGATGCCTTTCCGTATGCGTTTTCACGCGGGGCAAGCGTCGGATTTGTCGAGGGAATCCTCTGTTTCAGGAGTCATGGGTCATGCGAAGAACAATGGTGGGGTTGCTAGCGGCTGCGGCAGCCGCAATGTTTACGTTTCAGGTGTCGGCTGCAGACACTCCCGAGCACCGGGGTGGACCGCCGGGTTCGCCCATGATGTTCCAGCGGCTGGATACGAACAAGGATGGCAAGATCAACGCGGACGAGGTTCCGGACGGGGCCCCCGACTTCGTCAAGGAGATGCTGAAGCGGGCGGACAAAGACGGCGACAAAACCGTCACGGCGGAAGAGTTCCGCAGTTCGCTGCCGCCGTTTCGCGGCACCGCTCCGCTGCGTCCCGAAGCACGGGCTCCCGGCCGTACGCCTGGCCCGCCCGAGGGCCGGGAAAGCCGGCGTCCTGCCGGACCGGAGACACGGCGCGAGGGGCGTCCCCATGACGCTGTCCCGGGACGTGGCGTGGCTCCTCCAGGCCGTCCCGAGGCTGCCGGCCGTGGCACGCGGTCGCCCGAGTCACGTCCCGATTCCAAGGCCCTGTTCCAACGGCTCGACAAGGATGGCGATCAGAAGCTGAGCCCCGAAGAATTCGCCGAGGGGATGAAGCAGTTTCACTCGCGGGCCGTCGCGGGACAGCGCCCGGCGATGGGACCGCACCGCGGCATGGGCCGCCCGCCGATGATGGGACGGAGCCCGATGGGACCTCGGCCCGGCATGGGTCACGGACCGGCGATGGGACCGCACCG
>CAZXYZ010000144.1:0-11009 GCA_964645045.1 uncultured Pirellulaceae bacterium | reverse complement strand
GGGACCTCGGCCCGGCATGGGTCACGGACCGGCGATGGGACCGCACCGCGGCATGAGCCGCCCGCCGATGATGGGGCGGGGCCCGATGGGACCTCGGCCCGGCATGGGTCACGGACCGGCGATGGGACCGCACCGCGGCATGGGCCGCCCGCCGATGATGGGACGCGGTTCGATGGGACCGCGGCCCGGCATGGGTCACGGACCGGCGATGGGACCGCACCGCGGCATGGGCCGCCCGCCGATGATGGGACGCGGCCCGATGGGACCTCATCCTGCTTGGGGCATGCACCGCGGGCCGATGCCGGGGCACGCCGCCGCAATCCTGGGCCGGTTACAAGCCGCCGACAAGGACAAGGATGGCAAGCTGAGCAAGAGCGAAGCGCCCGAGCGGTTGCAGCAGCACTTTGACCAGATCGACGCCAACAAGGACCGCCAACTGGACAAGGCGGAGTTGGGCAAGGCGCTGGCGGCTCGAGGCAAGCAAGTCCGCGAGTCGATGGACAAGCGCCGAGCGGAGATCATGAAGAGAATGCATGAAGCCCGCGGACAGGCGCCCGACAAGAGCGCGCACCACAAGGACGTGCATGACAAGAACGCGGCTGCGAAGAAGCACGCCGAACCGAAGAAGCCGATCGACAAGAAGGTCGTAGAAAAGAAGCCCGCCGAGAAGAAGGCGGCCGTGGAGAAGAAGCCAGCTGAGAAGAAGCCAGCTGAGAAGAAGCCGATCGAGAAAAAGGTCGAGGAGAAGAAGAACTAGTTGGCAGCCGGCACGGCCCGTCGATTGACGAATCGCACCGAACGCCTCCCGTCATGCGGGAGGCGTTTTTCTTTGTACGCTCATATCCTCTCGGCCAATCGTACAGACAATGACTCGCATTGGGCATGGTGTGATTCTCGGGGAAAGCGCCGCGGTTCTCGTTGGAGTTCACGCTTCAGCGTGTTTCTTGGGCCGGGGTATCGCCCGGCCAGACACGCTGAAGCGTGAACTCCAACGGGATCAGCACCCGGCGAGGGACGCCTACGTCGTAGCCGCCTCCAGCAGTCGCGTCAAACCGGCCCGCAGCATGCCGGTGCAGGCGTGGCCCAATTGCTGGAACAGCACCTGCACGCGCTCCCGGTCCAACTCGGCGTGCAGCGTGCGGAGCAGGGCACAGGCGCGGGCTTCTCCCAACGCTTGCAGCATCACCGGCAACAGGGCCTCGTACGGTCCCCACGCCCGTTGGCGGGCCACATCGGAACAGACGGGAACTACGTCGGCCAACTGCGCGCCGAATTGCTCGCGGGTGTAAGCCACCGCCCCGGCGATGCAGTGCTCTTTCGGCTTGACCGGCGCGCGCCAATCGTACGGAGGCGTCCATTCGAGCGCCGGCCGGAGCTGGTCGATGTGCGTCAACACGCCCAGCACGGGCGGCGACTTCAGGTGCAGGTTCGTTTCCCGCCACGCGGTCAACTCGCTCAGCAGCTGCACGTCCGCGCGGCGCGCCGGACTGGCGGCGTCCATGACCAGCAGGACCAGATCGGCGCCGCGCAAGGCTTCCTGCATCTCGCGCAGTTGCTCCGGCGTGGCGCCGTCGTCCGCGTATCCCGCCGTGTCCAACAGGACCAGCCGACCGGCGTCTGTCCCGTTGTCGGTGCGGGCGCCCAACTCGTACTGCTGCACATGCTTGGTTTGCGGCAACACGTCGACGGCGGCCTGTTGCCGGCCCAGCAGCGCATTGATCAGACTCGACTTGCCGGCTTTCACCTGACCCACCAGCGCAATGCGCACTTCCAACGCCTCGGCGCCCGGAGCCGTCTGGCCGGCATCGGCGGCATCCTCGCCGGCAGCCGGCGTCCCGGCATTCTGCGCCAATTGAGCCTGCAGCCGGCGGTAGCGGGCCGCGCCGCCGCGGAGCCGGCCGCTGTTCATTTCGATCAGGTAGAAGCCAGTTCTGTCGACGAAGTACACATAGAACCAGCCCAAGGCATGCCCCTGCAACTGCCGCGTTGCCGATTCCATCGTGAATTTAGAGATCAGATAACGACCGACATTCAGCGGGTTCATCAGCAGGGATGCCGCCCACGCGAGATTGCTGGCGGTGCTGAACCAAGACGGTGCGCGGCCCAAGATCCGCCATTGATCCACCGTCAACAGATGGCTGGCCGGGAGGTTTTGCCGGACCAAGTCCCAGCAATCCTCAATCGCCAGTTGGGCCGCAGCCAGTAAATCCAAGACGGTCAGCGAGCCGACAGGATCCTTGGCCTTGGGGTGGTAGTGTCGAGCGATCGCGAGTGCCAGTTCCTGGGCCGACTGGAGGTAGAACTGCGGATCCGTCAGCTGCTCCACGGCGATGTTCTTGACCTGGCGTTGATGGGCCTCGATGACCTGCAGCGCTTCACGGTCGCGCGACGTCCAATGCTCGGGTGCCGCGAAATCGGCCTCCGTGGGCGGGGCCAACCGCGTGCGCCAAACTCGCGTCAGCAGATAAGCCGCCACCCAGGACAACGGCGCCAACCACCAGACCCACCAGTACCGCCCGGATCGCCAGACCGCCACGACGCCTACGGTGAAAAACACGGCGACGGGGACGCCGTACAAAGCGAGAATCACCAGCCAGCGCCAGAGTTTCAAGATCGTATCTCCTCCACCCGTAGAACGGTATTCATTCCGTTCTACTTTTCCGGCGGCGGCGTCCCGTGGTGTTTCTTCCAGGCTTGTGCCGCCTGCGTTAACTCGTCGCGCCAGACCCGCTCCAATTCCTTGGCCGACGGCGCATTCCCGTGCCGGACCTGGCCAAAGTACCAGCCGCAGGCTTTGCCCAGCCCATACGTGTAAGCATACGCCAGGGTGGCGTTGGCGGCCACGCCGACGAACGGAATGAACTTGAGCGTCTCGCGCACGATTTGCCGAGCCAGCATCCGGCCGCCGATGGGACCGGCCATTTCCAGCAGCGTCCGCGCACCCCGTGGCTGGCCATACACTTTCGCCAGGCGGTAGACCAGATGCGACTGAATGGCAGCGACCACCGGGATGTCCAACCAGGGCAGCGGCACGGCGGCGGCCGTGGCGGCCAACATGCTGTGCCCGATCACGATCGGCAGGGCTCGGCGGTCGTTCAGGTCCTTCAGGGACGCCATGGCTTCATGCAGCGTCAGCAACGTCTGCCGATACGCCGCGGGCAGCATCGCCACGAGTGCATCTTTCAGCCGCCCGCCGCCAAAGTCCGGCTGGTCGAAACCGTCCTCGGGCGGCGTCAGGTCCAGCGGAATCGTCCGGTCCACCAAGCCGGCGAAGCGTTCTTCCTGAGCAGCCATGCTCCGCCGCAATTCGACCGGCAACGAGTCGGGCAACCAGGCGGAGTCGAACGGATCGGGATCCGGATGCTGCTGGCCCGGATACGCTTCGTGCAAACACGTCAGCGCCAGCACCACGGGTCGTCCCGGTGCCGCTTTGCGGATGGCACGCAGCGGCTCGATAATCTCGGCCAGCGCGTGATCCATGGCCCGTACCGTGACGATCACCACGTGCGTCGAACCGGTGAATTGACCGATGTCCTCACGGGGGTCGTAACGCGTTTCCCCCAAGCCCCTCGTGTCCAGGAAACGGATCAGTGGCGATTCGAGCGAGGGGAAATCGTATTGCTCGGAGCGCTGCGTCTGGGGCCGGAACCCGCTGCCGATCTCCGCCCGTTCCGCACCGGTCAGGTACTTAACAATCGACGACTTGCCGCTGCCCGTCTTGCCGAACAGCCAAAATACCGGCACCGGCGCGCGGTCCAGCAGTCGGTCCCGCTGGCGGCGATATTCCTCGTCGGACAGCGAGCGGAAGGGAATCCAGGTCTTCAATCGGCTGAACATCCGAACCACCGGCGTCTGCTTCCCCGCCCAAACGAAAACCGCACGCACCACCCCGCTGGAGTCCACGCTTTAGCGTGTCTTTGTCCGCGGGCATGGCCCGCCCGGCACGCTAAAGCATGAACTCCAACAAGGCCCGACACTCCGGATTCCCCAGAGCATCGCACCTTTACAGAGGTGTGGCTGCATTCCCCCCGGGGGTCGAGCCAGAATCAGCCTGTATTGTAAAACATCGCCCTCGCGCGGAACATTGGCGGTGCGGCAAGATTCTCCGCACCCCTGCTGGGGAGCACCATCGCGATGGGCTAAGATCGCGAGCGTCGCTGCCCAACGGGGTTTGTTGGACGGAACGCCATTTTTCCGAGGTAGGTGCAATGGCTCGACCGAAGGACTGGACGATTACTGCTCTTGACCCGTTCGACCCGACGGGTGTACGAACATGGACGCTGCGCATCCCACAGGCAACAAGAGAATGGGTAACGAAATCGGGGGTGCTTTCGGATTGGCGATGGGAGTGCAGCGACCCCCACAACCCCAACTTTCCAGAAGACTGGAAGGACCGTTTTGGACGACAGCTATGGCCACAGGATTCGCCTTGAAAGAACTGATCGACAGCTATCCGCTGACCGGGAACTTTGAGCCGTCAATCCACCACCGTCCCGAGTCGGACAGCTTGACGTTCTACTTCCGGGACGCCCCGACTACGCAAAGCGGCTCGGAAAGCACGTCACGCTGTACCTTTCTCTGGCCATCGACGAACTTGTCGGCTGCCAGATTAAGGGCGTGCGAGGCGTGGTCGAGAGCCTGCCGAATTTCATCGAAATCCGGCACGGTAAGGTCAAACTCCGCTTCCTGTTCATGGCCTTCATGGGCGACGTTGACGAGCAGTATTGCAGCGTGTATGGCGAGTTGGGCAAGTACGCTGAGGACCGCGAATTGTCGGTTTGACCGCGTGTGCCGATGCGCGGGGCCACGAGGGGCCGGAAGAAAGCAGGCGTCAAGCCGGCCGTCCGGTCGTAGCGATCCTTGCCCGTGGTCTCGACCTTGACGGTCTTGCCGGACACCAGCCGGCTCAGCCCGACTTCAGCCCCGCGGCGTACGCTTCAGCCGGATGCACCAAATTTTCTATAAGATGCCCCCATTTTTAGCGGGTCAAACGACTCAGTGTAAGAGTCAGCTTTGCTAGTCTCAGGGTGTTCCTTCCGAATGTGTATTTTCAACTCATGTCTTTGCACCAACTTTCCGCATACGCAGCGTACACGCGAGTCAAACACATCGGTCGAAGGCGAAACTCTGACAGTCTCAGGGTGTTTCTTCCGAATGTGTTTTTCCATACGCTGGACATGGGCGCCGCAGTAGGGGCAAATCTGCCACGCCCGGTCGCCACCGGACGGACCAATGACGCTATCTGAAGAAAGAGGGGGGGGGGGAATCGCTGAAGCGATCATCCGCATCTTCAACAATTGAGGGCCAGCCCATTTTATGCCTCCACCAATCGTGATTCGGCGGTTGCGACAACTGGCTACGGGGGCGATTTCTAGGCCAGAATGCGCCGCCAACCTGCATCTTAAGGCTGTGGCTGGCGATTGTCAAACGTCTTGCCGCCACCTGAGTGCCCAAATTCCGGGGGGACCGTATTGACGCTCCGTTGGCGGGTGGTCATTCTCTTTCGGGCGTCCTGTCGTGGCCAGCCGCCGGGCCAGATCGACATGGCTGCCCAGAATCTCCCGTAGCGGGACAAAGGCCCGCATGATCTCGATGTTGACGGTCGCCCCGCGTTCGCTGGGGAGGACGCTCGACAGCATGGGCACGCCTTGTTCGGTGAACGCATCCCATCGCGCTTGAGGTCACCGATGATCGATCCGTGTTTCGTGAACACGTAGGGCCGATACTTGCGATGTTGGCCCCGTCCGGTCTTTAAGGTCGCAATTTGCGACCTTAGAGCCTCATGTTCTTCGGCATGCAACTGGAAAATGAAGTCCACCGGGAACCGCTCGATGTTGCGTTTTGCCTGCTCGTTCAGCCGCTTAATTGTGACCCCGTAAAGGCTGGGTCAAGCGGACCAAGCAAGAAAGGCCCAAAGCGCCACACGGTCACGATCCCGTCGCCGGCCGAACTGCCAATCCGGCAGCGCGGCCCACCGGGATGCGGCGTCCAGCCTGCCGAGACCGCATCGCCGGGAAAAACAGACGCTACCAGATCCTCGTCACGCCGTACGCATCCAACACCGCATCATGGCTCACGATCGAGAAGCCTTCGACTCGAGCCTGGGCAACGAGCAGTCGGTCGAACGGATCACGGTGGTGCGTGGGGAGATGTGCCTGGACATCGGCATATTCGACGGTAATGGGGAGCAAGACGGCATCAAGGTCCGCGAGAGCCTGCGTCATCCACTCCCGATACGGCTTGGTCAAAGTTAGCTTCTTGAGGCCGACCTTGATCGCAAGTTCCCAAACCGTCGCGGCACTCACCAGCAGGTCGTTGGCCGGGTCCCGCAATGCGCTGGCAGCTGCCGACCCCAATTGCGCGGGTTGATCAACGGCCCAAAGCAGCGTGTGCGAGTCCACGAGCAGCTTCATTCCATGTACTCCCGGAAATCCTCCAGCGGTGCGTCGAAGTCGGGCGCAATGAAGGTGACGGTCCCCTGTAGCGTTCCGAGTTGCCGAGTCTGCTTCCGGTCCGGCGTCGTTTCGCCCACCAATCTTGCCACCGGTTGGCTCGCGCGAGTGATCAGCACTTCTTCCCCCGGCTGCAGGCGTTGGATCAGATCTGCCAGACCGACTTGGGCTTCTTCCAGTGTAATGGTGGACATGCAATAGCTCCGTCGAACTCGATGACTTGATGCCCGTCCTCAATCAAACCCAGAATCCGGCCAGCCAATTCTCCGTGCGGAGATCTGGCAAGTGCAACCCCAACTCGCGGCGGACCCACGCTTTGGCCTGCTCGTCGGCCTCACGCAAACAACTTTCGAGTTGTTCCCACGCCGCCGGATCGTCCAATTCGGCGGTCTGGTCGGCCATCTCCCACGACCACGCATCCGAGTCGGCCCCGTCACCCGCTAACTCGTCGGCTTGGACGCGGACTTCCTGGCCCTCGGACCAGCCCTTGGGGACAGGCTCGAGCGGGTAGATTATCCCGCCTCGTAGAATTGCTCGAACCATCTTTGTTCTCCCAAGCGAAAACGACACGCACGTCGCAGGATTGCGCCGGAACCCACTTCCATTGTAGAATACCACCCTCGTGCAGAACATCGGCGGTGCGATAAAGTTCTCGTCCCATCGAGAACTGATCGACAGCGACCCGCTGACCGGGGATTCTGAGCCGTCAATCCACCACTGTCCCGAGTCGGACACCTTGACGTTCTACTTCCGGGACGCCCCTGATTACACAAAGCGGCTCGGGCGATGGACGACGTCATCAGGTTCCGCGCTTGGCCGGAGGCATACCCGCGAAGTTGCGGCCGTAGGGATCGGCGGCATCGACCACGCGTACGCCGCCGACGAACTGATCACCGACCGGGAGACGGCTGCCTGAAACAACCCGCGTGCCCACCACGCTTGGCTCTCGCTTGTGATCCGCCACTGACATGCCGCCTGGAAGGAGAACAGCGAACGCCACGGCGCTTGGGTCGTGGCGTTTTTGCCTGGCGGTGTGGCCAGGTGTCAACGGCTGTCAGTCCAACAACTGCGACAGCGCGGCCAGGGCCTGCTTGGCTTCTTTGACGCCGCCGAGTTCCTGAATCAGCTTCTTGGCCTTCTGCAGCGCGGCGACGGATACCAGGTCGGCGGGCACCGCGGCGACCGGCATAGCTTCAGCAGCCTTGGCAGCGGTCTTCTGCTGGCGTTTCTTCTTCTTGGCGACTTTGAGCAGGTACTTCGCCTGGCTGACTTCGTTCGCGGTGACGGTTAAGCCAGCGGCCGTCAGTTTGTCGGCGATGTCTTTGGGCATGCCCTTGGGGTCAGCGGCCAAGGCGTCGCGGATTGCCTGGGCTTTGGTGACCTTCGGTTGGTCGGCTTCGGATGTTGCTTCGGTTTCGGGTTTCTTCTTTGCCATAACGGGAGTCTCCGGTTGGTGATGCTGACATGATAGACACGCGTCTTAGTCTAAGCCAAGCGGCGGAAGCTGTCTATCGGCCGGAGCGTGGCCAAACGGCGGACGCTCGCAGGCTGACCCATCGGCGGCAAGCGGCGAACCAAGCGTCCGTTCAAGACAAGACGCTCCAGACAGAGATTGCGTGGTTTCGTGTCGGGCAGATCTTGACTTTTCGCTCCCGCGAAAAATCATTCGTTGGTCCTGTACTTCGCCGGAGATTTCGTCTCCCTCGTTTGAATCACGTTTCCCTCGTCTGAAGATGGATCGGCCCCCCGCGAACAGCGCAGCGTTTACCTTTCGACGAACGTGGCGTCGTTGTTTTTCAGAACGGCCCCGGGCGCGGGCGTAGTGTGAGCAGAGGGACCCCAATTGCCAGTCCGCGTGCGACCGGGTACGATTCTGAAGCTCGTGGTACTATGGAAAACCGTGTATGTTCCCAGCGAAATACAACCGTTTGCGTAGATCACGGATTTGTTGCAAGTATGGTATTAATAGGTTGTGCTTGTATCCGTTGTTCCTCGTCTCTTTCCAACAGTCTCGCCATGACACTCCCCTACCTTCGTGCCTCCGAGCACCTCCACGACGTCAAGTACGAGATCCGGGGGGCGCTGGCCCGGCGCGCCGAACAACTGGAGCGCGAGGGGCACGAGATCATCAAGCTCAACATCGGCAATCCCGGCGCGTTCGGGTTCCGCATGCCGGGTTCCATGCGGGTGGCGGTCGTGGAGAACCTGCATCAGGCCGATCCCTACTCGCACCAGAAGGGGATCTTTCCGGCCCGCGAGGCCGTGGTGCTGCAGGCGCAGAACCGCGGCGTGATGGACGCGACCGCGGACGACGTGTTCATCGGCAACGGCGTTTCCGAACTGATCATGCTGGCGATGCGGGCGCTGCTCAACCCGGAAGACGAAGTGCTGGTACCCAGCCCCGACTACCCGCTGTGGACGGCCTCGGTGGTGATTCATGGTGCCAAGGCGGTGCATTATCCCTGCCGGCCGGAACGAGGATTTGTGCCCGACCCGGCGGAGGTGGAGGCGCTGGTCACCGACCGCACGCGGGCGATCGTGGTGATCAACCCGAACAATCCCACGGGCGCCGTGTATCCGCGCGAGGTACTTGCGGCGCTGGCCGGCATCGCCGAGCGGCGGCACCTCGTGTTCTGCGGCGACGAAATCTACGACGAGATGCTGTACGATGGCGCGGAGTTCGTGCCGTCCGCGACGCTCGCGAAGCAGGCCTTGTGCCTCACGTTCGGCGGCTTGAGCAAGGTCTACCGGGCCTGCGGGCTCCGCGTGGGCTGGCTCGTGTTCTCCGGCGAGCGGGAGCATGCACGGGACTACATCCAAGCGGTGGAACTGCTCGCGTCGCTCCGACTCTGCTCGAACGTGCCGGGGCAGTACGCCGTGCAGACGGCGCTCGGCGGCCATCAATCGATCTTCGACCTCACGCGGCCCGGCGGCCGCCTGCATGCGACGCGGGCTGCGATGCTCGACGCGGTGCAGCGGAGCCGCTGGTTGTCGGTGGTACCGCCGCAGGGGGCGATGTATGCCTTTATCCGCGTGCATGCCGAGCGGTTTCCCGGCGGTGTGGAGGCCTTCAAGGACCAGGCATTCGCACTCGATCTGCTGGAGCGCAAGCACGTGCTGGTGGCGCCGGGATCGAGTTTCAACGTGCCGTACCGCGACCACTTCCGCGTCACGCTCCTGCCCGACGCGGAACAGATGGCCGACGTGTTGGCGCGGATCGAATCGCTGCTGGATGAATATGCCGTCGCCTGACGAACCACGGCCCGTCCATCGCCGCAGTTGCGGCTCGATCCACGTCGTTCAGCTAGGTCTGAGCGGCCGGCGCCCCGCTGCAAACCGACCAGCGAACTGCCCGGCTGCCTTCGAGGGCCACCAGAAGCAGCGTCTCGCCGGACGCCCGTGCTTCTCGGCGCAACTCGTCGAGTTCCTCGCATTCGAAACGGCTGCAGATATCCGCCCGCAAGTCGCGAGGCAGTCCGCACCCGTGCTCCTGATGGTAGACGCACGAGTCTTCGTAGGTCCGCTCGGCCAACCTCGTGTCGTACTCGCGAGAGACCTCGTCCGCCGTCGCGTGCGGGTGCTGCACCCGGAAGCGAAGAAAAAAATCGACCGTGAGAAACGCGTGGTCCCCGCCCTGCCGGCAACATCGGCCTCGGCATACCGCGCAGCCGGCGCTAAGAATCGGCAACATTGCGTTCCGGCGGTCCGCGTCGTCCTCCGCCGGCAAGGACGACGGCGGTTCCGGTGAAACGGTCCCGGCAAAAGCCTCTTTGACGACGCGATCGAGGTGCGCGCGAAACAATGCCTTGCGGTTCTCTGCCAGCGGGACCAAGGGCTTCTCTTGGGCGGGCAGCGCGAAAGTCAGAAACGCTTCGGGAGTTGCAATCTGTCGCGATGCAGCCAGGCGGTCACGATAGGCTAGGGCGTGCTCCTTTCGCCGCCGGGCATCGGCACGCGCACGCCGCTGCTTTTCCTCGTAAGTCTGCCGAACTCTCCTCTGCAAATGGGTTGCCCGACAGAGCCAGGAGGCACCGGAATTGTCGTCGATTCGTGCCTCGACACCAGAGATCGACGTTCCGCAGACCGAGCCGCCGAGATGCCCCAACTGGTTTCGGTTGATCATGTTTGTGGACGCAACGTGTCCCGAGGCGATCCGATGAGAGCTGCCAAGACATGCGCCTGGGCTAATATAGGCGCGACAGGCGTTCGATGCAAGCTCGCGGCTGGCCCAGTTACAGGTGACTATTCTGCGCCGTTTTCCCGTTCGACAGGCCGGAAGCCTATCCCACGATTAAATCAACAGCCCGCTTGTCCGGGGGAGTCTCACGTTCGTCACTAAGCGCCGTCCACGAGCAATGTCATCTTTCGCTCCGTGAAAGAACGCCCTTTGGCGGAGCGAAAGGCGACGAAACCGCGGTGTTGCTCTTGGACGGGTACTAAGTACCGATGCATACGTTTCCAAGTCCTTGTAGGACGGAAACGTATGGCGGATGACTTGCCGGCGGGCTCACGCCGACCGCTCGCCTTTTCCCCAAACCGGCGGGCTTACGCCGGCCG
>CAZXYZ010000143.1:0-28962 GCA_964645045.1 uncultured Pirellulaceae bacterium | reverse complement strand
GCATGCCGGCGGCGCCAGCGGCGGGCGTGCCGGCGGCCCCCGCCGCGCCCGCAGCAGGCGCTGTAGGCTCCGTAGCGGCCGCCGCCAGCGGCGGTCCGCTGGAGGTTGCGGGCCCCGAAGGTCCCGGCTGGGTGATCGAAATCAAGGGCTACCATTTTTTCAACGAAGACATCACGGCGTGGGGCGGCACGCATGTCCGCGACACGTTCTTGAAGAACCTGCGCGAACAGGCGGTCGAGTTGCCGACGGGGCCGGGCCTGCCACCCACCCGCTTCACGATGGCGGAATTGGGGATCGGTTTCGGGGTGCTCACGTTGGATCCGCCGATCGATCAGGCAAATCGGATTCCCAATCCCTACTATGAAGTCAACCCCATGGCGCCAGGCTCCGGCATCCCGGGAATGCCGGGAATGATGGACGGCTCGAGTGGGATGATGCCGGGAATGATGCCGGCCACTCCGGGACTGCCCGGGGCCGGTCTGCCGGGTAGCGGTGCAAAAACCCAGAAGAAAGAAAAGGAGGAGCCGAAAGAGCCCCCCTTCTTTGCGGCGCCCAAGTACACGTTTGTTCTTCAGTTCTGCTGGCAAGAGAGATTGCTGACGGAACGGTTGCGGAAGCGGCAGCAAGAACAGCTGCAACAGCAGCCAGACCAGCTGCCCGCGGAACAGCCACAGCCTGGCCCGGCACAGCCTGGCCCGGCACAGCCTGGCCAGCCGCAGCCGGCGGCTCCGGACAACAAAGTGGCCGCGGCCAACACGGGAGGTTAACGTCATGGATCAAGTCAAAGCGTTTGCACGAGCGGCAGCGAAACACGTTTTTTGGATCGGCTGCGGCCTGATCCTCGCCGGCAGCATGACCAGCTGGTTTCTGGCGCGGCAATCCCTGCACAAGGAGTTCGAGAAGAACCAGGGGGACATCAAGGCCAAATTCACGGCGGTCAAGGGTTTGCAGGCCAAGAAAGACCCGCCGAACGAAAAATCCCACCAGGAGATGGACAAGCTGCTGGACAACACGCTCAAGCTGGTGGTCCAGGCTTGGCAGCTGCATTATTCGCAGCAGGACGCCATCCTGCGGTGGCCGCTGGATCTGCGCGAAGACTTCGTGACCGCCGTCCGGCCCTTAAAGCCGATCGAAGCCAAGGTCGATTTTCCCACGCCCCCCAACCAGGAACTGAAGGTCGACTTTCGGCGCCGCTATGCGGGCTACGTCGGCAATCTTCTGCCGCGATTGGCGGAGATCCCCGGGACCGTTTGGCAAGTTGGTAGAAACCCCACGGGGGGCATGAGTGGAATGATGGGCGGCGCCGCGCCGCTGTCGGCCGAGGAAGCCCAAAAGCTCGCTCAACGAAAGCCGCCGATCGTACTCTGGGATCCGCAAGACCAGGGCCGCCTGGTGTCGTTGCACTTCGACTGGTCGAACCAGCCCGACAGTTCGCCAACCACGCTGCAAGTGCTGTACGCGCAGGAGGACCTCTGGGTTCTGACCGCCTTGATGCACATCATTCGTCAAACGAACGGCCAAATTGAATCCCGGCACGAAGCGGTGGTCAAAAATATCGAGACCATCCTGATCGGCCGTCACGCGCCGCCGCGGTCCGGACAAGTCATTCGCCTGGGGGGAGGTGCGATGGGTGGCGGAATGATGGGTGACATGGGGAGCGGCTACATGGCGGAGGGCTCCATGGGCGCACCAGCCATGCCGGAAATGGCTGGCAGCGGCACCACGGCGCCCTCGCCGATGATGGGCGGAGCCGACATGATGGGCTCGTCAAGCGGGAGCATGGGTGGGATGATGCCTGGGATGGGTCCTGTGTCGCTCGACCCGGCGGAAGGCCGCTATGTGGACAATCAATACCAGGCATTGAAAGCCGAAACCTTGCGGACGGCTCTGCGTTCGCCTTCGCCGGACGACGCATTCCTGGTGGTCGCCAAACGAATGCCCGTCCGGATGCGGCTGGTGGTGGACATGCGCAAATTGCCCCGCTTGCTGGCCCAGTTCGGCAACTCGGCGCTGCCTGTCGAAGTCCGTCAGGTGCGGATCAACCGGGCCAAGGACGCTGGCGGCGCGGGGGGCTATGACACGATGGGTGGTGGTGGCATGATGGGCGGCGGAAGCTACGACATGATGGGCGGCGGCGGCTATGGGATGATGGGCGGTGGCAGCACGGAAATGGGAGCCGGTTACGGGGCCATGATGGGCTCCGCACCCGGCATGGAAGGCGGGATGGGCATGGGCGGCTACGGTCAGTCGCCGGAGTTGGCGGGCCCGGGTTACGCCTCGCCGGCCTACGGGGCGGGATATGGTGGCTCCGGCATGGGGGGCCAGAATATCAAGGACCGCACGACCATCGCCAGTACGTCGCAGAATGATGTACCGGTCGAAATCTACGGGATCATTTACATTTACAATCCGGTGGACGAAAAGAAGTTGGGCTTGGACCAGCAACCGGCGCTCACGGGAACCACGCCGCCGGCCGCGGGGTCGGCGACCTGACGATCCGACCGGGGATGATTTCTGTCGTGGTCCGGAGCGACATCAGAAGTGCTCGAGGGTTGGAGACAAGACGATGAAGTTCAAATTGAATCTCGGCAAGGGTGGCTTGAAAGGATTCGTGATCCAGCATGCCGAGAAGGGCATTTTTGGAATGGTGCTGGTGCTCGTCGCCGCGTTCATTTACTCCAGTGCCACGCAGGAAACGGTCGAGCAGGGTGAGAGCCCGAACAGTCTCAAGGGAGGCGCCTCGGGTGCCTTGACGTCCCTGCAAAATGGCAACCCTTGGGCGGCCTTGGCGCCGGACAGACGCGGGAAAGTGGACAATTACCCAGCCCTGGCCGGGATTGCCCGGCAGCCGGTCGACGATTCGGCCTACCGGGGGACGACGCCTTGGATCAAGCCCTTGATCCGGCTGCAGCAAAAACGCCAGGATCCGGAACTCTATGCGCCGTCGAAAGTGGAAGCCCAAGCCGGCGTGTTCGCGGTCATGATGAGAACCGCCAGGCCCGATGACGCGTGGGCGGGCGACAAGGACGCGGTGGAGCAGCCGAAGGAAAAGCCCAAGCCCAAACCCAAGAAGGAAAGGCGGCCGCGGGGCGGGGCCATGTACGGCGATATGATGGGTGGAAGCTCCGACATGGGGCCCGGCTACATGGGCTCGGGCAGCGAAATGCCGCCCGGGATGGAATATGGGTCCGGCAGCGAAATGGGTGGCCCGATGTATGGCTCCGGGATGCCGGGAATGGCCGGGGGCAAACGGGCGCTGGGCCAATTCTATATCAGCCATTATCTGAGCAAGGGATTTCGGCCGACGGGAGTCGCGGTCGGGGTGGTGGCCAAATCCTATGCGATGGTTGCCGTCAAGGCTTTGGTGCCTTACGAAAAGCAGTGGGAAGAGTACGAACGAGCCCTGGCCAGCGCCACCGGATACAGCCCCGTGCAAGATGTTCCGAGGTACTTGCTGTACGTCGCCGAGCGGGCGGAAGTTCCAGACGATCCGAATGCGCCGTTGCAATGGCAAACCATCAGCAACAGCTCCGTCGCCATCGAATTTGCCAGAAGGAACTTCGCCGGATTTCCCCCGGAGATCGCGGACGAAGCCTATTTGCTGCCGGGGTTGACGATGCCGATTCCGCCCATCCTGCTGCAGCCCTACGATTCGCTGGCCCTGCACAGCGAGGTTCCCAAGAAAAAGCTCGCGACGAATATGGCGATGGCGCAGCCCGGCGCAGGCGAACAAGCGAAAGAGGGAACCAAGGAAGAAGCGGGGGCCGAGCCGAAGCCCTCGGGCGACTTCAGCGAGGGCCTGCCGCAAATACCTCCGGCCGGAGCGCCGGGCATGGGGGGCTATGGAATGATGCCCGGGATGGCGCCGGGCATGGCCCCTGGGATGGGTTATCCCGGCGGATCGGAAATGGGATCTGGCGGCGGCATGTACGGCGCACCGCCTGGTATGGACACCTACGGATCAGGGACTGGGTATCCCGGTTCGATGGGCTATCCGGGCGGGTCTGAGATGGGGGCGGGTGGCTATGGCATGCCGGGAATGCCCGGCATCCAGCAGCCGGCCGTCAAGTATAAGCTGGTCCGGTTTTTTGATTTTACTGCCGAGCCGGGAAAATCGTACCAGTACCGGGTCCGCGTCATGATCGAGGATCCCAATCGCCCGATCGACAGGAGCGCCGAGCCGAATACGCGGATTCTCGATCAGGCGGTGGTGGATCGGCTGGGAAAAGTAACGGCTGCGGACGACGAGTACCAGAAGACCAGCGGCAAACCACGGCGGACCTATTGGCGTCAAACGGAATGGAGCGAGCCCAGCAACGTCGTGACGGTGATCAACCCCGAACATTTCGTCGGTGGCGGCGCAACGGGTGGCCGTTCCATCAAACTGGCCGCAGCCGGCCCCGCGGTGGAAATCGAAGAACCCAAAGGCAAGGTCGTCACGGTCGTCTGGGATCGGCGGCGGGCCACCGAAGTTCCGGCGGAGCGGGAAGTTCTCCGCGGAGCGTTTTTGGACTTCACGGACAAAGCGGACGTCCTGCAACCGTTAACTTTGCAGATTAAACGGATCGAAGAATTCGAGTTTGACACGGAGGCGTTTGTGGCGGATCTGCGCGGAGGCGAGTCTTTGCTGCTGGACGTGGACACGACCACAAAGGAGGAAACGCCGCTGCCGGTGCCGGGCGAGTTCTTGGTCGTCGACGGCGACGGGCGGCTGATTGCCTGCAGCGAAGTGGACGACGCGGAGGAGTACCGGCGGCTGCTGTTTATCGAGGACACTCCCGGCGCAGCCACCGGCGGCATGGCACCGTCTCCCGAGATGGGAGGCTATGGAGACATGATGGGCTATCCGGCCGGCTATCCGGGGTACAATTCGGGCAATTAGCGTTCGGGACACCCCAGGTCGTCGGGCATTTGATGCCCCAACTTGTCCCGCTTGGTCGCCAGGTAGTACGCGTTGTATTCGTTGGCCGGCGGCAGGATGGGGACCTGATCCACGACCTCGATCTCGAAGCCCCCGTAGATGAACGCGTCGGTTTTCTTGGGATTGTTGGTCAGCAACCGGAGCCGTTGCAGGCCCAGATCCTTGAGGATTTGCAGGCCGATGCCGTAATCGCGCATGTCGGCTTGATAACCCAAGGCCACATTGGCCTCGACGGTGTCCAGCCCCTGCTCTTGCAAGGCGTAGGCTTTGATCTTTTCGGCCAGGCCGATGCCGCGGCCTTCCTGCGGCAGATATACCAGCACGCCGGCTCCTTCGCGGCCGATCATATCCAGCGCCATCTGGAACTGCTCGCCGCAATCGCACCGCAGCGAGCACAGCAAATCGCCGGTGAAACAGCTGGAATGAATCCGCACCAGCGGCGCCGCTAATCGCTCCGGCTGCCCCATCAGCAGCGCCACGGGCTGTTGAGATTCATACTTGACATCATATACGATGACCCGGAAATGGCCGAATCGCGTCGGCAAGTTGGCTTCCGCACAACGGCTGACCAGTTTTTCCGTGACTCGGCGGTGCCCGATCAGCTGTTCGATCGAGATGATCTCCAAATGGTTGGCGCGGGCCAACTCGAACAATCGCGGCCGCGAGGCGCGGTCGCCCACGTCGTCCAGGATTTCGCACAGCACGCCGGCCGGAGTGAGCCCGGCCATGCGGGCCAGATCCACCGCCGCTTCGGTATGCCCGGCGCGCCGCAGGACGCCGCCTTCCTTGGCCAGCAACGGATGGACATGGCCAGGACGCACGAAATCGGCGGCCCGGGTGTCTGGATCCACCATCGCGCGAACCGTCCGGGCACGCTCGCGGGCCGTGATCCCCGTCTTGACGGAACGGTGATCGAGGGGCGTCATGAACCCCGTCTTGAGCGGCGACGTGTTGGACGCGACGAGCGGCGATAATTCGAGCCGTTCGCACACGTCCGGCAACACGGGCACGCAGAACTGGCCACGTCCGCGGAGCATAAAATTGACCGTCTCCGGCGTCGCCTTGTCGGCAGCACAGACAAAATCGCCTTCGTTTTCCCGGTCCTCGGCGTCGACGACGACCACCACCGCACCGCGCGCAATCGCATCGACCGCGGCGGGAATGCTGGAAAATGAATCGGAAATAGGGGTTTGGTCGGGTTTCATGGTAGTGTGCTGTCCACAGAGGGGATTACCGGTATTATAGGGTTTCGGCCGATTCCCGCTATGTCCCGTCTGTGAAAAGACGTAAATGCCTGCTGCCACCCGGACTGCGCCATGCTCGAACGCGAAGAGTACGTCGAACAAGCCTACCTGTTCCGCATGTTGAGCGAACGGCTGCCGGAAAATTTTCCGCTGCAGGAACTGCTCGAACAAACCCGCCACGAACTGCTGGCGACCACCAAGTTGCCCATGGCGGTCGATTTCCTCCTGGCCGAACTGCGGCACAGCGGCGTGATGTCGACGGCCATGCGCCGCCTGCCGCACTATTTTTCGGCCTACCAGACCTACGTCATCGCGGCGGCCGAGGACGAGCGGGGCCGCTTCGATATGCGGGTCGCCATCGAAATCCTGCGGCACGAAGCCGCCTACCTGGCGGAACGGCCGAAGCGCGAAGGACTGTTCATGTACCAGTTCGAGACGCTGTGCCGCAATCGCCTGCGTTACGACCGCGGTTTGGATGCCATCGCCGCCGACCCGATATACAACGACGAGTGGCGGGAATGGATTCAGACCGTCCGCAGCCAGATCGGCATCGTCGATTTTGCCGACCTGATCTATGTCCGTAGCGAGGAGTACATCCGGCGGCGGACGCACGGCTCGGCATCGCCCCCGACGCCCGAAAAACCGCTGTTGTTCGGCGAGAAAGAGGGCAAAATCGCGTGGGCCAACCGCCAAAAGGATCCGATGTACCTGTTCGCCGCCCTGCAACGGCACTTGGGCTATCCGACGGCTCCCCGCATCAAACGCGTCGATGAAGCGCGGGAACAGATTCCCCTCATCCTCCGCCGCTTGGAACGGATGGAAACGCGGATCAAGCTGTTGGAGGAAGAAGCGCGCCAGGGACTGGATATCACCAAGTTCTACGCCAAAGACGACAAACCGCCCGTCGTTCCCTGACGCAGGCGGGCTGTTGTGTGGGGTAAGCTTCCAGCTTGCCGACACTGGCTATGTTCAATAGGCTATTTCGCATGCGTTGCCTATTCCGCAAGCTGGAAGCTTACGCCACGATTAAATCAACAGCCCGCAGGCTGGCGGAACGCATTCCGCTCCTGTCAACGAGCGAGCGTGAACTCCAACAATTCACTTCACTGGCACGAACGGTTCACCTCGCAGGACGGTTTCGCGCCGGGCATGTCCATCCGCGGCGTTTTGGCCAGCAGTTCCAGGACCGGCGCAAAGGTCGCCAGAATGGCTTGGTAATCGGGGTCGCTCGTGTCGGCAAACACGCTCTTGCCGCAGCGCTCGGTGCCGCCGGCCGTGCGGGCCAGGGGGGCGAGCAGGAACGCATTCAGCTGCGGATTGGTGATCCGCGTCCACTCGCGGCGCGGGACGGCTCCGTCGCGATGACATTCGGCGCAGCGGCGTTTACCTACGTCAGCCAACACGGGATCCAGGTCCTTGGGGACCATCTGCCGGCAGCCGGGCAAACTGGGATGCGCCGTTTCACTAGACCCGTAGTACGGCACGTTCAAATCGATCCACGCCAGGATCCGCCGCCGCTCGGCGGCGTTCAGCTTGACCTGCGGGTTGCCGGCGGCGTCGGGATGGCCGGACAGCACCAGGTCGGACAGCTTGCTCTGCGGCGATCCCCACGTCTTCGGAGCGACCTGCAAGATGTTCCATTCCTGGCCGTTGTAGGTGGGAATCCAGTTCACGTACGAGGTGCCGCGGCCGCCTTGTCGCTCGCGGGCCAACACGTCGTACGAAACGTTGAACCAATCCGTCTTGTCGCCCGTCAGATCGATGGCGTTCGTCACTTCGTGCGGATGGTGGCACTGGACACAATGTTGATCGAGCACCGGCTGGACGACTCGTGAATAGTCAAACCCGCCGCTGCCCCACTCCGGCGGCTGCAGCGGCTTCGGTTCCAGGCCCAGGCCGGCCAGGTGCCGAAGGGGCGAATCGAGCCGCGATTCGTGGCAGCCGACACAGCCCTGAACTTCGCCGGGCATCAAGTGCGTAAAGCTGCGCATCCGCTGCACGGCGCGGCCGTCCTTGTCCAACGCCATAAAGTACAGCGGCACGCCGGACGGCACCTGGAAGTAGGCCGAGCCGTCCCGGTTCACGTCCACTTCGCCAATCACGTCCTTGCCTGCATAGGTTGCGCCGCAGGAGATCACCGGGAACTGGAAGCCGAACGCGCGCAAGCTAGGATCGATGCGAACGGTTTTCTGCAATTCGCGGACCACGCGAATCGATTTGACTTCGCCGCGTTGGACGACCGGCTCCAGGCCCGCATAGACGTCCTGCAGATACAAAGTTGCCAGCGGCGCTTGGCCGGCCGCGTCGGCCGGCAGCCGGCTGGGGATGGCGGGCGGCCGCGTCCGTGGCCGGACCGGCGTGGCGCAGAAGTACTGCATGCCGTCCGTGGGGCGAGCCAATGCCTGCGAGGCACAGGTGCCCGCCAAATCGCGGACCAGGATCGGACCGCGAGCCGAAACCAAGAACCGTTTCGCGTCCAACGGCATCGGGCCGCTGTACAGCTTGCTGCCGTCCGTGTTGCCGTTGCCCTTGTCCACCGCCGGCACCGGCGTATCGGGGGTTAGGTTCTCGATGGCCGCCTGCGCATTCACGCCGCGGCTGCGGTCCACCACGCCGATCGCTCCGCGCGTGGGACCGTTGTGGCCGGTCATGGTGCAGATGATCTTCGCCGTGCCGGGAATCTGCCGGGCTTCCATGAACGTCCCCGGGGACAACACGCGGTTACCGAAGTAGCCGGCCATTCCCGTGCCGTCCGGGTTGATCGTCCATAGGCTCTGGATCGGAATTGCCGGCCGATCGACGTATTCCCAGCGCGTGTAGATCAGCCGTCCGTCCTCCAGCACGCTGGGCGTAAAGTCGTTCAGGTAATTGGCCGAGAGCCGCACCACGTTCGTGCCGTCGGCCCCCATGCGGTGCAGGACGCCGACCGGCGCGTGCCAGCAGTAGGCGAACTGAGGCGCGCGTGTGCTCAGAAAAGCGATCCCGCCGTCCGGCAACCAGCAGCCGTTGTAATCGTGCCAGGGTCCATCGGTCAGTTGCTGCAGGCCGCTGCCGTCAATATTCACGGTCCACAAGTGATAGCCGTCGCCCGTTTTCCGCCGCCAGCTGAACAGGACCCGCGTGCCGTCGTAGGACAGATCGCAGTCCAGAATCTGGCCGTCCGGCGAGGCGACTAATTCGACGGGCAATGCGTCTGCTTCGCGCCAGCGGAGCACGTACAACCCGCCGCCGTTCTGCTGGCCTTCGTAGTGGTACGTGTAGACGTGCGAGGCGTTGATCTCGTGCCGCTTGATGACCAGCACCCGGTCGAGGTCGAACAGCAACGCGTCGCGCTGCAGGCGGGCCAGTTCCTGTTGGGCTTCGTCGTCATCCCGCGGTCCCACGGCTGCGAGCCGTGCGAGGTGCTCGTCGGCCGCTGGATAAGCCGGCCCGTGCGTGTGTTGCAGCCAAGTAATCATGTCGCGGAGTGCTTCCGGAGATACCTGGTCGACACCCGCGATGTCGCTGCCGCCGGACAGGCGGTGCAGCAGGGCGGCTTGCTTCCGCGACAGTGGTTGGCCGAAGACCATGATCTCGGCCGCCCCGGGGTTCATGCCGCCGTAGGAGTTCAGGAACTTGATCGTGATCTTCCGCGTTTTGACGGGCGGCACGGCAATCCGCTGCGGGCCGTGGAGCATCTCGAGCGTGCCTTTGGCCGCAGGTTGAGTTGCCTCGTCCAGGTAGACCTCGAAATCCTTGAAACACTCCTGCATGAACCAAGACGTGCGGCCAAAATAGACGATCTCGGCGATGTCGACCGGCTGGTCCCAGCGGAGTGTGAAATCGGCCGCGTCGCCGGTCTTCGACTTCAGCACGCACCATGCGGCACTCAAGTCCTCCGCCGCGCTGCCCTGGGCCGGGATCTTGCCATCGGTGGCGAACTTGGCCAAGTACGAGGCATTATGCTCGGATGTGGCCGCGACCGCCGCCGAACGCGCCAGATTGTCGGGCAAGGCCGCTTCGTCGGCCGCCCGCGTCGAGGCCACCAGGAGCCCCGCCCCGCACCATGCGGCGAGTAACCAGGGGCTGAACGATATTCGAACCGTAACGTTCCTACGAATACCCATGTTTGAACTCCTGACGCTCGGGGCAGGAAATCGGTCAAGGTGCGGGCCCGTTGGCTACAAACGGCCAGCCTGGTCCCTAATCTACCATCGCCGGGGCGGCCTTGCCAATGCGGAAAGCGGTTGAAGCGGGACTCGGGCAACCCCGTAGTTGCATACCGAGAGGCGAACGGCCGGCGTAAGCCCGCCGGTTTTCCACATGCCCGCACATTTGCGCGAGGAGTTCGCAGTATCACCTTCGGTGAAATCAGCAACGGTCGGAAGAGAGGCCACCGAGACAATGCACCGATGGGCTAACGCCCAACGTTCGCCGGGATTTCTGCAATGTTTGGGACAAGTGAGCCGCCGTCCCGACCGGCGCGCCGGGCTCGTCAACCGTCCGCTCGCGCCGACTGTCGCGCCGATCATTCTTTTAGGGCTCTTGCCGGGCGGGCGCCTGGGCGGTCCAATCAGCCATGGAAAACCCTGTCCGCTCGTCCTCTGGCTCTCGGCTCTGCCGAGTAGAAATGCGATCCAACCATGAAACGATTCAGCCTTGTTTGGGCGTGCTTATTCTTTCTGTCCGGCCATGCATTCGCCGCCGATTCGCCCGCGACACCGGGAGCGGAGACCAAGTCGGCTGGTCGTGCCAAGCCCACCGAGCCGGCACAGACGAAGCCCACGCTGGCGAACGTGGCCTACGGCACGCACGAACGGCAAGTGCTCGACTTCTGGAAAGCGGAATCGTCGCGGCCCACGCCGGTGCTGTTCCACATCCACGGCGGCGGTTGGGTGGCGGGCGACAAGGCGCGGGTCGCCGGCCTGGACAAGTACCTGGGGGCCGGCATCTCGGTCGTCTCCATCAACTACCGCTACGTCACGCAGGCCATGTTGGCGGAGGTCAAACCGCCTGTCCAGTGGCCGTTGAGCGATGCCGCGCGAGCCTTGCAGTTTGTCCGCAGCAAGGCGGGCGAGTGGAACCTTGACAAGCTCCGAATTGGCGCCACGGGCGGTTCGGCGGGCGCGTGTTCGAGTTTGTGGCTCGCGCTGCACGACGACCTGGCCGACCCGCAGAGCAACGACCCCGTCGCCCGCGAATCCACACGCCTGTGGTGCGCCGCCGTGATCGGGGCCCAGACCTCACTTGATCCGCAACAACTCAAGGAATGGACGCCCAACAGCCGTTATGGCGGGCACGCGTTTGGCTTCATGCCCGACCCGCGGGACACGAAAACACGCGACACGCGATTCGCGGAGTTCCTCGCCGCACGGGAATCGGTTCTGCCCTGGATCAAAGAGTACTCGCCCTACGAGCACGTCACGAAGGATGACCCGCCGATCTACCTGATCTACTCGGCCCCGCCCGCGCTCGGCCAGGAACAGAGGGACCCGACGCACACGGCAAACTACGGCGTGAAGTTGCAGGAGCGGCTCCGCAGCGTGGGCGTCGAATGCGAACTGGTCTATCCCGGCGCGCCCGACGTGAAGCACCCGCAGGCGGAGGACTACCTGATCGATAAACTCACCGCGGCCAAACGCTGAGCGGCCAACGTCCAAGTCACAGAGGGCCGCGGCGATCGGGTATTGCGAGCAGCAGTTGGTGTGAGCCTGCTGAAATTCCACCCTCTTGAAGAGCCAACAACTATTCCGGCACCGTGGGACGGGTCCAGGTCTGGCCTTTCTTGTAGCGATTGGCCCGATCGACCACCGTGGCATCCTTGCTCGTTTGGATCACTTTGTCCAGTGCCCGGTCGAACTCCTCTTTGTTTGGCTCGCGGAGGTCGCGATGGTGGGCCAGTTCTACGACGGCCAGACACGCTGGCTGGGCAAAGGCCGGTTGGTCCAGATAGGGCGTCAGGAAACGGAGCGTCTCAGGGGTGCGGATGGCCGCCGCGCGTTGCAGCGTCAAATTCCGCTCGGTGTCCCGCGTACACAGGCTCAGGGCTTTCTTCAGCAGCTCCAATTTCTCGGCGTCGGAACGGCCGTCGGGCAGCGGGGCGACACGAATCAGCGCCCGCAACGCCGCGGTGCGGTCTCCAGGGTGCTCGTCCGTCTGCACACGTTCCATCAGTTCGGGGGAAATCGACGCATCCGGCCAATTGCACAAGGCACGGAGCCCGGCCTCGTGCATCCGGGGATCCGAGTCGGCAATCGCGGCCTTTACGATCTTCAGCGCCGCCGGACCGCCCACGCGTCCCAACGCTGGCAGGACGGCCATCCTGTCGGCCTCATTCAATGGTTCCATGGCAGCCAACAAGGGGGCGGCCTGCTGCCGGGCGTCGCTGATCCGGCTGCAGACCAACATCACCGCCTTTTCGGCCGCTTCGCGCTCGCGGCCTATTTCGGCGGCCAGGATCCCGCGAACCATGCCCGGGATGTGTTCGGGGCCGGCCAGTTCCCCAAGCGCTGCGATCGCCGCAGAGCGCACCGACGGGTCGGCGTCGACGGCGGCGGGCAGGATGTCTGCGGCCGTGTCGAAGGCACGGCGGGTGGCCAGGATGCCGATCAGCGTCGCGCGCTTCGCTGCGCCGGCCTGTTTCATTTCGGCGGCCACCGTGGCTGAGACCGGCTCGCCGGGCAAGCGAGTCAACGCGGTCCGCGCAGCCAACTGCTCGGCCGGTGAACCTACCGTCAGCAACCGCAGCAACAACCGCGCGTCGGCCGGTTCGCCGAGCAAGCCCAAGGCTCCGATCGCCGCCAGCCGCACCGCAGCGTCGGGACTGGCGGCCAAGAGATCGACCACCGCAGGCCGCGCGGCGGGATCTCCCCGGTCGGCCAGGGCGCCGAGCAACGCGGCCTGGACATCGGGAGGCAACTTCGGCAATTGGGCCGCGAATTGCCGCGTGGCTGCCTGCCCTCTAGCTTCCGTGCGGACCTGTTCCAGGCCCAGGGCTCGCATATCCTTATCCTTTTCGCCCAGCAGATTGACCACCAAGGGGACCAGTTCGTCGCCGGTCCCCTCCTGGGCCGGCGACATTGCGGTCAACGACCAGAGGACGGCCCCACAGACCGTTCCGCAAAGCAGCACGTAGGTACGTTTCAAGGCCGAACCTCCTTCCAAGGTGAGTTGTCGTCTTCACAAAAAACGTTTGTTTGCGTGGAAGCTCAGCCTACAAGAATTTGTAGCAGTGGGGAATCTGGGATACTTTGGATGACGATCGCCGTTATCTTTCACCTAATCTTCCACCTAATCTTTCTCCGACTCGAAGGCCAGGGGGAAAGAGATGACGTGAGAGATTAGGTGAAAGATTAGGGTTTCGGGTCTCGGCGCAGCCGGTTTTGACGGCGTGAACTGGGAATGGTACTTTTAAGGACTGAACAGAAACGCAACCGCCCGACAGATAAGGCGGGTGGTTGCCTTGTTCGCCGTCCGGCGTTTGGAGGCATCCGACCGTGGCAAGACGTGTCCACGTACATCCTAACCTGATTTATGCCGCTGGGGCGCAGGTGGTAACGCTCGCCGATGTCATGGGGCTTGGACGGCGTACCCTGCACCCACGGGGCGCGGTGGGGGTGATTGTCAAGTCGCCCAACGACCACCAGCACACGTACCGTGTCCGCTTTACCGACGGCGTGGAAGCCTCCCTGGCCCACGATGACCTCGTGTTGCTGGCCAAGTTCAAGGAAGGCGAGATCGGGGAAAAAGCGCACAGCATCCAGCGGTGCAACCTGTTCGAACGGGTCATCTACCGTTGTATCGTCGGCTCACGAGCTTACGGACTGGACGGCGCCGATTCCGACACCGACCGCCGCGGCATCTATCTGCCGCCTGCCGAACTGCATTGGTCGCTGTACGGTGTGCCCGAGCAATTGGAGAACGAGGCTACGCAGGAGGCGTACTGGGAAATTCAGAAGTTCATCGTCCTGGCGCTGAAGTCCAACCCCAACGTGCTGGAATGCCTGTACACGCCGCTCGTCGAGACCAAAACGCCGCTGGCCGACGAGTTGCTCCAGATGCGCGCCGTCTTCCTGTCCCGCCTGGTCTACCAGACGTACAACGGCTACGTGATGTCGCAGTTCAAGAAGATGCAGTCCGACCTCCGCAACCAGGGCCAGGTCAAATGGAAGCACGTGATGCACTTGATCCGGCTCTTGTTGTCGGGCATCGTGGTCCTGCGGCAAGGCTACGTGCCGGTGCGTGTGGACGAGCACCGGGAACAACTGCTGGCGATCAAGCGGGGCGAGATCCCCTGGAGTGAAGTGGAGAACTGGCGGCTGAGCCTGCACCGGGAATTCGATACTGCTTTCGCGCAGACGAAACTGGCCGACCGGCCGGACTACGAACGGGCGAACACTTTTCTGATCAAGGCCCGGCACGAAGCCATGAACGAGTGAACCATGATCGTCGATCCACGGCTACAGAAACAAGTTGACCAGCATTTGTACCCTCTGGTTTTCGCCACGATCAGCGGGGCGCACCTGTACGGATTCCCATCCGCCGACTCGGACTTCGACCTGCGGGGCGTCCACCTGCTGCCGCTGGCCGAAGTCGTGGGCTTGAAGACCGGCCGCGAGACCGTGGAGAAATCCGGCGTGTACGACGGGTTGGAAGTGGACTTGGTGACGCACGATGCGCGGAAGTTTTTCACCTTGCTGCTGCGGAAGAACGGCTACGTGCTGGAGCAGTTGTTATCGCCGCTGGTGGTCCATTCCACCCCGGAGCACGAGGAACTGAAGCAACTGTCCGCCGGCTGCATCACCCGGAACCACGCCCACCACTATCTCGGTTTTGCCGCCACGCAATGGAAGCTGTTTCAGAAAGATCATCCGCCCAAGGTGAAGCCCCTGCTGTATGTGTATCGGGTGCTGCTGACGGGCATCCATCTGATGCGGACCGGCCAGGTCGAGGCCAACCTGCTCCAACTCAACGAGCAGGCCAAGCTGCCGTACATCGACGAATTGGTCGCACGGAAAATGGCCGGCGGTGAACGCTCGCAACTGACGGACGCGGACCTGACGTTCCATCAACGGGAATATGAACGTCTGGTATCGGGCCTCGAACAAGCGTATGCGCACAGCCGGTTGCCGGAGACGGCATCGGCCCAGGCCGAACTGAACGACCTGCTGGTCCGGTTGCGGCTGCGGGGCCGGTGATGACGTTTGGGATCGTTCGAGAAACTCGGAACCGCTAACAAAGCTGCTCGGCGCGGGTCTCAGACCCCGCCGAAACCGCCGACCGAAGGTCTCCGATTTCGGTTTTGTTAGCGGTTCTAAGTGTCAGGTGCCAAGTGAGCGCCCAATGCCACCTACTTTGGGACCATTTGGGGGCGTTTTTATTAGCGGAGCGGCGCAAGCCGCCCGGTTCTCCGACTGTAGTACCGGACGGCTCGCGCCGTGCCGCTACAAAGTAAGTGGCATTGGGCTCGCGCTTTGCCGCTCACTTATTTCTCGAACGGTGCTTATTGGAAAGGCGAAGCGGGAATTGGCGTAGGCGCGGTGTGCGTAGCGACGAACGTAGACATCCCTCGGGCAAGCCGAGGGCATTCATGAATGGAAGCTCGTCTGCAGCGATGAGTTCGACGGCCAGAAGCTGGATGGGTCGAAGTGGATACGCCTGGCGCCGGGGAAGCCGGCACTTCGCGACATTGGCTGTTCCCCTACCACCTGTCACATTGCAGCGAAAGTACGAGGAACTGGTAGCACGCCCCGAACGAATGCGGTCGCGCCAGCTGCAGCTGATCTCAGAATCAGGCGTTGTCTTCCACTCCCTCGTCCAACGCGCCTTCCGCGACCAACTCTGACGCCGGATCCGCCCCTCCTCGCCGCGGGTCGGCCACGCACGAAAATCTCCCGCCCCGCGGGCGGTCTTTTTACGCCGCAGGCGTTACACACCGTAGCCCAGGGTCGCGCAGCGCACCCTGGGTAGCGCCCACCCGATGCCCGCCAACCCTGAAGGGGTTGCACAAAGGGACCGACCGCGTGAGCCGCCCCTGTGGAACCCCGTTGGGGTCCGGAAATCATTCTGAATGGAACCGTTACCCAGGGTGGCGCGGCGTCCCGCCGCTGACCCTGGGCTACGGTGTGTAACCGCTTCGCGGTTGGCAGACTTCAGACGCAATTGCAACGCCCCCCGCTGCAGGACTGCGGTCATCCTCTGGTAGACGCGATTCTGTTTCGGCACAATATCGGGGCCAGGGCGCCAGAAGCGGCGGCTTCCGTAGCGGCCGCCTCGTGCGGCGACCGAGAACGCGGCAATACTGGAGGAAGCGATGGCGAAGCCCAGAAGGCGCAAGGCGCCGGAGCAACACAGCGACTACGACGGCGCGTGGAAGGAATGGGCCGGCTCCATCTCCGCGCGATTCTGGAAAAGTACTTCCCAGCGATCGCGGCGGCCATCGACTGGCGCTATCCGCCGGAGTGGGCGGACAAAGAACTGAGCCGGATTCTGGCGCGGTCCCGGCGTCGCCCCAGGTCCGTGGACATGCTGGCCAAGGTGAAGTTACTGGCGGGCGGCGAGCAGTGGATTCTGTTGCACCTGGACGTGCAGTCAGGCCGGGAGACCGGCTTCGAGTTCCGCATGTTCCGTTACAACAGTGGCTTGGTCTGGATCCACGAGCAACGCGTCGTCACCCTGGTGGTCCTGGCGGACCTGGACGAGAACTGGCGGCCCAGCGAGTACGTATTCCGCGTTGCCGATTTCGAAAGCCGCCTGCAGTTCCCGGTCTGCAAACTGATCGATAAACTGGACGGCGAATGGCGGGACGATCAGTCGCTTCCCGTGCAGATCGCACGGGCGCAGATCGAGGCCCTGCGCACGGCGAGTGATCCGGAGGGTCGCTACCGGGCCAAGTGGCAACTGGTACGCAATTTGTATGATTTGGGCTATAATGCGGATGAGTTGCGAGAGATCTTCTGCTTGATCGACTGGATGATGAACCTGCGGCAGGACTTGAGCCAGAAATTTGAACAGGAGCTGGCCGCTCTTGAGGGGAGTCTGAACATGCCACACGTGACGTCTGTGGAACGCATCGCTGAAGCCCGAGGGCGAGTGGATGGCGGCGCGAGCGTGGTGTTGGTGCAACTGGCGAGGCTCTGCGGTGCGTTGCCCGAAGATGTCAAACAGCAGGTGCGCGAATTGCCCATCGAAGCGCTGCAGGAACTGGGGAAAGCCCTGTTCGACTTCCGCTCCCTCCCCGACCTGCAAGCGTGGCTGGACGCGCATCAATAATCCGCGCCGTTAGGGCCGATCCTGGGCAGAAAAATGGATGGCAAAAAAATGGGAGAACACCTCCGCTTCAAGGGATCATTTTTCTGCTATCAATTTTTCTGCCAATCGGCCTTTGCAGCGGTCATCCTTGCCGGCCCCGGCGCCGTCTGCCCGGGAGCCGATCCGGCCAAGGCCAATTGCTCTGATTCACCGGAGACAAAGCAGCCACAACGGATGACCGTCACCTCGGTAACGCTGGAGCGGGGAGATGCGTATCCCGCAGGAACGAAGCGGATCACTTACCGCAGCGCGGTCGACGGCGCCGAGGATTGGGCACTATTCCTTCCCGGCGATCCCACAACGAACACGATCGTCTATCTGCACGGCTCGTTTTCCTCGGCCGATCAGATCTTCACGCGAAAGGATGTCCGCGAGTTCTGGCTGACCCGGATTCAGGCCGACCGTCATCCGCTGCTGTCCGTCAACCTGCGCGGTACGGCCTACATGAGCCCCGCCGCCACCGCGGACCTGACGGACCTGCTCCGCTACTGCCGGGACGAACTCGGCTGCCGACGATACGTTCTGCTGGGAGGTTCGGGCGGGGCCTCCAGCGCGATGGCTTACGCAGTCCTCCATCCCGAGAAGATTCACGGGGTCATTGCGATGGGGATGTGTGATATCCTGGCCCGCCTGGATTTCGCGTCCAAAAGCGACAATCCCGTGCTGCAGAAACTCGCGACGACCGTGTTTGCCGCGTATGGTGGCACGCCCGAGGAAAAACCGGACCTGTACCAGGCCCGTTCCGTGCTGGCCCACACCGACCGGTTGACCATGCCGGTGATCCTGACGATGGGCGAAAACGACCAACTGATTCCGGTGGCGGAAACGCGGAAGATCGCCGCCGCCATGAAGGGCAAGAGCAACTTCGTCTACCACGAAATCCCTCAAGGCGGCCATGACGCGGCCTTGTGGGTGGACATTGATTTGGAGACACTGCAGATTCGAAAATGAATGGAGCACCAACGATGCATCTGACGCGGCGTGATTTTCTGGCGACTTCGGCGGCGGCTTCGGCGGCGGCATGGGCCCTGGGACGGGGCGAGGTGCAGGGGTGGGGGGCTGCGGAGGAAACGCTGCCTCCGGTGCGGGCCATCACGCGGGGGCCCAAGTTGCATTGGTTCGCCTACTACGACAAGCTCCAGTTCGATCCCGCGAACCGCTATGCCTTGGGCATGGAGGTCGATTTCGAGCACCGTTCGCCGACGCCGCAGGATGCCGTCACGGTGGGGATGATCGATCTGGCCGACGGCGACCGGTGGATCGAGCTGGGCCAATCGACGGCTTGGTGTTGGCAGCAAGGGTGCATGCTGCAGTGGCGGCCCGGCTGTGCCGACGAGGTCCTCTTTAACGACCGCCAGGGCGACCGCTATGTGTGCCGGATTCTCAATGTGAAGACCCGCGTTCAGCGGACGGTGCCCCATCCGATCTACGCCGTCAGCCCGGACGGCCGCTGGGCCGTGGCCACCGATTTTCGCCGCTTGGCCGGCACGCGGCCGGGGTACGGCTACAACGGGATCCCCGATCCTAACCGGGACGTGTTGGCCCCGGGGGACGCCGGGATTTGGCGCGTGGATTTGGAGACCGGACGGCAGGACTTGCTGATCAGTCTGGCCGACGCCGCCAAGATTCCGTTCCCGGGCCGCGATCTCAGCCACGCCAAGCACTGGTTCAACCACCTGCTGGTCAATCCCGACGGCACGCGGTTTGAGTTCCTGCACCGGTTCAAGGAGCCGGGCGCCCGCGCGCACGTCACGCGCATGTTTACCGCCGCGCCGGACGGATCGGACCTGCGGGTCGTCGACACCAACGGCGTGACTTCCCATTTTATCTGGCGCGACCCGCAGCACATCCTCGCCTGGTCCAAGCAGCCGGGGCCGGGGTTCTACGTGTTCGAGGACAAGCCGGGCGGAGAGGTCGCAAGCGTGGGACCGGGCATGCCCACCGGCGACGGACACTGCACCTATCTGCCGGGAAACGAGTGGGTGCTGTGCGATTCCTATCCCGACCGCAATCGCCTCCAGAACGTCTACCTGTACCACGTGCCTACCGATCGTGTGGTGCCGCTCGGCCATTTCCTGCTGCCGAAGGAGTACGCGGGCGAGTGGCGTTGCGACACGCATCCACGGCTCAGCCGCGACGGCCGGAGCGTGACCATCGACTCCCCGCACCAGGGCGGCCGACAGATTTACTTGATCGACCTTCGCGAGATCGTGCGGTAAGGCAGCCAGCAGTCAATGATCGACCCAGTGGACTTTGGACCGCGTCGGATAGCACGGATGGCAAAGCCGGGGCACGGACGCAAGGCAGGCTTCTTTCGTTATCCGTGCCCCGGCTTTGCCATCCGTGCTAGATTCGCGTGGGTGGTTCGTTTTCTGCGGTGTGCCTCAAGCCACGATGAACTCCAGGTTCGTTCTGCGGGGAGGTTCGGGCCATGCCTCCAGCGCAAATGGCTTAGCATCATTCGAGGAGTGACTTCTAGGAGGAACACCATGATCTCGCGTGCAGACAGCTGGTGCCGGGCTCTTGTACTTCTGTCGGCGACTTGCGTCTGTCTTTTCCCCGGCAAGGTGCCGGCCGCTGCCGCGCCGCCGCTGGCCGTTACGCCCAACGAGTTTGAGGGTACCGATGTCGAGCGAATCAATCGGGCGATTGATGCCGCCGCGGCGGCGGGCTGTCGGGTCGTGATCCCGCGCGTCAATGTCCGTGACGGGCAGCGGCTCGATGTCTGGCTGATCGACTCGGCCATCCTGCTGCGGAGCCACACCACGCTGGAACTGGACAACTGCCGGATCAAACTCTCGGATCGCTGCCGGGACAACTTCATGCGCAGCGCGAACTGTGGGCTGGGCATCACGGACATCCAGCCGCTGCAGAACATCCACATCCGCGGCATCGGCCGCGCGGTGCTGGAGGGAGCCGACCGGCCGCGGGCGACCGGCGACAGCGGCAAGACGATCGGGACCAAAACCTTCGGCACCGACGCCGGCGTCGCGGGAGAGAGCCAGACCGGCGACTGGCGGAATATCGGCATCCTGCTGGCGTTTGTCGAGGGCTTCAGCATCCAAAACATCGCCATGCATGATTCCCACGGCTGGGCGATTTCGTTGGAACGCTGTGCCCACGGCACGCTGCGGGACATCGACTTCGCGTCCAGCGGCTTCAAGGTGATCGACGGCACTCGGCAGACGATTCTGAACCAGGACGGAATCGATTTGCGCCTGGGGTGCCACGATATCCTGATCGAAAACATTACAGGGTACACGGGCGACGACCTGATTGCGTTGACCGCCATTCCGCGGGCTGACAGCGTGGCGGGCGGCATGGCGTCCACCATGGTCAGCTCCACCACCGACCGCGGCCAGGGGCGGGACGATATCCGGCAGGTCATTCTGAGAGACATCAAGGGTTACTGCCGCGGCGGCCATCACATCGTCCGGCTGCTTAACACGTCCGGCGTCCGGATGTACGATATCCTGCTCGACGGCCTGATCGACACCTCGCCCGCGGAAGTCCAGTGCCGAGCGGCGGTGAAGATCGGCGACAGCGCCTACGGCGGCGGCGTAGCACCGCTGGGCGATACCTGCCGGATCGTCGTCAACAACGTCATCAGCAAGTCGAGCCACACGATCTTGATCGGCGGCTCGCTGTCCGACTCGATTCTCACCAACCTCGTGCAGTACGGTCCCAGCGGGAAAGCACTAACGGTCGTTCCGGGGCCGGAATACGTGCGGGATGTCACGACCACTAACGTTCGCGTGATCAAAAACTGACGAGAAGCACTGACCATGCACCCGGCGATGCATCTCCTGCCACAGGGAGCTGGCGCTGATACCAGGACAGGACATTTCCATGCTCAGAACAACTCCACGCTTTTCCGCAGTCTCCGCGGCCGCCCTGCTGCTGGCCTTGCTGGCCGCCGCGGTGGGGGACGCCAAGGATCTTCCACCGACGCTGCATCCGCGGGCCACGCCGCTGCCGTTCACAAATCAGGGGCCGTTTGTGACTACGGGCGATGGCGGGGTGCTGTGCGTGGCTGCGCAGCACGCGCTGCACAGTGGCGATGAAGGCCGGACGTGGACCGCAACACCGATCTTTCGCGACGAGCAGAAGTACCGCATCAGCGCCGAGCGCGCCCTGCTCCGCACGCGGGACGGCGTGGTCATCGCCGCGTGGATGAATATGAAGGAGCTGAAATCGCCGCCGGGCTGGAATTGGGGTGCGCCGGACGCGGATTGGCAGGATTTCGTGCTGCCCATCTACGCGTGCCGGAGTCTGGACGACGGAAAGACGTGGCAAGAGCCCGTCTTCCTGAACAAGCCCTGGTGCGGCTGCATTCACTCGTTGATCGAGACCAAGACCGGACGCATCGTGCTGGTGGGTCAGGAGATCATCCCGGCGTGGCGTCATGCGACGGTCGTGTTCGTCTCCGAGGACCAAGGCCGGACGTGGCAGCGCAGCAATGTGCTGGACATCGGCCAGGGCCGGCACGATCACGCGGGGTCTATCGAAGGCACCGTGATCGAGCGCCAGGATGGTTCGCTGGTTCAACTGCTCCGCACCGAGACCGGTTGGCTGTACGAGGCCGTCTCGCGCAACGGCGGATTGCTGTGGGAGGACCTCCGGCAATCGCAGATCAAGTCCGTGACGTGCTGCGCGCAAATGGCGCGGTTGGCGGACGGGCGGATTGCCCTGTTGTGGAATCATCCGCCGCGCCACCGTCCGGACAGCGGCAGCAGCCGGGAGGAGTTGTCCCTCGCCTTCTCGTCGGACGACTGCGTCACGTGGTCGCCGCCGCAGGTCATCGCGGCCAACTACGGCCCCGGTGGCCGGGTTTCCTATCCATATCTATACGAGCGCAAGCCCGGCGAGCTGTGGATCACCACGATGCAGGGCGGCCTGCGAATGAAGATCGACGTGGCCGAACTCGGGCAGGGCGAGATCCCGGTCTACAAGCCGCCCGTCGTGGCGCCGCCACAGCCGGGCGGGATCATCATGTTCGGCGATTCGACCACGGCCGAGCGTCCGGGAGTGGTGGAGAAAGTGTATGCCGACCGCGTGCGAGAAGCGTTGCCGGGCATGGGCTTCACGCTGTCCGTCTACAATGCCGGCGTGGGGAGCAACACCACAAAGAACGCCCGCGACCGTTTCGCGCGGGACGTGCTGGCCCACAAGCCGCGCGTGGTGGTCATTCAGTTCGGCCTCAACGACGCGGCGGTCGATGTGTGGAAGGAGCCGCCCGCGACGGAACCGCGCGTGCCCTTGCCTGAGTATGAGCAAAACCTCCGCTGGATGATCACCAGGCTTCGCGAGCAACAAGTCAAGCCCGTGCTGATGACGGCGAACCCGACACGCTGGACGTCCAAACTCCGCGAACTGTACGGCAAGCCGCCGTACCGTCCCCAGGAGCCCGATGGCTTCGATGCGCCGGTGCTCGCACGCTACAACGAAGCCGTGCGCAAGCTGGCAACCGGACTCGCCGTGCCGCTGGTGGACGTACACGCCGCGTTCACGGCCAAGAACGCGGACAATCTCCTGCTCGACGGCATGCACCCCAACGACGCCGGCCATCAAGTGATCACGGAACTGCTCGTGCCGGTTCTGCGCAAACAGTTGCGGTGATCACGAGGATGCCTGGCTGAGCGTCAGGTTCAGCACCAGCACCAAATGGAATCGTCGACGCATGTTGTTTGGAATGGGATGTCACGGTTTGACGTCGGAATCACCCCAACGAATGAAGGGATCAACGAATGTGGGAATCAGTGAATGGCGCCCCATCCGCCATTCGTTGACTCCTTCATTCGTTGGGATCCGATCGTTTGAAACGGCAAACGTTGATATCCGGGCGATTTCCAAATCGAGGGCCAATGGCGTTTCTTCGAGGAGCACCTTTCATGCACCGTCGCGATTTTCTGAAAACGGGCGCTCAGGCGGCCGTCGCAGGTTCGGTTCTCTCCGCGGCCCCGGGCACCGGCTCGGCCGCCGTCAGCAGTACCAGCGCGGCCGGCACGCCGGCGATCCTGAACCGCTACACGGCCGAAGATCATCGGCGGCGACTGCAGAACATCGGCGTCGCGGGGCGTGCGATCCGTTCGTGCCTGCGGAAGCACCTGATCACCAATTACCTGCCGGCTCAATGCTCCTACAACCTCGGCGAGTATCCCTGCCGCCAACCTTGGGATCCGGGCGAATACGACGAGCGCGAGTTGGATCGCCTGCAGGAGCACGGCATCCAGCTGATCCAGGTCTTCGACGATTGGAACGATTCGTTGCGGCTGTTCGGCGGCGACAAGTACACGGCCTTGAATCCCGCCGGATTCCGCCGCTTCATCGACATGGTCCACCGCCGCGGGATGAAAATCCTCACGTATGCCTCGACCTGCTTCCTGCAGCGGACCGATCCGGATTTTCGCCAGGAGTGGTCGCGCGAGGGCGACAACCTGGTGCTCGGCTATTGGAACATGGCCCGCTGTTCGCCAGCCAGTCCCGGTTGGCGGGCGTTCTTGCTGCCGCGGATTGCCCGGATCCTGGACACCTACGAGCTGGACGGCATCTACATCGACGGCGGATACGTGCAGAACTTCCGCAAGCCGAAGCAGCCTCCGGCCGCGGACGAGGTGCCCGCGTTCGACGAGACACCGGAGCACGACGGTGCGTTCAGCGACCTGCTGGCCCTGATCTATGCCGAAGTCCAGCGGCGGGGCGGGATCTTGAAGCTGCACGTCGACGCCGCCGACCAGCCGCGGACGGCGGGCTGGAAAGTCTACGATTATCTCTGGGTGGGCGAAGGCGTCGGCCAGGTCGATCCCTTGCGGGAAGCGGCAAGAATTATCCGCCCTACGTCGTGCCATGCATCGACATGACGTTTGCAAAGATCGACCGCGCCGACGAGCCCTACCTGCACGCCATCCCCTACCTGCAGTTCCCGATGCTGCAAGCCGGCCGCCCGTTTACCGGCGAGCGGGGCATGATCCCCGGCGTTCAGTACGCGTCCGATCAGGATTTCTGGGTGCGGCGCTGCCGCGAAGCCTGGCAGCACTATCAGGCCAACCCCCAGGGACCTTACACCTACGGCGGCTGGGACGCCGTCCCCGAGCGCCCGGAAACGCGGCCCACGCACGCCCGCTGGCTGAAGCAATACCTGCCGTTGGTCGAAGACGGCACCTGGGCTTGGCTCGAGATCGGCGAATCCGATCTGTTCACGGAACCATTGACAAAGGACACGGTCGCTTCCGTGTTCGCGAATCGAGACCTGTATCTGGCGTTGGCCAACTACGGCCGCAACCCGATTCAGATAGCGACCGCAGAAGCCTTTGTGCCCATCGACAACCCGTCCGCACCTGCGGCGAAACAATGGACGCTGGCCCCGCGATCGCTGACAATCCTCCGCCGGGCCTGACGGCCAGAAGCTGACGCAACCGGCGTTTGTTCAGCGCTGACGCGTCCGGGCGCGGGTCTTCAGCGGTAAGCACCGTTCGAGAACTAAGTGGCGTAAGCTTCCAGCTTGCGGTGCCACCACCGACCGCAAGCTGGAAGCTTACGCCACGGCGCAATCGGACAGTTATTTCTCGAACGGTGCTAAGTCGCTGTTGGCATCCTGGTCTTGGAACCCGGGTTTGGGCCGTGAGGAACCCCATGAGAAACCACGTGGGTAAAACCACGTGGGTAATTGTGTTTTGAGTGGCTGACGCATAATCTGAAGCAAAATTGCAGGTTGAAGTGTGTCCGCCACACGGTTCATGCTTGGACCGCGGCGAGGGCCTCCTTGCATTGAATCTTGCCTTGAAATGCCGTATCGTATCGAGGAATTTATGGATCTCAGGAACACCAGGACGATCATCCTCAACGCCGGGGATGCCATCGCAAAACGCGAGGAAATCCGGCAGTACTTCCACGCCACTTACAGTCTGGACGAACAGCTTTACGAGACCCTGGCTACGGAGGCCGCGTTCTACTTGCGGCCGGAGCCGTTGCGGCACCCGTTGATCTTCTATCTCGGGCATACCGCGGCTTTCTATATCAACAAGCTGATCGTGGCCAAGATCACCGACCGCAGGATCAATCCGCGGTTCGAATCCATGTTTGCGGTCGGCGTGGACGAGATGTCCTGGGATGATCTGAACCCAGCGAATTACGACTGGCCGACGCTGGCCGAGGTCAAGGCGTATCGCGACGCCGTGCGGGCGGCCGTCGACGAGACGATCCGGACCATGCCCCTGGTGATGCCGATCCACTGGGACCATCCGTTCTGGGTGATCGTGATGGGTATCGAACACCAGCGGATCCACATCGAGACGTCGTCGGTCATCATCCGGCGCTTGCCGATCGAGCTGGTGCGGCAGCTCCCGTTGTGGAGCATCTGCCCGCTGGCGGGCGAGGCGCCGGCCAACGAACTGGTGCCGGTCGCCGGAGGCCGCGTCGTGCTGGGCAAGTCCAAGGACCACCCGCTGTACGGCTGGGACAACGAATTTGGCCGTCAGGAAAACGATGTCTGGGACTTCGCTGCCAGCCGATATCTGGTCTCCAACCGGGAATACTTGGGTTTCGTCGAAGACCGCGGCTACGAACAGGAGCAGTTCTGGACGCACGAGGGCTGGAAATGGGTCGGGTTCTCGAAGGCCCGGCATCCGCTGTTCTGGATCGATTCGTCGGACGGCTACCGCTTCCGGACGATGGCTCAGATCATTGATATGCCTTGGGATTGGCCCGCCGAGGTACACTATCTGGAGGCCAAGGCCTTTTGCAACTGGCTGGCGAACAAGACGGGTAAACCGGTTCGGCTGCCGACCGAGGCCGAATGTTACCGGCTGCGGGACCTGCACGACATCCCGGACCAGCCGTATTGGCAGACAGCACCGGGCAACATCAATCTGGAGCATTGGGCCTCGTCGTGTCCGGTGAGCCATTTCCGATTTGGTGAATTCTACGATCTCATTGGCAACGTGTGGCAGTGGACGGAAACGCCTATCACGGGGTTTGACGGGTTTCAGATCCACCCTTGCTACGACGACTTCTCGACGCCCACGTTCGACACGCAGCACAACCTGATCAAAGGCGGTTCCTGGATTTCGACCGGGAACGAGGCGACCCGCGACTCGCGCTACGCGTTTCGCCGGCACTTCTTCCAGCATGCGGGGCTGCGCTACGTGCAGTCGGAGCAGCCGCTCACCCTGCCCGAGGCGATGTACGAGACCGACTCGGCCGTCTCGCAGTACTGCGAATTCCATTACGGCCAGCGGTATTTCGAGGTCCCGAATTTTGCGGTGCGATGTGCTGCGATTTGCGGCCACTACGCGCGTCAGCGCCCGCGGCGCACAGCCTTGGACCTGGGCTGCGCGGTGGGGCGGGCGACGTTCGAGTTGGCGAAGGAATTCGAGCTGGTCACCGGGATCGATTTTTCGGCCCGGTTCATCCGCGTCGCCTTGCAACTGAAGGAGAAAGGCGTCGCGCACTACGAGCGGGTCGAGGAGGGGGAGGTCGTTTCCTACCATGAAGCCCGCTTATCCGAGTGGGGCCTCGGCCCCGTCGCCGATCGTGTCGAGTTCTTCCAAGGCGACGCTACGAACCTCAAGCCGCAATTCACCGGCTACGATTTGGTCCTGGCCGCGAATCTGATCGATCGGCTGTACGATCCCCGGCGATTCTTGGAGACAATTCACGAGCGGCTGAATCCGGGGGGTGTTCTGGTCATCACCTCGCCCTACACTTGGTTAGAGGAGTTCACGAAAAAAGAGAACTGGTTGGGCGGTTTCCGGCATGCGGGCGAGCCGTATTGGACGTTGGACGCCCTCCGCGAGATTCTGAGTCGTCAGTTCGAGCTGCTGGATGAGCCGCAGGACCTGGAATTCGTCATCCGCGAGACGCGGCGGAAATTCCAGCACACGGTGGCGGAAGTCACGGCCTGGGCGCGGAAGTCGTAGACATGGTGGATTCAGACAAGCTCGACCGTTGGCGGGGAGCCCTCTGGGGCCTGTTCGTGGGCGATGCCCTGGCCATGCCCGTCCACTGGTACTACGACGTTGCGGCGCTGCAGCGTGATTCCGGCGTCGTCCGCGATTTCGAGGCACCGCGCGGGTTCCGCCATGCGCGTTCCGACCTGGAGGTCATCGGAAGAATTCTGAGCCCGGCCTGTTACATCGAGCATTCCTTTCCGGGCGTCTTATACCTTGCCGCACGTTACTCGGACAATTTCGAGACGGCCCTGGTCGCGAATACGAACTTGGGCGGCGACAATTGTCACCGCGGCGCGGTCTTGGGCGCCCTGTTGGGCGCCGCGTTGGGATATCAAGCGATTCCCGAGCGCTGGATCCGTGGTCTGCGCAGCCGCGTGGAACTGGAGCAGGAGATCGACTCCTTTCTTGCCAAGTGCCAACCATGATCGAAGTCCTGTTGCTCACGCAAGTCGCGGCCACACTCGTCATGGTGGGCGTCATCTGGTTCGTCCAGATTGTCCACTACCCGCTCATGGCGAGGGTGCTGGCGGCCGAGTTTGCCGCCTACGAACGCGAGCACCAAAATCGAACCACTTTCGTCGTAGCACCAACGATGCTGATCGAAGCGGTCGCGGCAGGGGTGCTGCTGGTTGTTGCGCCGCCGGGCCCGGGACGGATTCTGTCGGCGGCCGGAATAGCGCTGCTGGCGGTAATCTGGCTGTCCACGTTCCTGGTTCAAGTGCCTCTGCACACGCGGCTGGCGGGCGGGTTTGACGCGGGCGCGCATCGAAAACTGGTCTGGTCCAACTGGCTTCGCACGTTGGCTTGGACGGGACGCGGGGTCCTGGCGCTGGTCATGCTGAGAACCCTGTAAGGCCTCGTTCGAGAAGCCAGCATCGTTCGAGAAATACTCGCAGGATCAAGTTCGCCGCTTCACCGTCGGCCCGATGTATTCCTTGGCCTGAACCTCGTCGTCGAACCAAACCGCGTTCGTTATTTGCCGATCGTGCGGCTCGCAGCGACGGGCCAGACGTTTCTGGACTGCGGTCCCCCTAGCGTCGATGAATCCCCTATTCGGCGTGGCATGCACATCGCGAAATCCGCGTGCTACCGTGCGGAACGTGTGACGGTCGCCCGATCGCTTTGCGAACACGGCCCTTTGAACACTTGGCGGTCCCGGCCAACGCAGGGCGGCAAGCCATTTCCACTTGCGCTTTCTTCCAAGGTATGGAGATATCGATGAGAAAACCGACACTTACTGTGGTTGCCCTCGCCATCGCGGCACTGTTGCCACCTGTCGCACGAGCCGGAGATTTCGAGAAAGATCTGTACGGCGATGACATGATCTCCGCAGCCTGCGGAGATGGCGCCGTGACGTTTGACTGCGAACTGACGTTCCTCCGCTATCATCAGTCGGGTGGCGTGCTCGCGTCCGACTCGGAGTTTGTGGAGTTTGGTTTTGAGCCCGCACCGCGCTTCGTCATGGGCTACGAGGGCACCAATGGTCTAGGGGTCCGCGGCCGGTACTGGTTCTTCGATCACTCGGCGACGACGGACGGCGGTGTCAACTATGCCATCG
>CAZXYZ010000142.1:19991-29053 GCA_964645045.1 uncultured Pirellulaceae bacterium | reverse complement strand
TCTGGGACCATTGGGGGCGTTTTTGTTAGCGGAGCGGCGCGAGCCGCCCGGTTTTCCGACCGAAAATACCGGACGGCTCGCGCCGTACCGCTACTATGCCGCTCACAAACCAAAACCACCGGCGGCTAGCGCCGTGCCGCTCACAAAAAAAGAGACCCCGCTGAACTCGGACGTTCAGCGGGATCTTCGAGTCGTTTCAACTCGCGGAACTAACTTGCGTTAGTTGATCTTCACGGTCTGACCGTCGTCACGAATGGCGATCCGCAACAGAACGGCCAAGTCGGTGGTGCCGGAGATGAACTGCACCGAGCCATCGACGAAGGCCACCAACAAACCGCCCGGATGCGCGGCTTGCAGCGGGTTGTTCAAGCCCCTGATCTCGGCGCAACCAGGGGCTGCTCCTGTGCCAAGGACTTCCTTCACGTGCGGCTTGTACCGTACGGTCGTGACGTTAAAGATGATTGGGGTTGCCCCCCAAGCAACCTGGTTCGGTGGTGCAACATCCGTCGCGGATGACCACAACTGATCGGGGATCGCCGGAACGACATTTGTCCCAGACAACCAACCGCCCATTGCATCCGTACCGGTGTTCGAGTTGGGACCACCCGATCCGTTCCAGCCTGGATCGCCGTGGTACTTGGTCGAAATCGTCCGATTCACGTCACGCAACCAGTCCGACTGCTCGCCAACGATCATCGTGTTGGACGTTCCGTCCGTGCAGCCGTTCATCCCCACATGCTGGGCGATGGGCAGCATACCACTGCTCGTGATAACAGCACCAGGAGTAGCGCCAACGCTCGCAAACGTCGCCCCAGCCCGGTTGACATACGAACGAGTCGAGGTCGGGTTACCCCACAAGTTCGGACTCGGATGCAACGTCGCGTTGTTAGTAGTGGTAATGTCAACTCCACCCGTGATACCGACGTAAGTCGACAAGCAGATGCTGCCCGTCTGGTCGGACATCACCGGCAGCGGGCTCGAAGGACACCGCATGTAGTCCGGGATCAGTTTGTCCAGCGGGCGACCGGTAATCGCATTTGCACCATTAGCCGTGAAAACTGTCGCCGCAGGTGCCGTCGACCCGGCGCGAATCAAGTTCGCGATCTTGTCGTAGATATTCCGCTGTTCCATGAACGGCAGAATACCGTACTGCCACGACGGGCCAAGCTGCGGCGCGCCTCGGAGCCCGCTATGCATGACACCCATCGGAAACGTCTTGTAGGTGTCGTGATAGTTCTGCAGACCCAACCCAATGTTCTTCAGGTTGTTGTTGCACTGCGTGCGGCGTGCCGCCTCGCGTGCTGCCTGGATGGCAGGCAATAGCAAAGCAACCAGAATTCCGATGATGGCGATAACCACCAACAATTCCACGAGCGTAAACCCGCGACCCACACTTCTTCTCATAACAAACTCCTTCCAAAAGGGAAAACGAAAATAAAGAGAAACGATTCCGGCTAGATCCGACTAGCTTCATTTTTAACGCAGAAACCGGAATCGGTCGCCGCTGCTATAATATGAACAAGTTTCGCACGGGGTGTCAACAACTTCCGCCCAAAAAGATGGATTTTTTGCAGCCGCCCCGGCAAGACGGTTTCAGGTGGTCCAGCTTCTCGCTTGTCTGACGAGGAGCCAGCGGCGACGGCGTATCTGCCCCGTCGCCGTTGGCTCCGGGGTGAACGACGCGATAACCACCTTCGGCCCAATTCCGCTTACTTTGTAGCGGCACGGCGCGAGCCGTCCGGTATTACGGTCGGAGAACCGGGCGGCTTGCGCCGCTCCGCTAACAAGAATGCCACCAACGGTCCCAAAGTAAGTGGCATTGATCTTGGGCCCCCAGGCAGCTGCCCACTGACCACTGACCCTATTTCACCACCCAAACATTCCGATATCGAAGCGGACAGCCGTGGTTCTGCAGGAAAACCGGTCCACTTTCCGCACCCGGGCCAACGGGCGCGGCGGTTGTCGACCGCTCGCCCGGCAATTCGACGTTGTTGTGGATAATCACGCCATTGTGCCGGACCGTCATCCGCGGATGGGTGACCAATTTGCCATGATCGTCAAATTTCGCCGCTTTGAAGTCGATGTCGTAGGTCTGCCATGATAACGGCGGGTAACACATATTCACGTCCGGCGATTTGACCGAGTAGATCCCGCCGCACTCGTTGTCTTTGCCTTCCAGGCCGAACGAATCCAGGATTTGGACTTCGTAACGGCCCTGCAAGTAGATGCCGCTGTTGCTGCGTCCCTGGCCGCGGGCCTCGGGCTGATAGGCCAGACGAAACTCGAAATGGATCGAGTGATCGCCGAACTTCTGCTTGCTGGCCGTCCCTTCCATCAACAAACCGTCATCGGTCATCCGGCCGCCTTGCCAGTTTTTCAAACTCTCCGCGGTTCCATCGAAGAGTACCACCGCATCAGCGGGCGGTTTCTTGCCCAAGGTCGGGCTTTCCCGGACGATCTTCTTGAGCCGGCCGGCCTCGTTGCCATCCGGATCACAGGCGATGATCTCCCCTCGGGTCAACGTGGCCAAACCGCGTTCGCTTTGGAACTTGACCTCCTCGCCCTGGACTTCGCCTTGCGCCCGTAGCTGCTTTTCACCATTCCAGCCGTCACCTGGCAGACCTCCGAAATAGCCGACGGCTTCAAAGCGACCCTTGCCTAACGCGATCACTTGCACGCCGAGCGTCTGCTGGTCGCTCCCGGCCCCGACCATCCCCGAGTATTCGCCTTGCAACGCGAAATCGGCGTCCACTTGCTGCGGGTCCGCGGCCTTGGGGCCTTCTGCCGCGGCAAAACAGGCTCCAAATGAAACAGAGACGGCCAGTAGTAACAATAAAGAGGGGTACCGCTTGGTCATTTTGATGCCCTTTCGTTGGTCCTGCCGAGAAAATGGTGTAGATGGCGGAAGCAAGCAACCGAAGCATTCTTACCCGCCGGATCCAGCGTCGCAAGCGGGCGTAGCTGATCCGAAGACCACCGTGGGGCTGACGCCGCCACGTTCGCCAAATCCAGGCGAACGGCGGGCGTCAGCCCGTCCGGTGGGAACGTTATGCGGCCGAATCACCGTGGGGCTGACGCCGCCACGTTCGCCAAATCCAGGGCAATCCAGGCGAGCGGCGGGCGTCAGCCCGTCCGGTGGGGCTACGGCACTCTGCGGTCTGATTCCAGTTTTCCAACCAAAAAACCGCGTACTTTGCTGGCAAGCAACCCTTGATTGCCTGCCGGTGTACCGTTACACTACGCGATTCTGTGACGGGTAGGAAAGCCTTTGGGACGAACGGGCGTGGCTTCGACAGCTGGGCTCTGGAGGTGATGAGAATTGACTGGCACGAAATCGTACATGGCGAAACCGGGCGATGTGGAGCACAAGTGGTGGCTGGTGGATGCGAACGACAAGGTTGTCGGACGGCTGGCCAGCGACATTGCCATGATTCTGATGGGCAAGCATCGGCCCACCTATACGCCCCACGTGGACACCGGCGATTACGTCGTCGTAATCAATGCCGAAAAGGTCGTGTTCAGCGGGAACAAGTGGGCGGATAAGCGCTACACGTGGTACACCGGCTATTCGACGGGGTTGCACAGCGAAACCGCGGAGTCACTCCTGAAACGCCATCCGGATCGGATTCTGCGCGAGGCGGTGCGGCGGATGCTTCCCAAGAACGCGCTGGCCCGCAAGATGCTCAGCAAGCTAAAAATTTACGCGGGCACCGAGCATCAACACCAGGCGCAGCAACCGAAACCTTTGGAAATGGCGGTCAAATAGGGGTTGCCGGGGGCTCAGGCGAGCGGGCGGGCGTTAGCCTCCCGGTGTTTGGAACTGGCGGTCAAGCAGGGCTTGCCAGGTTCCCATTCCTACGTGTTTGGATAATTTTGAACCATTGGCAGGGAATTTATGGTAGCGGTCAAGACAGACAAGATCACGGGCGATGCGTTGGGGACGGGGCGGCGTAAGACGGCGGTGGCTCGCGTGCGGGTCCGCGCCGGCAGCGGCAAGGTGTTGGTGAACGGTCGCGCGATGGAGGATTTCTTTCACGTCGAAGGGGATCGACGGGCGATTCTGGACGTGTTGCAGGCCGTCGGCAAGACCGATAGCGTCGACGTGGTGATCCGCGTGGCCGGCGGTGGTCCGACGGGACAAGCGGGGGCCTGCCGGATGGGAATCGCGCGAGCCCTGATCAGCTACGATACCGGGCTGTTCACCGTGCTGCGCGACGGCCGGTTCCTGACCCGGGATTCGCGTATGAAAGAGCGGAAGAAATACGGTTTGCACGGGGCTCGCCGCGGCGTCCAGTTCTCGAAGCGGTAAGGTTACCAGATGCCTTCCAGCCCGACACGGAGCCCCTGAGCCCAGTAATCCGTGTCGTGCCACTCGAAGCGGGGGCGCGCTGCCCCGGCGAATTCCATCTCGGGGGGAAGCAGATCCGGGTTGACGTCCAGATCGATCGCGTCGCCCGGACGCACGACTCGGCTCCAGTACAGGAAGTTGTAGCCGACCCTGGCCGACAAACAGGGCGTCAACTGGTATCCGAGATTGATGCCCAATTCAGGGATCATCGCGAACACGTTGCGGCTGTGTTCTCCGATGTTGGTCCGTTGTGCCAGCAGTCCGCCGGCGTAGGTGCCGTTGTCATTTAGCGATCCGGAAATGACCGTCTGCCCGTCGATCGCCACGGTTTGACGCACCCCACCCAACGCCAGTTTTCCGAGGATATCGACGATCCAGGGTCCGTGCCGCCCTCGCCAAGTCACCCCCAAATCGGCGCCGTGGAACGTGTTTGTGGTGTCAAACTGGTCCAGAATGTCGAAGTCTCCTTGATCCGGAGCGGACAGCAGCGACGTTAGATCCTCGCGAATGGAGATTCCCTCCCGCAGTTGGACGTAGCGATAGCCGACCAGCAGATCCAGCCGCGAGGTTCGTTCGACGGCCTGGCAGCAGGGGTCGCAGCCACCGCTGCAGCCGGCCTCGCAGCACAGTTGCCGACGGAACCGGATCCCGGCCCCCTGCAACTGACTGTAGCTGTCGACGTCGACCGCGCCGGCCAGGACGCCCTGCGTGGAGACGACTTCCGCATCCTCGCGAGCCGGTGGATCGAAAGCGTTGTCGGCGCCCCGCGGGTTGACGTTAAAGAACGGCCGGAACAACGACGGGCTGCCGGCGCTGTTGGAGGCGGCGCGAAAATGGTCTGAGGTCTCGCCGAGCATCCAATAATCCCCTTCCAGACCGTAACAGCGTCCGCAATCGAACCAGCTGCCCAGCCCCACGCGAAATCCGGATCGAGCGTCGTCCAGAATCGTTTCGTCGCCGTACAGAATCCGCGTACCCGGGGCGCCCAGTGCCCCGGTCGTGCCCGTGGTCACCAACGGCGGGATATTCATTCCCTTGGTCCACCATAAGAGGTAATCCGCCTCAAACCAAAGCAGTCCTTGCGGCAATCCGGAACACGGTTCGAGGACCCGGCAGCCGGGCTCGACGGCGATCGTGTCCGCGTCCCACGCTTCTTCCTCGACGACGAACTCTTCAACCGCCGGGCTTCTTGTGGCATGGGGCCTTTTTTCCGCCGCGGCCATCGCCGAATCGCCAAGCGATATCAGCAGAACCAGAACCGCACCAGCCGCTGCCAGCCTACCTATTGTCAAGTTTCGCATGGTCTTTTGCCACTTGAAATTGCGTCACCAACGCCGCAAGACCCCAGCACGCGCACGGGGCACCGGCCATGTCAAGAGCGTTATCGGCGATCCAAGCGGAAAACTTTGACAAATCGGTTTATTCGCACTAACCAGCAATGTCTTTGCGTATCCCCCAATTTTCCACGTATTTCCAGTTCCAGGCCGTGGCGGGGAGTTCTGGTTAAAACCGGCGGTTGACCGTCACGAAGCAACGCAGCATGCAGTTGTGTAGGGGGGATTAGGCAAGGAATGGGATCGTGCGGAACGGCCTTGATGGTAACGTTGTGAAATGCAGTCGGTACCAGCGCGGGCGAATGCCCCCGGCTTGTCCGGGGGATCTTTACGCTTCCTGCTACACCAGCACGCCATTTACCCCCGCTCCCTGTTCTCCCGTGGCGGCTTCGCCGCCACGGGAGAACGGGGGAAGAGATGGGGGGCAGCCTTGGTGTAGCGGCGAACGTGAGATTCCCCCGGACAAGCCGGGGGCATCCAATTCCGCCCGTTCTTGGCGGCTGGCATTTGGCAACATTCCGATCATGACCATGCGAACTGTCCAAAAACGTTTGAGGCTTGTACAATAGCGGGTGGAACAGGAACAGAGTCCCACCCCATTTGCCCGCCTGCTGGAACGATCAGACCGAGAGCCGCCATCATGCTCGCCCAAGGCTGCCGGAGCCGTGTGGCGGGCATTTCAGCCGGCAGCAGCATTGGATCGGCGTCACGGATCACGGGAAGAGGCCCCCGAAGATGTACCCCAAGCACGACGATTTCTTTTTGTTTACCGTGCTGTGGCTGGGGGTCGGCGGCTCGCTCTTGGCCTTGGCTGGGATCTGGCTGGAAAAATACTTCGGCCGTCGAGCGAATCGCATCTTTGGGGGAACGCTGTTCTTGGTGTTGTCATTGACTGCGGCGGTCCTGTGGGTGACAGGGCAGCCCGTGGGGGCATTCGGGCCTTTCCTCGGGTTGGCGAGCGTCTGTTTGGCCGTCGTCGCCGTCCAGTCGGCCATCGTGCGTTTGGGAGCGAGGTGGCTGTTGAAACCCGGCGTCATCTGGGCGGTCCTGCTCGTTGCCGGCCCCGTTTTTTCCCTCGTCTATGCCTACCGAATCAATCGGCCGGAGCCGCTCCCCGCGCTGATGACAGACCCCGGGCCCAGTATCCACCGGGACGCGAAGCATCCGCTGGGCGTGACGGACTTGGGCCGGGAAATCAACTTATTCCAGTACGATGCGGCCGGGGCACCCGAGTCGTTGGGGGATTTGCTGATCGAACAGGTAGCGTTGGCGCAGAAGGTGATTCGGATCGCCGGCCCCGACGCTGCCTGCAACTGCCACGGCTGGGTTTTTACGGGCGGCCGTTACGGCGTCGCCTCGGAAGACGTCGCAACGATCTTGGCCGACAACGGATACGTGGTCGTCGACGAACCCCGCGAGGGGGATATCGTCATCTATCGAGACAGGTTGGGCCAAGTACAGCACACCGGCTTGGTGCGCTTTGTGGGAACCGATGGCTTGGTTCTTGTGGAAAGCAAATGGGGCTCGTTGGGCATCTACCTGCACACGCCGAAAGATCAACCCTACGGCGAGTTCTTCAATTTTCGCCGCAGTTCCCGTCGGGGCCACGAATTGCACCTGAAAGACCGGTAAGGCAATCAGAACCCGAGTCCCGGCCCATTCAAATCCGCCGTCTGAACGACGCCCCGGGTAATGGAAAACATCCCGGGAAACCGTTCTTGCCATTCGCGATTTCCCGCCGGGCAGTACTGTCGGCCGTTGCCTTCGATCGCGGCAACCGTGGGGACTCGAGCCGCCAGGCTGGCCGAGTGCAGGAACGAACGCCCCACGCACGTTAGGTCTTGGACGCAGAGAAACAATCCGTATTTCTGTGCGGCGGCGCCCATGAGCAGCGCTTCGGTGTGGCCCTTACACGCTTTCAGGGCCACGCCGGAGTAGCCGAGTTCACGGGCCAAGAGCAGGCTGTCCAAATCGAGCAGCGATTCGTCGATCACCACGGGCTTGATTTTGGCGGCCGCATGCATCTTGTTTTCGGGATTGGCTCTCAAGTCGCGATGCGTCGGCTGTTCGATGTACTGCACCCGCTCCAAAGCGGCAGGGGCAGCTTCGCGGAGCTTGCCGAGAAAATCGAGCACGTACTGGACGTTGGGGCAGCGTTCGTTGAAGTCCAGCGAGTAGTTCCACGCCTGGCATCCTCGCCGTGGCTGAGTTTCCGCGGCCACCCGTTCGACCCCGGCGACCCGCTGCACGTCCCACGCCAGATCGTCGCCCGACAGCTTGATTTTCAGGTGCGTCAACCCATCGGCCAAGATCCATTCCCCCAGCGTCTCCGGCAAGCCGTCGGCGACCCGGTGCGCAACGTCCGCGTCGGTCAACGGGTCCAAGGCACCGACCAGATGATACAGCGGCATCTGCGGCTTGGGCTCGCGCAGCGTGTAGCGGTCCAGGTACTCGCCGGCGAATTCCGGCGTGAGATGGTACGCCATGTCCGTGTTGACAAAGTCCGGCCCGAGCAGGTTGTACGCGTTCGCCTGGAGAGCCTTACCGTAGGCGTCGTGAATCGCCGCTTCCAGAGGGCTGGCCGCAACCAGCTGAGCCAGTTTGGGCATGGATTCCGGCAAGCCCGCGTCACGGGTCACCGCGTCGGCGCGGGGCTGGTACTGCTGGGCCAACGCGTGCGTAATTTCCAGCGGGTGGCCCGCTTCCCGATATCCGTCCGCCACGGCCCCCAGCTGTTGTCCCAGGGCGACCATCGCGGCCAGGGCCCCGTCGGACGACACTTGTTGGCTCGGCCAGCCCCAAGCGTTGCCCATGGGCATCGAGCCGAATCCGGTCGCCCGGCGTCCGTCGCGCGTTTCGACGTCGACTGCGACGTCCAGCAGCAGCACGTCGACAACCACCCGGCCGCCGAATTTTATCGGAGTCCGGTAAGCGAAACGCTGCGTCGACGTCGTGACGCTCCGCAGCGTGATGTCCGTCAGCTTCGTCATGTTTCATCCCCGCCGGGGAAACCACCCCGTAGTAAGGCGAACGGCGGGCGTCAGCCCGTCCGGTGAGAACCACGTACAGCCAAATCACCGTGGGGCTTACGCCACCACGTTCGCCAACTCGGGCGAACGGCGGGCGTCAGCCCGTCCGGTGAGAACCACGTATAGCTAAATCACCGTGGGGCTTACGCCACCACGTTCGCCAACTCGGGCGAACGGCGGGCGTCAGCCCGTCCGGTGAGAACCACGTATAGCTAAATCACCGTGGGGCTTACGCCACCACGTTCGCCAACTCGGGCGAACGGCGGGCGTCAGCCCGTCCGGTGAGAACCACGTACAGCTAAATCACCGTGGGGCTTACGCCACCACGTTCGCCAACTCGGGCGAACGGCG
>CAZXYZ010000142.1:0-19891 GCA_964645045.1 uncultured Pirellulaceae bacterium | reverse complement strand
ACGCCACCACGTTCGCCAACTCGGGCGAACGGCGGGCGTCAGCCCGTCAGGTGAGAACCACGTATAGCTAAATCACCGTGGGGCTTACGCCACCACGTTCGCCTGGACCTGCTAAACCAGTTGCTTGCGCACGGCCCACACCGCGGCTTGCGTTCGATCGGTGACCCCGATCTTGCGGAGGATGTGCTGGACGTGTTCCTTGACCGTTTCGTAACTGATGTGCAGGGCCTGGGCGATTTCCTTGTTGGTCAGCCCCAGCGCCAACTGCTTCAACACTTCGCTTTCGCGCTGCGTCAAAGGCACTTCCACCTCGGCACTCAACCGCGGCGTGGCCAGCGCGCCGGTCACGCGGCGCAACTCTTCCCGCGTCCACACGGTCTGGCCCGTGGCGGCGCCGCGGATCGATTCCAGCAATTTGTCGCGATGGCTGTCTTTCAGCACGTAACCCGCCGCGCCCAGGGCGACGGCCCGCGCCACATAGGTCGGGTTGTCATACGTGGAAAGCATCAACACCGGCAGGTCCGGGTGATCCAACTTGATCCGGCCGAGCACATTCAGACCGTCCAAGTCGGGCATCCGGACATCGAGCAGGACCACATCCAATTTCCTTTCTTTCGCCAACTTCAGGGCTTCGTGGCCGCTGGCCGCTTCCGCCACCACCTGAATGTCGGTGCCCTCGAAAAGACTCTTCAATCCACGCCGGACGACCTCGTGATCATCCGCCAACAAAACTCGAATGGCCATCTTGGTTCTCTCTCTTCGCAAGGATTTTCGAATGGCATCCGGAGGTCGCACCACACCGTCGCAGTTGCGAACTCCAACGCCAGCCAGGGTACGCGATGTGTATGGTAACTTGTTCTTTGCGCGCCGCAAGGGGGGGTTATGGGTTTGGCGGTACCTCAAACGAGTGGATTGGTTGGCTGCACCCGTTGAACTCCTGACGGCACGGGGTATTGTTAGGGGAATCACGCCAATCCCAGACCCAGAGTGTTCCATGTCCAATACGGAAGCGGTGCCCGCCGAGATCGTGCCTGCGGAAGCAGTCCCTGTGGCGGTGGACCAAAATGCCAACTCGCCTCAGGGCGTCCCGTGTGAAGCCTGTGGAAGTCCCGTGGAGCCCGGCGACCGATTTTGTCCGGCATGCGGCTGCCCCAATCCCAATCGTCCCCGGGACGACGTGCGGGAGGCCACGGAACCGGCTTCGACCTTTTTCCGTTGCGGGAACTGCGGCTGCGAAATGAGCGCCGATCCCCAGCAAAGGAGCTACGTTTGCCCTTTCTGTGATTCGACTTACGTCGCCGAGTTTGCACCGGACCAAACGGATCGGCAGCGTCCGGAGTTCGTGATTGGCTTCGCGGTCACCCCCGAACAAGCGCGGGAAAAATTTTTCACGTGGATCCGCGAAAACTCCTGGTTTCGTCCCGGAGACTTGCGGGCCGCTCAAATCGTCGACAAACAGAAGGGCATCTACCTGCCATTCTGGTCGTTTTCGATGCTCGCGGAAAGCCAGTGGGAGGCGACGATCGGCGAGTACTGGTACCGCACCGAGACCTACACCGCGCGGGATTCCAAGGGTAACACGGTGACCCGAACGCGGCAGGTCCGCGAGACGGAATGGTGGCCCTTGAGCGGCCGGCACCATCGGTACCATAGCGGCCACCTGGTTCCCGGCAGCCGGGGCTTGCAGCCGGCCGAAGCGAACCGCCTGATGCCGTTCCAGCTGCCGGCGATGAAGCGGTACCAGCCGCACTTCATCGCCGGCTGGCTGTGCGAAGAGTACTCGATCGCGCGGGAAGATGCGCTGGCGATCTGCCAGCAGGAGTTCTTCCAGCGCGAACAGTCGCATGTGGCGGGGTTCTTGCCGGGCGATACGCATCGCGACCTGCACGTTCAGACGCAATTCTCGCGTGTCAACTCGGATCTGTGTCTGTTGCCGATCTACTTGTTGACGTACCGGTACAAGGACCGGACGTTCCGGTTTCTGGTCAACGGGCAGACGGGCAAGGTAGCGGGAGAAAAACCGGTTTCTTGGGGCCGGATCTGGCTTGCCATCGGTGCCGGAGCCGGCCTGTTGGCGTTGTTGATTCTGTTGTTGATGTTGTTGCTGGGGCGGTAGAGCATGTTGGAGTCCAGCCTTTAGGCTGTCTGGACAGGCTAAAGCCTGGACTCCAACTTAAGTCCAGACAGGCTGAAGCCTGGACTCCAACTTAGAATGGCGAGGCCCGAGTCGGACGGGGGGCAGATGAGCGAGACCTTGGAAAAATGCATGGTTTGCGGCGCGTTGCTGGACGAGGAGGACTTGTTCTGTCCCAACTGTGGGACCGAAGCTCCGCACCGGTCCGGCGACCAGCCACCGCTGCCCGTTCATACGCTGACGCACAATTTCCTGTGTCAGGGTTGCGGCGCATCCATGAGCTACGACGCCTCGGCTCAAACGCTGCGTTGTCCGTTCTGCGGCTCGGAGCGGATGGACCAGCAGCGGGACGCCAAGCAGTTGTCCGCCGATCGCGTCGTCCCGTTTACGGTCGATCGCACGGCGGCCACGGGCCTGCTGCGGAAGTGGTTGGGCACGGGTTTCTGGAGGCCGGGTGATCTGGCGGCCGCGTCCGTGGTCACCACCATGACGCCGGTATTCGTCCCGTATTGGGTGTTCGAGGCCCGGACATTTACCTACTGGACGGCCGACAGCAGCCACAAGCCGTTGGGGGCCCGCGGCGATTGGGTCCCGCTGTTCGGCGAGCATCGGGCCAACTACGCTGGACTGCTGATCGGCGCCAGTGGCGCGTTGACTCCGGCGGAAACCGAGAGTTTGTGTCCGTTCGATTTGTCGGCTGCGCGGCCCTACGAGTCGGTCGATACCGACAATGTCATTGTCGAGCAATTCCGCGTGCAACGGAAATATGCCCGGCCGTTAGCCAGTCAAGGTCTGGAGAACTTGGCTCGGAGCGACTGTCAGAAGTATGTTCCGGGGCGCTGCCGCAATTTGAAGGTGAACGTCAAGCTGGAGGGCCTGTCCAGCGCGACGGTCTTGCTGCCGGTTTGGATCATGGCTTATCGCTACCGCGACCAGGTTTACCGGTTCCTGGTCAACGGGCAGACAGGGCGCGTGACGGGCCAAGCGCCCTTCTCTTGGAAGAAGGTGATTGCGGTAAGCGCCGTTGTCGCGCTGCTGGCTTTCCTGCTATTCTTGATCTTTCTGGCAGTCGCGGCGGCGTAACACGGAGGCTTCATGGCACGCGAAACGATCTTGAAAAGCAACTCGGGCGGGGGTGCCCCGGCGGGCGGCAGCTTGGCCGGCGGCAGTTCCGGCGGGGAGGACGAAGATCGCGACTTGCGTCCGCAGCGAATGGCCGACATGGTGGGACAGCGCGAAGTGTACGAACGGCTGATGATCGTCGTCGATGCGGCCCGCAAGCGCAATGAGGCACTAAGTCACGTCCTGTTCGACGGACCGCCCGGCTTGGGCAAGACGACCTTTGCGCTGTGCATCCCCCGCGAGCTGGGAGTCGGAGTCCAGTTGGCCAGCGGACCGGCCATCAAAGCGCCCAAGGACATCGTTCCGTACCTGACCAACGCCGAAGAGCGATCGGTCCTGTTCATCGACGAGATTCACCGCTTGCCGCGCGCGGTCGAAGAGTACCTGTACACGGCGATGGAGGACTTTCGGATCGATATCGTGCTGGGCGAAGGCGTTAATGCCCGCACGCACAATCTGTGGCTGAAACCGTTTACCTTGATCGGGGCCACGACCCGGGCGGGCATGTTGTCGGGACCGCTGCGCGACCGGTTTCCGGTCCGCGAGCACCTGGGATTCTATTCCGTCGAAGAATTGACCGAAATTCTCCGCCGCAACGCCCGCAAGCTGGCGATCCCGGTGGACGACGATGCCGCCCGGGAGATCGCATCCCGCAGCCGCAGCACGCCGCGGATCGCCAACAACCGGCTGCGGTGGGTTCGCGACTATGCCCAGACCAAGGCGGATGGCCGAGCCACTTTGCCGGTCGCGCAAGCGGCCCTCAAGATGGCCGGCATCGACGATCTCGGCTTGGCCAAACTGGACCGCGATTACTTGACGACCATCATCCGCGTGTTCGGCGGAGGTCCGGTGGGCATCGAAGCCATCGCGCACACCATGAACGCGTCCACGGATACGTTGGAAGACGAAGTCGAGCCGTTTCTGCTCCGCAGCGAACTGCTGATCCGCTCGCCGCGCGGCCGCGTCGTTACCGCCAAGGGCTACCGGCATTTGAAAATGTCTCCGCCTCAGGATGGCCCGGTCGATCCGCAACAGCGGTTGTTTGAGACACCGTGAGTCCGGTCAACCTTGTCTTAACGTGCCCTTCGCGGATATGCTTTAGAGTCGTAGTCCGTACGCTGCGCGCATGTTGGAGTTCACGCTTTAGCGTGTCCCCGCGGGCACGCTAAGGCGTACACTCCAACTTGGGTTGCCGGCGGCAGCCTGTGTTAGGAAGCGTCCTGTTTCTGGACCGGAGATCATCCGATGTTTGTCTCGTGGCTGAGTTTGCGTTCAAACACCCGGCTCTGGGCCACGGTCCACGTTGCCTTCGCCCTTGCTCTGTCGGCACTTGCGCCGGTTCGCGGCAGCGACTCGGCGGCCGAAACGGTGGCAACTCCGGCGGCCCGTGCCGTGTCGGATCCGGTGGCCGAGTTGATCCGCGAACTGGGGGCGGGCGATTTCGCCAGTCGCGAGCGGGCGCAAGCGAAGCTCCGGCGGCTGGGCCTGGAAGCCTTTGACCAGTTGTATGACGCCCAGGCAAGTGATGACGTCGAAATTGCGCTGCGGGCGCGATACTTGCTTCGCAGTTTGACCGTCCGCTGGTCCCAAGACGATGATCCCTTGCCGGTCAAGGAGTTGTTACGTGCGTACGGGGACAGATCCGACGACGAGCGCCGGAGCCTGATCGAACAGTTAGCCAAGTTGCCGGACGGTCAGGGGATCAAGGCGATTTGCCGAATCGTGCGATTCGAGACGTCCAACGTCCTGTCCAAGCGGGCCGCCCTCCTGGTCATGCAGCGGAAAACCACGGCTACCAATCCACTCGTCGCGTCCCTGCCCGAGACGATCACCGCCGCGTTGGGGACCAGCCGACGCGAGGCCGCGAACTGGCTGCGCGTGTACGCTTTGACGCTGAAAGATCCTGCGGCAACGCTGCAAGAGTGGGAGAGGATCTCCGTTCAAGAGGAGCAGACGTTCCAAAAAACCCCCGACCGGTCGGCGCCGGACGTCGTTCGCGACGTGTTCCGCTGGCGAGTGGATTTGTTGGAAAGGGTCGGGCGCCAAGAGGAAAGCCTGGCCGTTATCCTGAAGACGATTGACTTGTTGGATGGGACGCGACAGCAATTGTTGGACGCGGTGGATTGGCTGCTGGAACGGCGTGCCTGGACGACCATCATCGATGTATCCAAGCGGTTTCCGGATCGATTCCAGGAGAGCACCCTCTTGTTGTACCGCTTGGCCGAGGCGCAGTCCCAGAGCGGACAGTGGGAGGCGGCGGAAAAGACGGCCCAGCTGGCATTGAATTCGAACCAGGACAGTCAGCAAGAGCACACGCTCGCAGCCTACGCGCTGCAGGAACGAGGTTTGTTCGAATGGTCGGAACGCGAGTATCGACACGTCTTGGAACGTGCCCCGCCCGGGGCGCCCGAGGGATTTCAGGCTCGGCTTCTCTTTTCCGAGATGCTCCACGACCTGCAGCGGGAGCAAGATGCCGCGGCGGTTCTCCGCGACATCGTCGATGCAACAGAAAAAGACGAGAACATCCGTTTTCTGATCTCGCGTTTTCGCAACGAGCCCGGCAGCGTCGCGTCGCGGATGTACTTCTTTCTGGCGGAACATGCCCGTGCCAGTGGCGACGAAAAACAGCAAATTGAGCACCTGAAGAAGGCGGCTGAATTCGATTCTACGGATGCGGATGTGCTGATCGGTATGTACCGGGCAAGCGACGGGGATCCCTCGTGGAGAAAGGAGACGCTGAAACTGATCTCCGATGCGGTAGCGGCATTTCGTGAAGAGGTGCAGGACTACGAGGGGCAGGCAGCCGAGGCCCCAACCGAGGGTCATCGGGCGGACATCCATCGCGAACTCGCCACCGCGCACAATCAACTGGCATGGCTCGTAGCCAATACCGAGGGGGACTACGACGAGGCGCTGCGCAGTAGTCAGCGTTCGCTCGAACTCCGTCCCGAGACGGCCGGCTACTTGGACACGCTGGGCCGATGCTACTACGCGAAAGGGGACTACAAAAACGCCGTTGTCCATCAATCCCGGGCGGTCGAATTGGATCCTCATTCGAAACAGATCTTGCGGCAATTGGAGTTGTTCAAACAAGCGGCGGAAACGAAGTCGCGATGAAAGACACGACGAAATCGAACTCAACCGGCTCGCCGCAAGAATCGGTGTACCAAGCGTCCTGGCTGATTGCCGCTTTGGCCGTCATCGCACTGGCTTTGGTGCTCGAAATCCGCGGACAACGCGTCGTTTTGCCGATCTTAGGCATCCCGTTGCCCGAGTCGTGCTGGTTTAAGCGGTTGACGGGGTTGGGATGTCCCGGTTGCGGCCTGACGCGCAGCGTAATTTGCCTCGTTCATGGCAATTTTCTTCGCGCGTGGGATTTCAACCCCGGCGGCTATATTTTTTTTCTTTTGATGGCCGCCCAGTTGCCTTACCGCATCGCCCAAATCTGGCGTATTCGCCGTGGATTCACGCCTTGGTGCCTGACGAACGCCACTCTGGCCGTCGCTTGTCTGGCATCACTGGTTTTGCTCGTTCAATGGATCGTCCGATGGTGGGGAAACGCATCTTAAACACTTGGGAAGAAAGGACTTGCATTCGCCATTATAGAATTGGTATATCTGGGTGGTACGGCATTTGCCTTCTATCGAGTCGTCGAGTAAACTAGGGGCCGGTGGGTGACGTACTGGACATGCAAACGGACAGACGCCACAGGATCAGAGAGGTAGAGCCCATCGCCGAAGTATTTGTTCGGCGACAGAAAACTAACGGCGGAGCATCACGCCGGACCAACTTAGGCTCAAACTCTTCTCCGGCTAGGGACTGCCGAGTGGGTTTGGGAAGCGACGTATTTTGTCACGGACGGCGCGGCAAAGACCTGTCCCGCGTGAAACGCGGCGGCAATCCCTCGTGCGGAGGTACAGTCCATTGATCACGCCAGTCAACTTGAACGAACGCACCCGCAAAGACCTGGAGCAGATGGCCAAGCGGCAGGGGATCTCGGGGTGGCGCGACATGCGGAAGGACCAATTGGTTCGTGCCCTAAAGAGAAGGGCCGCCAAGGCGCGCAGCGGGAACGGCCAACGTGCGGTCGCGACGAACGGAACCAAGGCTGCTGGGCGGGATGAACCGAAGCGGTTGAAGCCAGCCAAAGCGGCAACCCCCGGCAAGAAGAACGCGGCGATCAAGGCCAATGGTAAGGCCAATGGTAAGGCCAATGGTGTTGGCAGGCCGAGCAATGGGTCGGTTCGAGCGAAGAGCCCGGTGATTGTGCGAAAGATCAAGCTGGCTCACGAAGAACGCGAGCGATTGCGGGACTTGACGACGGAGATTTCGCCCGTGCCAAACGCCCGCGATGCCCACGGCGGGGAGACGACACATCGACGGCCGAAACGCAAGCTTCGCCGGGACCGGCTGGTGCTGATGGTGCGCGACGCGTATTGGCTGCACGCCTGCTGGGAAGTCAGCCGGGCGAGTGTCGACCGGGTTCGGGCGGCGATGTGTGAATTCTGGCACACGGCCAGACCCGTGCTGCGGCTGGTCGAGGTCGACCTGGGCTCGACGACCAGCACGGCGGAACGCGTCGTGCGCGAGATTGAAGTGCATGGCGGAGTGAACAACTGGTATCTGGATGTTAACGACCCGCCGAAGAGTTATCGGGTGGACTTGGGGTACTTAGCGGCCAATGGACGTTTTCATTCCGTCATTCGCAGCAATGCGGTGACCACGCCTCGTCCGGGCGCCAACGACGCATTGGACCAGAATTGGACGGACGTCGCCAAAGAGTACGAAAAGGTCTACGCGATGAGCGGCGGTTACAACGAGGGCCAGGACAGCGGGGATTTGAAGGAGTTGTTCGAGGAGCGTTTGAACCGCTCGATGGAATCACCGCTGGCCAACAAATACGGCGTTGGCGCCGACGCCGCCTCGGGTCATCGATCCGAGCTGACGTTTGATGTCGATGCCGAACTGATTATTTTCGGGCGGACCAAGCCGGACGCCCATGTCTCCGTGGCCGGACAACCCGTGCGGCTTCGGGAAGATGGCACTTTCTCGGTGCGCAAAGGCATGCCGGACCGGCGACAGGTCTTGCCGGTCGTTGCGGGCAGCCGCGACGGGATGGAGCAACGGACGATCATTCTGGCCATCGAGCGAAATACGAAGGTCATGGAGCCTTTGACGCGGGACACGGTCGGCTAATGGAGGAACGAAAGCGAAAACGAGGCAGTCTCTCTGCCATGTTCGTGTTGCCGGTGTAGATATTTGGATGAGCCGTTAAACGAGAACCGCAGGGTGCCTACATTTTGGTTCCGGCCGCGTGTATAGCCAACTTGGGTGAATTGCCTGGCAGTTCCCCGCTGTATTGGATCACACAACCCGGGGCCCAGGCTCCCCCTTTTTTCCATTGCGGGCTCTCACAAAGCGCACCGCCACGGCATTGCGGTGGAGGGACTGCCTTTTTTTCAACGCCCCGCCACACCACTAGACGCGCCCGCGCAGCAAGGGCATGGGAACACTGATCTCCTCTAATCAACGCTAATTGGGACGGATTAGTGGCGATTAGTGAAGATTAGTGTTCCAGGTTTTTTGGACGATTCTTGTCTACCCTACGATTTTGTTTAGCGATTTGGCGGGGCCTTGTTTTCTTAGACGGGGGATGGCTGCCTTGAACCAGCTGGATACGAAGCGCGAGCGGTTGCTCGATTTATTGCGGAGTTTTGACTCCTGCGCGGTTGCGTTTTCTGCGGGCGTCGATAGCACGGTCGTGGCGAAAGCCGCCCAGCTGGCTTTGGGTGATCGAGCCGTTGCGGTGACGGGGGTCAGCGCCAGCTTGGCCGACGGGGAATTGGACGAGGCCCGGCGTCTGGCAGACTGGATTGGCATCCGCCACGAGATCATCTCGACCGACGAGTTTGCCAACTCGAACTATACACAAAACGCGCCCGATCGCTGTTATCACTGCAAGTCCGAGTTGTACACGCAGGTCGAGCAGTTGGCGCCCCGTCTAGGCGTCCGCGTCATTGTAAATGGGGCCAATGAGGACGATGCGAGCGACTATCGGCCCGGCAATCAGGCGGCCACAGAGCATCGCGTGCGCAGTCCGTTGTTGGAGTGCGGAATCAACAAAGCGGAGGTCCGGCAGTTGGCGGCGGATTGGGAACTGCCGATTTGGGACAAGCCGGCCATGCCATGCCTGGCCAGCCGGGTGGCGTACGGAGAAGAGGTGACGCCGGAGCGATTGGCGATGATCGACCAGGCCGAACGGCTGCTCCGCGACCGCGGCTTGCGGACGGTGCGGGTCCGCTACCACAAAGGCGATCTGGCGCGTTTGGAGGTGCCGGCGGATGAAGTGGACCGTGTGGTCGAGCCCGCCACGCGTCAAGCACTGGTCGAAGGCCTGAAGGAATTGGGCTTCCGCTTCATCACGCTGGATCTGCAAGGATTCCGCTCCGGCAGCCTGAACGCGCTGGTGCCGCTGGAAGTCTTGCGTGCCAGTTAGTCCCCGTGGTACTCCGTGGGGAGCTCTTTCTTAGCCCTGCCTGGCTGCCCTCGAAACGCTTCTTCGAACAGGCCGCTGACATCCTCGGCGGGAAACCAGGCCGAGTCGTCTTTGCGGACCCACGAGCCCTCCTTGATCGCGCCTTCGCGGACTTTCGCCAGGAGATCGGCGCCGGAAATGGGGCCGACCGTCCTCCCGCCGAGTTTGTAAAACCACTTGGTCGCCATGCGCTGCCTCCTCATCGGATTGGACGGACTGGCAATTCGTCCTACGATCGCACAAATTCCCGCACCTTGCCTCAAATTGTCAACACGACTGCGGACCGGCTTGAACTCTTTCAACCCAGGCGGTCAGATCCACCTTGCCTTGGCGGCGGCAAAAGTCGCCGAACGCCTCTCCTGCCGAACGATCCTGCCGGAAAAAACATCAGCGGCACCAGGGTCGGCACGATTTCCGCCGCAGGCACGAGGTCCTTATACAGAAAACTCAGGCGTTCGTCGAGCAGACGTCCCACCAGCAGCAGCGGACATCGCCCCATCGCCTTGCCGACCAGCCCCACGTCGGAATTATAGGGTCGGACACAGCCGTTCGGGCAGCCGGTCACGCGGATCGCGAACACCTCGCGGGACAGTCCTAACTTCGCCAACTCGGTCTCCCGTTGGTCGATGATGCCGGGCAATGCCCGCTCGCGGCCGGTAATCGCCCAAGGACAGGTGGGCAGTGCCACACAGGCCATCGACCAACGGCGGACCGTCGAGGTTTCCTCCGAAAGCCGGACCCGGTGCCGCCGCAGAATTTGTTCGATTTTGGACTTCGCCGCGGGGTCCAAGTCGGTCAGCAGAAGGCTTTGATGCGAAGTCAGACGAAGCCCGGGAGCGAAACTCCGGCAAATCTCCCGCAACGCGGACTCCAGTTGAATCCGCCCCGTTGTCTTGAATGCGGCCGTTTTTGATGTTCAAGCGGTGGAAACACCTGCCGTCGCCCTGTTCGTCCCAGCCCAGGTGGTCGTTAAACCCGGTGACATCATCGGGCTGGGGCGCCGGCAACGGCGCACCGTAGTAGTCCTCGACCGTGGCCTTGAATTCTTCCAGTCCCCAGCTGTGGATCAACTACTCCATGCGCGCCAATTTGCGGTCCACACGCTTGCCAAAGTTGCGTTGCACGTTGACAACCGCCTCGGCCGGATTCTGCACCTGCTGGTGCAATGGCTCCTTGTACGGGGCGGGGCAGCCCATCACATTTCGCACGACGTCGCCACGCGCCGCCAGTGCGGACCACTGGACCTTGTTGATCCGCCGGATCGTTTCGCGAAGGTTGCCTTTGAGAATCCCATGCAATTGCAGCGGCTGGCGGCTCGTAAGTCGTAGCGTGGTGCTTGAGTATCTGGCTGCTTCCCTTGCTGAAACACTCCCTGCCGTCCAGCAGTTCCCGGGCGATGGTGCCGCGCAGGTAGTTGCTTTGCTCCTCGAGCTTTTCCACAGGACTGGGTCTTGCTTCGGCCATAATATCCGGGGGTTCCTAACGGCAAACGAGAGACAAACGGGGATGCGTACTTGCAGTCCACGCCAGCATTAGTATAAAGCTCCGTGGAACGAGCGACCACGCCACTCCATGTTCTCTTCCGGCAACCAGCGCCGGCCTGACGACTGGCCCCCGACAAGGATGACAACACGATGACAGCAGCACTTTTGGATGGCAAGCAGATGGCAGAACAGATTCGCGGCGAATTGACCGGTCAGGTGAGCGAGTTCGTCGCCCGCAGTGGAATCCGTCCCACGCTGGCCGCCATTCTCGTGGGCGACTTTGCGCCCAGCGAGGTCTATATCCGGAACAAGGAAAAGGCCTGTCAGCGCGTCGGACTCGGCAGCCACGTGCATCGACTCGGCAGCCAGACCAGCGAGCAGGCGCTGCTGCAGTTGATCGAGCAACTTAACCAGGACCCGGACATCCATGGAATTCTAGTGCAGCTGCCGCTGCCCGGCCACATCCGCGAGTCCCGCGTGTTGGACGCGATCCATCCGCTGAAGGACGTGGATGCGTTTCATCCGGAAAACGTGGGGCGGATTGCGCAGGGCCGGCCGCGGTATCTGCCCTGCACGCCGCATGGAATTTCGCAACTGCTGCACCGCTCCGGAATCCAGGTCCGAGGCAAGCACGCCGTGGTGATCGGCCGCAGCGATATTGTGGGCAAGCCGCTGTCCCTGATGTTCATGAACCGGGACTCCAGCGTCGGGCCGGACGGGGCCAATGCAACGGTAACCGTCTGCCACACCCAGACGGCCGGTTTGCCGGGTATCACGCGGCAGGCGGACATCCTGGTCGCGGCTCTCGGCCGGCCGTGTTTTGTCACCGCCGACATGGTCAAGCCCGGAGCCGTCGTGGTCGACGTGGGGATCAATCGCACGGAGTCCGGACTGGTGGGCGACGTCGATTTCGAAGCGGTCAAACAGGTCGCCGGTTATCTGACGCCCGTACCCGGCGGCGTGGGGCCCTTGACGGTGACTATGCTGCTGGTCAACACGCTGGAAGCGGCGAAACGAATCGTCGGCGGAGAGTAGCGGGGGCTTAGAGAGAGTCTTCCACAGAATCTCTTGCCCATCGAGAGACGGTGGACTGAGGGTGGGCTGTTGCGACCTGCCTCTCGAGTTGTCATTCCGTTGATCGTGATTCGATTTGACCCACGGATGGCAAAGCGGACCCACGGATGTTCGTTGGCAGTTCTTCATCCGTGGGTCCGCTCTGCCATCCGTGGGACTTGCACCGAACGAAGCGGAAGCTGGTAGCGGATGTGGGCTGACGTCCAACCCTATGTTCTCAGAAGGCTTGAGTGAAGGCCGGCCAAACCGGGGAGCTGTTGGGGGCGTGTCGCAGGGCGGATCGCTCCGTTCTCTTTCGCGAGCACTCCCTCACGCGGACGAATCCGCCGTGCTTTGGCGCATCTTGGCGCGAGCCCGGCTCAGGGTTGGCCCGATACTGTTCTCGGGAATCCCGATGGCGGAACTGATCTCGCGGTAGCTCTTGCCTTCCAGATGGTACAGGCGAACGACGTCCGCCTCGGGACCAGTCAGACTACCCAGGAGCCGTTCGACCTGTTCCCGATTGCTGATCCGCTTTTCGGGCGAATCCACATCCGCGTCGGCGATGCTAGCCATGGCAACGCGGGGCGACGCCGCCTCGCCCAATCGCGTCGGCGACGATTGCCGCAGCAGTTCCCGAACCACGACCCGGCGAGCCACCACGGCCAAGTAAGTGGCGAGACTGCTCTGCAAGCGAAACCGTCTTAGCAGCGCAAAATCATCGCGGACGACGGTCATGAAAAACTCGGCGACCAAGTCCTCTTCATCCTGGGAACTGATCGGGAGGGAACGCGATTTGGCGGTGTGCCGCACAACGTGCAGGATCAGCCCCAGGAAGCGGTCGACGAAGGTCTCCCAGGCATGCGGTTCGCGGCTCAGGCATTGCTGCAACAACTTTCGATCTATCTCGAGGAGCGCCACGTGAGGTTACCTTCACATCAGAGCGTTGTGTGCAGGGTCGGCCGTTGACAAGCTGCCGGAGTCCTCAACCGAACTCCCGATCTACCTTGATTTTAAGTTTGCAGCGAATTGGAAGCAAGCCTAACATTTTTGTCGTTGGGGCCGGCCGTCCAGTTCCCACAAAGCGGCTTGACAGCATTCTGTCTCAGCAATACCATGCGTTTGTTTGGATGCGTTCGCCTCGTGCAAGTTGTTCTGTAGTAAAGGCTTGTCGCCTTTAGCATTCGGTGAAGTGCCTGTTTTCGCATTCACGACAAGGAGATCATTGGTCATGGCCCACATTGTTGCCCAACCCTGTTTCGGCTGCAAATACACGGACTGTGTGGTAGTTTGCCCGGTCGAATGCTTCTATGAGGGTGAGCAGATTTTGTACATTCATCCCGAAGAATGCATCGACTGCGAAGCCTGCGTGCCGGAGTGTCCCGTGGAAGCGATCTTCCACGAAGACAACCTGCCGGAAGAGTGGGCGGATTTCAAGCAGTTGAACGCCGAGATGGCGCCGCAGTCCCCGCGGATTACCGAAAAGAAGGAGCCGCTGTGCGGCAGTTAAGGGGCCTTTGACAACCTCGCTCGCTTCTGATAGCTTTCCAGCTTTGACACTGGGGCGTTGGTGGTCGGCCGCTTTGCTGAAGGGCCGACAAACAGGGAATCCGGTGAGAGTCCGGAACGGCCCCGCCGCTGTAACCGAGGATCGAAGGGCAGCCCATTCTTTGAGGCCATTGTCGCAGAGTGCGCGACGAGAAGGCCGGGCAGTCTCAGCTCGGAAGTCAGAAGACCTACCAACGCGAAACACGTGGTGGACTGCGCGGGACAGCCACCATCCAGCGCCGGATTGGCGAGGGAACGCAATCTTCGGCGTCGGCATCCGCGTCTGGAGCCGATGCTCGACAAGATTGCGCAGGCGAAAGGAGCCGGGTCGTGGTTCGTCGAGGGTTTACGCTGATTGAGCTGTTGGTGTCGATCGCCATTATCGGAATCCTGGTAGCGCTGCTGCTGCCAGCCATCCAGGCCGCGCGGGAGGCTGCCCGAACGGCCGAGTGCAAGAACAATCTTAAACAGAACACGCTCGCGGTGCAGATGTATCACGACATCCACCGCGTGCTGCCCGTGTCGATGCTGCCGGGCTATCCCAAGTCGGTCACGTGGTTCGGCGAGGTGGACTTCTCGACCAACGACGTGGATATCACCCAGGGGCTGATCTGCCCCTTCATCGAGAACAATCACGGAGCATTCCGTTGTCCATCGCTGGATCGCTCCAGCATTACCCTGCTGTATAACGGCCAGAACGGTGGGTACGGTTACAATCAAAACCTCGGGACCACGTATTACCCGCCACCCAATTATTATCCGGAGGTTGTGCTCACCAAGCGGCTGGCGGATTTTCCGGCCACCTCGCGCACGGTCGTGTTCACCGACTCGGCCCGCATTCAGCTTCCCTGGGCGGGCGACCCGGTGCTGAAGGCCACGGAGAATTTCTACATCCAAGGGCCTGACGACGTCGATTATTTCACCACCCCGGGAACGCATTTCCGGCACGGCGGCAAGGTGGCCTGCGTTTCGTTCCTGGACGGTCACGTGTCGACCGCCACGATGGCCGGCCTGCCCGCGCCCGCCTATTGGCCCCTGGACGCGCAAGAATTGAAAGACCGGCTGTCGATCGGCTATATCGCCGACACCAGCGTCGAACTCTACCGGCCAAACTAGCACCAAATGGGAAACCGCCGGTCTAACGTGCGCTTTGACATTTCTCGGATTCCAGCGATTGGATCCCAACGAATGAAGGAGTCAACGAATGGCGGATGGGGAACCATTCACGGATGGTCCCATTCGTTGAGCCCTACATTCGTTGGGGCGATTCCGGCGTTAGTCGCAGCCCTGACGCTGCTGATGACGTTGGGGGCGGAGGATCTCTCGGCGGCTGAATCGAGTCTGGATCAAGGACGGGACGAGGACAGCGCCGAGTGGAAGTTTGACGACTTGGAACTGATCGACGGCTCGCTTCATCGGGGGATGATCCTGTCGGAGCGAGCCACCGAGATCGAGTTCGCCGAAATTTTTCGGCCGCCCGGTAAGCCCATGTTCTCGGTCATCCGTCCTGTGGCGCCGGATCAAGTGGCGAAGAAGGTCCTGCTGAGCGGCGAGGATCGCGCGCGACTGGGAGCCCGGTTTCAGCAGTTCCGCAATCGAGCGCGAATCGAAGCGGGACGGATGGAAGATGTCACGCTGCGAAGAACGAAGCTGAGCGACGGCGATTCCTGGACCTACGAAGGCCCTTGGTTTCTCCTGGAGAGCACGGCGGACGAGACGATGGTCCGCCGCTGCGTCGTGCGTGCCGAACAAATCTTTCGCGCGTACCGGCAGTTGCTGCCACCCGGCAGCGAGCATCGGACCGGATTGCGGTTGTTGATCTTCGGCTCGGCGGACGAGTACCAACGGCACCTCCGCGAATCGGGCCTCGCGATTGCCGGGCCCGCTTGGTTTTCCAAGACCCGGAACCTGGTCGTCGCGGGCGGAGAATTGAACGCATTCAACCGCCGTCTGCGGCAGACGCAAATGCAGAACGACGAAGTCCGCCGGCAGTACAGAGCGCTGAAGAGTTCCTTTCCGGAGCGGTTGGCGAGTTTGATTCAGCAGATGAAACAACGCGGCTACTCGTCCGTCCAGATTGAACAAGAGATCAAATTGCGCAGTGCCGCCTGGCAGCGAGAATACGACGATGCGATGAGCCGCTTGGATTTGGCCGCCGTCCAAAACGAGGCTGCCTTTGCCACCGCGACGGGACAGGTTTTCGCTCAACTGTACCACGAGGCATTTCATGCCTATGTCGAGAATTACGTCTGCCCGCAGGGCGGGGCCCCGTTGCCGCATTGGCTGAACGAAGGTTTGGCGCAGATCTTCGAGGCGGGCCAGGTCGAGGCGGACAGTTTGCGGATCGATGCGCCGGATCGGACGCGATTGACTCAGCTGCAAGACGATCTGTGCTCCGAGCGTCCGCTGGCCATCCAAGAGATTCTGCTGGGCGATGAACAGGAATTCTTGAATCCGGCGTCCAGCCGTTCCGCCCAGCGGTACTACCTGTACGCCTGGGGTCTGGCGTATTATTTGGCCTTCGACCGGAACCGCTTGCGTCCCGAGGTCCTGGATGCGTTCTTGAGCAACGCGGGAGGTTTTGGGCCAGCGGCTCGTTTTACGGGGCTGGTCGAGATGCCGATCGCGAAATTCGAACGTCTGTGGCGCGAGGCGATCTTGGCGATGCGGGCAACCTGAGGCTTTGGCGATGCCGGAATTCCGTAAAGATCCTGTCTCCGATCATTGGGTCATCATCGCGCCGAATCGCGCGGCGCGCCCGGAGCAATTCGCGGCGCACCGTTCCAACCGGGTTCCTGAACGTTGTCCGTTCTGCCGCGGGCACGAAGCGGACACTCCGGAGGCCGTGGCCACGTATGGCCGGCACGGCTTAGTCTCCGCCGGTTCTGAGTGGCAAGTACGCGTCGTGCAGAACAAGTACCCAGCCTTGGAGATGGTCGAACGCCCTCTGACGATCAGCTCCGCCCTGTACGAGGTCGGACCCGGTTTCGGTGCCCACGAAGTGATTGTCGAGACTCCGGATCACGTCGTCAGCTTTGGCGACCTGGATTTGCCGCAAGCCGAACTCGTTTTCCTGGCTTTCCGAGATCGCCTCCTCCACCTCCGGGCCGATCCGCGGATCGCCTACGGGCAACTGTTCAAGAACTCGGGCGCGGCGGCCGGCGCTTCGCTGGAGCATGCCCACAGCCAACTGATTGGCACGCCGATCATTCCCACGCAGATCCAAGCCGAATTGGCTCGCTCGCAAGCCTACTTTGACCGGCACGGACGATGCGTGTTTTGCGCGATGATCGACGAAGAATTGTCGGTCGGCGCACGGGTGGTGATCGAGAGTCAGGCATTCTTGGCGTTCTGTCCATTCGCCAGCCAGTTTCCGTATGAGATTTGGGTTCTTCCCAAGCAGCACAGTTGCCGCTTTGAATCGGCGGAAGATGGGGAGACTAGAGAACTGGCGCGGACTGTGGTGGAAATAGCACGCCGAATCGAACTCGCCCTCGGGAACCCGGCGTTTAATTTCTTGATTCACACTTCTCCATTTCGGCTCTCTCCCGTAAGCTACTTCCACTGGCACCTTGAATTCTTTCCAAGGCTCACGAAAACTGCAGGATTTGAATGGGGAGCGGGCGATTATATTAACACCGTTTCTCCGGAGGACGCTGCCAGGAAACTTCGCGCGTTCTGCAGGGACTTGTGAATGCCATGACGGCTGCGACAGCGTGCCGCTTGGATCCGTTGTCGCAGAAGGATGTAAGGAAACCGCTGGCGACCCATGAGCACTTCCATTCGACTCTGCCTCGTTTTGCACAACCACCAGCCGATCGGAAACTTCGACCATGTTTTCGAGGCCGCTTACCGGGAGAGCTACCTGCCGTTTCTGGACGTTTTCGAACCCTACGACGCGCTGAGCGTGTCGTTGCATACCAGCGGGCCGCTCATGGAGTGGCTGGACGAGCACCATCCGGAGTACTTGGAACGGCTCCGATCGCTGGTTGCCCGCGGCCGCGTCGAGATCATCGGCGGCGCGTTCTACGAGCCCATCCTGACGATGATTCCGTCGCGGGATCGCTTGGGGCAGATCCAGGCGTACTCGGAATGGCTGGAACGCCGCTTGGGCGGAGCCATCCGCGGGATGTGGATTCCCGAGCGGGTGTGGGAACAGTCGTTGACCAGCGATGTCAGCCGGGCGGGAATCCGTTACACGGTCCTGGACGATTTTCATTTCCGCAACGCGGGCTTGAGCGAAGAGCGGCTGCACGGCTACTACGTTACCGAGGACGACGGGCGGACGCTGAGCATTTTTCCGGGCAGCGAGCGGTTGCGTTATCTGATTCCGTTCCGCGATCCGCACGAAACCGTCGACTACCTGCGCGGCGTCGCGGCGCAGCACCCACAGGCAGTCGCCGTGTTCGGCGACGATGGCGAGAAGTTCGGGACTTGGCCCGGGACGAACAAGCACTGCTACCAAGATGGCTGGCTACGGCGATTCTTCGACGCCTTGGCGGCGAACCGGGACTGGCTGAAGACGACGACGTTGGCGGACGCGATCGAACGCGTTCCGCCGCTGGGTAAGATCTACTTGCCGGATTGCAGCTATCGGGAAATGACCGAGTGGTCGTTGCCGGTCACGCAGCAGTTGGCGTACGACAGCGCGGTCCACGAACTGGAACACGACCAGCGGTGGCCGCGGATCAAGCCGTTTGTCCGCGGCGGGTTCTGGCGGAACTTCAAGGTCAAGTACCCCGAAGCGAACGAGATGTACAGCCGCATGATGATGGTCAGCCGGCGACTCGACCAGGCCCAACGCGACGGCGTTGGCGGCGAACATGTGGAGTGGGCCCGCCGCGAGTTGTACCGGGGCCAATGCAATTGCAGTTACTGGCACGGCGCCTTTGGTGGGATCTATCTGCCGCATTTGCGGAACGCTGTGTACAACCACTTGATCGCCGCCGACAACCTGCTGGACAAGGCGAGTTCCAACGGGCACAGCAATGGTCACGTCGAGGCGACGGTGGACGACTACAACTTCGACGCCCGCCAGGAGATCTGCTTGATGAACGACAAGCTGGTCGCCTTGCTGGCGCCGGCGGCGGGCGGGCAGATGTACGAATTGGACGTCCGTTCCATTTGCCACAACGCGCTGGCGACGCTGTCCCGCCGGCCCGAGGCGTATCACCGCAAGGTGTTGGCGGGTCCGACGGCCGAAGGCGACAACTGCGCCAGCATCCACGATCGCGTGGTCTTCAAGCAGGCCGGTCTCGAGCGTTTGCTGCGATACGACCGCTATCCCCGCAAGAGCCTGGTCGATCACTTCTACGACAACGGCCTGCAATTGCCGGCCTTGGTCAGCGGCGAGGCGATGGAGCGCGGCGACTTTGCGGACGGACTGTACGACGCCAAGCTGCGCAAGAGCGCGGACCGGATTCAAGTCCAGCTGACCAAGCTGGGCAACGCCTGGGGCATTCCATTCACGATCACCAAGGGCGTGACGCTCGAGTCCGGTTCGTCGGTCCTGGAAATCGCCTACCGGATGGAAGGGCTCCCGCGGGATGCCGAGCTGCATTTCGGTGTCGAATTCAATTTCTCCGGGATGCCGCCCGGCGCCGAGGACCGCTACTTCCAAGCGGCGGACGGAGCGCGGCTGGGGCATTTGGGAACCGAATTGGACCTGGAGGACGCCACCGCGCTGGCCTTGATCGACGAATGGTTGGGGCTGGACGTGCGGCTGGAATTGGGCCGCCCGTCGGGCATTTGGGCCTATCCCGTGGGCACGGTCAGTCAATCCGAGTCCGGGATCGAACTCGTTCATCAGTCCGTCACGGTCCAGCCGCACTGGCTCGTGCGTCCGGACGCCGAAGGCCGCTGGACCGTCACGATGCGGCTGTGCCTGGAGACCGGCCGCGCCGAGAGCCGCATGTCTTCCGCTGCGATGGCGGTGGCCTCGTAGGGTCAACGCACCACCACTGTAAAGGTCGGATTTCTCAAGAAAAGCTGGCAGACGATTCAGTTGGAGTACAG
>CAZXYZ010000141.1:0-29215 GCA_964645045.1 uncultured Pirellulaceae bacterium | reverse complement strand
ACGGGAACGACCACCGTCAACTACGCAGTGTCGGGCACGGGAGCCAATCCGACCAATGCGGCCGATTTTGGCGGCACGCTGCCCAGCGGGGTGGTGAGCTTTGCCGCCGGCGAGACCAGCCTGACGATTACGGTACACGTCAGCGGCGACGCCACGGTCGAGCCGGACGAAGGCTTTTCCATCACGCTGTCCAACGCCTCCGGCGGCGCGCAGAGCATACCCGCGACGGCGGCCGGCACGATCCGAAACGACGACACGGCATTGATGATTGCCGCATCCGACGCGGTCAAAGCCGAGGGGAATGGGGGCGGTACGCCGTTCACGTTTACGGTGACGCGAACGGGTTTGACGACAGGAACGACAACCGTGAATTATGCGGTCGCGGGCACGGGAACCAATCCGGCTAACGCGGCGGATTTCGGCGGCACGCTGCCCAGCGGTCAGGTGAGCTTTGCGGCCGGCGAGACGAGCAAAACGATAATCGTCAACGTCGTGGACGACGCAACGGTCGAGCCGAACGAAGGTTTTTCGGTAACGCTGTCGAATGCGTCGGGCGGCGCGCAGATCACAACCGCAACGGCGTTCGGCACGATCCTCGACGACGACGAAGGGCTGACGCTGGCCGCGACCGACGCGGTCAAGGGGGAAGGGGATGCCGGCAACTCTGCCTTCACCTTTACGGTGTCGCGGGCCGGCCAGACCACGGGGACGACGACCGTCAGCTATACCGTGGCGGGCACAGGAGCCAATCCGTCCAACGCGGCCGACTTCGGCGGCACGCTGCCCAGCGGAGTGGTGAGCTTCGCGGCGGGCGAAACCAGCAAGACGATCACAATCAACGTCAGCAGCGACACCACGGTCGAGCCGGATGAAGGCTTTTCAGTGACGCTGTCCAATCCCTCGGGCAGTGTGCAGATTACATCAACAACAGCCAACGGTACGATCCTCAACGACGACATCGCACTGACCATCGCCGTTGCCAACGCCGTCAAACCAGAAGGGAACACCGGCAATACGGCCTTTACGTTTACCGTGACCCGCACGGGTCTGACCACGGGAACAACGACCGCAAACTACGCGGTCACCGGCATCGGTCCGAATCCGGCCCATGCCGCGGACTTCGGCGGCACGCTGCCCAGCGGGGTCGTAAGCTTCGCCGCCGGCGAGACCAGCAAGACGATTACTGTGAATGTCAGCGGCGACACCGCGGTCGAGCTGGACGAAGGCTTTTCCGTCACGCTGTCCAATGCTTCGGGCGGCGCCCAGATCATCACCGCAACGGCCGGCGGCACGATCCAGAACGACGACACGGCGTTGGCGATCGCCGCCGCCGATGCGGCCAAACCGGAGGGGAATGCCGGCATCACGCCGTTCACGTTCACGGTGACGCGTACGGGCCTGACGACGGGAACGACGACCGTAAACTACCTGGTTGCAGGCACGGAGGCCAATCCGGCTGATTTTGGCGGCACGCTGCCCGGCGGGGTGGTGAGCTTCGCGGCGGGCGAGACCGCCAAGACAATCACCGTCAACGTCAGCGGCGACACGACGGTCGAATTGGACGAAGCCTTTTCCGTGACGCTGTCCGGCGCTTCGGGCGAGGCACAGATCACGGCCGCAACGGCGGCAGCCACGATCGTCAATGATGACACGGCGGTCGTCAGCATCAGTGGCCCGTCGCCCGCGGATGAAGGAGACGCAGGTTCCAAGCTGTTCGAATTCACCGTCACGCTGTCCGCACCCGTCGATGTGCCCGTTTCCGTCGATTACGCGACGGCCGATGGTACCGCGGAAAACCAGAACGGCGACCACGACTATCAGTCTGCGCAAGGAACGCTCGCGTTCCAACCGGGCGGCAGTTTGACGCAAACCGTCACCGTTGCGGTCCAGGGCGACACCGTGCTGGAACCCGACGAAACGTTTCAGGTCGCGCTGAGCAATCTCCGCGCGGGGACGCCGGCGCGGAGCGTATCCCTGGGCAATGCGGCGGCCACCGCCACGATCGTCGATGACGACGCCGCCCGGCTGACGATCTCCGTGACGCAACACGCCGCGGAAGACGCCACGCACGGCCTGTTCACGATAGTCACGGACCGATTGCTGTCGGAGCCCGTGCAAGTCCTCCTGGCAGTGACGGGAACCGCCACGGCGGGCGCCGATTACGTAGCCCTCGGCACCACGCTGACGTTTCCTGCCAACACGGCCAGCGTGGCCGTCCCGGTCACCGTGCTGCCGGACGAATTGATCGAAGGCGACGAGACGGTCATCGTCCGGATCACGGGAACCAATGCCCCGGCGGCCCGGCCCGGAACGCCCGACCCGGCGGCCTTGACGATCGCGGACGAGGATGCGACCACCGTTTCAATCGCGGCTGGCGGCGGCACGCCCGCCGAACCGGCTGCCAACGGTCAATTCGTCGTCAGCTTGGGCCTCGGCAAAGTTGCCCCGCCGCAGGGAATCGTGGTCACTTATTCCGTCGGCGGCAGCGCCACGGCGAGCGCGGACTATGCCGCGCTGCCGAGCAATATCACCATTCCGGCGGGACAATCTTCGGCCGTGATTTCCGTCGCGGTGCTGGACGACAACGTGGTGGAGCCCACCGAGACCGTGATCGTCACCCTGCTCGGTTCGAACAACCCGGGTGCGACGATCGACCTGCTGCAGCCCTCGGCGACGGTTTCGATCAGCGACGACGACACCGCCTCGGTTTCGATTGACAAGATCGGCGATGGAGCCGAGGGAGCCCCGTCTTCGCCTGGCAAATTCCGAGTAACGCAATCGAAGGCCAGTTCGGTGGCCACGGTGGTGAGCTACACGGTGGCCGGCACGGCAACGCCGGGCGCCGGGAACGATTACGTGGCGCTGAGCGGCACGGTCACGATCGCAGCCGGAACCACCACGGCCGACATCGACGTGGCCGTCCTGAATGACGATCTCGTGGAAACCATCGAGACGGTGATGGTGACACTCGGTGCCATCACCAGCGGCAATGCCGGCGTCACCGTCGACAGCGGCCACCAGACGGCCACGGTTTCGATCGCCGACGACGACACAGCCGGCGTTTCCGTCGTTCGGCTCAATGACGGAGCCGAAGCCGGTGTATCCGTCCACGGTAAGTTCCGGGTGGTGCAATCGAAGGCCAGTTCCGCCGACACGGTTTTGAGCTACACGGTAACCGGCACGGCGACGCAAGGGGTTGGAAACGATTATTCGCCGTTGAGTGCGACCATCACGATCCCGGCCGGTGCGACGGCCGCCGAGATCGACGTAGCCGTGCTGGATGATGATCTGGTCGAACTCACCGAAACCGTCGTGGTCACGCTCGGCGCGATCACGACCGGGCATCCGGGCATCTCGCTGGCCGAGGGCCAATTGTCCGCGATCGTCGAGATTCTGGATGACGACGCGGCAGCGGTGTCGATCGGCAAAATCGGCGACGGCGCCGAATCCGCGGTTCCCGTCGGCGGCAAGTTCCGGGTGACCCAGACCAAAGTCAGCAGCACCGACACGGTGCTGAGTTACACAGTGTCCGGCTCGGCCAAGCCGGGCGCCGGCGACGATTACCTGCCGCTGGCCGTGACCGTAACGATCCCGGCCGGTTCCACGGCGGCCGACATCGACGTCACCGTTTTGGATGACGACCTGGTCGAAGGCCCAGAGACCGTCACTGTCACGTTGCTGGCGATGACCGCCGGGAACCCCAAGATTACGATCGATGAACTCCACCGCGCGTCCACGCTCTCGATCGGTGACGACGATGCGGCCACGGTGTCGATCGACGGGGTTCAGAACGGCGCCGAGGCGGCCCCACCGGTCCACGGGAAATTCCGCGTGACACAGACGAAAGTCAGTGCGGCGGACACGGTGATCCGCTACACGGTCGCCGGCATGGCAGTGGCCGGGCAGGATTACACGCCGCTGAGCGGGACCGTGACCGTCCCAGCCGGCACCACGACCGCAGACATCGACGTCCTGGTGCTGGACGACGATCTGATCGAGGGCCTCGAGACGGTGATCGTAACCCTGGCCGAGGTCATCAGCGGCTCGCCCGGCGTAGCGGTCGGCCTCGTCAACCAGACGGATTCGCTGGACATTCTCGACGACGACACGGCCACCGTTTCCATCGACAAGGTCAACGACGGGGCGGAGGGCGCCGTGCCCGCCGACGGCCGGTTCCGCGTGACGCAGACCAAGGCCAGCGTCACCGATACGGTATTGAGCTATACGGTCGGCGGCTCGGCGACACCGGGGGCCGGAAACGATTATCTGCCGCCCAGCGGCACGCTGACCATCGCCGCCGGACAGACTTCGGCCGACATCGTCCTAACGGTGTTGAACGATTCGCTCATCGAACTTTCCGAGACGGTGATCGTCACGCTCGCCGGCATCACCGGCGGTGCAGCCGGCATCACCATCGCCCCAGCAAACAACGCGGCGACGGTGTCCATTTTGGATGACCTGACGCCCGTTTCGATCGTGGCGGATGACGCCACAGGCAGCGAAGCCGGTCCCGACGCGGGCCGGTTCTCGGTGGTTCTGGCGGCGGGCCGCTTGGCTCCTTCGGGCGGCATCCAAATCAGTTACACGGTCGGCGGCACGGCCACCGCCGGTGCGGATTACGCGGCCCTGTCCGGCCTGGTGACGATCCCGGCCGGCCAGTCCTCGGCCACGATTTCCGTCAACGTTCTGGACGACGAGATTATCGAATTGCCGGAAACGGTTGTGGTGACGCTCACCGCTGCCGACTTCGCGAACGTGGTGATCGACGCCGCCCAAGCCCAAGCTACGGTAACGGCCGAAAACGACGACGCGACGACCGTCTCGATCGCGGCCAGTGACAATTCGGGCAGTGAACCTGGCACCGACAGCGGACAGTTCACCGTGACGCTGGACGGAGGCAAGGTGGCGTCGGCTGGCGGAATTGTCGTCAGCTATACCGTTGGCGGCACAGCTACCAACGGCGCGGACTACGTGTCGTTGCCCGGCACGGTCACGATTCCGGGCGGACAAGCCACGGCGACCATCGTGGTCGACGTGCTGGACGACAACATCGTGGAACTGCCGGAGACCGTCTTTGTGACGCTCGCGGGCACCAATCACCCGGCGGTAACGGTCAACACCGCCGCCGGAACCGATACGGTCACGATCAGCGACGGTATCGGCCCGGAATCGGATGCGACCACGGTTTCCATCGTCGCCACGGACGCTACGGGCGGCGAGCCCGGAGCGGACGACGGCGTATTCACGGTCGCGTTGGCGGGCGGCAAGCTGGCGCCGGACGGCGGCATTACGGTCACCTACGCCGTCACCGGAACGGCCGCCGCCGGCAGCGACTATACCACGATGTCCGGCACCGTGACGATCCCGGGCGGCCAGTCGTCGGCAATCCTTGTCGTGGACGTTCTGGACGACAATATCGTCGAATTGCCCGAGACGGTGATCGCCACCTTGACGGGCACCAATCACCCCGGTGTCACGATCGCCGCGACGGGCCAGACCGCTACGGCGACGATCGAAGACGATGACTCGACGACCGTCTCGATCGCCGCCAGCGTTCCCAGTGCTGCCGAACCGGACGGCAGCGGCCAATTGACCGTCACGTTGAACAACCGCAAAGTGGCGCCGCCCGGCGGCATCGTGGTCAGCTACACAACCGCCGGCACCGCGACGGCGGGCAGCGATTACACGCCGCTGAGCGGTAGCGTGACGATTCCGGCCGGTGCCTCCTCGGCCACGATCCCGGTCGATGTGTTGAACGACAACGTCGTCGAGCTTGCGGAAACGGTCATCGTCACGCTCACGGGCACTGATCATGCCGGAGCAACGGTGGGCGCTACCGGCAATACCGGCACCGTGACGATCAACGATGACGACCCCACAACGGTCTCGATCCTGGCCACGGACGCCTCGGGCAGCGAACCTGGAATCGACGACGGCGCGTTTACCGTCACGCTGGACGGCGGCAAGGTCGCGCCGGCGGGCGGGATCGCGGTGACCTATACCATCGGCGGGACCGCGACCGCCGGCACGGACTATGTGGCGTTGGCGGGCACCGCGACCATCCCCGCGGGGCAATCGTCGGTCCTCATCTCTGTCGATGTGCTGGACGATAACGTCGTCGAGGTTCCAGAGGCGGTGCTTGTGACGCTGATCGGCACGAACCACGCCGGAGCGACCATTCACGCGACCAACAAGTCGGCCACGGTGACGATCGTCAGTGCCGACGATGATGCCACCGTGTCGATCAGTGCGACAGACGCCATGGGCCGCGAACCGGGCTCGGACGACGCCCTGTTCACGGTCACGCTGAGCGGCGGAAAGATCGCCCCGGCAGGTGGCATCACCGTGAATTACACCACTGGCGGCACCGCCACTGCCGGCGCGGACTTCTCGGCCTTGGCCGGGACCGTGACCATCCCGGCGGGAGCTTCGTCGGCGGCCATCGCCGTCGACGTCCTCGACGACAACGTCGTGGAATCGGCCGAGACGGTGCTTGTGACGCTAACCGGCACCAATCACCCCGGGGCGACGGTCGTCCCAGCCAACAGCACCGCCACGGTCACGATCGAAGACGACGACCCGACCACCGTCTCGACCAGCGCCAGCGATGCCCATGCGGGCGAACCCGCCGACAACGGCCAATTCACGGTCACGTTGGACAACGGCAAAGTTGCGCCGACAGGCGGCATCGTGGTCAGCTATACGATTGCCGGCACGGCGACGCCGGGCAGCGATTACACGGCGCTGGCCGGCAGCGTGACGATCCCGGCGGGAGCGTCTTCGGCGACTATCGCCGTGAACGTCATTGCGGATGCGACCGCCGATGAGCCGGCGGAGACCGTCGTGGCGACGTTGGCTTCGGTGAATCATCCCAGCGTAACGCTCAGCACCGCCAGCCGGTCTGCCACGGTCACGATCGCGGAGGACGACCCGAAGAACGCCTCGATCAGCGGCATCGTCTGGATCGATGCCAACAACGACCGCCAGCAGCAAAAGGACACCGCTGGCAACCCGCTGGAACCAGGAATCCCCGGCGTCATCGTGCGGCTAACCGGCACGGCCCGTGACGGCAGCACACTGAACTTGCAGGCGATGACGGATGACGACGGAGCCTACCGCTTCACCAATCTGCCGGCCGGCACGTACGAAGTCCGCGAAGAGCAACCGGCGGCTTGGATCGACGGCCAGGAGATGCTGACCTCGAGCACCGTGAACGACACCTACTCGAACATCGTTCTGACGCCCAGCCAACAGGCCATAGATTACAGCTTCGGCGAGCGTACCTTGCAGCCGCAATTTATCTCCAAACGCCAATTCTTGGCATCCACGCCGGTCACGGATGTCTACCTGAGGGAACTCAACGCGTTGGCGAAACAACGGGCTGGCGATACTGCCGGAGCCCAAGCCGTACGGGACGCCAGTATCCTGTCCGTCGTTAGTGCCCAATCCGCCGCCAGCGCCCCATTTGCCCAAGACGCATCGTTGGACCCGACGCCTGAAGTCGAGTCGGACGAAGCCCTACTCGACGCGGGCGAATCCACCCCAGCGGCCGCGGAAACCGCTCCAGGCGGCGAGGGTGAAGTCACGACGATGCCGGTTCCGGTGGCCGCGCAGCCCATTCAGGAATCCGCTACGAAACTTGCTGCCGCGCCCGCGAAAACCGCGCCCGCGGCAGTTTCCTCCAGCCATGTTGTCCAGCCCGCCGCGCGGGCTGCGCGGGTCGTGCGCCGGTCGGCAACATCCGCGGATGCGCTCAGCCTGAGCCCCAGCGTCACGGATTTCCCCGCGCAGGAAGTGGTGACTCGTCAAGCGGCCCCCGTAACGCGAACTTTCCAGCCGATCGGCAAATCGCCTTTGCCGGTTCGAATGAAAGACAATCGCCCCACGTCAACAACCCGTCAGGTTTCCGACGCCACCACGTCGCGCCGGCTGCGCGAGACAGATCAGAACTTGGACACGGCGCAGCTGGTGGACTTGGCCTTTGCCGACGACGCGTGGCTGGCCACCAAGTGACCAGCCTCGGCGGCCTTGGACCCGTGCCGTCGGGCCGTGGCCGAAAAAAGACTGCCGCCCGCCGCGCGTTGCGGTAAGATGACCATCGGCCGAACGGGTGACGGCCGCATCCTGACGGATCGGCGCCGACGCAACATGCGGCGGACCATCGGATGGACGTGCAGACTGGTTCCGGTTGAGACACGGCCCTCGCAACAGATTGGATTGCTGGAAAGGGAGTAATAGATAAGGTGCAAGACGTCGCCAAATTCGACGTTCCCAGTTGCCGTCGACCTGCCGCTTCCGCCGGAGGCAGCCAGATCGTCGTCGCTCAAGAGTAACGCTACCGATCCAAACACGATCCGCGCCGACCGGGGCTCCGGAAGATCGAAGTCGCCTTTCGCAACGTTCCGATCGAAGCCCGCTCGGCGCGGCGGCGTTCTTCCCCCACTCGGCGGTTCCTGCTCCGTGCCTCTCTTTTTTTCCATCCCCTCTTGCTTGTGTACAGTCGTATATGCTACTGTAGAAAACCACACTGGCATCCGTACTTCAACCAAGGGGGGAACGATCATGGCTGCGCGAAGGAAGAAACGGGGTCCGAACGAAATGACGGTGCGGCAGCAGGCGATCTATGAATTCATCCGCGACCTGGTCCAACGCCGGGGCTTTGGGCCGACGATTCGCGAAATTGCCGACGCCTTTGACATCCGATCGCCCAACGGAGTCGTCTGCCATTTGAAGGCGTTGGAGAAGAAGGGCCTGATCCACCGCAATGAATTCAAAGCCCGGGCGATCGAACTGCCGCAGTTGCAGGCGGATCGCAAACGAGCCCGCGCGGAGGCCGAACCGGGGCTGCCCTTTGCCGGCGTGGTGCCGGCGGGATTCACGAAACACGCCTTCGAGCTGAACGAACGGATCGACTTTGACGAGATCTTCGGCGCCGCCGGCACGTTCGTGCTGCGGGTCACCGGCGACTCGATGATCGAAGCGCATATCGCCGACGGCGACTACGTGATTTGCCGCAGCACGGGCACGGCCGATCGCGGCCAGATGGTCGTGGCCTTGAACGACGACGACGAGGCCACGTTGAAGTTCTGGTACCCGGAACGCCGCCGCGTCCGCTTGCAGCCCGCCAACCGCGAAATGCCGCCGATTTACGTCAAGAACGCCCGCGTCCGCGGCGTGGTCGTCGGTGTGGTGCGCAGCAAGGTGTAAGTGCCGCTCGAGAAATAACGGTCAAATTGTCGCCTTTCGCTCCGCGAAAGGGCGTTCTTTCGCGGAGCGAAAGACGACACTTGTTTCCCGAACGGTGCTAAGTGCCCCGTCACGAGCTTTTAGGTTGGACGGAATGGCATTCCGTCCTACATGAACTTGGAGCCCGGCGGAAGTGGGTTCGAATGCGGCAGGTGTTGCGTGCGGATCCGTGAACGGCTGCGCGTCTTTCGCGGTCGGTCTCGGCGACAGCAATTCCCTCGCCAAGTGCCAGCGAATAGAATCTAGTGCCGTTTCCAGTTGGTAACTTCCCGATCGAAATGCTGGCAGGAGACCTTCGGTCGGCGGTCTCGGCGGGGTCAGGAGACCCGCGCCGAGCGCAGATAGCAATTCCCTCGCCCGATGCCAACGGCTAGAATCTAGCGTGGCATCCTTGCGCTAACCCGCATCCCTAGAACCGATCATCATGCCTGACTTGGACTTAACGTTCGTTGACCGTACCGTCGAACAGGTCGGCGGCGGGCCGGAAGCGGTGATTCCGATCCTGCAGCGACTGCAGGAGCACTACCACTACCTGCCCGACGAGGCCCTGCGCCGCGTCTGCACGCTGACCAAAATCACCCCGGCGTCGATCACGGGCGTGTCCAGCTTCTACACGCAATTCCGCCACCAGCCCGTCGGCCGTCATCTGATTCAGATTTGCGTCGGCACCGCTTGCCATGTGAAGGGTGCCGAATTAGTGCGTGATGCCATCGCCAAGGAACTGCACCTGCGAAACGGCCAGGATACGGACGCCGACGGGATGTTCACGCTGCAGCCGGTGGCATGTCTGGGATGCTGCACGCTGGCCCCGGTGGTCCAAATCGACGACCTGACGTATGGCCGATTGACGCCGCGGATGATCCATGACGTGCTGCGGGACTTCTTGGACCACCAGAACGGAGCACCCCAGAAACCAACCCCAGCCCGGCGGATGCCAAGCCGCTTCGAGGGGGAAATCCGCGTGGGGCTCGGTTCCTGCTGTGTCGCGCAAGGTAGCGGCAAGGTGCGGACAGCCTTGGATCGCGTCTTGGCCGACAGCGGCGCGGCCGCCACCGCTAAACGCGTCGGCTGTGTCGGCATGTGCCATCAGACGCCGCTGGTCGAAGTCGTGCCCCTGCAGGGTCCGTCCAACCTGTACGCCCGCGTCCAGCCGGAGGACGTCGAGTCAATCGTGCTGCGGCACTTCAAGCCGCGCGGACTGTGGAAGCGGATGGAGTACTCGACGCGCCGCTGGCTGGACCGGCTGCTGACCGACGCCGAGGAAGCCGAACCGGCGATTCGCCACGCGATCAACCCGCGCGAAGGCTCGGTGTGCTCATTCCTGGGGCCCCAGAAGCATCTGTCCACGGAGTACTGCGGCCAAGTCGACCCCACGAACCTGGACGAGTACTTAAAGCACAACGGTTTTGCGGGGCTGCGGCGGTGCTTGGAGCAGAACCAGCCGCAGACGATCGTGGACGAGATTCAGAAGAGCTGCCTGCGCGGCCGCGGCGGCGCCGGGTTTCCGACGGGCATCAAGTGGCAGAAGGTCCGCGCTGCGGCAGGCGACACCAAATACGTGATTTGCAACGGCGACGAAGGCGATCCGGGCGCCTTTATGGACCGCATGATCCTGGAATCGTTTCCCTATCGGATCATCGAAGGGATGGCGATTGCGGCCCTGGCCATCGGAGCGCGGGAAGGATTCTTCTACATTCGCGCGGAATATCCATTGGCCGTGCGGCGAGTTCGCGAAGCGTTGGGCATCTGTCACGAGCGCGGGTTTCTGGGGGCGAATATCTTTGGCAGTGATTTCTCGCTGGAACTCAGCGTCCGCGAGGGCGCGGGAGCGTTCGTGTGCGGCGAAGAGACGGCGCTACTGGCGTCGATGGAAGGCCGTCGCGGCATGCCGCACCTCCGCCCGCCGTACCCGGCCGAATGCGGATTGTGGGAAAAGCCGACGCTGATCAACAACGTCGAAACGTACGCCTTGGTGCCGTGGATCATGCGTCATGGCGCCGATGCCTTTGCGGCCTACGGCACGGAAAAAAGCAAAGGCACGAAGGTCTTTGCCCTGGCCGGCAAGATCGCGCGAGGCGGCTTGATCGAGGTGCCGATGGGCATCACCATCCACCAGGTGATCGAGGAGATCGGCGGCGGCGTGGCGGGCGGCCGCCGATTCAAGGCGGTGCAGATCGGCGGTCCCTCGGGTGGTTGCGTGCCGGCGGAGTTGGGCGATACGACCATCGATTACGAGGCGCTGGCTCAGGTCGGCGCGATCATGGGTAGTGGCGGCCTGGTCGTGCTGGACGACAGCGACTGTATGGTCGACATCGCCCGCTATTTTCTCCGCTTTACCCAGGACCAGTCCTGCGGCAAGTGTACGTTCTGCCGCGTGGGCACGCGGCGGATGTTAGATATCTTGGATCGCATCTGTGCCGGGCGGGGGCAGAAAGGTGACTTGGAGCTGCTGGAGCAACTGTCCCGGGACGTGTGCGCCGGCAGCCTGTGTGGCTTGGGCAAAACGGCCCCGAACCCCGTGTTGTCGACGCTGCGTTATTTTCGGGAGGAGTACGAGGCGCATCTGCAGGGCCGTTGTCCGGCCGGCAAGTGCAAGGACTTGATCGCCTACAAGATCAACGATCGCTGTATCGGCTGTACGTTGTGTGCGCAGAATTGCCCGGTGGATGCAATTCCGATGACACCGTACGTCCGGCACACGATTGACATGGACCGGTGTACCCGCTGCGATACGTGCCGCCAGGTGTGTCCGGAGCAGGCCGTGTTTGTCGAGTGAGGGGGAGCAGGTGGGTTTCGAAGATTGGCCCACCTTAAACTTACGGATCGAAAAGATGCCGACGATTACGATCGACGATCGCCCGATGGAAGTGCCGCCGAACGCCACGGTGCTGGACGCGGCGCGGAGACTGGGGATCGACATCCCGACGCTGTGCCATCTGGACGGCTACAAACCGTCCACCTCCTGCCAGGTTTGCGTGGTCAAGCTGGTGGACAATGGCCGCATTGTGCCGGCCTGTGGGACGCCCGTCGCCGAGGGTATGCGGGTGGCCAGCGAGACGCCCGAAGTGCATCGGTTGCGCCGCACCGCGCTGGAATTGTTGCTCAGCGACCACGTGGGCGATTGTTTGGCCCCCTGCGTTTTCGCTTGTCCCGCGCACATGGACGTGCCGCAGATGCTTCGGCAGATTGGAGACGAGGATCTGCGCAACGCAATCGCCACGATCAAAGAGGACATCGCTTTGCCCGCGATCCTGGGGCGAGTTTGTCCCAAGCCGTGCGAAAAAGGCTGTCGCCGCCAGGCCGCCGACGGGCCGGTGGAAGTGTGTGACCTGAAACGCTTTGTCGCCGACCGGGATTTGGCGTCGCGCGAGCCGTACGTCCCGCCGTGCCGCCCGGCGACGGGGCAGCGTGTGGCCGTCGTCGGCGCCGGTCCGACCGGATTGGCCGCGGCGTTTCACTTGCGCCGCGAGGGGCATGCGGTGACGGTCTTCGAGGCTCAGGCGGAACCGGGTGGCCGACTGCGGATCGAGTTTCCCGAGGAAGAGTTGCCGCGCAAGACGCTGGAGGCGGAAGTCGGCGTGATTTTTCGCATGGGCGCCGAACTGCGGGCCGGCACGCGCGTCGGAGCTCAGGTGCGTTTCGACGACTTGGCAGCGCAGTTTGACGCCGTGCTCGTCGCTTGCGGGGCGGTGGACAAATCCGCCATCCAGTCCTGGGGATTGGCCATCGGCACGCGCGGTATCGAAGCCAAGGCGGGTACGTATGAGACCGGTCGAAGGGGCGTTTTTGCGGCGGGCAACGCCGTCCGAGGCAAAGGGCTGGTGGTCCGCAGCGTGGCGGACGGCAAGGAAGCGGCGGCGGCCATTTCGCAGTTCCTGGCGGGCCAGCCGATCGCGCCGGTCCAGCGTCCATTTTCGTCGCGGATGGGCAAGGTCCTCGCCGACGAACTGCCGGAACTGCTGGCCGGCGCAGCCGATCTGCCGCGCCGGGACGGCACGAGTTTCGCCGCAGACGCCATTTCGGCGCATGGGGCGGCGGACCAGGCGCATCGCTGTCTGGCTTGCGGCTGTACGGCTCATGGCAGTTGCCGGCTGGAACGTTACGCAGCCCAGTATGGCGCTGACCCGGCCCGGTATAGTGGCGGCCGGAGGGCGTTCGTCGTGGTCAACCGGAACGGCTCGGTGCAGTACGAGCCCGGCAAGTGCATCAATTGCGAGTTGTGCATCCGGATTGCCGCCGAGTCGCAGGACGTCTTGGGCCTGACGTTCGTCGGCCGCGGGTTCGACGTGCGGGTCGGCGTGCCGTTCCAGGGGACGATGGACGAAGCGCTCGGCCCGCTGGCGGCCAAGTGTGTTGCCGCCTGTCCGACCGGCGCCTTGTACTTCGCGCCTGTGAGGGAGTTGGTGCCGCTGCAGACTCTGGCGGTGCGGCGATGACGTGCGTGTCAATGGTTTAACCGCGTGCCCAACAGGCCGCGCGCCGCGGAAGACCGCAGCGGTCCGGCGATGACGAGCGAAGTTTGTTCGGCAAGTTAGTGAAGGACAGGCAGAATCATGGACGGCAAAATCATTCATGCGGCTGAAACCGGTAGCTCCTTCACTCCGTGCCGGAGGCTGGTCGCGTCACGGCGTGACGTGTCTGCAATGGTCCTGTCCGGCTGCGCAATCCTCACCGTTGCACTTGCCGCCACAAGCGGCTGGGCCTGCCCGTTCTGCACGGTGACCTCGCAGTCGCTCAGCGAGGAAATGGCATCGATGGACGCGGTGGTGATCGCCCGCTTGAGCAAGTTGCCGGAGCCGCCGACGGCCCACGAACTGAGCGCAGATGTGCCCAAGGCCGTGTTCGAGGTGAGCGACGTCCTCAAAGGGGCAGCCGGACTAAACGGGACGAAGGAAATCCGGACCATCATTTTCGGCCAGGAACAGGTCGGCGACCAATTCCTGATCATGGGCGTCGGGGCTCCCAATTTCGACTGGTCCACTCCCCTGAAGGTCTCCGAGCGAGCGGTCGAATACCTGAAGCGACTCGGCACGCTGCCGGAAAAAGGGCCGGAGCGGCTGGCGTACTTTCAGGATTACCTGGAGGATCCGGAACCGATGCTATCGCGCGACGCCTACGATGAATTCGCCAAAGCACCGTACAGCGAGGTGAAGGGCCTGGGCGAGAAGATGAACCACGACCAACTGGTGACCTGGATCAAAAATCCCGATACGCTGCTGAACCGGAAGCGGTTGTACACCGTGATGCTGAGCGCCTGCGGCGGCGCGGATGATGTGCCGATGCTGGAAGAACTGCTCCGCACGGAGGACCGAAAGGTCCGGGCCGGGCTGGATGCGATGCTGGGCTGCTACCTGATGCTGGCCGGCGACGACGGGATGGCCCTGGTCGAAGAGTTGTTCCTGAAGAATCCCAAGGCTGAGTATGCCGACACGTACGCGGCGATCATGGCCTTGCGTTTCCTGGGGACGGAGACCGAGGCCATTCCCCGCGAGCGGATTTTGGAGGGACTGCATTGTCTGTTGGACCGGCCGGAACTGGCGGACCTGGTCATTCCGGACTTGGCCCGCTGGGAGGATTGGTCGCAGGTCGAACGTCTGGCCAAGCTGTTCAAAGAGGCGGACAGCAAATCCAGTTGGGTGCGGGTGCCAATCATCAACTATCTGCGGACATGCCCCAAGCCGGAGGCAAAGCAGCACTTAGAGGAACTGGCGAAGCTTGATCCGGACGCGGTCAAACGGGCAGAAACGTTTTTCCCCTTCGGCGGCGGAAGCAGCGGTCCACCCGCCGCGCCTGCCGCCGCTGAATCCCCGGCCGGACCGGCTGTCGAATCAGGGGCACCGGCCCCGGGAGTCGAGGCGGAAAGCGTAACGGACCCGGCTCCTGCGGCGGCGAAACCAGCGGCTCTGGGAGCCAAACTCCCGGTCCTCCATCGGACCGCTGCAAACCAACTGAACCCTCTGGCCTATCTTGTCGTATTTTGGCTAGCTGGCGGAGTGTTTTTTGTCGCCCAATGGGCGATCCTGGCCGGCGTGGGGCGGGGGACGTAAGCATCCTTCAAGGAAGTGGTGTCACGTGAGCGGCACGGCGCTAGTCCAATGCCACTTACTTTGGGACCATTGGAGGCATTTGTGTTAGCGGAGCGGCGCAAGCCGCCCGGTTTTCCGACTGCAATACCGGACGGCTCGCGCCGTGCCGCTACGAAGTAAGTGGCATTGGGCTCGCGCCGTGCCGCTCAGTTATTTCCCGAACGACGCGAAGGCGACGAGAACAAATTGCACCGAGATCAAACGATATGAGCAGTGCCGAGATCAGCGAAAACACCTCAGAGTACAGGGAAGATATTTACCCCTATCGGGCGCTCAGCAAATCGGCTGTGTTTTGCTTGGCTTTGGGCCTGCTGTCGTTCACTGCCTTGATGGCGCCGGTCCTGCTGGTCTTACCTGCGTTGAGCATGCTGCTGGGGGTGGTGGCGTTGGGCCAGTTGCGGCGATATCCGGCGGAATTGTCCGGGCGGCCGGCGGCCTTGATCGGCTTGGCCTTAAGCGCCGTCTTGTTGATCGGCGGCAGCGTGCTGCACGCGGTGGCGTATGCGACGGAGGTCCCCGAGGGTTTTCAGCGCATCTCGTTCGCCGATCTGCAGCCGGTCCGCGAAGCGCCGCAACTGCCGGTTTCACCGAAGGCGTTGGAGTTGAACGGCCAAAAAGTATTTATCAAAGGCTATCTCTTTCCCGACGGGCAGCAATACAACATCAAACGGTTCATCCTCATTCCGGACTTGGGCACGTGTTGCTTCGGTGGCCAGCCCAAGCTGACGGACATGGTCGAGGTGACCCTGCGCGACCCGTTGCGGACCGTGTTTGAACTCCGCAAACGCCGGCTGGCCGGGACGCTGATCGTCGATACGCGTCTGAAGCCCGTGAGTGGGGTGAACGGCGTCTACTACCGCATGGACGCCGAGTATGTGCGGTAGGCGGTGAAGCGATGCCCACGAACCTGTCTTGGCGCCGCCTCGGTCGCGGGTGTTGGCTGGCGGCGGTCGTTGGGCTGGCGTTGTGGCTGCGGATCGGACAAGCGACCGAGAGCCTGTGGCTGGATGAATTGCACACCTCGTGGGTTGTCGCCGACGGGGTGGAGCCACTGGTTCCACGTGCCACCATCGGCAATTACAGTCCCGCGTACTTTGGCCTCGTTTGGGCTGCGACGAAGTGCGTTGGGGCGAGCGAACTCGGCCTGCGGCTGCCTTCGATTCTGGCCGGAACCGCGTTGGTCGTTTGCGTTTGCCTGGTCGTCGTCCGCTGGACTGCTTCGTGGCCGGCGGGCCTGTTTGCGGCGTTGCTGGTCGCGGTGGACCGTCATTGCGTCTTCTATGGGCAGGAGGCCCGGCCTTATGCGCTGGTGCAACTGGTCGGTCTGCTGCACGCGGTGATCTTCGGTGGCCTTGTCTACCGGCCCCAACTCGTCTTGCGTGTGACTTGGATCGCGACAGGGGTGTTGCTGTTCTACTTGCACTACACGGCGGCATTGCTGTTTGTGGCCGAAGTCGTCTATTACGCGGTGGTGTGGATCTTGGGGAGATTCCCACTTGCTGGCGCTTCGGGTTTGAGTGTTCCACTCGCTGACGCTTCGGGTTTCCATTCGCCGCCGAGGATCCCTCTGGTTGATCCTGTGGGCTATCGCTGGACGCAGCTGGTGACCGACGTGACCTTGCTGGGACTGAGCCTGCTGCCCGCGGTGCCTCATTTGCGGGAGATTGCCCATCGGCGGCAGGATTGGGGTTCGTTTGTTCCGGCGCGTTCGTGGTGGCGGATCTGGGAGATGGCCGAGACGTTTCCTCTGGACGTCTATCTCCTGGCACCGCTGGCCGTCCTGACGCTGGCCTGGATCTCGGTGCGGATGTTTTACCGTTTGCCCGACGCGGCGGCGGGGCGCGGTAGGTTCGAGCTGCGCTGGCTGCTGCTCGTCCTGTGCTGGTTCCTGGTTCCGCTAACGATTGCCTGGCTGGCCACTGCCCGGGGCCACGTGCCGTTGTTTTTCCGCCGCTACCTGATGGCCGCCGCCGTGGCTCCGATCCTCGGAGCCGCTTGGTGCTGTGCGGCTTGTCCCTCCGCCGCCTGGCGCTGCGTGCTGGCCGTGACCGTTGTCGGGCTGTCGATTCACGACGGCGGCATGGTGACCCAATGGCGGCAAGACGGCCGTGTGGTGGGCGACCGCAACCAGGACTGGCGGTCGGCCGTGCAATATGTCCGCGAGCACGCACGGGCGGACGCGCCGGTCTTTGTCCGCAGCGGGCTGATCGAAGCGGAGCGGTGGTACGCCAGCCCGGAGGATCTGCGCCGCGAGTACTGTCTGCTGCCGGTGCTGGGCCTGTATCGGCTCGAACAGTCCCAGGATGACCTGTTCCCGCTGCCGATCCGGCCGCCGGCTGACCTGTCCGACGGCGCCCGCCGTCGCGTCCTGGTGTGCGGGCAAGCGTGGTGCCTGGTGCAGGGCAGCGAGCGCAGCGTGGCGCGTTTCGAGGAAGACTTGCGGTCCGGCTGGCAACGAGCCGGTGTGCAGGTGGTTTCCGTGCAGCACGTTTCGTTTCGCAACGTTTCTGCGTTACATGTCACCGTGGCAGCTCCCTCGAAGATTCCTTCGCCGCGTGTTCCGCGCGCGGCAGCACTACGGTAAAGGTGGTGCCTTGGCTCAACTCGGAACGGACCTGAATGCGGCCGTCCATTTCCGAAATCAGCATCCGGCACAAGCCCAACCCCAAGCCCGTGCCGCCCGAGTCCGCGCGGGTCGTGAAGAACGGTTCGAAGATTCGTTCCAGATTCCCGCGAGGAATCCCTACGCCGGTATCGGAGACCTCGATCGCCACGTCGCCGGGATTGAAGTCGTCGCGCGGCCCGAGCGTCAGCGTGCGGAGCCTGAGCACGCCGCCGGCGGGCATGGCCGCAATCGCGTTCAGGCACAGGTTGAAGAGCACCTCCTGCAACGTATACGCGTCGCCGCGGACCAGCGGTACGTCGCCCAGCACCGTTTCGAGGGTGATTCCCTCGCGATGCTGCGGACCGAGCAATTGCAGCGTCGACTCGACCGCCGCATTCACGGACGTGTCTTCGAGTTCGATGCCGCGCGGCCGAGCAAACGACTGGACGCGTTTGGTCGTTTTCTCGATGCGGTCCAGGGCTTCCTCCATCAACTGGACGTATTCGGTCAGCCGCGCGTCGTCCCGCACCCGTTCCCCGATCCTCCGCAGGCAGTTTTGCACGCCGTCCAACGGGTTGGCGATCTGGTGCCCGATGCCCGCCACCAGCTGGCCGATGCCGACCATCTTCTCCTTTTGCCGCAACTCCTCGTGCGCCCGATCGACGTAGGCGCGAATCGACTTGGCAAAGTACAACGTGATCCACAGCGTGCTGGCGAAAGCCACAAACGTGGCGATCAGGTAGCCGGCCACCAACGGCGGCGGCGATTCGCCGGCGAACCGCACCGGGAAACGCGGCAGGTAGTCGTGGTACTCCAGCGTCATGATGCCGCCGACCAGAACGGTGACGAAAACGCCGAAATAGTAAGGCGTCCGGCCACGCAAGTACATCCCCGCGATGATCATCGGCAGCGAGAAAAAATACAGGAACGGGTTCCGCGTCAAGTCGGAAAAGTACAACAGCAGCGCCAGGGCGCTCACATCGCACAGGATCTGCACGGCAATGTGGCGGTCCACATTGTTGCGAGTGGAACTGGATTGTCGCTGGTAGAACCAGAACGCGGAATTGCAGACGGCCATGCCCACGCCCACCCACAGCAGCGGCCAGGGGTCGGGAATGATCCGCAGCACCCAGCCCAGGACGACCGTCCCGAACACAATTGCGCAAGCCGCCCATCGCAGATGAACGAACCAGCGTGCGCCTTCGGTGGACAGTTTCATGGGGGAACTCGCGGCGATGGAGCGCAAAAAAAACGCCCAGCGTACGCGCTGGGCGAGAGAGATTCAGAGCGACTCGCCAAGAGGCCGACCTTTCATAGGACGCCGTTTGAGCGTCTGCGACCCTGGCCACTGCCATGACAGCAACCGCCGAGGGCTTAGAGAAGGAAAGCCCGGTCAAGAGTCGAGCTACATACGGTGGGTCCTCCACTTTACGGATATTTCATGTGACGCTCGCTCGAGCACAGGCGTCACCCATCCAGTCCAGGTGGGACATTTCAGTTCGGGCCCACCCGCCATCTCTCTGTTAGTATCCTAACTTTCTGCCGAGACGCGACAATAGGATTTCCTGGTTAAAGTGTACCCCCTTTTTAGCTGCATTCCGTCGGAGGAGCCGTGTCCAACCAACCGCGCATGAAAAAGGTCCCGGCGGCTCGGCAAAAACTCGATCCGGGGTGCGGATCCAGCCCTGCGGAACAGCCGGGACCTGCTGGGTCGCCAAGTCGATCACCTACACCTTGTCGGTGTACGAGATCAGGGCTTTCATATAATTGGACCGTTCCAGCTCGCTGGGATCCGAGCAGCGGATGCGGCTCATGCTGCCTTTCAACTGCTCGACGGACTCGTATTCCTTCTCCTCCAGCCAGCTCTGCAGTTCCTGCAGCATCTGCCTCAGATAACCGGGGCCGCGTTGCAGCAGGACGGAAGTCATCATCACGGCGTCGGCGCCGACCAGCAGGGCCTTGATCACATCCTCGGTAAAGTGGACGCCGCTGGTGGCGGCCAGCGAAGCGTCCGTGTGATCGCGGAGGATGGCGATCCAGCGGAGCGGCAGCCGCAGTTCGTTGCGCGTGCTCAGCTGCAGACTCGGCCGGAACTCCAACGCTTCCAAGTCGACATCGGGTTCCAGGAAGCGGTTGAACAGGACCAGGCCGTCCACGCCGGCTTCGACCAGCCGGCTGGCAAACCGCGGCAGGCCGCTGAAGTACGGGCCCATCTTGACCGCCAGCGGAATCGAAAGCGATTCCTTGACGGCGGCCACCAGTTCCAAATACTGATCTTCGACGTCCGCGCCGGTCATGTCCGGATCCGTCGGGATGAAGTAGATGTTCAGTTCCAACGCGTCCGCGCCGGCGTCCTGAATCATCTTGGCGTACCGCACCCAGCCGCCCTTGGAGGCGCCGTTCAAGCTGCCGATCAACGGAATGGAAAGCTTCCTCTTGGCCTCTTCCATCTGATTCAAGTAAGCATCCGGCCCGATCCGGTAGTCGTTCAATTCCGGCAGGAAGCTGCTCGATTCGGCGAACGAGTCCGCGCCTTGGTCGTACAACCGGGCGACCTCCATTTCCTCGTGTTCGATCTGCTCCTCGAACAGCGAAGGCCAGACGGCGGCGGCCGCTCCGGCTTCTTCCAGCCGCTGCAAGGTCTCGAGTTTGCCGGTCAACGGGCCCGCCGACGCAATCAACGGGTTCTTCAGTCTCAAACCCAGGTAGGTGGTGGTTAGATCAACGCTCACGATGGTGCTCCTTCCTTCTTGCCTGCTTGTTCCGCGACTTCACGTTCGACGCCCGCCAGCTGCTCGTAATAGTGCCACTGGTCGTCGATGTCTCGCTGTGCCAATTCGAACAGTTTTTCGGCCGCCTCCGGATTGCTCCGGGCCAACATAGCGAAGCGGGCCTCGCTGGCGGCGAGTTCCTTGAACGCCATGTTCGGCTTGCGGCTGTCCAATTGGAATGGATGGCCGCCGTCGTGGGACAGCCGCGGATCGTAGCGGTACAACGGCCAGAAGCCGGAGCGGACCACGTCCTTCTGATGGGTCATCGCCGTGGACATCTCGATGCCATGCGCGATGCAGTGGCTGTACGCCAGGATCAGCGACGGCCCGCGATACGATTCCGCCTCCAGGAATACCTTGATGGTCTGCGCCGGGTTGGCGCCCATCGCGATCTGGCCGACGTATACGTTGCCGTACGAGGCGGCGATCATGCCCAGATCCTTCTTGTGGTTCTGCTTGCCGGCGGCCGCAAACTTGGCCACCGCCCCGCGGGGCGTGGCTTTGGACGCCTGGCCGCCGGTGTTCGAGTACACGCCCGTATCCAGGACCAGCACGTTCACATCGCGGCCGGAAGCCAGCACGTGGTCCAAACCGCCGAAGCCGATATCGTAGGCCCAGCCGTCGCCGCCCAGGATCCAGACGCTCTTGCGGACCAGGGCTTCGGCCACCGAAGCCAGCATCCGGGCGTCGGGCGAATCGATGCCGGACAGTTTCTTGAGCAGCTCTTGGACGCGCCCGCGTTGGGTTCGGATTTCGTCCTCCGTGTCCTGCTTGGGAGCATGGGCAACCAATTCGCCGACCAGGTCGTCGCCGATGTGAGATGCCAGTTGCTGACACAGATTGACGGCCAGGGCCTGCTTTTCGTCGATGGCGAGCCGGAAGCCCAGCCCGAATTCCGCGTTGTCCTCGAACAACGAGTTGGACCACGTGGGACCGCGTCCCTCGGCGTTGACCGTGTACGGCGTGGACGGCAAGTTGCCGCCATAGATCGACGAACAGCCGGTGGCGTTGCCGATCAGCAGCCGATCGCCGAACAATTGGCTCATCAACTTGACATACGGCGTCTCGCCGCAGCCCGCACACGCGCCCGAGTACTCGAACAACGGCTCCAACAGCTGCGAGCCCTTGACCGTGTTGACCTTGGCCAGGTTGCGGTCCAGGTCGGTGATCTTGAGGAAGTAGTCGTAGTTCTCCTGCTCCGCCTTGAGGTAGTCCAGCTTCGGCTGCATGTTGATGGCCTTGTGCTTGACCTCCTCCTTGCTCTTGGCCGGGCAGACATCCACGCACACGCCGCAGCCGGTGCAATCATCGGGCGCGACTTGAATCGTGAACAGATGACCGTCCAACTCCTTGCCTTTGAAATCCATCGTCTGGAACGTGGCCGGCCGCTCGTTCAGCGATTCCTTGGGGTACGCCTTGGAGCGGATCGCGGCGTGCGGACAGACCAGCGCGCACAAGCCGCATTGGATGCAGATCTTCGGGTCCCAGATCGGGATCTCCAACGCGATGCTGCGCTTCTCGTACCTCGCCGTCGCCGTCGGGAAGGTTCCATCGACGGGCAGCGCGCTGACCGGCAGCAGGTCGCCCTTGCCGGCGATGATCATCCCCGTGACCCGTTCGACGAAATCCGGCACATCGCCCCAAACCGCCGGCAGCCGCTTGAAGGTGCTGGTGACATGGTCCGGATACTTGACTTCGTGCAGGTTGGCGATCGAAGCGTCCACGGCGGCGAAGTTCTTCTGCACGATCGACTCGCCGCGTTTGCCGTAGGTCTTCTTGATCGCGTACTTGATCTGCTCGATGGCTTCCTCGCGCGGCAGGACGTTGGCCAGAGCAAAGAAGCAGGTCTGCATGACCGTGTTGACACGGCCGCCCATGCCGGCGGCCTTGGCCACGCCGTAGCCGTCGATCACGTAGAACTTCAGTTTCTTGGCGATGATCGTTTCCTGGACTTCCTGCGGCAGCCGGTCCCAGACTTCCTCCGGACCAAAGGGGCTGTTCAGCAGAAACGTGGCTCCCACCTCCGCCTGTCCCAGCACGTCGACCCGATCCAGGAAAACGAACTGGTGACAAGCCACGAAGCTCGCTCGCTCGATCAGATAGGTCGAATTGATCGGCCGCGGGCTGAACCGCAGGTGCGACACGGTGATCGCCCCGGCTTTCTTCGAGTCGTACACGAAGTAGCCTTGCGCGAACAGGTTGGTGTTCTCGCCGATGATCTTCACCGAGTTCTTGTTGGCGCCCACCGTGCCGTCCGCGCCCAGGCCGTAGAACAGCGAGCAGCGCACGTCCGGTTCGTCGGTGTGGAACTCGGGATCGACCTTCAGGCTGGTGTGGGTCACGTCGTCGATGATGCCGACCGTAAAGTGATTCTTGGGCTGGGCGGCATTCAACTCGTCCAGCACCGCCTTGATCATCGCCGGCGTGAATTCCTTGGACGACAAGCCGTAGCGGCCGCCGATGACCCGCGGGATCTTGGCGTCGGCGCCAGCCCGCTCGGCCCAGCCTTCCATGAGGGCGGTGAGCAGGTCCTGATACAGCGGCTCGCCCGCCCCGCCCGGCTCTTTGGTGCGGTCGAGCACGGCGATGCCCTTGACCGTCGCAGGAACCGCAGCCAGGCAGGCTTTGATGTCGAACGGCCGGAACAGCCGCACTTTGACGACGCCCACCTTCTGGCCCAGCTTGTTCAGCTTCAACACGGTCTCTTCAGCGGCCCCGACGCCGGAGCCCATCAGCACGACGACGCGGTCGGCATCCGGAGCGCCCACATAGTCGAACAGGTGATACTGCCGCCCGACCAGCTTGGCAAAGCGGTCCATCGTCTCCTGGACGATGCCCGGCGTCGCATCGTAGAACGGGTTGCAGGCTTCGCGAGCCTGGAAGAACACGTCGGGGTTTTGGGCCGTGCCCCGCAGCACCGGGCGATCCGGGTTCATCGACCGATCGCGATGGTCCTTGATCAACTGCTCGTCGATCATCGCGCGGATGTCGTCGTCGCTCAGCAGTTCGACCTTGTTGACCTCGTGCGAAGTGCGGAAGCCGTCGAAGAAGTGCAGGAACGGCACGCGCGACTTGAGCGTGGCCGACTGGGCAATCATCGCCATGTCGTGGGCTTCACCGACCGAACACGAGGACAACATGGCCCAGCCCGTGCTCCGCACCGACATCACGTCGCTGTGATCGCCGAAGATGGACAACGCGTGGGTGGCCAGCGCACGAGCCGCAATGTGGAACACCGTGGGCGTCAGTTCGCCGGCGATCTTGAACATGTTGGGGATCATCAGCAGCAGGCCCTGCGACGCCGTGAACGTCGTCGTCAGCGCTCCGGCCTGAAGGGCCCCATGGCACGCGCCCGCCGCGCCGCCTTCGCTCTGCATCTCGATCACATCCGGCACCACGCCAAACACATTCTTGCGGCCCTGTGAGGCCCACTCGTCGCAGTTCTCGCCCATGTTCGACGACGGCGTGATCGGATAGATCGCGATCACTTCGTTCGTCTTATGAGCGACGTAAGACGCCGCTTCGTTACCATCGATCGTTACCCATTTACGCTCGCTCACATGCACCTCCTCCATCGGACGTTACGACTATCGTGTTTCGTCTGTCTGCGGCAGCGGACTGTCGTAGACGAGCGGCGGACTCCGCCGTCGAAACCCGTCAGAAATGATCTTGGATTGGCTCGTCCCCTGTCGCGTTAGATCCACCGGGAGAGGTGGGCGTTGCCGCTGACTCGACCATGAGACCAGCTGCCCGGCAATGATCGAAGGCTGCTTCGGAAGCATCGCCTCCTTGCTCGGCCGAAACATCCGCGTAGGTTTATCGAGAATCCGTAAGTCAACATGATACCGTGGATTGGCCACGGCTCAACCGGACTGAACGGGATATTCTGCCGACAGCGGCCCGCTGACCACCGCTGCGGTTGCCGGATTCGACGAGGGAACCCAAAAAGATGATGGATCTTGTTTCGGAGTTTTGACTTCGCGACTTGAATGCGATTGCCGCAAGCAATGATGGTGCCCCCGCGGATGACAACGATATTTGACAACGTATGCTTTGAAATTGTTGCGATCCAGCCAACTGGTTTCCAGTCCATGATTTGCGCGGGGTGCATGAATCGAAACGAGGTCCAATGTGATCGGCCCCCTGCCGCCTTGTGGGCTGGCGACTTAAGCCGTGGTGGCACGCGTGGGGGAAGTTTCCAGCTTGCCGACACTGCCTATGTTCAGGCGCTGTCGTCGCCGCCGGGGCCGTGGTCTTGCCCAAGCTGACGAGTGGGGCCAATGCCGTCGTGGGCGCGGGTGCCGTCGTGACCAAGGACGTGCCCGAACACTGTCTGGTGGTCGGCAACCCGGCGCGGATCGTGAAAGAGAACATCGCGGGCTTTGGAGACCGCCGTGTCGATTGATGCCAACTTGCCACAAAGGAGCGAGAGATCATGGAAAATATCCGGCCGTTGATCATCAATTTCGCACCGACCGGGATGGTGCCGACGCGGGACATGTCACCGCATGTCCCCTTGCAGCCAAACGAGATCGTCCGCGACGTGCTGCAAGCGGCCCGGCTGGGCTTGACCATCGTCCACTTGCACGCCCGCGACGAAAACGGCGAACCGACGCACTGTAAAGAAGTCTATGCACGGATCATCGGCGGCATCCGCGAACACCAGCCGGATCTGATCGTGTGCGTGTCGTGTTCGGGGTGCCGCTTTGCCGTCTTGGAACATCGGTCCCAAGTCCTGGAACTGACGGGCGATCTGCAACCGGACATGGCTTCGCTGACGCTGTCGTCGCTGAACTTTCCGCGTCAGGCCAGCGTCAATGCGCCGGACGTCGTCCGGGGGCTCGCCGAACGTATGCGGGACTACGGCATCCGGCCGGAACTCGAGATTCTTGACCGGGGCATGGCCAACATGCTGAATTACCTCCTGTCACGGAACCTGGTGCAACGGCCCCTGTATGCCAACTTGCTGTTCGGCAATTTAGCCACAGCCCAGGCGGATTTCCTTGACATCGGCGCGGTCGTCAGCAAGCTGCCGGAGGGAACGTTGTGGAGCTTGGCAGGTCTGGGCAGCGTTCAATTGCCCGTCGCGGCGGCGCCGGGCGTGCGGATCGGCCTGGAGGGTATCGAGGACCTACTCCGCGGCGGTAGTAGTAGGGTGCATGGCTTCCCCAGGCATGCGGAAAAAGTCCGCGACTCGGCAGCGAAAATCGGGCAGCACGCCTTCACCGGTGATTTCGTCTTGCTCACCCAACACGTAAGGCTCGCAACCGCGCTGATAGGCGGTCACTTCGCGGTCTTCGGCATCGACCAGCCAAACAAGCGAAATGCCTTTGCGGAGGAACTGCGACACACGCCGCATCATCCTCCCCGGCCGGTCGTGCGGAGAAAGCACCTCCACGGCCAGTGTCGGCAGGTGCGTGGGATACGCGGGAGTCAAGTCGTCGTATCGACGCGATTCCTCGTACAGCGTCACATCAATGCCGCGCACCGTGTCCGGTTGCGACTCGACGACCACGCCGGTGTCGTTCGTGCAGACATAACCATGACCGATTTGAAACGTGTGATTCCCCAAGATTCGGCCGATGTTCCCCGACACGTAACCATGCCGCTCGCCCGGTGGAGGCGTCTCGATCACCTTGCCGCGTTCGAGTTCAAACCAACGATCGCGATTCTCCGGACGGTGAACCCAGTCGAAGAACTCCTCGGCCGTCATGGATTTGCTGATCGTTGCGGTAGCCATACGTCAATCCTGTCCAGGAATCTCGCGATTCATTTGCTTGGATTCTCGCCCGACTTGGTCCAGTGGTCAACAAGCCTTCAGGAATTGTCTCCTGTTCTGCGGTCTCCAGTACACGTTTCCCGTCATCCCATACTCCCGCTTGCCGCAGGCAGAATTGGCGCAAGAAGCAGAATCGGGTTGGTAGACAAGCTTCTCTCTTGGTACACTGAAGCGGCGTCAAAAGTGAGTCAACCGTCGGGCGCAATGCGGTTTGTGGCTTGCTCAGTGAAGCATCGGCAAACACTTTGAGGAGAATTCTCCATGTCAGATTCAGGCAGCAGTCGGCGCGACTTTCTGAAGGCATCTTCGGCCGCCGCGGCGGGAGCGGCGTTGGTCCCGTTGACCGCCTCGCAGGCGGCCCCCGAAGACACTTCCAAGATTCTTAACTACAACCCGAAGATGACTTACCGCCCGCTGGGCAAGACCGGGTTCATGATCTCCGAAATCTCGCTCGGCGGTCATGGCGGACGAACCATCGAGGACCGCGTGCCTGTACTGGAAAAGGCGGTTGAACTGGGGTTGAACTACGTCGACAACAATATCGACGGCGAGTGCGATTTGTATGGCGCGGCGATGTCCAAGACGAAGACGGCCGGACGTGACAAGTGGTTTATCGGTTTCGCTTCCTGGCCGGAGAAGATCACGCCCGATTACGAGGCGCAGCTGACGCCGGAAGGGATGATGAAGAACATCGAGGCCCGGCTGAAATCGTACCAGACGGACATGCTGGACCTATGGCGGCCGGTGGGCGCAACGTGGGGCGCGGGCCAGAACAGCTTGGGAACGCTGCTGCCGGTGAACGCGAAGGCGTTGGACATGGTGGTCAGCGTATTTGAGAAAGCCAAGCAGCAGGGCAAGGTGCGGTTCCTTGGCGTTTCGGCCCACAACCCGGCCGTGTTTCGCAAGATTTTGAAGGACTACCCGCAGTTCGACGCGATCATCTTCCCATACCTGTTCCTGACCAAGGAACTGGGCGGCGACAGCCTGTTGAAGCTGGCCCAAGAAAAAAAAGTCGGCGTGATCGGCCTGAAGCCATTCGGGGCGGGGACCACGTTCGGGATCAAGCCGCAAGAGATCAAGGGCCGGATCGACACGCGCGCCCACGTCTTGGTCAAGGAAATGCTGCAGGAGCGGCGTTTGTCGGCCGTCATCCCCGGCGTCAACACCCCCGAACAGCTGGAAGAGAACGTCAAGGGATCGTACGAGAAGGACCAACCTGCCACGCCGGAGGAAAAAGCGGCCTTCCAACAATGCCTGCGGAACTTCTACGCCCACCTCACCCCGGATTACCATTGGCTGCACAAATGGCACTACGTTTGAAATTGCTCCCGGCGTCCGCGTTGTGGTTTCTGGCCGCCGCCGTCCTGCTCGCCGCGGACAATCCCGCCGGGGTCTCCACCCCAGCCGCGCCGGCGGTGGCAACGGCGTCCGACGAGCCTCCGCCGGAGATGGATCCGTTGGGGATGAACGGGGCGTGCTATGTCTGCCACATCCCGTTTGTCAAAGAGGAAATGGCCAAAGTACATCTGGCCGAAGGCATCAGTTGTGCGCAGTGCCACGGGCTGAGCGACAAGCACGCCAACGATGAAAATGTCGGGGCCACCAAACCCGACATCACGTTCCGGCGCGATCAGGTGGATGCCAGCTGCGAGAAATGCCACACGACGCACGACGCGCCGGCCACCAAGGTGCTCGCCCGCTTTGGAGAACGGAAACTGAGCATCCAGACTGCGGTGATTTGCACCGACTGTCACGGCACACACCGAATCGACCGCTCGGCGGAAGCGGCACAGCTCCCCCAGACGGCGGGCGAGCCGCCGCAAGCGGATCGTCCGGCCGGACCTGCGAGTCAATGATCGCCGCGCACCTCGTGTCCCAGCTCGCGCAGCTGCTCGAACGTATAGATGCCCGTGTCGTGGCCGTCGCTATAGGTGATCGAATAGGCGTAGTTCCCCACGGGTTTCATCGACACCAGCCGCAGCGGTTGGGCTTCGGCCAGCGGCAGCACCGGCAACAGCACGGCAGGCTGCTTTGCTTCTGCCTGGCGTTTCTCCCGGCAAGTCGCGCACGGGCAATGGTCGCGCAGTTCCGCCAGTGGATATTGCTGCTTCCGGCCGTCGCTCCAACGGATCAGCAGCGACGCGGGTTCGACGATTTGCAATTCGACCGGATAGATGTTCATAGCACTCCGCCTTCCTGTTTATGGCATCGTAGCCGGAACGCGATCCGTTTCAAGAAGGGCGGCCGCAAAGGTGCATGCCTCAGCTGTCCAAAATATAGCTACACTGGCGGGGCAGACGAATTGACGGAAATGGTAGCAACCGACGTAAGCATCCCATGGACAAGCCTTGGGCATTCCCAAGCGGCCTGACCGGCAGCTTGTGCTTTCGTGTGCGAACACAACGCGGCGTTTTGCCGCCACGACTGCGGCCCTCCAGTCCAACTTCGAGAGGCCAGGCCCGCCCGCACTGGACCGTAAGTTTAGGGTGACCGAGCGGCGACAGGACAGACCAACCATCTCGCTGGACGCAAACGCCGCTTCGGTCCACCCGTTGGTTCGTGCCTCATCGTGGCGGATCGCCGCGACGGGGCGATCAGCACATGATTCTAACACCCACCAGGGCAACAGCAACGACGACAAAGCCGCGGACGCCGCCACCGACCCCGCGTCGGTGGAGCGACGACTGAAAGGCTAGCTGCCGCGTCAGCCGTCCCAACGTACCCCTTC
>CAZXYZ010000140.1:0-29398 GCA_964645045.1 uncultured Pirellulaceae bacterium | reverse complement strand
ACAACCTGTACGGGGTCGATCTGAACGAGGAGGCGATCGAGATCTGCCGGCTGAGTCTGTGGATCAAGACGGCCCATCGCGGCAAGCCGCTGACCAGCCTGGACCATTCGATTCGGGTCGGCAATAGTGTGGTCAACGACCCCCAAGTACACCCCCAGGCATTCGATTGGCAGGCGGCGTTCCCGGAAGTCGTCAAGGCCGGCGGTTTCGACGTGGTTGTCGGCAACCCGCCGTACATCCGGCAGGAATGGTTGGCGCCGTACAAATCACACTGGGAAACGGCGTTTCGCAGCTACCACGGCGTCGCAGACATTTTCACTTACTTTTTCGAGCGTGGCCTCCAGGTTTTGCGCGACAGCGGACGCTTGGCGTTCATCACGTCGGGAAGTTGGGTCCGCGGCAATTTCGGCGGCCCGTTACGGAAGTATCTCGTCGAGAGCGCGACCGTCGAATCAATGATCGACTTCGGCGAATTCCAGCCGTTTGAGGACGCCGAGATGATCCGGCCGACGATCGCCGTCCTGAAGAAACAACCTGCAGCTGGGAAGATGCGGATCTTCAAGTGGCTCACCAGTGGAAGCCCACCGGAGAACTTGTCGGAAGTGATCGCCTCCGCGCCCACGATGCGAACCGAGCACTTGGGCACTGACGCTTGGGAGCTGGACGCCGAGGAGGTGTTGACGCTGCGTCGCAAAATGTCGGACGGACATCGCACACTTGCCGAGTACACCGGCGGGCGCATCTTCCGTGGGATCGTGAGCGGATCGACGGAAGTGTTTGTAATCGGACCAGCTGACAGAGCCCAACTTGTCGCCGACGATCCCACGAGCAGCGAGATCATTGAGCCATTCGCGCAAGGAACCCATCTCCGGCCTTGGTACGTGGAGGAATCCGATGAGTTCCTGGTATTCACGCGACGCGGCATCGCGATCCAGGAGTACCCCGCGATTCTTGCCTACCTTGAACAACACAAGAGCCGTCTGATGCCACGGCCGGAGGACTGGCCCTCGGGCAAGGCATGGAAAGGGAGAAAGCCGGGTGCCTACAAGTGGTACGAGATCCAAGACACAATTGACTACTGGAGGGAATTCAACGGTCCGAAGATCGTCTGGCCCGACATCAGCAAGTTGCCGCGGTTCAGTATGGACGTCAAGGGAAGGTATCTCGGAAACACTGCGTTTATCATTCCCGGGGAAGACTACTACTTGTTGGGAATTCTGAACTCATGGGCAACTTGGTTCTTCCTCAGCAAGACGGCGCAGCCGCTCCGGCTTCGTGGTGATCGCTGGCAGTATCGGCTCTTCGCCCAGTACATGGAACAGGTGCCGGTGCCCGATGCGGGCGAAGCCGATCGTCAGCCCATCGCCGCCCTGGCCCGCAGTTGCAGCGAAGTTGGGACCGCGCGGTACGAACTGCAAACGAAGGTCCAGCGCCGGCTGCTACAGGCGTTCGGCCAGGACACGACAGGGGCGCCGCTGGGGCAGTTGAATCAGAAGGCGCAGGAATGGTGGAGCCCGTCGCTCAATGAACTCGGACAGGCTTTGAAGACCAGCTTCAAACTTTCGGCCAGCCCGTTCAAAAACCCGCGGGCCGCCGACGAATGGGAGCCGTACCTGGCCGAGCACCGGCGGGAGGTGGAACGTTTGACGCGAGCCTTGGCCGACGCCGAAGGCGAATTGAACGACCGGGTCTACCGCCTGTTCCAGTTGACGGCGGATGAGATCAAGTTGTTGCAGCGCGAAGTGGAACATTAGCTGCCGGGGCTCGACCAGACGCAGCGCAACGTCCAAATTCAAGAAATGATGGCCCCAACGAATGAAGGAGTCAACGAATTCCGGGTTCCCCATTCGTTGACTCCTTCATTCGTTGGGGCCATTCAGAACCTCCTGACATGACCGAAATCATTCACAAAGACCTCTCTTTCGCAGTCAACGGTTGCATCTTCGACGTGCATAACAACGTCGGTCCCGGGGTTCGGGAATAATCCTACCAGAAAGGCATGGAAATCGGTCTGGTACTTGGGGGGGCTGCCGTTCATCGCCAAGCCGCACACACGACGCGAGTTGCTGCACCAGGGGGAGGTCGCCGACATCTTTGAGCCGGACTTTGTGATTGCCGATCGGCTCATCCTGGAATTGAAGGCTCAGCGTGAGGGTCTGAGCCGCATCAACTTCATGCAGACCCTGAACTACGTGAAATTCTGGGGATTCTCGTTGGGGCTGTTGGCCAATTTCGCTGAGGCGCGTGCGGTTATCGAACGCGTGCCGTACCATCCGCGGCAGGCGGCGATAACCGAGGAATACGGGTTCATCAAGCCGTTGCTTACACCATCGGCGCGGGAGGACCTGCGCGTGGTTCGCGATTCACTGCTGGCCATTCACCATGAATTTGGCGTCGGATTTTGGGATACGACCTACCGAAACCTCGCCGACATCGAATTCCGTCACCGAGGACTCAAATGCCGGCGCAACCTGGAAGTCACGCCGAGGCTGCACGGTCAAGAGTTGCCGAGCAGCCCGATCACGCCGCTGCTGATTGGATCGGATCTCCTGGTCGAAGTAGAATCGCTGCACGAAGAGGTAACGAGTCGCGCGATTCGCACCATGCAAAGCCACCTGGCTTTGACCCAGGCACGAATCGGAATCGTCGTGAATTTCGGCAAGGACCGATTCGAGATCCGCGGCGTCGCGCCCTTGAAGAAATGATGGCCCCAACGAATAAAAGAGTCAACGAATGAGGGGGGCAATCTTATCGAACGATGCATAGCGGCTGATCGCGAGGTCTTGACGCCCGTCGATAGGTGGTACAATACTCCAATCGGCTAGAAAAGCCGGCCGTGCCTTACGGACTTGGGCAGACGAGAATGGCAGCAAACGACGAATCAGCCAAGGTTGACGAATGGCAGCGTGAGGCGGCCAAGCTGCCGATAGAGTGGACTGGCGACCTCCACGACGACTGCACGGCTCGGTGGGCCGGGCTGATGCTACGCGCCGAGCAGATGCAACGCGGTATCTGGTGGTGGGCCGTCTACGATGACCGCAGCGGGGCGACTTTGGGTGACTCGAACACCGCAGGGGGCCGAGTCCCCAATGGGAAGAAAGCTCGCATCGCCGCGGAACGCGTGGCCAGGCAGTGGCTCGGCTGCGAAGATGCCGCCTGAGGCGGATCGGCGGAAATCGACCTCGCCCGGCCAGTTCGATAACGTACGCGTCGGGGCGCCACTGATTGTGACGCGTCCTGCGGCGCACTCGGGCGCCCCCGCGGCGACGTGGCCGGATCGAATGGATGGTTCCACCTCCGCCCCGCTAACGCGACGCGGGCGCCCCTGGGATTGCATGGAGTCAACGATTAAGAAGGACTCGGGAGAGAGCATCCAGGCGGCTGCTGTCGGGTTGCCCATCGGGCTTCCAGGTGGGAATCAGCCAGCCGCCCTCGTCGTTCTCATTCCAGCCGTAAACGATGATCGCGTTGGCCGGGTTGAGATCTCGGTTGCTTTTCGTCCAGTTAATCGCGTCCTGCACGTGCTGGGCCAGTTGCGCCGGGGTGGCGATGACTGCGTCGACCAGCGGTTGTTGCTGTTCGGGCGGAGTCGGGTCGGGACGCGCTTCAACGGAGATCCACGGCACCGGGTGTTCGACGCGCGGCCTGGGATCCCAGCCCGCCGAGGCAAACGTGACGGTGGGAATCCGCTGCTGGCGGCAATGGGGATCTTTGAAACACGTCACCAGCCGTGACCAGCCGGGCGTTCCGATGCGGTCCATTCGTGCCCCTTCTTCGATGAGGCAAAATCGGAGCCCCTTTTTGTCCTCGGCCGCCCGATAGCGGCGGAGCGCAATCCCGAGGTTCCCCTGGTCCCAATAATCCACGAACGCCCAGTAGTTCAGTCCCGCGCCGGCGGCATAGGCGATTTCTTGTTCCATGCCTTGCGGCGAATCGCCGTCGATGCGGACGGCAGCCGGGGAGAGTACTTTCGCGAAGAATGGCAGGCGGAAGTGGTACTTCCTGGGCCCCAGCGTCTTTTCGACGTCCGAGACGGGCGAACCGCGACCGTACCACGCGTCCCAGCGAATGGCGCCTACGATCGGCTTGGCCCCCTCGGGCGTGCTCACGTCTGCCCCTGGAGGCTGTTCCGCCCCAGACGCGAACGGGTTTAGGAAAAGAGCCGCAAGCACCGCAATTGGGAATCTCATGCACGCCTCCATCTGGCACCCCGAAACGGATCGTCCCGCAGACGCACGACCAACATGGCCCAGATGATCAGCCACGGGGGCGGCGATGGGGCCATCCCTCGGGACGCGAACGCCGCCTCGCGCCCAACGCGGCGCCGACTCAAGCATCCTTTTCCACGCGGTCTCATCGGCGGACGGAACGCGCCACAGGCGTTTCAACAGGACCAGCATCTCCGGATCGTGCTTCGCCAACTCGTCGCGAGTGAAGGGGAAGAAGTCGTTGCGGGAGAAGAACGCTTCGGTCGTTTCGGCGAAGTACTCCTTCGCGTTGGTCATGGCATAGGCCCGTTCTTTGGTCTTCGGCCGGCCGGGGCCGAGCCAGCGTTCGACCGCGTCATAGGTTTTCGCCGCCTTCGCTTTCTCGTACACGGCTGCGATCTCCGTGTTCTCGAACCCCAACACCCGGTCGTGATAGGCGTGGGCCAGTTCGTGCAACGTGAAATTCGGCATGCGTTTTGTCTCGGCCTCGAACATGCGGACGTTCGTGAACTCGACGCTCTTGGCCATCGCTAGCGGGCGGCCATGTTCGCGGAGCCAGCCGGCGTCGGGGTGATACTCGGCCGTCGGCTTCACGCCGGGATACTCGGGTGAGACCCAGAGCGATACCTTCTGCAGTTCGGCCACCGCTGGTTGCGGCACGACGCGTACGATCTCGTCCAGTTGCCCCTGGAGCAGCTCCAGGGCTTTCTCGGTCTCGGCCTTTTGTTCGGCCAAGAGCTTCAGGCTGATATGGACTTTCCAGCCGGCGATGGTGCGCGTCTCGCGGTCCGCGTCGGCGCTCGTCGCCTGCGGCTTGGGACGCGGGCTCTTCGTGCGAGGGTCCGGCTTCGCCCGCTGCCGGCCGGCGATCAGTCGGGTACCGTCAGAGAATCCCTCCGGCCGGCTGGTCAGACGTTCTATCATTCGGGCCCGCCACGCCGCCAGTGTTTCGCGCTGCGCTGGATCCGCGGCCAGGTTGTGCTCCTCGCGCGGATCGCCCTGGAGATCGAACAACTGCTCGCGGCCGTCGGTGGGACGCCAGATGTACTTCAACCGTCCGTCGGTCAGAGCCTGAAATGCCTGCTCCTGACTATAGCACGGCGAATGTTCGAAGTGCAGCCACGCGCGCAAGGGCGGGTCTTCGCCACGCAACACCGGCACGAGACTCACGCCGTCGAGTCCCGCGGGCCGTTCGATGCCGCACAGGTCCAGCAACGTCGGCATGATGTCTTCCAGGCACACCGGCCTCAGGGACCGCGTGCCGGACTTGAATCCCAGGCTGGGCGAAGCAGCCACGATCAGCGGGATGTTGGCCGAACCTTCATAGGGTTCGCACTTCCGGAAGTACCCGTGATCGCCGAGCATCTCGCCATGATCGCTGCTGACAACAACGACCCACGGCCGTCCGGCCCTCTCGCTGCGTGCCTTGAAATCGGCGACCAGCGGCCCGATCTGTTCGTCGAGATGATCGATCAGCCCGAAGTAGCCGGCCTGCGTCTGGCGCAGCGCCTCGCCCTCCAGCCGCACCCGATCCGATTGCCTGTTCGCCGGATTCGTCGGCACGCGGTTCCAATCCACCCAGTCGCCGCGTGCCGCCGGCGGCAGGGTTCTGCTGAGAACCGCGTCGAAGAGCCGCTTCGGCGGGAACAGCGGCGGATGTGGAGCGTAGAACGAGGCCGTTAGAAACAGCGGTTCGCCCGGTGCCGTCTCGGCGATTACTTTGCGGGACTCGCGCACGATCCAGGCCGTCGGATGCAGGTCGTCCGCCATCGGCCACGGCGCCGCTTGCCAACCGTTGTACGTCAGCCCGGCGGCCTCAACCAGCTGCTTGATTCCTGCGGAGCTTGGAACCGCGGCCCGCAGAAAACGGTCGTACTCGTCGTTCTCGACATAGGTCGATCCGAGAATCTGCCGCTGGTAGCCACACATCTCCGCGGCGGGGACTTGGTGCATGTTCCGGCCCACGAGCACCGTCGTGTAGCCGGCGTTGGCCAACACGCCCGGCAGCGTCGGTGTGGTGATGGGTTTGCCAAAGAAGCCCACCACGCCGCTCGTCTGCGGATACAACCCGGTCAGCAGGGCATACCGCGCCGGGATGCAAGACGGCACTGAAGAATAGGCCCGGCGGAACCAGGCCCCCTGTTTGGCCAATTCGTCCAAGTGCGGCGTCCGCACGCCCGGATGTCCGAGGATCGACAGGCAATCGCCCCGCATCTGATCCGGCATCAGGAACAGCACGTTCGGCCGCACCGGCCCACGTTCCACGGCGCCGAGCGGGATCGCGCCCAGGGCAAGGACGGCCAGGAAGTAGCACCGACCAAGCACAAGGTGGTTCCGTCTCATCATGTTTGCCTCAACAAGCGGAGAGCCCAGATGCACACAATTCAGAATTGGCGGACTTGCCGATCTCCAAGGAAAAGTGAGGAGCCCCAACCGAAGGTGGCTGCGACTGGCGTACCGCGTATCGTCGCGGTCATTATAAAGATGGACCCCCGCGTGTCGAGCCGACGCCCGAAGATAACCCGACGGCAGCCAGGCCAGCGAGGTTGGACTCGGTACCGGGCGCAACGGTCTTCGAGCAAAAACCTCGCTCGAGTCATGACGCGTGACGGTGGGACCGGAGTTGCAGCACACCGTCGGCCGCATCGCCGATGGTCCGGGCGGTTTTGTCGAACTCATCCGGGATCGATATGTCGAAGTGCTCTTCGAGTTCCATTGCGATTTCTACGATGTCCAAGCTGTCGCAGCCAAGATCTTCGACCAGTGCGTGGCCCTCCGCAATTCGATCCGCCTGCGCGCCAATCTGCTCCGCGACGATTTGTGCGACGCTTTCCAGGACTTCATCCCGGTCGGGAACCGTCCGGCAGGGGATCCGAGTGTCAGTTTGCATCATCCTGCTCCTTGGGGTTGAAAAATTGGGCGTAGCCTAGGAATCGGTCGCTTCCAATTCGGCCGCGTTGATGGCGACAACAAGCTTGCGAACGGTGGCGAAATCCGGTGTGGTCCAGGCTGTGGACCAACGTTATCGTTACCGCCTGTTTCAGCTGACGCCCAAGGAGATCAAATTGATGCAGCCTGAAGTGGAGCATTAGCTGCCAAGGCTTGACCAGACGCATCACAACCTCCAAATTGAAGGAATGATGGCCCCAACGAATGAAGGACTCAACGAATGGGGAGGCTGGCATTCGTTGTGAGTAGACGGGAAGAGACAGCGAATAAGAAAGGAAACCGAACGATGATCCACGGGTGTAATCTTCTGAAAATACTGGGGGCCGTAGCGGGGCTGTTCGCGCTGACTCCACTCATGGACGCTGCAGAATCCGCCAAGGCACGGCCCAATTTCATCTTCATTCTCACGGACGACCAAGGTTGGGCCGAATCCGGGGTCCCGATGCATCCAGACATCAAGGACTCTCGTTGCCCATATCTTTCCACGCCGAGCCTGGAGCGGCTGGCCAAGGCGGGGATGCGGTTCTCCAGCGGGTACTCGCCGGGGCCGCTCTGCACGCCGACGCGGCGCTGCGTTTTGAGCGGCAAGAGCACGGCGCGCAACCGCGGCTCGGAATTCAAGAGCGATTTCTACGATCCGAGCAAGCACCTCACCATCCCCAAGGCGCTGAAGGCGGTCGACCCGGCCTACCGCTGTGCGCACTTCGGCAAGTGGGGCGAGAACATGGAGGCCACCCCGGAGCAGTGCGGCTATGACGAAAGCGACGGCGATACCGGCAACCTGACCGGCAACGGCAACGTGGCCTGGAAGCAGGGCGGCGAGCAGTTCGCGCCGCAACAGGATCCTAAACTGATCACCAGCATGACCGGCCGGGCGATGGATTTCCTCACGCGTCAGGCCAAGGAGAAACGCCCCTTCTACATGCAGGTCAGTCACTACGCCTCGCACTTGCAGATCCAGGCGCATCCGGACACCGTGGAAAAATACAAGAAAAAGGGCGTGCCGCCGCGTACCTTCCCGCCGGAATGGGCGGCCATGACCGAGGATCTGGATACCGGCTTCGGTGCGCTGCTGGACAAGATCGATGAGCTTGGCCTGGCAGGCAACACTTACGTATTCATGAGCGCGGATAACGGTGGCAGCCCTTACGGCCGCAACAACGCGCTCTATCTGAAGATGCTGAACGTGGGCGGCCCGGAAGGTAAGACGCAGGCCGCTTCAAAGGCCCCGGCGACCAATCCCAACGCCGCGCCCGACGCTCTGCCGGACAACTACCCTCTGCGCGGCGCCAAGCAGTGGCTCTATGAGGGCGGCATCCGCGTGCCGTTCATGGCCCGCGGGCCGGGGATCAAGGCGAATTCCTGGTGCCACCAGCCGGTGGCGCATTACGACCTGCTGCCGACGATGGTCGACCTGGCCGGCGGTAAGTTCCCACTGGCCGAAGAGATCGACGGCGGCAGCCTGCGCGAGGTGCTGGAAAACGACGGCGAAGGCGAAATCCGTCGAGCCCTGGACGGCTTGGTGTTCCATCGCCCGAACCGCGGCCAGTCGGCTTACCGCTCGGGCAACTGGAAGCTAGTCATCACCTGGGGACTGGACGACCAGCCGGTCAAGAAAGAGCTGTTCGATTTATCCAAAGACATCAGCGAGCAGAATAACCTGGCCGAAACGCAGCCCCAAAAAACCGCGGCCATGTGGGCCACTCTGAACAAGTATCTCCAGGACGTGAACGCCGAAAAGGTCGCGGATTTTGGCGGGATCGGCAAAAAGAAGAAACCCAGTTCCAAGGCGGCCCCGGGACAGAGAGCACGCCCGAAGGCAAAGAGCTGAGCCTCGCGATCCAGCATCGACACTTCGATCAAGGCCGCTACTCCGGCTGACGATCTTCGGCCGCGGGTTGGAGCAACGCGTCGACAAGGTCGGCCTTCAAGTTCCGATCACCCTGCGGCGGCGGCAGGGCGCGGCGCCGCAGGTGGACCAGGACCAGTGTGCGCAACGACTCCTGTGAGGCCTGCGGACGAATGGCCAGTCCGGGCAGGGACTGCGAGGTCCACGCGACCAGGCGTACGTCGCCCTGCTTCAGCGCAGCGTCGTGACAGGCCAAGTCCAACAACCGCGGCAGCGTCTGCCGCACTTCCTCCGAGGCACTGGCCAGATAAGCGGCGGCAGATTCGGCCGGACGGAAAGTCAGCTTCGCCGCTTGCGCCGGTTCCAGACTTCCGACCCAGGCCAACGCCGGCTTGCCCGCGGACGTCCTGGACAGCACGCCCGTATCCTGCAGCAGCAATTTCGTGTTGTTGACGACGGACCAACTCGATATATCCTGGCCCAGCAGTTGAACGGCCCCGCCCAAATCCTGCATCTGCTCCGAGTGGACGAGGCCCGTCGAGTTGGATGCCACCTGGAAGCCGCTCAGTGTCAGTTGTTGATCGCGGCGGAAACGCACGTCCGTGAACGAGTCGTGCAACCCCGGTGCATAGGGCACGTGATGCGGAAAGGGTATGGCCAGCGCGGAATCGCTTTCAAAACGGAAGTCGTAGGCGGTCGACAGCGAGGTGTACAGCGCCGTGTAACGCGTCAAGTGCGCCGATGGGTAACCGCCTTGCATCTCCAGGACCGCAATCTCCGTCCGGCTGCGGGCAAAACCGATGTCCAACTGGGCCAGCCTGACCACGATCACGGCGCCGACGATAGCGATCACGGGCGCCGCCAGCCAAGCCCATTCCACGCGGCCGAGCACGCGAAACACGACCCAATTCACGGGCACCAGCACCAGCAGGTAGATCACCAGCACGCGGAACACGAAACCGGCTTCGGGGATCGCGATTCCGGCGGCCTCGCGCAGCGTCTGCCGGGCCGCCTCGGAAACGGGGCTGGTATCGTTCCAAGCGGCCACTTGAACCTGGCTTGTTGATGCTGCTTCCGGCACGACCGTGGTGGCAGGCAATTGACCGCCAGGCAGGACCAGGGCTTCGCCCGCTGCTGCCGTGCTCGGCTTGGGAATCGAAATGGCAATCGCGGACTCGGCATCGCGGCTGAAGTACCGCAGTCCCGTCACGAAGCGGCCGTCCCGCAGGTTGACAAAGCCGGGCCGATCGGCCCACTGCACATCGACTTCGCCGTCGGACGAGAGGCTGAACACGCGCGCCGGGCGGCGGAGCAGGCAAGCGTTAAAAAAGCTGTCGAAGCTGCCCCAATTCAGAATCGGCCGGTCGGAAAGCGAAAACGCCGTGACGACAATCCGGCCCGCGCCCACTTGCCGCTCCCACACCAGCCGGTTGGTCGACGGCATTGCCGAGGCATCCGGATGCGGCTGTAAGCGGACTCCGACCAGCGTTTTGTCCGGAGGCACCGTCAACGCCGCGGCAGCCTTCCGTCGCTTGCTGATCAGGGACCAGCCTTGATTCAGTTCCGCAAACTCCGCGAGCGGCAACTGGACCGCCTCGGCGGCCAGCGCCGGCAAGTACGGCTCCAAGAAACTGCCCCGCAACAAATCCAGCGAATGGGGGCCGCTGACGATCATCTGGCCGCCCCAATGCAGCCAGTCCAGCAGGGCCTGCTGCTGGTCCGGCGTAAGTAGATTGGGCCGCAGACCGTCCCACAACAGATAAGCGATCGGCGTCCAGGTCAGCCCTTGAGAGGGAAGTGGCACGCGGCGATCCGCGGGTGGCAGGATGACGCGATAGTGCATCGTCGACTCGGCCAAATTGCCCTCGCCGACGCTTGGCGGCACGATCGAATCGAGGCGTTTCAGATAGCCATAGCGGTCGGGGTCGTCGGCCAGCACGACGAAGAAGAACTGGTACGCCGGCATCATCGTCGTCGGCTCATCCGCTCCGTACACCTCTCGCCCGCCGCGCCGCGCGCGCAGCGTGTTCCGCAGCCAAACCGTGGCCGGATTCAGGCTGTCGCTGCTGGGCGGAACATCCGGAATGAAGAACGTGGCCTCCAGGTCGCGGGTTTGGCCTTTGGGCAACACGACTGGACGAGCCGTGGTCATGCGGAATGCCGTGTTCGGGACGGGGATGGGCTGCCGGCTGCGATCGTTCGCGGCGGATTCCAGTTCCGCGTGGAAATCAAAGTTGTTGGCCTTCATCCGTTGCGTGGCCGTCATCCAGTGCCCCGCCTTGACCAGGTTCCGCGTGCCGCCTTCGTCCTGTAGCAGAATCTGCAAGCGTCCCACGTCAAAGTCCGGCTTGGGCTTTTCCTTCTTCTTTTCTTCGTCCTCTTTTTGTTTCTGAGTCGCCGGGTCCAAGTCAGGTTGGAAGCAGCCACGGCAGCCGGGCAGCGCGACTGCAACCAGCAGGATCAGCGCGAATCGGGGACCGTGCCAACATGCGGCCATTTGGATTGCACCTTGAAAACCCGGAATCCGAATCACGGAATCCGAAACGAACCGAAAACTGCAAATGCCCAAAGCTCCCATTGCTGTGGGCTCGCCTGCGACAAGCTGCACTTTAGACGATTATGTGGCGAGGGCAAGCAGGGCTTCGATATCGAAATCGGTGTCAGTGCCGGCTACCAACAGGCGCTGGCACCAAATGGGAAACCGCCGATCCAGCGTTCGCTTTGACATTTCTCGGTTTCAAGCGATCGGATCCCAACGAATGAAGGAATCAACGAATGGCGGATGGGGAGCCATTCAGTGATTCTCACATTCGTTGATCCCTTCATTCGTTGGGGTGATTCCGACGTCAAACCGTGACATCCCATTCCAAGCAACATGCGTCGACGATTCTATTGGGTGCTGGTGATCGCAGGCCAGCGGATCGCTGGCAATCTCCGCTTCATCTCCCCAACGAAATCGACGCCAGCCGGTGCAAATCCCAACGCGATCATGCGGAGTTTCGAGCGATCTGCCATAATGTCTGTCTCCCGATGACCCACCCTTGCTGCGGAGGATTCTGCCATGAGAACGTCGCCCGCCCGCGTGGTTTGGCCTGTGGTGTTTGCTCTCCTGCTCGTCGCCCCCGCTGCCGCGCGCCCCGGCGACGACGGGCTGCGCTTGCAGTCGTCGGCGACCGAGATCGGCAAGTACCAGCGGATCGAGTTCGAGGTGTCCGTGCCTTGGCCGTATCGGAACCCGTTCGATCCTAACGAAGTCAACGTGACCTTGGAGGTTCGCACACCCGACGGCGCACGTCTCGCCTTGCCGGCGTTTTGGATGCAGGGTTACGAGCGGCAGGTGCTTCAGCGCGGCGGTCAGAAGGATTGGCTGTATCCCCAAGGCTCGGCCGGTTGGCGGGCACGATTTGCTCCGCTAGCCGCCGGCCGGTATGAGGCCGTCGCGAAATTGAAGGACGCCAGCCGTGAGGTCCAATCACCGGCCGTGACGTTCCAATGTATGGAATCGACTGAGCCCGGTTTTCTCCGGATCAGTGCGAAGGATCCACGATACCTGGCGTTTTCCAACGGCCGTCCCATGCTGGCGATCGGCCAGAATCTGGCGTTCGTCGGCCCGGGCCAATACGCCACGCTGGCCAAGGCCGAAGAGATCTTCGAAAAACTGTCCAGCAACGGCGCGAACTTCCTGCGCATCTGGACTTGTTGCGAGGACTGGGCCATGGCGATCGAAGCCCGCAAGAGCGCTTGGGGCCGGTCCTGGGGCGGGAAGCCGCCGTTTGCTCCCTTGCCCGACGCCAGCAGTTCCACGGGCCGCCGCTGCCTGCAATTGGGCGGCGACCTCGCCGTCAACGTCAATCTTTCCACCCCCAATCCACTGGCCGTGCGTCCCGGCACACGATACATCCTGTCCGGCAAGTGGAGGACCGGTACGACGGACAGCTCCGTGAAACTGTCCGCCGGTTCGTTGGATTTCGGCTCATCGCTGCGAGCCGAACGGCCGGAGACGTGGACCCGCTTCGAACGCCAGTTCGAGACCGCCGCCGGACAATGGTTCATCGACCAGATTGCCCTACGGCTGGACGGCGGCGGCACGGCCTGGCTGGACGAGTTGTCGCTGCGCGAAGCCGGCGGCGGAGCGGAATTACTGTGGGAAGCGGCGATTCGCGATCCGATCCGTGGATTCTACAATCCGACCGATTGCTTCCTATTGGATCAACTGGTCGAAGCGGCTGAGCGCAAGGGGCTGTATTTGCAGCTGTGCCTGGTTACCCGCGACTTGTACATGAGTTCGTTGAAAGACGAGCAGAGCGACGAGTACACGCAGGCCATTGGCGACGCGAAAAACCTGTTGCGATATTGCGTCGCCCGGTGGGGCTATTCGACTCACGTGGCCGCCTGGGAGTATTTTAACGAGATCGATCCCCACCTGCCGACCGACCGGTTCTATGACGAACTGGGTGCGTACCTGGATCAGATCGACGTCTACCGCCACCTGCGGACGACCAGCACCTGGGCGCCGTCGCCCAAGGATTGGAAGCACCCGCGGCTGGACATCGCCCAAACGCACCACTACATCCGTCCGGCCGACAAAGACCAAGGCCATGACGAGGTGGCGGTGGTCCTGCAACGTACCGGACTGTTGCGCGAGCACGCGCCGCGCCGGCCCGTCCTGCTGGGCGAGTTCGGCTTGGCTGAGGACAACTGGCAGCGCAGCCCGGCCATGAAGCAGGACGCCGCGCTGGTCCACTTCCACAATGCGCTCTGGGCATCGGCGCTGTCCGGCGCGTCGGGCACGGCGATGTTCTGGTGGTGGGAACTGCTCGACCCGCTGGACGCCTATCCTCAGTATTCGCCGCTGGCGAAATTCATGGCCGACGTGCCGCTGGACTCGGGACTGGAGGCGACCGGGGCGCGAGTCACGGGCGCGCCGGTCCGTGTGGTCGGCCTCCAGGGCAGCGACTGCGCGTACCTGTGGCTGTTCAACCCGCAAGCCACGTGGTGGAAACAAGTCGTCCAGAAGCAGACGCCCGGCACCGTTGCATCCGCCCGTCTGGAAGTCCCGGAACTTGCGACGGGAACCTACCACGTCCTCTGGTGGGACACAAAGCGGGGCGCCGTCGTGGATGATCGCGACACCAAGCTGGAATCCGGCAGCCTAGCGGTTGACGTGCCTGGATTCTCGGGCGATATTGCCTGCAAAATCCTTCCTCGCTTGCCGTAGAGAACCCCGCCGCAGAGAACCCACGGATGGCGATGCGCAAGTAACCAATTGCACCGCATCGAACGATCCCCCGGGGCGAGCGTGGTGGCGTAAGCCCCACGGTGTGTGCAAGTAACCCGTTTTGCACCGCATTTAACGATCGCACCGGTTTTATGGCCCATTTTGGGAAATTGTGCTTCAGTTTCTCCAGCTTTTCACCGATCTCACTCTACAGGTTCAACGTGGCGTTCGCGGATCCCTGTGTTCTCGCGGACCCTTTTCACTTCGCCGCTTCTTGCCGCCGTCCGAGCGACGGGTGGGGAGACGACCGTTCAGACGGAAAGGATTCATCGAATGAGACTTCGGAAGTTCTTCTGCGGCATGCTCGTCGCCTTAGCGTCCTTGGGTATGGTGCTTCCTCAGAATGCGTTCGCCGCTTCCACCCAACTGTCGCGACCAGCATCCACGGCCGTACGGGATGTTGCGCTGCACGATGGCGGCAGCTTGACGGGGCAAGTCCTGGATGTATCAGGAACGCCCGTTTCCGGCACCGCGGTCGCCGTGATCGGTCAAAGCGGTCCCGTCGCTTCCACGCAAACCAATGCGGATGGCCGGTTTGCGATTTCCGGCGTCAAAGCCGGGGTGTATGAAGTGGCGACCACCAACGGTGTCACCGTGTGCCGATTGTGGGCACCACGAACCGCACCGCCCGCCGCTCAATCGGACGCCTTGGTCGTCCACGGGAACACCGTGGTGCGTGGCGGACACGGTGGCGGCGGAGTCATCGGCTTCCTTTCCAACCCGTGGGTGTTGGGCGGGATTGTTGCGGCGGCAATCGCCATTCCGCTGATCCTGGACGACGACGACGATGACGCCGCCAGCTAGGCGACGCTGGGCAACGGGTCTATGAAATTGGAACGAGTCACGTGTGGCGGTGTGTCGCCACACGTTTGTTTCGAAACGCCGTCCAGGACGACGGCCTGTGGATGTAATCGTGGGATAGGCTTCCAGCCTGTCGAAAGGTAAAACGGCGCAGGGTATAAAGCGGGCGGCCCGGCCAAAGTTGCTCACATCCGTCTTCTTCGAGCCCGGTTTATTTGCTACGCTTCTCCGCTCTGGAGACCTCCTCATCGATGCTGGCTCGTCGGCCGCGCTCATGACTGTCTGCAAGCTGGATTATGTCTGGTCGCTACTGCTGCTAGCAGCCTTGGCCGGCTGCCGCTCCGCTCCCTGGACCAAGGGAAACCAGCCCGATCTGCTCGCGCAATTGGACTGGAGTGACCGGGATGAAGAATCCGCCTGGGATCTCTGGGCCGCATCGCACCTCCATCATGGCGACATTGTTTTCGTGCGGGGAGACAGCCGGATCTTGTTTGGGTTGGTCAATTTTTCCCAGCTGTGTACGGACGTCGCCGACAGCCGCTTCTCGCACGTCGGCCTGGTCTCGCGGGAGCAAGACGGCGTGTTTGTGTACGACGTCGTGGTGGGCGGACCACGCCACATTGCGTTCGGCAAGTTCGCCACCGACCATCAGATCTCCTTGATTGCGGTTAAACGCCTGGAGCCGGAGTACCGGAGTTATGCTCCTGCCGCCATCGAGTACTGCCGGCGTGTCTGTGGTACGAGCGGCAAGTTCGATACGGAATTAAAGCTGGACAACGAGCACTTCTACTGCTCGGAAATGATCGAACTGGCCTATCGCCATGCAGGGCTGCCTTTGTCCCAGCCGGTCCGCATCGATCGGCTGCCCCGCATCGACGCGTTGCCGACGACCACGAGAACGATCATCGATACGATGACCAACATCCGGATGGACCAGGAGATCTTCTTGCCTGGCAACGACCAGATCGGCATCTGGTCGTGCCCCTACCTGGACTTGGTACTGGACGGCACGCGGACCGATCTGCTGCCGGAGGCGATCGCGGCGCTTCCCATGCCCGCCGAGCCCACGCTTGTCACGGGCTCAGATAACGGAAGAAGTTCCGCAACGGCTGGTCCGGCACGTACAGCTTGGGTTGTCCCAGCAGGCCTTGTCCCAGGAAATACTGCGCGGGCATCGGGACCGCCGGCACCAGCGGCCTATAGGTGACGACCGGTCCAACCTGGACGGGAACCGTTGCTAGCGGCGGCGGTGGCGGAAGAGCCAACGTGCCCTGCGGGCTGGGAGCATAGGTGACCGCTGGACGGCCATATTCTGTCGGCGGTGCAGTCAACCAGACGATGTTGCCTTGTTCTCCGTGAACCACCTGAACTCCCAGGATCAGCATCAGAAACGCTGTCATTCTCACCGCAATCGTCATTGCTTTGCGCCTCGCTTCCAGTCTCGCGAACCTTGTTGGTCGATGACGGAACCCAAACCGGTCCGTGCCACGTGTTGAAGGAATTCTCGCAAGGACACGTGCCAAGGCAAGGGTCTCGATCGAGACTTTGACCCACGTTTGCTGTCCGCGAAACGCCCGCATCAGCGCCGCGGCTTGGCGAACGGGGTTGCGTCAGCGCCCCGGTATTGGCGCATGTGTTTCACGAGCACACTCCCCCCGGGGAAGGCGAACGGGGTTGCGTCAGCACCCCGGTATTGGCTGCCTATCCGCGCAAGGCCCAGAGCAATGCCGCGACGGCGACGGCCAGACGATACCAGCCAAACACGGCCAGCGTATGGTGGCTGAGGAAGCAGATGAAGTAGCGGACCGAGAGCCAGGCGAACAGGTACGAGACGACAAAGCCGACAGCAAACCAGGGAGTATCCGCCGCGTTCAGAGCCGAGCGGCTCTTGTAAAGCTCATACAAGGATGCAGCCGCTAGCAGCGGCACGGCGGCGAAGAAGGAGTACTCGGCGGCCGTCTTGCGTTCGATGCCCAGCATCATGCCACCCAGAATCGTCGACGACGAACGCGACATGCCGGGCCACAGGGCCAGGCACTGGAACAGGCCGACCGCCAGGGCATCCCGCCAGCGCAGCGCATCCAGCCCCGCACACCGCTCGCGCGGCGGCCAGCGCTCGACGGCCAACATCCACACCGCCCCAGCGGCCAATCCAACGGCCACCGTTAGCGGCTGAAACAAGTGCTCCTTGATCGGCCCGCGGGCGAGCAGCCCCAACAAGCCCGCGGGCAGCGAGGTGAGGAGCAGCAGGCCCAGCCCGCGCAACCCGGTGAATCCCGAGTTGTCATGGATCCGCAGCAGTCCGCTGAAGCGGCGCGGATAGGCCACGACCACCGCCAGGATCGCCCCCAGCTGAATGAAGATCTCGAACGTCTTTGCCCGCCCCTCGCCCACCAGCGACTCGAACCCCAACAAGTCGCCCGCCAGGATCAAGTGCCCGGTCGACGACACGGGGATGAACTCGGTCAATCCCTCGACGACACCCAACAAGGCGGCCACAACGAGGACGGTCGGCCAGTTGACGGACATCGGCATCTCACTCGTCCGCTTGTAGCCAGCGGGGACCGAAGCAAGTGAACGTCAACAGAGGGAATGTGTTCATGGTTGAAAGCCTTACTGATGATGCGCCCCGTACTGCAAACCGTTTGACGCTAGACATTGCACAGGAAACGGCGTCGGAAGACAACGGCCGAACGCGGCGGAGCAGCAGAAAACCTCAACAAAACGGGCCGAATCCCGCGTCATCGTTCCGCGGCGCCCGATGAACCGCTGGACGGAACGCCGCGGAAATCGCATAATTCGGACCATGCGAGCTTATCAGCGCGAGAACTTGAGCCACGATCCGATTCACGGCTACATTCCGTTCACGTCCGATGCGGGACTGGCCGCCGGGGAAACGTCGGAACGGCAGATCATCGATCATCCGTGGATTCAACGGCTGCGGTACATTCACCAGCTGCAAACCGCTTGGTTCGTTTACCCCACGGCGGAACATACGCGATTCCAGCACGTGATCGGGGCCATGCACTTGGGCAGCCGCGCCGCCGCGCTGCTGTACGATAGCCTCCACGCGGTGTGTCCGGACGTGCCCAGCCGGGGCTACGTCGAGACCCTGCTGCGGATGGCCGGATTGTTGCACGACGTGGGACACGGTCCGTTCGGCCACTTTTTCGATCAGCATTTTTTGCGGTCGTTCGGCTTGACGCACGAAACGCTGGGCGCCCGGATCATCTGCGGCGAACTAGGGTCGGTGCTACGCGGGTTGCGGCGGAACCCCAACAGCCAGCTGTTGGCCAGCGAGCAGCTGAACCCGGACCACGTGGCCTGGCTGATCACCCGCCCGCAACGGACGGCGGAAGGGGAACCGGCGCAGTGGCTGCGGTTCCTGCGGGCGCTGCTGAGCGGCATTTATACCATCGACAACATGGACTTCGTGCTCCGCGACGCCTACATGTCGGGCTACAGCCAACGGGCCTACGACTTGGAGCGGCTGCTGCACTATACCTTCTTCAGTTCGTCGGGCTTGACCATCCATGATCGCGGCATCGACGCGCTGCTGCGGTTCATGGAAGCTCGGGCGCACCTGTTCCGCGCCGTGTACTTTCACCGCACCGTGCGCGCCATCGATCTGACGCTGGCCGATTTGTTTGCGCAGAGCCGGCAGCATCTGTTTCCCGGCAATCCCGCCGAGTTGCTGCCGCAGTACCAGCAGTTCACCGAGGCTTCGCTGTTGGTCGACGTGTCACGCTGGGCGCAGGACGCGGACGCCGAGAAGCGGACGCTGGCGGCGGCTTGGCAGCAATTCCTGCAGCGGCAGATCCCCTGGACGATGGTCTGCCAGCGGAACCTGGAATTTGCCGAGGACGATGCGGAACGCAGCAGCATCTTCAGTGACACGGAATTCGTCGAACACAAGCTGCGGCAACAACTGCCGGCCGAGCTGAGAGAGACTCCGCTGCGGGTCGACATCGCCCGGGCGCTGTTCCGTCCGCACACCAGCGGGCCGACGGCCGGCCAGAACTTCCTGTACGATTCCGCACGCGGTTCGGTCCGGCCGTTAACCGCCAACCAGCTCTTCCAGCGGCTGCCGATCAGCCAGCGGATCTGCCGCATCTACGCCCATTCACGGGCGCATGCGGCCGAATTGGCGGGTGCCCTTGATTCGCTGATCGGCTACCCCGGCGAGGACGACCTGACGAACATGTGACCGGGACTTGAACGTCGCGTCCGCAGCGGCGAAGATGGATGACGAAAAGAGCAAGGAGGAGGACCGATGGCGAACGATCTGCTGGCCGCCGCCAAAATGGACAAGAGCGTGCTGACGGTGGGCACGTTTGACGATGACGATGCGCGCGAGTACTGGGCATCGCGCACTCCACAGGAGAGAATGGAAGCCCTGGAACTGCTGCGGATGATCTGCTATGGCTACGATCCAACTACCGCCCGACTTCGAAGAGTTCTTGAGTTTGTTGAACTCGGAGAAAGTTGAATATCTCCTGGTCGGCGGTTACGCAGTCGTGTATCACGGGTATCCGCGGACCACGGGCGACATGGACATCTGGGTGGCGCTTCACGAAGAGAATGCCATCCGCCTGGCGCGGGCCTTGGAACGATTCGGTTTCTCCGCTGGTTCTGTTGCATCGGAGACGCTCCTCAAAGAAGGCCGCATTCTGCGGATGGGCATTCCGCCGATGCGCATCGAAGTGATCAATCGTGCCTCCGGCGTCCAGTTCGATGTGTGTTACGAGGACCGTGTTGTGGCCACGCTTGGCGCCGTCCAAGTGAATTTGATCGATCTGGAACACTTGAAGAAGAACAAACTTGCAGCCGGAAGGCCGAAAGACCTTGTTGATTTGGACAATCTTCCTTAACTTGCCCGTCTTGCAGGAGGTCACGCGGATATGTTCCTGGCGTTTGGTGAAATCATGGCTCGGATCGCCCCCGAAGGCCACTTGCGCTGGCGGCAGGCGGTGCCGGGGCGGATCGAGGTGACGTGGGGCGGCGGCGAGGCGAACGTATCCGCGTCGCTGGCGATGTTCGGCCAGAGCGTGCGTTACTTGACGGCCTTGCCGCGGCACGCGATTGCGGAAAGTCTGATCGCGACGCTTCGCGGCTTGGGCGTGGACACCAGTCCCATCCTGCGGCGCGACGCGGGCCGCCTGGGCCTGTATTTCGTCGAAGCCGGCGCCAACCAGCGTGGTTCCACCGTGTTGTACGACCGCGACGGTTCCGCCATCAGCCTGGCCGAACCGGACGAGTATCCGTTCGACACCGCCTTGGCCGGCGTCCACTGGCTGCACGTCACGGGCATTACGCCGGCGATCAGCCAGGCCGCTTGCCGGTCCAACTTGGAACTGGTGCGGCGGGCCAAGCAGGCGGGGGCGACCGTTTCGTGCGACCTGAACTTCCGCAAGAAGCTCTGGAACTGGCGGCCCGGAACCGACAAGAAAGCGTTGGCTCGCGAGTGCATGTCCGACGTCTTGCAGCACGTCGATTTGGTGATCGCCAACGAGGAAGACGCCGCCGATGTGTTGGGCATTCATGCTCAGGGCACGGATGTCGAGCGAGGCACGATCAACTCGGCGGCCTACGAGAAAGTCGCCCGCGAGATCGTCGGCCGTTTTCCCAACGTCACGCGGGTCGCCATTACCCTGCGGCAGAGCATCTCGGCCGACCATAACAACTGGGGCGGCATGCTGTTTGACGCCGATGCGGACCGGGCTTTCTTGGCGCCTTTGGACGAGCGGGGCCATTATTGCCCGTACGAAATCCGCGATATCGTCGACCGCGTCGGGGCCGGCGATTCGTTCGCCGCCGGACTGATCTACGCCCTGAACTCGGAAACGTACGGCAAACCCCAGCAGACGATCCGCTTTGCGGTCGCCGCCAGTTGCCTGAAGCATTCGATTCAGGGCGATTTCAACTACGTGTCCGTCGCCGAAGTCGCAGCCCTGGCCGGCGGCAACGTCACCGGCCGCGTCCAGCGATGACGCGCTGTAGCATGGCTCTCCAGAGCCGTGTCGTTTTTTGCGGTATTCCTCCGCGGACTGCACGGCTCCGGAGAGCCATGCTAAAAAAATCGCGGCCTCCGTCGGTGGGTTGCCATGCTTGGTCATACGAATTCCAGCAGCCGCGTGGCGAAGTTGTTCTGACCTGCAAGTCTTTGGCGTGCGGATATCGACACGGCGCTGAAGCCGGATAGAACCGCTGCCCACGCCGAGTCGGCGGTGCCGGTCAGCAGCGTCGAGGTCTACGTCGTGAAGCGGCTGCCGCACTGCATAAGCACAAGGTGTTCTGGAAGGAGAAACGCGATGGCAAGATGCTGTGTGCTACCGACCCTTCAGTGGTTTCGCTGGCCGGCCCAGCCAACGCAGGGCCTGGGAAACTGGCGCACGAACGCGAAAGACGGGAGACGCCTCGCATTGGCTGTCATCGCGTTCCTGCTGGCAGTTGGCGATGCTCACGCAGCGCAGGAGTCCACGCTGGAACCGGGGCCGACCGCCCCGGCCGATGACCTGCCCGCCGAATTCGAACTCCTGTTGGGAACGGATTCCGGGCACGATTACCGGTGGACGCTGGTCGGCAGGAACGAAAAGGCGTCAGAGCAGGAGAAACTGCACCCCGAATTCAATGCGATTCGCACGATCTGGCATTTCCCGCTGGCCCGAGACCGAAGCGTCTTCAAATTCGAGTTTACGCGTCCGATCCGGAAGGGCGGCAATGTCTTCCACGTCTATGTCAAGGCCGACGGCGACGAGCGGACGGGACGCAAACACGACGGCATCCACAACGGCGTGGATTACATGTTCACGCTAATCGATGGCGACCCGAATCAGGCGAGCACCAGGCTGGATGTTTTCGAAGCGGATGGCGGGACCCGGCGCGGGGCCTGCAACATCGTGATCCGCGAGGCAACGCTCTATCTGGCCGCGGAAATGGCGCTGCAGCAGCAAGACGGGCATTCCGTATTCGAGTACTGCGTGTCGTCGTACGTCAAGGACAACGGCCCCAGTGCCGGACTGGGCTATTGCCGTGTTACCTCCGCGGAGGCGCCGAAGAGTTCCGACGCCAGGCTCCTGGTCAATCCCGGCGTGACCGTCATCAACGGCACCGTTCCGGGATGGCAGCTGGTCGGCGGAAGCCGACCGATGGAAACCAAGCTTGCCGCCGACAGCAAGGACGGCGCCTTGGTCCTGGAGAACCTTTTCTGGCCCGAAGGCCTGTCACAGACGGTCAGCCTGGCCCCCGGCCATTATCTGCTGCGCGCGTTGGCGAAAACGAACGTGTTTCAAATCCATCTGGTCGCCGAGAACATGCGAATGCCTGTCGCCGTATCGGACGAGTACCAGTGGGTGGAGCTTCCCTTCTGCATTCCGCGTTCCGGCGACGATTCCGTCACAGCGGCGCAAGTCGGGTTCCGGTATCTGGCGCGTCCGGCCACTGGCAACGCGTCGCGGCTGCCGGCTAGGCTGGCTGTGAAACGAGTCGAGCTGATCCGTTTGGGCGACACGGTGCTGAACGCCCAGTGGGCCGAGACGCTGCCCGTGGATCCTCTGCACCGGCTGAAGTTGATCAACCAGTCGCCCGCCTGGAGCCGTCCGGGGAAGGTCGTCTTTCAGGACGCCTTCCTTGGGACCGAACTGTGGTTGATGACTCAGGAGGGCCAGGTCGACCACACGTATGTCGGTCACCCCAATTTCAGCCACGAAGGCAAGTACCTGCACATCGGGTTCCGCAAGGCGCCGCGAGGGCTGCTCCGGACGGACGGTTCCGCGCGGTATCTGAATGACGCCTGGACGGGAATCGTCTGGCCGTTCCCTTGGGAACTGAAGCGTCTGCCTGCCGGGTCTGATCCCGCGGATTGGATCGTCACGTCACGCAGCCCGGCGGGAATCCAACTGCACAACGTGGTGACGGGCGCGGGCCATCAAATCGAGTTGCCCGCGCGTTCCGGCTGGCGGATCGTCCATTTTCCGGGAATCGCCACGTACGGCGGACGCGGACCGAATATGCGCCAGATCACCCACGAAACGCTGGTGTGGTTTTCGGAAGACAAGCGGTCCGTCGGACGATCGAGCGTAGCGGGGGAAACGTTCACGACATTCCCGATGCGGACCGTTTCCTCACGGCCGGACCAGGACACGCTGTACGCCGACATGTCCAGTGTCGGCGGGAAAGCCGGGGACAACTGGCGAGACGCGGTGGACCGGGACGGCAACCGGTATTTTCTCTTCGAGATCAACCGGGAGAACTTCCCCGATCACCCGACCAATCCGTATCAAGCTTGGGCCTTGCCTTTGACGCCGGGCGACCAGCGCGGATTGCTGCGCGTGGTCTTCCACCCGCGGGCGAAGATGACGGAGTTTGTTGCCAGCCAGACCGGCATGACGCCGCAGCCATCGGCCAACTGGTGGAACCTCGCGGCCGGCTTTCCGTGGTCGGGCGATAATGCCATCCTGCAACTCGAAGACAGCACCCTGGTCCACATGAGTTCGCTGGGAATGCACAGCAGCTTTGCCGGCGGCAGCACGGTCAGCGTCAACGGTGCCGATACCGGGGAAGTCCGTTACGTCGGAACCTATCCCAAATTCGACCGCGTCAGCTGGCCGCACGAGTTCCGGCGGGACCGGGATTACGCGGTGGTGGCGAGCCACGCCGAGCCGGCCTCGCCGCTGGTGATGATCGATCTGGAACATACGACGATGTGGACGCTGGCCTTGACGAATTTCCACGACTACGCGATGCGGTACAAGACCCGCTGGAATCCGGACGCCTATCACAAGCCGATGTTCCGGCCGGCGCCGGGGTTCAGCCCCGACTTCACCAAAGTGGTTTTCTTTTCGGCCATGCTGACCGGCGACCACCCGGATCGGAAGTGGGGCGATGTCTATGTGGCCGTGGCCCGTTACCCGGAGCCGCCAGTGAGTCTGCGCAAGGAAGGCACGGCGCTGGTCTGGGAGCAGCCTCGACGCCATGCTGAAATCCAGGGGTTCCGGCTGTACCGTGCCGGCGAGAGCGGGTGCAACTACGAACGGGTCGGCGCGGGCCTGTTGACCGGCATGCGGTACGAGCTGCCGCCCGACGCGGACGGATGCTACGTGCTGACGTCCGTGGAGCATTCCGGACTGGAGAGCCGGACGTTCTCGAACGAGGCGTGCGTCGGGGGCGATCGTGTCTTTCGGCACTTCTACCGGCCGGCGGCCGGCAAGATCGCCAAACCGATGGTCCCGTTTTTCGAGCCCGCGGGGACCGGCGACGGCTATGCGGTCGCCATTACCGACCCGGACCTGATCTATCAGCAGTGTTTGGCGGAAGGACTGAGCGGATCGGTGACGATGCCGGTGGCCATCCCGGAAGCGGGACCGGTTCGCATTCTGGCCAGGGTGCGTGGGATGTCAGCGTTGGAGCGTTCCAGCTACACGACCGGCTGGCCCTCGACGGGCGAGGCCGCCCGCGGCAGCTTTTCCATACGGATCGACGGGAAACAGGCGGGCGTCATTCCGGTCGAAGGATTTCCGTGGCGCTGGGTCGCGCTCGATGCCGGCGCCGTTCCGCAGGCCGCGGGCATCGTCGAATTGGAAGTTGCCACGCGCGACGCCGGGATTGCAATCGACAGTCTTCTCGTGACCAACGACCCAAGTTTCGTGCCGCGCGGCCGGGGCCAAGTGCCGGAGGAACTGGCGGCCGTTCCGGGTGGGCTGCGCGTCGTGCCATTCACTCCAGACGACGAGCCCGCGCTCTCCGCGTCGCTCAAGGAGCAGCGACCGCATGTCAAGTTGGTCTGGAACCCCGTAGCCGCGCCGCAGGGCGTGTCGCATTACAACGTCTACCGCTCGGATACGGAAGCGTTCCCGGCGGAAGCGGAGACGCTCCTGGGCAGTCCGCGCGAGCCCGTGTTCTACGATGTCGGCCTGGCAGCCGGGCGGATCGTGTACTACCGCATCCGCGCTGTGGACGCCTGGGGCAACCGCTCGCCGCCTTCCGTTGCCCTGGCCGTCGCGAACTGACCCGTACTATTCGTGGGAGGGTTAGCAAGTCGTCCTGCAAGCCCTCCGCCCCTGGAACCTGTTCTTTCTGTAGGGCTTCCTCCCACTGCCGCCGTTTCTTCGGTAGAATCGCGGCATGGCCAACCATCACGAGATTGCGAATTTCATTTGGTCGATCGCCGACCTGTTGCGGGGACCGTACCGGCCGCCGCAGTACGAACGGGTCATGCTGCCGATGACTGTGCTGCGCCGGTTCGACTGCGTGCTCGCGGCGACGAAGAACAAGGTGCTGCGGGAATACGAACGGCGCAAGGGGGGCAAGCTGGGCGCGGAGGGGCTCGACAAGGCCCTAAACCGCGCTGCCGGCCAGCGGTTCCACAACCACTCGCCGCTCACCTTCGAGAAGCTCAAGGGCGACCCGGACCATATCGACGACGTGCAGGCCATCGACAAGACGCTCGGACGCCAGCCGCAGCTCGACTGGAACGATGTTTGGCGCGGCATTCAAGCGTTGCTGGCTGCGGTCGGGGAGGTGGGCGCATGAGCCTGGAACGCACCCCGGAGTATCTGGTGGGCTTGGTGGCCGAGTTGCGGAAGCTACCGGCCGAGACGGAGTGGGTCGAGTTCAAGCAGAACAACGCCAACCCGGACGACATTGGCGAGTACCTCTCGGCCCTCAGCAACGCGGCGGCGCTGCACGGCAAGACGCACGCCTACGTGGTGTGGGGCATCGCCGACCAGACCCATGAGGTCCTCGGCACCACGTTCCGCCCGGGCACGGCCAAGAAGGGCAACGAGGACCTCGAAAGCTGGCTGCTGCGGCTGCTCAGTCCGCGCATCGACTTCCGCTTTCTGCCGGTCGAGGTGGAGGGACAGCCGGTCGTCGTCTTGGAAATCCCTCGGGCGTCCTCCAAGCCGGTGCAGTTTCAAAGCCAGGAGTTCATTCGGGTCGGCTCGTACCGCAAGAAGTTGAAGGATTATCCCGAAAAAGAACGCGAACTGTGGCGCGTCTTCGATCGGGTCCCCTTCGAGGAATTGAAGGCGGTGGAACGGCTCGCCGGGGACGAGGTTTTGAACCTGTTGGACTACCCGAGCTACTTCGACCTCTTGAGCATTCCCCTTCCGGACGGCGCGGAGAAGATCCTGCAGCGTCTGACGGACGACCGCCTGATCCTCGCCGGCGCGGCGGGCGGTTGGGACATCACGAACCTGGGGGCCATCCTGTTTGCCCGGAACATCGAGCAGTTCAAGGGACTTGGCCGCAAAGCGGCGCGGATCGTGTTCTATGAAGGCCGGGGCCGTTTGGCGACCCTGCGCGAGCATGTGATCCGCAAGGGGTACGCCGCCGGCTTCACCTGTTTGGTCGATTTTCTGAACGCCGCGCTGCCACGCAACGAGGTCATCGGCCGGGCGTTGCGCAAAGAGGTCCCGATGTATCCCGAAGTGGCCGTCCGCGAACTGGCCGCCAACGCGCTGATCCACCAGGATTTCTCGGTCACCGGGGCAGGCCCCATGATCGAGGTGTTCAGCGACAGGATGGAGATCACCAACCCTGGTCTGCCGCTGGTAAAGACGGAACGGTTTCTGGATACTCCGCCGCGTTCCCGCAACGAGGCGTTGGCGTCGTTCATGCGCCGCATCGGCGTCTGTGAAGAGCGCGGCAGCGGCGTGGACAAGGTCGTGTTCCAGACGGAATTGTACCAACTGCCGGCGCCCAGCTTCGAGACGCCGGAAGGCTGCACCCGGGCCGTGCTGTTCGCCCACAAGGCCCTGACCGACATGGATCGGGCGGATCGGGTCCGAGCCTGTTACCTGCACGCCTGCCTGCGTTTCGTCGAGCGGAATCCGATGACGAACGCCAGCCTCCGGGAACGGTTCAAGATCGAGGCGCGCAACAGCGCCACGGCGTCCCGAATCATCCGGGAGACGATGGAGGACGGCCAGATCAAACCCTATGCCTCCGATCAGGGGAAGAAATATGCGCGATACGTGCCGTTCTGGGCGTGATGTGGCCGCGGAATTCTTATTTGATGGTTATTTGATGAGCAGCCTGTTTCGCGGCGACGCAAGAGCAGCGTGTTCGCCGCAACTCCTTTGATATCATAGTGTTGCACGCACCGATCTTCCGCAGTTCTCATTTGACGGTCATTTGACAGCCAGGCCGCAAATCACGGAACAGGCGTTCGAGTCGGCGATCAAGGCCCATCTGCTGGCCGACAACCATGTGGCCATGGACAGGGCGGAACCGGCCTGATAACCTCGCTGACTCGCGTATCACGGCTGACCAGGGGACGAGGACATCGCCGTGAACGGGCTGCGATGGACGTGGCGGATTTGTCGAAATGGGCTACCCTTCATCCACGATTGACTCTTGTCGAAAGTGCGCATCTGAAAGGTGCTCCCGTCTGTTTTTTCGATCACGCAACCCTGCGATATTCGGAACACTTTGATGATGTTTTCCTGTTGGCATAAAGCGGCAAAAGCATCCTCCCATCGTTGACGAAACTCCCTAAAATTGCCCTGGACTCGCCTCGCGACGTTGACCTTGAGCGGTGCCCCCGTATCTCGATTGAGGCAGCGCACGCCGATTGTCCACGGGATTTTGGAGCCGCTTGTATCGCTCAGAACGTCCGGGATCGGCATGGCGACAAACTCTGCCAGGAGCCGGCGGCGTTCTTGGTTTGCTGGATGGGACGACATCGGTGCCTTTGGACGCCTGGCGGTCAACACCGCCTCTTGGCTCGTATCTCTTGCAGCCAAGCACGAACCTTCGCGCCCTCTTCCGCTTCGGCCTGTTGGCCTTTGCGATGCGCGTAATGAAGGGTCTGCCGGACATCAACGCCTGAGAGGAGATGTTCAATCGGTCGCTGAAATTTGTGTACATTCGCGCCGGATAACAGGACTGCATGCGGTTCCAGTGCCTGCAATAGACGCCCCGTATGCCGCTGGAAACACGGCTGCAGCATTTGCTGATACCTGTTTCCCTTCGATGCACACCATGCCATGTTGATTTGGGCAATCTCCTCGAATACAAGACCAAAGACCGACTCGTACCAAGAGAAGACTGGCTTGGCGGATGTCATCCTGTTCAGTTCTTCTCCCCGGCGGATACGGAAATAGTCGCGAACCTGATCGTAGTCGCCGTTGTCGAAGAACGCGTCAAAGTGCTTACGCTCCCGGCGGTTCCACTCTTCCCCGAGTCTGGTCCCGTCGCCGGGATTTAGAAGCACAATGACGACGCGCGGACATGCGTGCCCGTACCGGCTGCCAATCCAACGCGGTTTGGGAAGCCCCAATGGGACACGCTCTAAATTGGATGTCGTGTCAAAACAGTGATTACAGCCGACAGCAGATCGCATGACGTCTAAGGCACGCTGTTCAGCCACCAAGCCAGTCGCCTCGGAAGTAACAGATTCGTGTGGGTTTCGTGCGTCCCTGATCGACTCCTCAGAGATGTTCGATGGTGGCGCATCGCGCCGTGGTACAGACACGATACGCTGATGCGGTGTCAATGGTGTACTACCTTTCGTCGCAGTAGAATCGCTCTTCGCTTGGTCGCGAAATCCGGCGGCAGCAGGATGCGATCGACCAGTCTGCTGTTCGTAGCTCCAAAACACGATGTGGGGTACGACTTCGTAGATTTCTTCCCATGTGAGGTTCGTCAGCTTCAAGGGGTTCTTCTTTATCTCCGGTTTGGCTGAAATCTTGCTTGTGTACGTAGGCAACCGAACGATGCGCAGCATTTTTTCGAGAGTACTTCTGTTCTTCCAGGTGGGGCTCTCACTTGGCAGGATATACAGGTGCCGCGTCGTCTCAAAATCCAATTCGAAATGGACAACTCCCACATGATCGTCAGTCTCCCAGCGAAGTCCCCTGTTGTGTCGGCCAGCAGTCACACATCCAAGCTCCTTTTGCATCCGATCAGCCACGGCTTTCGGAATTCGGAACGAGCGTGAAGCCCCAGGATTCTTCAGCACAACCATCGTCGTGAAATCGGGCATGATCTTACTCTCGTCGTTAGCTTACGGGGAATTTGCCTTCATGAGTTGCGTTCCGTGGCGTCACCCCGTCATTGCTCTCTTGCACCTGGTGCGGCGTGACCTATGTGGTCCGGGTAATGCTGGCGTTGTCAGTCGCCGAACGAGACGCGTCACCGGGCGGCCGGCAGTAACGCGTCCATCTATTCCGACCGGATCGGCGGCTCCGATGCACGCATTGGTTCGGCAACTGGCGAAACCCCAGTCACCTTTGCTGCCGATGGGACCGGCACGAGAATCGCCCGCGGTTTCGGTAGGGGGCACGCCATCAGTCGGACGGCTGGGTGCAT
>CAZXYZ010000139.1:0-29667 GCA_964645045.1 uncultured Pirellulaceae bacterium | reverse complement strand
CAGTGGGCTGACGCCCACCGTTCGCCGGGACAATGCACCGATGGGCTGACGCCCACCGTTCGCCGGGAGTTCCACGTCGTTTGACTGAACAAGACCGAAACCTTAGCTCCGGAGCAACTATGATGAGTACTTTCCGCGATTCCGACGCGAAAACAACCAGTCGGCGAGTCTTTCTAGGTCGGGCGGCGGCTGCCGCGTGTGCGGCGGCCATTGGCCAGCGGCAGGTGATTGCGGCAGACACTCCGGCGGCGTGGACCATGCGGCTGGCCACGTCGTCGATTCATTACCTGCACTTGCCGGTCGAGCAGGCGTGCGAGCAGATTGCGAAACTGGGCTTCGAGGCGGTCGACATCTGGTCGGCGCACGCCGGGTGTCCGCACTTGGACGACGTGGCCGAACGCCTGAAGGCGGACGGGCTGCGCAAAGTGCTGGACGGACAGAAGCTGAAGCTATTTTCGTTTTCCGTGTACGCCGGCGGTTACGCCCGTTACGCCCAACTGTTGGGCGACGCGGGCGGGGGAGTCGCGGTGCAAGGCAGTGCCGGGCCCTGCCCGCCCGCCGAGTTGACGGCACGGATGAAAGCGTTTCTGGAGGCCTTGAAACCGCAAATCGAGTTGGCCGAAAAATACAACTCGTATCTGGCCATCGAGAACCATGGCCACGCCTTGTTGGATTCGCTGGACTCGTTCAAGGCGTTTGTGGACCTGAACCAGTCGCCCCGCTTGGGCCTTGCGCTGGCGCCGTATCACGTCCAAGGAATCAAGGCTTCGGTCGAGGACGCGATTACGATCTGCGGCGGTCAGTTGTTCTTCTTCTACGCCTGGCAGCACGGCGGAGGCGTCGAGCAACTGCCCGGCATCGGCCCGACGGATTTTCGCCCCTGGCTCGCGGCGCTGGCCAAGATCCGCTATCGTGGCTACGTCAATCCGTTCATGCATGGCGACCTGGAGCCGGAGCCCATGTCGGCCGCGCTGGCCAAGAGCCGTGACTACCTGCAGCAGTGCTGGGCCGAAGTGCAGAAGACCCCCGGATGATGCGCAGCAAGAAGCAAGGAGCGGAAACGAAACGGGTGAGGAACCGCTGATGAACGCTAATGGACGCTAATCGGGGCGCCTGACCACAGGCCACAGACCACAGACCACGGACCACAGACCACAGACCACGGACCACGGACAACGGACAACAGACAACAGACAACAGACAACAGACAACAGACAACAGACCACGGACAATGGACAACGGACCAATGACCAACTTCACCTGGATCGACGGCAGCATCGTCGGGACGTACTTGTTGATGACGATGATTGCCGGGATCATGGTGCGGAAATACGTTTCCCGCGTGGATCATTTTCTGGTAGCCGGCCGCGAGATGAACGTATTCCTGGGCATCGCCTCGTTGGCGGCGACGGAATTCGGCATTGTGACGTGCATGTACACCGCTCAGGCCGGCTACACACGCGGATTTGCCGGTTCGATCCCCGGCATCTGCAACGCAGTGGCCATGTTCGTCATCGGTTGGACGGGGTTCTGCGTCAAACCGCTGCGCGACTCGGGCGCGATGACGATTCCGGAGTTGTTCGAAAAACGGTTCGGCAAGTTCGTCCGCTGGCTAGCCGGCGTGGTGATCGTTTTGGGCGGGCTGCTGAACATGGGCGTATTTCTGCGCGTGGGCGGCCAGTTCCTGGTCGTTTGCTGCGGTTTGAACTTGCAGTACCTCGAAATCGCCATGACCGTCCTGCTGCTGGGCGTGGCGGTCTATACGATCATGGGCGGCATGTTGTCGGTGCTGGTGACCGACTTTCTGCAGTTCATCGTGATGAGCGTGGGGTTGCTGGTCGTGTCGTTCCTGGTGTTGAGCTATGTGGGTTGGGACCGGTTGGTCGACACGGTGGAAACACACTATGGTCCGGGCGGCTTCAACCCGTTTGTCGCCAAGGATCTCGGTTGGGCCTTTGTGGTGTCCAACTTGTTTACCAACACGGCTGCCGTATTGACTTGGCAAACCTGCATCGCCCGGCTGCTGTCGGCCAAGGACAGCAACACCGGCCGCAAGATTTACACGGGCACGGCCTTTTTCTTCATCTGCCGCTGGATGATTCCGGGACTGTGGGGCATCGCGGCGCTGGCCATGATCGAGCCGACCGTGGTCGAAACGATCGGCTTGCAGTTCGGCGAGAAAGACGGCACGCTGTTTGCCATGCCGTTTTTCCTGGCTCAGATCGTGCCGGCCGGCATGATGGGCGTGCTGGTGGCGGCCATGCTGGCCGCGGACATGTCCACGGATTCGTCCTACATGCTGACCTGGGGCAGCGTGATCTACAACGACATTTTGGCCCCCTTCCGCCGCACGCGGTGGTCCGAAAAGAGGGGCATTCTATGGAACCGCTGCATCGTGGCCTTGATCGGCATGTTCCTGCTGTTTTGGGGGCTGTGGTACAAACTGGAGGGAAATCTCTGGGAGTACCTGCAGACGACCGGATCGATTTATTTGGCCAGCATGTCCTCGTTGCTGATCGCTTGCTGCTACTGGAAACGTGCCAACAATTGGGGGGCCATCGCCGCCATCGTCGTCGGCGCGGCAATCCCGGTGCTGGCCTTGTCGCTGAATCTGTTCGTCCAGGTTCCCGTGCTGGACGCCGCGGGGGCACAGGTTTTGAAGGAAGGCAAAGTGGTCACCGAGGGATTGGCAAAGCACTACGTTGGTGACAACTTCGTGAATATCGGCACGTTCCTGGCTGCCGGTCTGGCCATGGTCGTGGGATCCTTGCTCAAGCCGCGCGCGGCGAACTGAACTAGAAGGGCTACCAACGGAGGCATCCGATGAACCCAATAGCAATGCTCAGCAACCATCCGTTCTGGGCCTTCTTGACGTTGGCAGTCCTAGTTTGGTATTCCAGCGTGACCGTGTACGTCGCGATCCGCGGCTCGCTGGACATCAAGCACATGCTGCGCACGTTGGCGGACCAGCACGGGAATCAAGAGAAATGACCCGTAAAAACAGTGAGTGACGAAACGTCTTGGCGAGCGTGGCGGCGTAAGCCCCACGGTGATTGGATTGGGCGGTGCGAGGTTCCCACCGGACGGGCTAACGCCCGCCGCTCGCCGGAGGAGGCACTACGGGTGCTAGTTTCCGTAAGACGTCTACCGGCCGCTTGGGGGTCAGCTTTTCTCCGTCGTCGCATTCGATTTCCAGAAAAAACGCCATATCGTCGATGCGTTTCATCATAAAGCTGGTCACCGCACCCTGCTTGACACCATCCGGTGTGCGGACTTCTACCCGGTCGCCGATCTGATACGGGCATTTTATCACATTGACCGCCCACCAGACGATGTTCTCCAGGCCCTTGAGCAGCGGATCGAGTTCTTTCATGGCTGCCTCCTTCACGGGGAACTTTACCGGCTGGAGCCGTAAAGGGAAGGGGCCTAGGGTGGCGGGCGTGCTAGCGTTGCGGAATCAAACGGCGCGGGTTCGTCTTGTGCGGTTCTTGCTTTCTGCGTACTCTCTACTGCCTTTACCTCTCGGCAAACCCATTATCTTGGTAAAGCGATAGCAGCAGATGCAGACGCGGCTCCTTGGTTTCCGACATTCGCACCGCGTAGGGGTGGCAATTACGCTTGCCGCCTTGACGCTGGGCTGCCGCCGCGATGCGTACACGGACGCTTACTTCGACATGTTGAATGCGGAAAAACGAGTCTTGGAGGACCGGCTGTACGAGACCGAGTACAATTACGAACAAGCACTGGCGGAACTGGAAGCGGCACGCGGAAATGCCAAGAGCGGCAAAAAACCTGCGGGCCGCACGCGATCCGAAGAACCACTGACCGAGCCGCAGGGGGACGAGCCGAGCGAGAGCCCGGAATTGCCCAAGATCGAATTGCCGCCAGGGGTTGAAGAGGGCAAACGCAGGAAAACAAGTCCCAACGTCATGCGGCCGGCATCGACCGTGGTGGCCCAGTCGGCTGCTCTATCTCCACACCGCCGTCCGCTCAGCGAAAATGAACTGGCCGCGGCGATCGTATCGGCACTGGACCAACGCGTGGAAACGGTCCATCTTAACCCGCGTCTGACCGGCGGGGCGGATCTTGACGGACAACCGGGCGAAGATGGCATTTCCGTGCTGATCGAGCCGCGCAACCGCAGCGGAGATTTTGTTCCCGAGCCGGCCCATGTTTCTGTCGTACTGCTGGACCCGGCCAAGAGCGATGACGCCGCTCGGGTGGCCCGCTGGGACCTGGATGCGGATGCCACCCGCAAGTTAATGCAAACGGACTCGCCGGACCGCGGCTTGTTGCTCCGCCTGCCGTGGCAAGACACTCCGCCGGAATCCAAGAGGCTGCAGCTGTTTGTCCGTTACGTGACCGCCGATGGCCGCAAACTGGAAACGGATCGAGAGATCCAGCTTGACTCGCAAGACCGAGTGGCCTACAGCTGGACCCCGCGACGCGCATCGTCTCCGGAAGCCGTGGCGGGCCGAGAAGTTACCGTAAGCTGGCAGCGGAAGGAACAGGCGGAGAAGCCCGCCGTTGTCCAGGCGGTGGCCGAAGAACCGCAAGCCAAGCCGGTCGACTCGGAAGCCCAATCGGTCCAACCGCCCGCAAAGGCACCGGCACAAACCGACGGCAAGCGGCCGACAACCACCAAAGGCCGGTTCTGGAAGCCCGACAGGTAAGGCAGCCTGCGGGAAGAGAACTGTCACAAATGCTCCACGTAATAGGGGCCGTGAGAGCGCTTTCCCATCCGTGCTACCCCTTCGCTCCTCCGCATTTAAGCGGGGGAAACGGTTTCTTGCGTGTGCTGCCTAAGTCAACCCGATGATCTCCCGCGGAAAGTGCCGTTCGACCACCTCGCAAAACTCGTTTGGCGTTTGGACGTGAGCGATGTACGAGCGGAAGAACCGAGCCCCGGGCCGGCCCTGCGCGTAACAGCAGGCATACTTGCGCATCAGCATTGTCCCTCGCTGGTCCCCAAATCGTTCCCGCACCAGCTGGAAATGTCGCAACAGCACGTCGCGTTGTTCGGCCAGCGTCGGTTCGGCGGGAATGGGTTCGCCGCGTAACGCCGCCTGGACCTGGCGAAACAACCACGGCCGCCCCAGGGCTGCGCGGGCAATCATCACGCCATCCACCCCGTAGTGCTGCAGCGCGAAGAGCACCTTGTCCGCCGAATCCAAATCGCCGTTTCCAATCAACGGCATCCGCGTCAAGTGCGGCTTGATCGCGGCGATCTGGTCCCAGTCGGCCTGGCCGCGGAAAAAATCCTGAGCCACCCGCCCATGCACGGTCAAGGCCGCCGCGCCGGCGGCTTCCACCACCCGGGCGACCTCGATCGCGCGGATCTCGTCACGCGAACAGCCCAGCCGAATTTTTGCTGTCACGGGAGTCGGTTCACACGCCTGAACGACCTTCTCGACAATCGCGCCGATCCGCGCCGGATCCCGCAACAAGTACGATCCGCTGTGGGCTTTTTCGGCTACGTCCCGCACCGGACAACCAAAGTTGATGTCCACGACGCTGACGCCGTACTCGTGGGCCAGGCGTGCGCCCACGCGCGCCAGCGTGTCAGGATCGTTGTCCCAAATTTGCACGGCCAGCGGCCGCGGTTCGTCCCGCACACCCCAAAGCCGGTCCGGATGCTCCAAGTCGTGATCGTCCAGCCAGGCAAAACCCCGGGCACACACCATTTCCGTGGCCAGCAAGCCCGCTCCGCCAAAGTCCCGCACGATTTGCCGGAACGCGTAATTGGTGAACCCCGCCATCGGCGCCTGCAGCACCGGCGGATCGACCGGCACTGGGCCGATGTGCAAGGGTGGCAAGGATAAACGGGAAGTGCCAGGCTCGATTTCCATCATGGGGGCAGAGTCATTCGTGGTGTTCTGGTTCTTGGGTACGGTTTGGCCCACGGATGGCACAGCGGACCCACGGATGAAGAACGGCAAGCCAACATCCGTGGGTCCGCTTTGCCATCCGTGGGACTCTCATGGTAATCTAGCCGATCCCCCGCAGGATCTGCCGCAACGAGCGCGCAACGGCGGCCGGGTCGGTTGCCGCCGTCACAGCACCGCTGACGGCCACCCGGCGGAAACCGGCTTCCAGCACGCCAGCGACATTCTCGCAGTTGATGCCGCCGATCGCAAACGCAGGGATTGAGATTTCGGCCTGAACGGCGCGGAGTAACTCCAGGCCGGGAAAACTCTCAAACGCCTTTGTCTGCGAAGGGAAGGTGGGGCCGCAGCCGATGTAGTCCGCGCCGTCCACGGCCGCCTGGCGGGCTTGAGCCAGCGAGTGGGTCGAGACGCCGACAAGGCAGGACGCCCCCAGGACCGCCCGGCAATCGGCCACCGTTAACTCGTCCTGCCCGACATGCACACCGTCCGCATCGGACAGCACGGCAATGTCGGGCCGGTCGTTGACAATGAACATCGTGCCGGTAACTTGCGTCAAGTGCCGCAACACCCGAGCACGCTCGACCAGATCGCGGTCCGGCAACCGCTTGTCCCGCAGTTGCAGCACGTCCGCGCCGGCGTCGACCAGGGCCTGAACCAGCTGCACAAAGCTGGCGGACGAATCGCGCCCGTCCAGCAGAACGTACAATTGAGCGTCCTGCAGCAATTCGGCAGTCTTCCGCACGCCCAAACCTCCGCTCAACGGCTGGAACCGGCGCCGGCGACAGGGCTCAAGCCGGCGGCCCAGGCCGTAGCACGGCGGAAAAGTTCGCCCACGGCAGGCGTGTTGAATGCTCTCACGTCGTGGCCGAGGACGCTGTGGAAGACGCGGCCTTGGCCGTAGGGCAGCACAAACGCCATGGGATAGGTCTTTTGGTCCACCTTCGAGACCGCCGTGGCGAGCACCGTGATGGGCGGATCGCCGGCTAGGCAAGTGTACAACTCGTCGGTAACCTCGAACGCCGGGAAGCCCTGCGTGATCGGGTGATTCGCATCGACAATGTCCACTCGGAACGTACCGTGCGGATCGTGACCGCGCAGCTTCGGGTCCCACACACGTCCGGCCAACTGAACGAATTCCGGCCACTCCTGAAAGGCCCCGCAGGCAAAATGTACCAAGACCGCGCCGCCGCCCTGACGCACGAAGCGGGCCAGGTTGTCCTGACCCTCGGGGCCAGGCACGGCCGGATCATAGTTCTTGAAGTGCATGACGATCGCGGCGAATTCGTGCAACTGTGCCGAACGGAGGAACTTGAGATCCTCGACGACCTGGATGCTCAGTCGCGTGTCTTTCTCTAACTGGTCCCGAAGGACCGGAGTCGTCTCCTGCCACTTGTGGCCAGGATAGTCCTCGCCGGTCAGCAGCAGCACGCGTGTGACCGACTGAGCGGGCGTAGCCGCCGCACCCTCGTCCGCTGCAAGCAGAGTGGATGCGACCATCCACAAAGCGCAGAAAAAACACAAACCGAGCGTTGATTTCGTAATTGTTGCGATCATCGTTGTTGGCTCCCAATGCACTTACTTGTAGCATGGCTCTCCAGAGCCGTGTAATTCGTCCCCGACGGCCGAGAGCATCTGCACGGCTCCGGAGAGCCATGCTACGGGAAGTTCATCCAACATCGTACCCGCGAAGTCGGCACGCCGCGACCCACGGTGCCAAGAAAGCTTTGAGGTGGCAGGATCGACACAAGGCCGAGTCTCGCCGCCAACTCGCCCCGCGAAAAAACTCTGTAACGCCTTTACCAGATGCGACTTGGCACTCGGCAATCGCCTCTCAGAGCAGCCTCGCACGTCGGGAACCGAGGATGCGACCTTGATACGGAGTAGGTTCCTGCGACAATGAGCGGCCGTACCGGAAGTTGAGGACCAAGAAATGACACCCCACAATCACACTGATGTTCGCCGGCCTCCCTGTCGCCATCGGACGCATCGATGGCACGTGGCGACCGGGGTACTTTTGCTGCTGTCGGTTGGACGGACGAGCTTGATTCCAGCTGGCGAGGCGACGTCAATTCCGAATCCCGGTTTTGATCAGGGCGAGCAGCTGCCGGCAGGCTGGGTCCTGGAGGGCGCCGGCCGCTGGGTGGATTGGCAAGTGTTGGAAGTGACTGGCAACGGCGAGGATTCGAGCTTCTGGCGCTGCGATTCCTATCGTTTCGAGCCGGGACGAACGTATCGCTTTCGGACCCGCGTTCGCCGCGTCAGCGGAAGTGGCACCGCGATTACCGGGCCGAGTTTCGCGAATCGGGATCAAGCCGATTTGTCGTCCCGATGGCAGTGGGTTGGCCACGTGTTCCGCGTACCGGAACCGTGCGACGGTGCGTTTGTGCGGCTGGGCCAATGGCACGCGACCGGGGCGATCCAGTTTGATCAGGTGCAAGTAGGGCCGGTCGTTCCCGTGCATCGCGCGTGGGGAGATTTGGTGCTGGGCGAAGGGGAAATGATCCGCGACGGGCAATACACGTTTACCGGCACGTTCGATCACGAAGGCAGCAACTTCCATCGCACGCTCCACAGTGCATCGGCTTGGTTCAACTCGGACCGCTGGACCTTCGGCGGGGGAAGCCAAACGACTTATCAATTTGGGCTGCCCGGATGCGATTTCGTCTCAGGCCGCGTGGAACTGAACGTCAACTATCACACGCACGGCCGCTTGTTGATCGAGCTCAGCCGCGACGGGCAGACTTGGTCTTCACTGGCGATGCAAGCAGAAGTTGGCACGGCTGCCGTCGATTTACCGGCGGACTTCCTGCCGGCGCCCCGGCTGTGGTTGCGGCTGCGCGGTGATCCGGCCGGTACCGGCCTGCAGGTGAACCGCGTCCAGTTCTCGGGACGCTTAAATGGGACCGTCCCCGACGCCACGGGCGAAACCGTTTATGCCGACCTGAACTCGCCATCCGACGAATTGGCGATCGAGACGATGCAACGCTGCCGCGACGCGTCCAGCGGAAGTGAACTGCTGCAAGTGCGGATGAGAAACGCGTCGCAACGGATGGTGCGCATCGGTCTGGCGATAAGTGCGGCCGGCGTCGAATCGCCCGCGCAGGAAGTTGCGCCGGGACGGACGTGCGTCGTGCAAGCTCCGCTGCCCCCGCTCCAGGCCGGAGAACAAACCGTCGCGTTTCGGATCGGGGCGGCCGAAGGCTTGGCGATTCAGGGCCAACTGAAAATCCGCGTGCCCGATTTCTACCGCACCGACTATGGCCGGCAGCTTGCGGGTGTGTCCGGCGGCACCGCGGTGTGGTGGTGCCCGGCGACGCACAAAGTCCCGCGATTGCGGGCGCTGCCGGATGCCCGCTGTGACGCCGTGCGGATCGAAGCCGCGCGGCACGATTACGAGGCGGCTCAAATCATCGTTCGTCCGTCGCAACCGCTACGCAGCTTGACGGCGGCTGTGTCCGACTTGCGCGGTCCCAACGGCGAGGTCATCGCGGCGGACCGGATCAAGTTGCTGTATGCCTACTACCACTTCGTCCACCAGCCCACGGACGCGGCTGGTGTCCGGGATTGGTGGCCCGACGCGCTGCCGCCGCTGGACCAAGGGCTGGACGTTGCGGCGGGCGAGAACCAACCGCTGTGGGTTTTGGTTTACGTGCCACCGGATGCGGCTCCCGGCGATTATCGCGGGCAGGTTTCCTTGCGGGCAGAAGGCTTTGCCGCCCAGGTGCCCCTCGAACTGCACGTTTGGAACTTTGCGTTGCCGCAGTGCAGCCATCTGGAGACGGCGTTCGGATTGTCTGTCGGCGAGATCTTCCGCTATCACGGCCCCAAGACCGAGGCGGACAAGCGGCGGGTTTTGGACCTGTATTTCCAGTCGTTCGCACAACATCGAATCAGCCCGTATGACCCCACGCCGTTGGATCCGATCCAAGTCAAGTTCTTGCCGCAGGAAAACCCGCCGCGGGCCGAAGTCGACTTCAACGCGTTCGACCGTGCCATGGCCGACGCGGTGACGAGGTACCATTTCAATACGTTCAATGTCCGCGTCCAAGGCATGGGTGGCGGCACGTTTCACGAGCGTCATCCGCCGCGGATTGGCGAGTACGGCGAAGAAACGCCGCAGTACCAGGCGATGTTTTCCAGCTATCTTGGGCAGTTGGAGGACCATTTCCGCCAACGCGACTGGTTGGACATGGCCTACGTCTATTGGTTTGACGAGCCCGAACCGCGCGATTACGACTTCGTGGCCCAGGGTCTGCGGCGACTCCGGCAACACGCACCCGGCCTGCGGCGGATGCTGACCGAAGAACCCGGCGACAACGTGCTTGCCGGCTTGGTCGACATCTGGTGCCCGATCAGTTTCAACTATGACCACACAGCGGCGGAAAAACGCCGGGCGGCGGGCGAACGCTTCTGGTGGTACGTCTGCACGGGCCCCAAAGCGCCCTACTGTACGCTGTTCATCGACCACCCGGCCACCGAACTGCGGGTCTGGCACTGGCAAACGTGGCAGCGGAAGATCGCCGGCACGCTCGTTTGGCAGACGAACTACTGGACCTCCAGCGCCGCGTTCCCCGACCATCCGCAGAATCCCTACGAAGATCCGATGGGTTACGTCAGCGGCTATTCGACCCCGCGCGGCGTCAAACGCTACTGGGGCAACGGCGACGGCCGGTTCCTGTATCCGCCGCTGGCCGCTGCGGTGCCGGGCAAGTCGGGCTCCGATCCGGTCATCGCGCCGCCCGTTTCCAGTATCCGTTGGGAAATGCTGCGCGAGGGCGTCGAGGATTTTGAATATCTGTTCCTGTTGCGGCAAGCGATCGAGCGGCAGCGGACGCGACTGGCGGCGGAGGAAGTCCGCGCGGCGGAAGATCTTCTCCATGTACCAGCCGCAATCACCGCCGAGATGACCGCCTTCACGACAGATCCTGCGCCAATCTATGCTCACCGCCGTGCCGTTGCGGAGGCGATCGAGCGGCTGACCGCCGCCGCGTCCCCGCCGGGAAACAACTGATTCGTATCAACTGACATCGCCCATGACGCAATTCATCGGTTCGATCAAGCAGCACCCGGCGCGGGTTTCGGTGGCGTGGTACGCCGCCACGATTACGATCGGCGCCGTGCTGTTGATGCAGCCTTTCTCGTACACGGACGAGCGCCATCCCATCACGGCGCTGGATGCCGCCTTCACGGCCACCAGCGCCACGTGCGTCACCGGGCTGGCGGTCCGCTCGACCGGCCACGACTTTTCCTGGCTTGGTCAAGTGGTGATCCTGGCCCTGATGCAAGTGGGCGGCGTCGGCATCATGACCGTGACCACGTACATCACCTTTCAGCTTGGCGGCCGGCAGGGATTGCGCCAGCGGGCGATCGTCGCGGAGACCTTGGGGGCCGGCGAGAATACCAACGTTCGCTGGGTGCTGGGGCGGGTCCTGCGTTTGACGTTGCTGTTCGAGGGCGTTGGCGCATTGCTGCTTTTTCTTCGCTTTCTGTTCGATTATGGACCTACCACCGCACTCTGGCACGCCGTGTTCCATTCGGTCGCGGCCTTCTGCAACGCCGGCTTTGGCCTGCACGACGACAGCTTGGTGCGCTACCAAGGAGATTGGCTGGTCAACCTGACGATCATGGGCCTGATCATCATCGGTGGCATCGGCTATCCGGTCCTGATCGATGTCAATCGCGACTGGAAGAAACCGTGGCGAGATCGCTGGGACACGTGGTTGCTGCACAGCAAGCTGATCCTGGTCGGGACCAGCGTCCTGCTGTGCGTCGGCGCTGTCATGTTCCTGCTGCTGGAATGGGACGGCGTGCTGCAGGGGATGTCCATCCCCAAGCGGTTGTTGGTGGCGTGTTTTCACTCGACCACGTGCCGCACCGCCGGGTTCAACACGATCGACGTCGGCAGATTGACCAGTGCGACGCTGTTCCTGTCGATCCTGTTAATGGCCGTCGGCACGGGCCCCTGCTCGACCGGTGGCGGATTCAAAGTCTCCACGCTGACGGTTTTGATCCTGCGCGTCTGGAGCAGTTTTCGCGGCAGGCGCCAGATTAACATCAGCCGGCGGACGATTTCGGAAGCGGCCGTGGATCGGGCGTTTGCAGCCGCCACAGGCTTTTCGGCGGTCGCGATCATCTTGCTGACGGTGCTTTTGGTCATCGAGCCCGCGAAAGGTCCCTACGCGGTCGCCGCGGGGGACTTTATGGACAAGGCGTTTGAAGTGGTTTCCGCGCTGGGCACGGTCGGCTTGAGCACGGGGATCACGCCCTACCTGAGCGCCGGCGGCAAGATGGTCATCATCCTGCTGATGTTCATCGGCCGGCTGGGCCCCATTTCAGCCTTCATCGCCTTGTCTCGCAGCGAACGCAAGCAAACGATAGAATACGCCCAGGAAGAACCTTTGATTGGATAGCTGACCGATGTCTCAGAAGAAATTCTTCGTTGTGTTGGGTTTGGGTAGCTTCGGCTCCGCGCTGGCGGAACGGCTTTCCAAGAACGGTTGCCGAGTGACGGGGGTGGACGCCAACCGCGACCGCGTCGAAAGGCTGAAAGACGTTTTGTACGAAGCCGTCGTGGGCGACGTATCTTCGCGCGACACGCTGGCCGAGTTGTCGCTGGACGCCTGCGATGCCGTGTTCATCAGCCTTGGGGAGAACCAGAACATCACGCCTTCCGTCTTGGCCACCCTGCATTGCCGCGAACTGGGAGCCAGGCGGATCATCGTCAAAGGCTTGAATCGCGATCATGCCAAGATCCTGGAGGCGATGGGCGTCGACCGCGTGGTGTTCCCGGAGACCGAGATCGCCGTCTCGTTGGCCGATCGGATGGCTTGGCCGAATGTGCTGGACTTCATGCCGATCGACCCCGAGTACAGCTTCGCCGAAATCGCCGTTCCGGACTCGATGGTGGGACGCACGTTGCGGCAAGCCGATCTGCGGCGTCTGCACAACATTTGGGTCGTCGGCGTCAAGGACGCGCTGACGGGAAAACTGGCGCTGTTTCCGGACCCGGACTACACTTTCGGCGCCGACCAATTGATCGTCGTCGTCGCCCGTCAGGATGAACTGAGCCGGTTCCGGGAGGTCAAGTGAGCGCGGCAGACCCGAGGGAAGGCGAATCCGGCCGCAGCCGGAATGTGGCCGCGATGGCTGTCGCTTTCGAGGGCGGACTTGGGTTGCTGGCCTTGCTGCTGGGCTGGGTGCTGGGGATCTGGCCGGTTCCGGGCCTCGAACGGACGGGCGTCGCCTGGGGCGAGCAATTGCCGGCGTTGGCCTGGGGCGTCGCTGCCACCGGCCCGATGCTCTTGGGATTCTGGCTCATCGATCGCTTCCCCTGGGGCCCGTTGGCCGCCTTGAAAGCGGACGTCGACCGGTTGGTCGTCCCCGTGTTCCGGGATAGCAGTCTCGTCGATTTGGCGCTGGTGGCGTTGGCCGCAGGAATCGGCGAGGAGCTATTGTTCCGCGGGCTCCTGCAGCACGGCTTGGCAAATTGGCTTGCCCCGCCGTGGGGACTCTGGCTCGCCCTGGCCATCGCCTCGGCCGCTTTCGGCTGTGCTCACATGCTGTCCGCCACGTACGCGATTCTGGCGGCCCTGATCGGCCTGTACCTCGGCCTGCTGCTGGTCTGGACCGGCAACGTGCTGGCCCCCGCGGTCGCGCACGGCCTGTACGATTTCATCGCCCTGCTGTACCTCGTGCGCAGCAACCACGATTCGCCCGCTTCCGCATAACCCTTGACGTGCGGTGAGTTATCACCGCTTTTCATCGTGTGGCGGTCTCTCTCCCACGCGCAGGTGCGGCGCTATCCCTCGTCATTTCGGCGCATGTCCGAACGACATCAGCCCGCCGAAGAACCAGCCCGGGAGTCCGATGCTCCGCAACGCCATCTGCAACACTGACGCGTGGATGCAGCCCGGGGCCGAAAGCGATCAGGCCCCCGCAGCAGCCAACCGCGTGGCGAAGGCGGCGTGTTCGGGCGTGGACAGGCCTTCGTCGAGGACCTGGAGCGTGGCGGCCAAGTCGCCGCGCAGCAGGGCGGCGGGATCGAGCCACAGGCCGGGGAAGGTCGCGCTGCGCACCACGCCGCGGCCGTCCGCGGCCAACGGCTCGTAACGCCCGCCACGGAGGACGAACCAATCGAGCTGCTGTTCGAGGACGCGCCAGACGATGTACTCTTGGACGCCACTGCGGCGGTAGGCGTGCCGCTTCGTGTTCAGGTCATAGCTGGCGCTGTTGGAGGCCACCTCCGCCACAAGTTCCGGGGCCGCCTCGACGTAGTCGTCCGGATTGATCCGGACTTGACCGCCGAGTTCGGGGGCGATGAACAGCATCGCGTCCGGTTGCGGCTCGTTGTCCATGTCCAAGCGAGCGGTGGCGTTGTCGGCGACTTCGACACCCGGAGTCCGGGCCTGGTAGTGGCCCAGCCAAGTGATGATTTTGGCATGGGGGCTACCGTGACGGCGGACGCGAACGGGCGAAGGCATGTAGACGACTCCTTCGATGAGTTCCGCTTTCTTGAGGGCTGGCATCGCTGCATACCGCCGCTCGAATTCATCGCGCGTCAACTGATCCCCCGCTTCCAACGCGGGGACGGTCGGAAGGGGAATTGAACCGCGCGCCCGTCGTTCGCTTGTGGAAGTCGTCATAAGACCCTGCCGGATGGAAGCCTGCGAGACCGCGGAGATCCTCCTCAGTCAAAATATCAGACGAGATGGCTTCGGGCAAGGCGTGCTCGCGAACTTCGCGATCCGCCGCAGGCATTGGTTTTGTCGATGCGTCAGGCACCGATGTGAAGCCCACACGATCACGCCGTTCACGGACAACAGGCAAACGAAGGCGGGAGGCAGGCGGGAGGCGAGAAACCTGGGCATGAATGCTTGATCAAAGAACACTTGCAAGGCTGTGGCATAACGCGTTCAGCCAGAACGATGCGAACTCCAAGGGGCGATTGACCCGCCAGCGGCGATGGAACATGCTACTGGTCGAACAACGGAGGAACAAACCATGAGGCCGAATCCCTGCCAAGCCCGATTGTTGTCCGCCGCGATGGCATACGTGCTGTGCGTCCTGGCCACCCTGATTGCCCCGGTCCGCGCGGATCCCCAGAACCCAAGTCAAGCCCCGCTTGCCATCCCGACCTTTCATTGCCTCGGGCTGTACTGGTCGCCTCCCGGCGGGGCGGCGGATCGGGAAGTCGCGGTCCGTTACCGGCGGCAAGGTGCGGTCGATTGGTGCGAGGCGCTGCCGATGCGCTACAATCCCATCCCCGACACCGACGAAGATCTGGCCGACTACCGCGGCAGCATCGTTCACCTGGAGCCGGCCACCGCTTACGAGATTCAACTGACGCTGGCGGGCACCGAGATCAGCGCTCGATTGACCGCGACGACTTGGAGCGAAGACTTCCCCGTCGGCGAAACGGTGCGAGTGTCCGACCGCGACACGCCGCTGGCGATTACCGAGTCGGGGACGCCGGACGCTTGGCGCCTCTATGACGGGCGCGGGACGACCATCGACGTGTGCCACCAGCACGACTCGTGCATCACCATTGACGCCCGCTACGTGATCGTGCGAGGCTTCGCGCTCAAAGGCGCAGGCGCGGCTGACAATACTCGCAAATCGGCGATCGGCGCGATCCGGATCGAGGGCGGCCAGAACCTCGTCATCGAGGATTGCGACGTCTCGGACTGGGGCCGCCTCAACCCCGCGACCGGATTCGGGTTCAATATGGACTCGGCCATCCTCTCGCACAGCCCCACGCTGGAACGCCTGATCGTCCAACGCTGCAAGCTGCACCATCCGAAGTACGACGGCAGCACATGGTACGAACCAACCTACCCGACCCACACGATGGGGCCGCAGTGCATCTCGCTGTTCAACACGGCGGGCAACCATGTCCTCCGCTATAACGAATGCTACTCGGACCTGGAGCACATGTACAACGACGTGATCGGCGGCGGCAGCAACGGCAGTTTTCGCGGGTCGCCCGGGCCGGATTCCGACATCTACGGCAACCTGGTTAGCCACTGCTGGGATGACGCCCTGGAGGTGGAAGGCGGGAACCGCAACGTCCGCGTCTGGGACAACTACATCGCCCAGTCCATGATGATGATCGGCAACGCCGCGACTTCGATCGGCCCGCTGTACATCTGGCGGAACGTCTGCGCCCGCAGCCAATGGCAACCGGGCTATCGCGGGGGATACTTTCTGAAGATGGGCTTTGCAGGCGGCGAGCACTGGATGACCGGCCACCAGTACATCTTCCACAATACCCTGTACCGTGCCGACGAGTGGCTTCCGACGGGAGGACTGGGCGGGAACCGCATCGTCAAACACACCACATCCCGGAATAACATCCTCCACGTGCGGGCCGCGGAAAACCGCTGTGTCAGCGACGCACCGCAAAACATCGACAACGACTTCGACTACGACCTTTATAATGGCCAAGCCCCGCCGGGGTGCGAGGCGCACGGCGTTCGAGGCGAGCCCGTCTATGCTGCCGGCGTTGGATTCGACGACGCGACGAAGACCGGTCAGTTCCAGTTGGCCCCATCCAGTCCCGGCGCGGGTGCAGGTCAGCCGATACCCAACTTCAGCCGCAACTACGCAGGCCCGGCCCCGCACGCCGGCGCCCACCAACGCGGCGCTCCGCAGCTGCGATATGGCATCGAGGCCCAACAGCCCTGAGGACGCTATACGCGATGCCTTCGCTCCATCCCGATTCATCCGATCTGGCCATGAACATGGAACGATTCTCCTGAGCAGGAATCCGCGGACATGGCGTGCCCAAGTGGCCCGCGAAAATCCGCCGCGGTCGGGAGCACTGTGCGTGGCGCGAAGCGTGAAGGCAGACTTTGCATGGAGAATGCGTGAGTGGTAAAGAGTTGATCATCGTGGGCGGCGCGAACGGCGCTGGGAAGACGACCTTCGCCACGGAGTACGCGTCGCGCTACCACTGCGTTTACCTGGGCGCCGACGCCATCGCCACGGCACTCGCCCCAGATGCGCCGGAACTCGTGGCAGTGGCAGCCGGTGAAGAACTGGTGCGGCGCATTGCCGCCGCACTCGCGGGCGAGCAGCGGATCGTCCTGGAATCCACACTCGCCGGTCGGACACTGCGACACGTGATTCGAAATGCGCGTGATGCAGGCTTCAAGATTACGATTGTCTACCTGTTTCTGGATTCGCCCGACACGTGCGTGGAACGGGTCCACGAGCGAGTGCTGAAAGGTGGCCATTCCGTCCCAGAGGTGGATATTCGGCGGCGGTTTCTTCGCAGTTTTGCCAACTTCTGGCGATTGTACCGGCCGTTGGCGGATCATTGGCTGCTGGTGTATAATTCGGGTAACCAGCCTCTGGATGTGGCGGCTGGAACCGCCGAGGACGTGTCCGTTCGTGATGCGGAGCTGTACGCGGCGTTTACTCGTTGGACGGAAGGTGGCAACAATGGCTGATCTGCTTCAGGACATGGACGCGTTCCAAAAGGCCGATGAACTCATGCGGGTCTGCCGTTCTGCTGTCCGCAAAGCGCAGGCGGAGAGTCGCCGACTTGGGGTCGCAAATGTGTATTCGTTTGATGGTCAACTGTACTACGAACTTCCCAATGGCGAGTATTCCCGGAATCGACCAGCGTCACCGGAATTGACCGTGAACCAAGCCATGCACGGCAGCACGCGATCCGGCGGTAAATAGTCGGTGCCGTCATTGGCGCGGGCCCCTTGATGCCGGTCGCTCCGCGCCCGCTACTCCAACGCAGTTCCGACGGTGGGCAACAGCCCTAGCGAATGACGATCGCTCTCCCCCGGCCGCCACGAGGGAGGGTCTTGGGGTAGTCAGGATTCGGCTTCTGATCGGAGACCCTGACGAGGTCGGACTCGGCATTCGGCAACGGCTGCCAATCCTGGCCCGCTTGGACGCGGACGTTGGTGAGCCGGAAGTTCCGCACGGTCACGTCCCGGTCGGGCGAGAACAACTCGACCCAAGACGCGGGGTCCTGCGGTTTGATTTTGTACGTCTCCGACATCGGGCCAATCTCGATCAGCTTCCAGTCCCGGTAGTCGGGCGACGCCGGGTCAAAGTTTAACTGGACGTCGTCCACCGCGAGCCCTTCGACGTTGGCCGCAATCTGAAAACGACCGGGCCGTTTGAAGACGAGCTGTTCGAAGTACACGTTCTTGATCGTGCCGATGGGATCACAGAAATCCCGGTCGCGCCCCAGCTCCAAGTTGGGCTGATCGTAGACCTTGAACGTCCGGATATCGTGCAGATTTCGGAAAACACAGTCGGCCACGGGGCAATCGAGCTTGCGGCCGTCCGCAAAAGTCTTCGTGCCTGGCAGCAAACGGATCTCGTCGGTGCCGTTGAGTCGTGGATTGCCGTAGATGCCGTCCACCAATACATGGTCAATGGCACCGAAGGAGGGTACGGTATTGGCCCAGTCCCAAGCGTTCAAGGCGATGACGTCATCGCCAGTGACTCCACGAATTCCGCGGATCACTCCGTAGGTTGCCGGTCCGTTGACGTGAATGCCGTCGCGCCGATGCTCGTCGAAAGTCACCTGGTCGACGAGGAAGTCGCTGCAGTTACTCAACTGCACCGCGTGGGCTCGCGATTGCCGGACGACCAGGTTGCGCACGCACACTCCGCGCACGTTGCTGAACAGGATCACCCCGTGGCAGTTCAGGGACCGATCCTGCCTGGCAGGCCAACCTTGTCCATTGCCGTTGGATTGAGCGGGACGGGTGGCCAGCGTGGTCCAGACGCCGCCTTCGATCAGGATTCCGGTGTCGGGCACTGCATCGGCCGGGATGGGGCGATCTTGACCGCTCACCAGATGCTCGTTCCGCACCATGCAGGTGTTCGTGTTGGGCACGAGGCGGATTTCTGTTTCCCGGCGGGCACCGAGCCGTTGGCCGGACTTCAGCAAAATCGGGTCGTTGATGTAGTAGGGCTCGTCCCGCTTGGGCAGGAACACCGCGCCGTGTTTGGCGAGTGCCGCCTGAATCGGCGCATTCCAAATCTTCGCCGTCACGACACGTGCCACCTCGCCGCCGCCGGCATCCGGCCAGAGTTCGGTCCAAGACGCCGTGACGGCCACCGCCTCGAAAGCCAACACACTGCACGACTCCGGAGACGGAGAAATCAGAGCCTGCGCCGATCGCTCCACGCGATCGCGGATTTCCGCGGCCAACGGATCGGCTGGCGACGCCGCCCAAGCCGCCACGGCACTGGCAAATGTCGCTGCCCAAACGTTGCCTACCAGGGCGAGAACTCTTCCGGCGGTCTTCCTGTTCATGCGATTCTCCTGAATTCTGGAGGTATCGCGGGCGCTGCGGCGAATCGGTCCTGCAGCCCGTGTTTTGCCACGCCAAGCATTCGCGTTCCGCACTCGCGATGGATCTGGATTCTGTTGTATTGTCACCGCCGACGCAACGGTGGCGCGTCCACTTTGGACTCGTCCACGGACCATGTCGTCTTTCGCTTCGACGCTCGGGGCAGAGTTGCTGGCGTGTCGTGGAGCGTTTCACGTCGCCGCGCAGTGAACCCGGAGGGTTCCCAGAAATCAGCCGGTGGTCGAGCGGAGCGACACCACCGGACATGGCGGCCCCCCACGGTTTCGGCCCGTCGGAGGCGTGCCAGAGGAACAACCTCCGGCGCGTGCCCGTCACCTGGTGCGGTGCGAATCCTCGGCGCCGCGTCGGCTCTAGCATCCCTCCGGAATGCAGGGACTCGCCGTCTACGCGTACCGGTGGTCGACGCTGCGCTTGACCACCGGCTAACCTCAGGGACCGCTCCGCGGTCGGCGTCTTCGGACCGCTTCGCAAGGGCCGCAGGCCCCGAGACCGCGGGAAGGCGACATGGCCAAACCCGGACTACCACGTACAAGATCGTGGCGGTAAACTGCACATGGCGGCGGCTACGGCCAACGAGCAGTGGAGGGACTGACGCGTGGTCTACACGTCGACTCGCGAGTACGTTGGCGAACCTCGCGTCGACGTGCTCCGCTGGCGCGCCGAGCGTGTGCCGTCGGTTTGCGTCCAGCAAAAGCCTGCTCAGCCCGGTAAGCCGAGCCCGCTGTGCCTGGTGGATTTCGAGTAAAACGTCACCAAGGAGAAACGAAATGATCGTGAATGAAGACTCGGTCGTGCGACCGATGACGGGGTGCGTTTTCACTGCGTTGGTCCTGGCCTGTGCGGTGCTCTGCGGCGCCGCCGAGGAAGATCCTCGCTGGGTGCATCCGCTCTGCCAACCGCTGGACACCGACGGCAACGGCCCGTTTGTAGAACTGAGCGACGGGAGCCTGCTGACCATCGACAATCAAGGGATCCGCGTCAGCCAGGACGATGGCAAGACATGGTCCGAACGGCGGAATGTCTGCGAGGGCTTGGACGGCTTGCGCGAAGGCCGCGAACCGGCTTCATCTGCCATCGTGCGAGCGGCCGGCGGTGCGCTGGTCGTCGTCTATCTGGATTCCACCACGTACAACTTCACTTGGGACGAAACGATCAACCAGCCGAAAGATGACTGCCGGCTGGAGATCTGGGCGATCCGGAGCCTGGACAGTGGCAAGACCTGGATCGACCGGCAGAGGATTCTGGAGGGCTACAATCCCAACTTCTTCGGCTTCATCCAGACCCGCGGCGGCCGACTGGTGGCCACGGTGCCCCACTTGGTGCGCGACCCGGGCCGCTACGTGGCCTGCTCGCTGACCTCGGACGATGACGGCAAGACCTGGAAGCGGAGCAACCTGGTCGACTTGGGCGGCCATGGACACCACTCCGGCGCGATGGAACCGACCGCGGCCGAACTGAGCGACGGCCGGCTGTTGATGCTGATTCGCACCCATTGGGGCCGTTTCTGGGAAGCGTTGTCTGACGACGGCGGCCTGGCGTGGCGGACGGTCCAGCCGAGCCAGATCGAGTCGACCAGCGCGCCGGGTTTCTTGCTCAAGCTGCGCAGCGGCCGGCTGGCGCTCGTCTCGAACGACAAGGCCGGGCGGGCGAATCTGCAGTTGGCTTTCTCCGACGACGACGGCCGGACCTGGACGAAGCCCGTCGTCCTTGCCCGCCAGGGGAACGGCCAGTTGAGTTATCCCTACTGCTTGGAGCGCCGACCCGGCGAGTTGTGGGTCATTGCCGGGTTTGCGTTCAAGAAGGGCTGGCAGGAGCCGGTGCCCTTGAGGCTGAAGATCCGCGAAGAGGAGTTGCTGAACGAGGCCAAGAAGGGGGCGTAGCGGCCTGGCCTTGGCTTGTGCAACATGATTGTGGCCCGCCAGGCCCCGACGGGCCAAACCGACGACACCCTGACCAACAGGAGACTCCGAAATGAGAACCGACCGATCTCGTACGTGTTCCCGCCAGCGGCGATCGTTTTTCCCCGCCGTCTTTGGTGTCGTCTTGGTGTTGCTGACGGCGATCGTGTCGCAGGCCGCCGATCCGCCGCGGATGAAGCGGGCCGAGGCCTTCCTGGGCATCCATTTCGACTTCCACGCGGGCAAGGATTGCGATCGCGTCGGAGCGAGGACGACGCCGGAGATGGTCCAGACCGTCATCGACAAAGTCAAGCCCGACTACCTGCAGATCGACTGCAAAGGCCATCCGGGTTATTCGAGCTATCCGACCAAAGTGGGCAATCCGGCCCCGGGCTTCGTTGGCGATCCGTTGCGGATCTGGCGCGAGGTGACTCGCCAGCGGGGGAGCCCCCTGTGTATCGGGTTGAAGGCGTCCCATCCGGATTTCCAAGTCATCAGCAACTGGGCGTTCAGCGATCACATGCCCGAACCGGTGTCGGCCAACGTGGCCGGACTGTCGGGCGACTTCTCGCCGGACGACAGCGTGAACTCGGCGCGGTTTGCCGGACGATGCCTTGAGAATCAGGGCGTGCCCTGGGATCTGATGTCCTGGTCGTTCAGCCGCAAGACACGGAAGCAGAAGCCTGCCGTACAGTTGATGCAGGAAGCGGCGGTCGTGCTGGCCATGGGCGGCGGGTATCAAGCTTATTTCAAGCAGGATCGGGACGGCGCCGTCCGCGATCTGGCAGAAATGGACGTGATGGCCCGGGTTGCCCAATTCTGCCGAGAGCGTCAAGCTTACTGCCATCGGTCGGTTTCCGTTCCGCAGATCGCCTTGCTCTACTCGACGGCCGGTCACTATCGAGGGTCCTCGCGGTTGTTTCACTGGGCGGGCAGCAACGGCGTCACCGTCCTGCGCAAGGCTCTCACTCAGATTCTGCAGAACCAGTACGGCGTGCAGATCCTCAGCGAGCATCAACTGACCGGCAAGATGTCCCAGTGGCCCGTGATCATCGTGCCGGGCTGGGAGTATCTGGAACCGGAATTCCGCGACCAGTTGGCGGCGTACGCCAAGACCGGCGGCAGCCTGCTGCTGATCGGTCCTTGCCCCGCCAAGCTGTTTGAAACCGAACTGCGGACGAAGGATGCCTGGTCCATCGTCGCCGTCGACAGCGTCGACGGGACCTTCCCGAGCGTCCTCAAGCGGGCTTTCCCGGCGCCGATGGTCGAGGTCCGTGGCGCCAAGGATGTTGACGTCAGTCCGCGGATGTTGAACGGCCGGCTGTCGATTCACCTGGTGAATACGTCCGGACCGCACGCCAATGCACCGGACCAGGGAATCACGGCGGTCGAACCGGTGGGACCGCTGACGGTTTCGATCCGTCTGCAACAGGCTCCGCAAGCGATTACCATGCACCCGGAAGGCAAGCCGCCGGAGATCACATGGGCCGACGGCCAAGCGACGGTTGCCGTGCCGCGACTGGATCTGTATTCCATTCTGACGGTGGACCGTTGAGCGTCTGAAACGTTATACTGATGGCCCTTAAACGTTGCGGAAATCCCGGCGAACGGCGGGCTTCAGCCCATCGGTGCATTGTCTCGGCGACCACTTTTCCGCCCGTCTGATGATCTCAACGAAGGTCATCTTGCGAACTCCTCGCGCAAATGTCGGGCATGTGAAAAATCGGCGGGCTTACGCCGGCAGCTCGCCTCTCGCGGACGGAGGTTCCGCCTCCTCTGGCTCCGTCTCCGCCGCCCGCCCGCGGCGGCGGACGGCGTCTTGCAGGACGTATTCGATCTGCCCGTTGACACTGCGCAACTCCTGCTGCGCCCAGGCTTCCAGGGCCTCATACAGGTCCGGGCTGATCCGTAAAAGAAAACTCTTGCGAGGTTTCATCGTCCGCCGTCAAGTGTAAAGAGTGCCGGCGTTGATCACCGGCTGGGCGTCGTGTTCGCCGCACAACACGACCAGCAGGTTGCTGACCATGGCCGCCTTGCGTTCTTCATCCAATTCCAGCACCTTGTTCTCGGTCAACTCCTTCAAGGCCATCTGTACCATGCTGACGGCCCCATGCACGATCTTCTGACGAGCGTCAATGATCGCCTCGGCCTGCTGGCGGCGGAGCATCAAGCCGGCGACTTCGGGCGCGTACGCCAAGTGAGTCAAGCGGGCTTCCTCGATTTGCACGCCCGCTTTCGTCACGCGGTCGTGCAATTCCCGCTGCAGGGCCGCCGCGACTTCATCCATGCCGCCGCGGAGCGTCAACTCATGCTCCTCGCCGTGATCGTAGACGTACATCGTCGCCAAGTGCCGGACGGCCGACTCGCTCTGGACCCGAACGTACGCTTCATAATCCTGCACATCGAACACCGCTTGGGCCGTGTCCTGCACGCGCCAGACCACGACCGCGGCAATCTCGACCGGGTTGCCCCGTTTGTCATTCACCTTCAGCCGCTCGCCTTCCAAGTTGCGCGAGCGCAACGAGATCCGCAGCTTGGTGTTCAGCGGATTGGTCCAATTCCAGCCGGCGGTCCGGACGGTGCCGCGATACGCGCCGAACAGGATCAAGACGCGCGCTTCGTTGGGCTGCAGCGTGAAGAAGCCGTTGCAGATGAAGACCGCCAAGCCGGCGATCAGCAGGCTGCCGACCAGCACGTAGGGATTGGGAGCGTTCCGTTCGGCTGCCGTGTAGATGAACCAAGCGACTCCGCCAACCGCCACCAGGAACAACAGAATCGTCCACGGCAGGATGCCCCAGCCACTGCGAACCGAAATCAATTTCTCGCGATTCATGAGAGTTCTCTCCGAACCGGGCCGCGCGGCTCACGCGTCCCGCCACCCGTCAGACCCACACACGCGAGCCGCGTGTGCCTACGGCGATGCCCGCAACACGCGGGCACCACGCCCCACAGGGCCGTAGGACCAGGCTCATCATGCATATCATGATGATATCACTTCGATACCATTCGTCAATGGGCCGGGGGTCTTGGCGGGAAAATCGAGAAAAAGCTGTTTGTGGAGATTCTGGACAAGATTGGTCGCGTAGCGACCCTATGAATGATAGAGGTAGGGAGGACCGGTTGCCCGGCTCCCCCTCCCTCCGAACCGTACGGCCGGGTCTCCCGGGTACGGCTCTCCGGTTGGTGGTTTTACCTCGACGAATGAACCTATGCCTTGACACACTCGGTGGTTCAGTCGTCGCTACGCGACGATGGTATGTTGGGGGAACTCCGGCCGTGGGTTGAAACACACGGCTAGTTTCACGGCGTCGCGACGCGACTTTAGCGGGTGCCCTGACAGCCGGGACACCAATACGTGGTTCGTCCCAAATCTCCTTGCCTCCGCAGCTGGATCCGCTGGCCACATACGAAGCAGGGTTTGCCGCTCCGGCCATAAACCCACAGCCTTTGTCCGTCGAGCGCAAACCGCGTGCGTCGCGGCTCGCCGCCCAGGTTCTTGGCCAGCCACTGCCGGGCGGTTTGGGCGATGTTCAACACCTGAGAGTCCGACAAATGGCTGACCGTCGTCAAGGGATTCGTCCTCGTCAGAAACAGGACCTCGGATTTGTACACATTGCCGATGCCGGAAACGATCGACTGGTTCATCACGGCTTCGCCGATCGGCGTACGGTCGTGGATGCGGAACCGCCGAAGCACCTCGGCGTCGTCGACTTGTTCGGCCAGCAGATCCGGCCCCAGATGCGATAGATGAGGATGCCGCCGCAATTGATCCGCCGACAGCAACTGCAGGACCTTTGGCGAAAAGCAGACGCAGACGCTGCCCGGCACTTCCACGACCAAGGCGGCTAGGCGGCGGTCCTTCTGCCAGGGCTCGCCGGGCGGATACCAATGCCACGAGCCATACATCCCCAAATGCGAATGGATGGTGCGACCGTCATCCAGACCCATCAACAGGTGCTTGCCGCGGGCTTCGACGGCCGCGAACGCGCATCCAACCAACGTGCCGGCAGGAAACAAGGGATCGCGTGCCCGAGCCGCCTCGATGGTTCGGTCCAACAACAAAGGCCGCAAGCGTGTCGCCGTCCGAAAGATCGTATCGCCCTCGGGCATGCAGACTCCTTAGCACCTTTCGAGAAATAAGTGGCGTAAGCTTCCAGCTTGCGGTGCTACCATCTACCGCAAGCTGAAAGCTTACGCCACGGGGAAATCGGCCCGCTAACTCACGGCATTGTAGGCGAACCGCTCGACGATTCGCAAGGTTCCGCAAAAGACCGGCCTTCGTGAGTTTCCTTCGCCCCTCATCTGTTCTCCCGTCGAATTCCCGGTACCATGTAGTGTCGCTGTCTGGACGCATCGACCACACGATTGGCAACTTGAGGTTTTCGCATGCGAATCCTGTTCATCGGCGATATTGTCGGCAAGCCTGGCCGGCGGGTTGTCGCGAAAACCATGCTGGAGCTGCGGCAGCGGGAGCAGTTGGATTTCGTCATCGCGAACGCCGAGAACGCGGCCAACGGGTCGGGGATCACTTCCGAAATTTTCCGGGAGCTGCTGGCCGGCGGCGTCGATTGCCTGACCGCCGGTGACCATATCTACCGCCGCAAGGAAATCATCCCCACCCTGGAGACCAAACCCCAGATCGTCAAACCGGCCAATTACCCAGCGTCTTCGCCCGGCCGAACGTGGACCGTCCTGCCGGCCGCCAACGGGGTAGCCGTGGGCGTATTCAGTCTGCTGGGACGCGTTTACATGCGGCCCGTGGACTGTCCGTTTGCCGCGGCGGACCGGGTGCTGGCGGAAATGCCCGCGGACGTGAAAGTCCGCGTGGTCGATTTTCATGCCGAAGCGACCAGCGACAAGCAGCTGCTGGGCCGGTACCTGGACGGCCGCGTTTCCGCCGTGTTGGGAACGCACACGCACGTGGCTACGGCCGACGAACAGATCCTGCCGGGAGGCACGGCTTTTCAGTGCGACGTGGGCATGACCGGCCCGCATGACAGCATCATCGGCCGCCGGATCGACCGCGTGCTGACGACGACGATCACGTTCCGCCCGACCGAATTCGACGTCGCGGCCGACGACGTGCGGATGTGCGGCGCGGTGGTCGAGGTCGATCCGCAATCGGGACGCAGTACGGCGATCCGGCGGATCAAAGTGAGTCTGTCGCCGGATGGCGGGTTTCAGGTTGCGTAGGATCTTTGTTCGTAGAATATCCGACGTGTGTTCATGCCGGGCTCAGACGTACAGAATTCAATTTTGCCGGGCATCGACTGTACGTAATGGACGACGTGTCGCCGGCAAAATTGAATTCTGTACGTCTGAGACCTTGCGCTCGGAGAGTATTGAACATGGAATTCCAACTAGAAGCGCCGTTTCAGCCGACCGGCGACCAGCCGCAGGCGATCGAAGCCTTGACCGCCCAACTGCTGCGCGGCAAGAAGCACCAGGTCTTGATGGGCGTCACGGGGTCCGGCAAGACGTTTACGATGGCGAATGTGATCCAGCGTCTTGGCCGCCCGACGCTGGTGATTTCCCACAACAAGACCCTGGCCGCCCAACTGTACGCCGAATTCAAAGAGTTTTTTCCCCGCAACGCCGTCCATTACTTCGTCAGCTATTACGATTACTACCAACCGGAAGCGTACATCCCGCAGCGCGACATCTACATCGAAAAAGATGCCTCGATCAACGAGGAAATCGATCGCCTGCGGCTGGCGGCCACCAGCGCCCTGGTCAGCCGCCGCGACGTGATCCTGGTGGCCAGCGTCTCCAGCATCTACGGCTTGGGATCGCCCGAGGACTACCGCCAGATGATGGTCGCCCTGCAACGCGGCATGACGATCGACCGCGATGCCATGCTGACGAAATTGGTGAACATCCAGTACGAGCGCAACGACGTCAGCTTCGAGCGCAGCAGGTTCCGCGTCCGCGGCGATTGCGTCGAGGTCTGGCCAGCCTACGAGGAGTTCGCGTTCCGGATCGAATTCTGGGGTGACGAGGTCGACCAGCTGGCGTTCATCAACCCGACCAGCGGCGAGACGATCTCGAAACAAGAGGAGATGTTCATTTACCCGGCCAAGCACTTTGTGATGCCGGAAGACCGGATGGCCCATGCCAGCGAAGCGATCCGGGAGGAATTGGAGCAACAGTTGCAGAAGTTCCGGGACGAAGGCAAACTGCTGGAGGCCCAGCGGCTGAGCGCCCGCACGCGTTTTGATTTGGAGATGCTGCTCGAGGTCGGCCATTGCCCGGGCATCGAGAACTATAGCCGTCACTTGTCGGGACGCAAGGCAGGCGAGAAGCCCGATACCCTGTACGATTTCTTCCCCAAGGATTTCCTGCTGATCGTCGACGAATCGCACGTCACCGTCCCGCAGATCGGCGCCATGTACGCGGGCGACCGCAACCGCAAGCAGACGCTGGTCGAGCACGGCTTCCGCTTGCCCAGCGCGCTGGATAATCGGCCGATGCGGTTCGATGAATGGGAGCAGATGGTCAACCAAGCCGTGTTTGTCTCGGCGACGCCGGGTCCCTACGAGTTGAAACAGACGGGCGGCGAGGTGGTCGAGCAGATTATCCGGCCGACCGGCCTGCTGGATCCGGAATTGGAAGTTGCCCCGGCCCGCGGCCAGGTTCCGCACTTGTTGGAACAGATTCGCCTGCGGGCTGCTGTCGGCGAACGCGTGCTGGTCACCGTCCTGACCAAACGCTTGGCCGAAGATTTGTCCGCGTACCTGAACGAACAGAATGTGGCCTGCAAATGGCTGCACAGCGAACTGGATGCGTTCGAGCGCGTCGAGTTGCTGCGGGAACTGCGCGAAGGACGTTTTGACGCCTTGGTCGGCGTGAACCTGCTGCGCGAGGGCCTGGATCTGCCCGAAGTGTCGCTGGTGGCCATTCTGGACGCCGACAAGGAGGGTTTCCTGCGCAGCGAGACTTCGCTGATTCAAACGATTGGCCGGGCCGCGCGGAACGTGAATGCCAAGGTCATCCTGTACGCCGACCGCGTGACCGACGCGATGAAGAACGCCATCGACGAGACGCGCCGCAGGCGGCGCGTGCAGGAGGAGTACAACCGCGAGCACGGGATCACGCCGGAGACGATCCGCAAGAGCATCCGTTCCGGGATTGAGGCCGAAGTCACGGCGCACCGGCAAGCCAACGCCGCCGTGGGGCGAACGAACGAAACCGAGTACGTCACGCAGGAGTACATCAACGAACTGGAAGCCGAAATGCTGGCTGCTGCCGAAGCCCTGGAGTTCGAACGCGCCGCGGCCTTGCGCGACCGCATCGTGCAATTGCAGGAATCGTTGGGCGAACCGATCAGCGAAGTCCAGGTCAAATCGTACACGCCCAACCACGGTCGGAACCGGGGCCGCAAAGGCAAGAGCAAGATCCCCAAGCCCAAGCGGTTGCCGTAGGGGGGCGGGGTTGGCCAAATCATGGGAATAATGGGACCAATGGGAATTATGCATTTCATAATTCCCATGCGTCCCATAATTCCCATTCCCAATCCCCCCATTCCCAATCGCCTCCCCGGTCCCATCACTGCACCGGCAATTTTGCAATTTTCCCGTCCGGCGTGATTTCCAACACCGCGTTCGCGCGGGGATCGACCACCAACAGATTCTGTTTCCGCCACGCCAGACCCACTGGGTTCACCAACGGTTCGCCGGAAACCCATTTTTCCGGCTTGCCGCCCGGGGGTATTTTCCACACGGCCTTTGAATAGCCGTCCGTCACATACGCGGTCTTGTCGGGACCCAGGGCGATGTTGTGGGGGAACTGGAACGGACGGCCCTGGACCACGGTCTCCAATTTCCCGGCGGGCGTGACGCGCACGACTTGGTCCTTACCGTGGGATACCACCCACAGATTGTCCTCGCTATCGATGGCCAGACCGCGGGGAGCTTGGACTTCGGCCAATGGTTCCGGCTTGCCGCCAGCCTCGGGTACCTTCCAGATCCGGTGCAGTTCCAAGTCCGCAACCAACAACTCGCCCTTGCTGTTGACGGCGATGCTCATCGGCATCCCGATGCCGCCGTCGGTCAAGGGCGTGGGCTTGCCGTCCTTGTCAAACCGGTATATCTCGCGGGTCGCCGTGTCGCCCGCCAGCAACGCCCCGGCCTTGTCCAACGTGACACAGCGAACCGCGTACAGGGGCGTGCGGTAACGCTTTGATCCCTCGAAAAAAGGGGACAGCTTGTCCGCCTCGACCTTCCACACCCCCGGCAAGTTGCGGTCGGCCACGTAGATCGTGCCGGAATCGGCTGCCACAGCGGACAGGGGATACTGCATTTGGGCGGACGTGGGCTGTGCCGATGCCAAGCCGGCGAGCGAGCAGGCAAACGCGATGAGGTAACGCATGAGCATTTGCACTTGATTGGGAAGGGCGTCTTCGAGTGAGCGGTTAGCGGAGCGGCGCGAGCCGCCCGGTTTTCCGCCCCCAAAAAACCGACCGCGCGCCCCCGTACCCAAAAAATCCGCCGAAAAACCCAAAACCCCCCCCGCGAGCGCCCGGGCCCGCCCCAA
>CAZXYZ010000138.1:0-29716 GCA_964645045.1 uncultured Pirellulaceae bacterium | reverse complement strand
GCTCGCCAAGCCGGTCAGGATCATGATTGCAGCAAGGTTCATCATAGCTTGAACTCAATCAAACCCCGACCCGTTCGATGTGTTCCCGGATGCGCGCCGTCACGCGGCTCTTGGCAATATACACGGCGCCCACGGACATTCCCAGTTCGCGCGCCACCTCCGCCGGCGGGCGGTTCTCCACCGCCGTGGCCCGGAACGCCTGCCAGGTTTCCGCCTGCACCTCGCGGCGGACCAACTCGGCGGCCCACTCGAACAGCCGCTGCTCGTACTGCCGCTCCCACTCGTTCTGCTCGCCCGCCGAGGCGTCGGGCAACTGCTCCAACTGTTCTTGCAGCGCCGAGTCGCCCGTGGCTTGCGGACGGCGTTTGCCGCGGGCCTGCATCCGGTACAACCGGTTGCGGGCGATCGTGTGCAGCCAGCCGCGGAACGCGCCCAGCGCCCGGTCGTACTCGAAGGCCGCGATCGCCCCGGACACGGACACCAGCACGTCCTGGACCAGGTCCGCCGCGTCCGAGTCCTGCAAGCCGCGGCGCACGCCGAACCGGTACAGCAGCGGACCGTACAGGGCCACAAATTCATCCCACGCCTCCCGGTTCTGCGGATCGCGGATCCGCAGCAACAAGCTGGGCCGGGTCGAAGGGGAATCGTGGGGCATGCGCGAGGGTTCCGGTTTCAACGACGGAGAAAACGGCGCACGGGACGGGAACGTGTACGACCACCAAAATTAACCGCCGTCGGCGGTTCTGGCAAGCGTCCATCGCACAATCCATCGCACAATCCGTGTCGGGCCGGAATCCGAATCGCAGAATCCGTCACGCGCAGAATCGGGGACCGAACGGGAATTGGACCGGCGCGAACATCAATCGTCGCTCGCCGTAGGCTCGCTCGAAGGCATTCAGCGCGTCGCACATCGCGCCGTGGATCAGCATCAGGTTTCGCGCGACCAGCGGCGGCGCCGCCGTCACGATGCGGTTGCTGTACGGGGCGTGCGACAACATCTTCCAGTCGCCGACCACGTTCAGCAGCGCGACGTTCCAATCGAGCACCACGTGGCCACGCTGCACGTCCAACGCAAAGACCATCGTACGTGCCATCCAGCGAATCAACGGGTTCCGCCACTCGGCGGCCAACAGCAGCCGCGGCTCCAAGGCTTCCAATGCGGCCACGCGCCCGCGGCGGCGTCTGGAACGGCAGCCGACGCGGTCGCGAAGTCCCAAGCGGCGAACGTTCGAGCGGTGATTCATCGTCGTCACTCCTTTTCGCAGACCGCCGGCCCCGGCGGCCCCAGCAGTCGGCGAATCCGGGAAATCCAATCGTTAGACACATCATCCCAGCTTGCGAATGGCGAGCTTGCCAGCAAGTCTCGTTGCCCCCGGATACGGGACGAGATGGCCGATGGAACCCATTCCGCGGGTAATGGTAACATGGAAAAGAGTCCTGCATCGTCCTGAACCCTTCGAGCGCCCGACCTCGCTACGCGACTATTTGTTGTCTAGGATCTTGAGCGTCTCTTCGAAAGAATTGGGCACGTCCGTCGTAAAGCCTGTGCTGGGATCGTATATGAACTTGCTCCCTTCGCTTCCGTCTTGGCCGATCCTAGTCACGAGGTCGTAACGACCGCTTGCGTCGGGTTTGATTTTGAGACGCCCCGCAAGTTGTCCTTCAAATAGGATTTGCTCTTTGTAATCTCTGTTTTTCGCGGGAAGGGGCGTGAGGACGTCCGGGTCAGTGGGGTCGACCTTTGGACTTTTGGCGTTCGGCACATCTGGCGTCGCAGAAGGGGGCACCTTGTCAAAATACCGATTGAATGCCTTCCAATATGCCTTTTCTTTGTACGTGAGTTCGCGCACGTCACCAGCAGTCGCGCGCGTAAGTTCATCGGCATAGTCCCTCAATCGTTCATCCTGGGCCGACCACTTGGCGGCTTGATCCGGCTCGATCACCGATGTCTTGGAGCCGGGCGCAACTAGATCGGTTTCAGTCTTGGCCCCCGCCGTCCTGGCCAGATTCGTTAACCTCGCCAAGTCCGTAGCCGCCGAGAGCGTGTCGCTGAATTGCTTGATGTCCAGCGCGGTGAGTGCGGCATTCAGGCCGAGCATCAGGAAGTCCGATGCGTGGAGCTTGCTGATCGGCTTGTTGAGGATGTCTTTCGCCTCCCAGCCGACCAAGACGGTCGAGAGGCTTGCCGCCGCCAAGGCCGCCGCCGGCTGATGAGGTCCGGGAATGACCGATGAGAGCGAGCTGACGATTTGCAGCCCGGTGAGAATCGTCTTCGGATCGGTGAGCGTCTTCCAGCGCTCGTCACTGGCCATCTCCGCGCGCTTCTCCAGGATGTTCTCCTCGTAGGCGAAATGACTGTCCACGGCGAGTCGCGAGACTTCATCCACATCACGGTCGTCGAACCGGCCCGCGTCCAACGCCGTTTGATACCAAGCATCGCGGGCTGCTACCGAGCGGGCTGCCAATTCCGGACTTTTCAACAGTTCGGCGGACCGCGCCAAGTCCGAGGACTCGGAACGCAGGCCGTACAGTTTTTCGCCGGCGCTGGCCATCCGATCCACGACTTCCTGCCAGTCGCGCGCCTTTTCGAGCGCCCGAAGCCGCTCAGCCGTCGCCTGGATCATTTCCGGTTTCTGCTGCATCAGTTCATAGGCTTCGTCGTCCGTCAGGCCCTTTTGATTCAACGCCGTCTTGACGGCCAGCACCGCGCGCAAGTCCGTAGGCACATGTTCGCTGGCTCCCGCCAAGTCCATCGATCTGGCGACCTTGTATTGTTCCGATAACAGTCGCTTGGCGTTTCGGTACTGCTCTTCGGCTTTCTCGTTCGCCATCTTTTCTTTGTAGACGTCGACCACCTTCTCCGCTCGGAACTTATACGAATCCGATTCGGTTCTCACCAGGGAAGAATTGTTGCCTTGGTCGGCCCAAACCACTCCCACGTCCTCCGCTAAATTGACTTGAGGACCGGCACCGTTCTTATTTCTTCCCTTGGTGCCCGCGTTGTTGGCTTCATTTTCCCGCGCGGTGGAATCCTTTGCCCGAAACACCGTGCCGCCGCTACGAACAGACCACGTGACGACCTTGCCGGGATTTTCACGTTCCATCTGCGCGGCCGTTTCCCGTGCCTCCCGCTCGCGAGCTTCGTTGGACGCTCCCTTGGAAACCTTGTCGCTGATCTTGAAGACGATCTCCCCGTTTCGCACCGACGAAGTGACCTTCAAGGTCGGATAGCGACGTTTCAGGTTCTCCAGATCTTCGCGCGCTTGGCGATCGCGCGCCGCCTTGTTCTTGTTCTTCTTGTCATCCGGCTCGGTCCCCATCGAATCGGTCTGGTTCAACGGATTGTTACGCACGTAGGCGTTTAGATTCGCGTCTTGCCCGTCGAAGCCGGTGGGGTCTTCACTGGCGAAGCGACCCGCGGCCGGGTCGTAATAGCGGTTGCGGAGGTACAGCAATCCGGTCTCCGCATCGAACTCGCGACCCGTGTAGCCGAACAAATGATCCGTTGCGGAGTTCGTTTCGCTGGTGACTTGGCCGAAGGTGCTGTAGGCGATGTGGTTTACGACATCGCCGTCGCGATCCAGCACGTCGCGCACGCTGCGTTGCCAATCGGTCAGGCTCCAGAAGACATCCGTGGCGGTCTCTTCGGCGAACACCTGATCGACTTCGTTGCTCGTCAAGACACGGCGCGTAAGCTGCCCCGCGTCATCGAACGTGAGCAGCAAGTTGTCGCCGTCGTAGGCAAAATGCTCGACCTGCGCGGGCTGGCCGTTCGCTGCAACCGATTTGGCGATGCGCCAATTGCGAGTGTCGTAAGCAAAATCGACGACCGTCTGCTGGTTCGCCGCCAGGTTCGCCCCCACCACTACGCCCGTCAGGCGGTTGCGGTGGTCGTAGCTGTACGAGGTGACGCGGCCCGTGGCGATCTCCGTGGCGCTGATGCGATTTCCTTCCTTGTCATACTCGTAATCGAACCGGCCATCCGACTGGAGCTGGTTGTTGGTTCCCGTGCGATAGCCGGCGTTCGTGCGATTGCCGGTCAGGTCGTAGCTGTAGCTCTCGTCGAGCTGGGCGGAGAAGTCCGCGGCGGTGACTTGATTTGTGGCGTCGTAGCTGAACGACGCGGTGCCATCGAGCGACGAATGCGCGGTGATGCGACTGGCGGCGTCGTAAGTCAACGCAAAATCGTTGACCGGCGTGCCGTTTTTTTCGTGCTGGATGCGCGTGAGTCGCCCGGCAGCATCGAATGTCTTGGTGGTGGTGGCGACCAATTGCGTCTCGGCGTTGTCGGAAAAACGAGCGATACCGATCCACTGGCCGGCCGCGTCGTAGGTCAATGCAATTCCCTTCTCCGGCGCCGCGCCGCCGCCCACGCCGCCGACCGGATTGCCACCGGCGCCTGCCTGGTTGAAGTGCGTCAGGCGATCGAGCGCATCGTGAACATAAAGAGTCGTCGCGCCGGGCTGGCCGCCAATACGTTCCTCGCGCGTCATGCGATTGCTGTTCTGATCGTAGGTGAAAATCAGATGCGTCTCCGGCATTCCCGTCGTGCCCGAATGTGTGACGGTCGCCACTTCGCCGATCGGCGAATAGGTGAAGGCGTAGGTCGAATCCGGATCGCTTTGACGAGTGACACGACCGAGTGCGTCGTATTCGAACGCGATTGTGCGCACGACGGCCTGCCCATCCGCTCCGACCCAGCGTTCTTCGGTCAGACGATTCAGCGCGTCGAACGCATAGCGCGTGACGCGCCCTTCGCGGTCCGTCTTTTGGATGCGGTTGCCGACTCGGTCAAAGGCCAGTTCGCGCACGTCGCCGAGTGAGTTCGTTTCCCGCACCGGCCGGTTCAGGGCGTCGTATTCCCAGGTGGTCGCGTTTCCTTCGGCGTCGGTTAACTGCGTGCGGTTCCCGTTCGCGTCGTAGGCATAGGTCGTTTCGCCGTTGCGGGCGTCGATGACTTTGACTTGCCGGTCGAGCAAATCGTATTCGTAGCGCGTCACGTTGCCGACAGGATCGGTCATCTGCGTTGGCAGCGACTTTGTGTTGAACTCGTAACGCGTAACGTTGCCTAACGGGTCCGTGACGCTGGTGCGATTGCCGAGCGCGTCATACGCAAACGTCGTCGTGCGGTTCAGTTCGTCGACGGCCGTCAGTTGCTGTCCGGCCGCGTCGTAGGTGCGTTGACGTTCGCCGCCCAAGGCATCTGTCACTTTGGTCGCTCGATTCAAGGCGTCGTACTCGGTGCGAGTCTCGTAGCCACGTTTGTTCTTGGACGTCGTGACGTTGCCAACGTTGTCAAAGGTGACCTCAAACGTGTTGCCGCGGGCGTCGGTCGTCGTGACGGCGCGATTGAGCGCGTCAAAGGTGAATTGCGTCTCGTTGTTCAACGCGTCCAGTTCACGGACCCGGTTCGAGTTGGCGTCGAACTCCGCTCGCGACACTTGGCCCAACGCATCTTCGGCGGCGATCCGATTGCCAACCAAGTCGTAGGTGAACCGAGTGACGCGACCTTCTTCGTCCGTGCGTGAAACAACCTGCCCGGCGGCGTCGTAGGACGTCAGCGATTCGCCGCTCAGCGGGTCGACGGTTTTCGTCGGTCGATTCAGAGCGTCGTAGGTCGTTTGCCAGGAGTTGCCGCGACGATCTGTTCGCAGAATCACGTTCCCGACGGCGTCATAGGTAGACGTCGAGAAATTTCCGGACGGATCGGTCGCACGCGTCATTCGATTCAGGACATCGAACTGAAAGCTGCCGGCGTGGCCCAACGCGTCGGTGGTTCGCGTGAGATTGGAGTTGGCGTCGTAAACGTTGGTCGTCACGCCGTCGGCCGGATCGGTGATCGTCAGCAGATTGCCGCGTCGATCGTAGGTGTTGGTCGTGGTGCGGCCGATCGAATCCGTGACGGAAAGCAACTGCCCCGCCGCGTCATACGTTTGGGTCGTCGTGCCGTCCAGCGCGTCGGCCGTGCGCGTGGGTCGATTCAACAGGTCGTATTCGACGGTCGTGGTGAAGCCACGGGCGTTGGTGACGGAGACGACATTTCCCAAATCGTCGTAGGCCGTGGTCGTGACGTGATTCAAGGCGTCGGTGACTTGCGTGCGGCGATTGAGCGGATCGTAGGCGTAGCGAGTGGCATTGCCGCGTGCGTCCACGATGCGAACCAGGTTCGAGTTCGCGTCGTACTCGCGCGCGACCGTGAAGTCGCCGGCCGCCACCGTGGCGACGCCTCGGGCGTCGGTGGATGTCAGCACGTTTCCGACGACGTCGTAGGTCCACGCCGTGGCGCGCCCCAGTTCATCGCTCTGGGACAGCAATTGACCTGCGGCGTCGTAGGTGTTCGTCGAAACACCGCCCAGCGCGTCACGAACCGAGACCAGTCGATCGAGCGCATCGTAGGTGTAGTTCGTCTCGCGACCCAACGCATCGGTGACGCGAATCGCGTTGCCGATGGCATCGTAGGCGGTGCGCGTTGCCTGATTCAAAGCATCCGTCAACTTCGTTCGCCGATTCAGGGCGTCGAATTCGTACCGCGTGGTGTTGCCGCGGGCATCGGTCGTGGCGGTCAGATTGGAATTGCCGTCGTAGGCATTCGTCACGACGCCGCCGTCGGGATCGGTCGCGGTCAGGCGATTTCCGCGCACGTCGTAGGTGAACGAACTGACGCGCCCGAGCGGGTCGGATTGGCTCGACAACTGCCCGGCGGCGTCATAGACGTAGATCGTCACGCCGCCCAAAGGATCGGTGGCGCGGACGGGTCGATTCAGTCGATCGAATTCCGTGGTGATCGTCGCGCCCCGGGCATCGGTGGTGGCGACGATATTCCCGTTGGCGTCGTAAGCGGTCGTCGTGGCGAAGCCGAGCGCGTCGGTTTGCCGCGTGCGACGGTTGACGCGATCGAATTCCACTCGCAGTTCGTTTCCGCGGGCATCCACGATCCGCACGGGGTTCGAGTTGGCGTCGTACTCGGTGGCAATCGTGAAATCGCCTGCGGTGGCCGTCGCTGTACCGCGCGGGTCGGTAGTCGTCAGGACATTGCCGGCCGCGTCGTAGGTGTATCGCGTGACGCGGCCCAGTTCGTCGGTATGGGACAGGAGTTGCCCAACCGCATCGTATTCGTTGCTTGACACACCCCCCAACGCATCGCGCGTGGATATATTTCGTCGCAGCGCGTCGTAGGTCCGCACGGTCTCGCGGCCCAGCGCGTCGATCGTGCGCGTGGCGTTGCCCACGGCGTCGTACTCGGTGCGCCATTCACCGTTTAGCGCGTCGTTCAACCGTGTGGGACGGTTGAGATGATCGAACTCCCAGCGCGTCACATTCCCGCGAGGATCGGTCGTCGCGATGCGATTCGAGTTCGCGTCGTAGACGTGCGCGGTGACGAACCCGCCCGGCGCGGTTTCCAGCAGGATGTTGCCGAGCGCGTCGTAACTGAACGCCGTGACCCGCTCCAGCGGATCGGTGTTGGTCAGCGTGCGTCCCAAAGCATCGTACGTGGTCAGGGAGATTCCTCCCTCGGCATCGATATCTTTCACCACCCGATTGCGCGCGTCGTATTCCGCTTGCGTGAGATTGCCTCGTGGATCAGTGACCGACACGAGATTGCCCACGGCGTCATACGTTTGGCGCGTGACGTTCCCTTCCGCGTCCGTCCGCGTGATCTCGCGGTTCAGCACGTCGTATTGGAAGGTCGTCGGGTTACCGCGCCGATCCATGGTTTGAAGCAGATTGCCGACCGCGTCAAACGTGTTCTGCGTGTGGAACCCGCGAGCATCCTCCACGTCAGTCACTCGTCCCAGGGCGTCGTACGTCTGCCGCGTAATTCGGCCCAATTCATCGGTCGTCGAGAGGACTCGCCCGAGCGCGTCATAGCTGGTTCGGGAAACGCCGCCCAGCGGGTCGGTCGTGGCGATGGGCCGATTCAGCGCGTCGAATTCGTTGCGGGTGACATTTCCCAACCGGTCGGTGATGGCGAGGCGATTTCCCACCGCGTCGTACTGTTGCGTGGACGAGAAGCCGTTGGCGTCGGTCGTTCGGACCTTGCGCCGCACCGCGTCGTATTCATGGCGGGTCACATTGCCGCGCTTGTCCGTCTCGGCAATGGCGCTGCCAACCGCGTCGTAGGTCGTTGTGATTTGCTGGCCCAGCGGGTCGATTTCGGCGGTCCGGAGTCCGCGAACGTCGTATTCGTAGCCCCAATCGTTGCCCAGTTCATCGCGGCGTCGAACGATCTGCCCCACCGCGTCATAGGTGTTCGTGACGACGAAGCCGAGAGCATCGGTTTGCTTTTCCAGCAGGTTTCGCGGATCGAATTCGTCGCGCATCGTCCGGCCCAAAGCGTCCGTGGTGGAAACGCGATTGCCGACCGCGTCGTAGGCGTACGTGGTGATCTGCCACAGCGCGTCCGTCACGGTGGTGGTGCGGTCCAAGGCGTCGTAGGCGTAGTTGGTCGATCGGCCCAATTCATTCGTCGTGTGCGTGCGATTGCTGGCGGCGTCGTAGGCGAACGTAACCACGCCTCCCAGCGCATTCGTCTGGGCGATCAGGCGATTGCGAGCGTCGTAGGTCATCGTCGTACTGAACCCGAGCTTGTCGGTCACGCGGACGACGTTTCCGGCTGCGTCGTACACGGTGGTTTCGCCTTGACCGAGCGGATCGGTCGTCACGATGCGACGATCGAGGTCGTCGTAGGCGTAGCGCGTGACGCGGCCCAGCGGATCGGTCGACGAAACGAGGCGATCGGCCATGTCGTACGCGAATTCCGTGGCGTTCCCCAGCGGATCGATCCGCCGCGCCAGCCGGTTGCGCGCGTCCGGTGCGTACTGCGTGACGCGGCCCAGGGGATCGGTGACCTCGATCAGCACGTTCTCGTTGTTGTATTTCCGGCGCGTGATGTTGCCGGCGGGGTCGGTTGTGGCCACCAGGCGATGCCGGCGGTCGTAGGCGTAACGCGTCGTGCGGCCCAGCGGGTCCGCGGTCGTGAGGCGATCGCCTTCGTGGTTGTAGGTGTGCGCCGTCGCGTTGCCGAGCGGATCGGTTTCGCGAATCAGGCGGTCGCGGGCGTCGTAGGCGAACGTCGTGGCGAAACTGCGAGCGTCGGTGGCCTTCGTGCGATTTCCGTTCGCGTCGTATTCAAAGCGAGTGAGGTTGCCGAGCGCGTCTTTGACCTGCGTCAGGCGGTTCATCGAGTCATAACTGTGCTCGGTCCGATGGCCGCGCTCGTCAGTCATGGCCGTGACGTTGCCGGCCGCATCGTATTCGTTGCGAGTCTCGGCCTGGTCGGGCGTGCCGAACGCCAGGATCGTGCGCACCAGCCGGCCGAGGCCGTCGTATTCGTACCGGGTGACTCGGCCCAGCGGATCGGTGTCGCTCGCCACCAGCCCTTGCGCCGTGTAGGTCTTGCGCGAAACGACATCGTCGCCGCCGCCGGTCGCGCCCACCACCCGTGTCACCGACAGCACGTTGCCGTTGTTCGGATCGATCTCGAACAGCGTCTCGTGATTCAGTTCGTCGACGATCTTCGTGATCTGGCTGAACCGGGCGTCGTATTGAATTTGGAACAGCCCGATCGCGTTGAGGTCCGCCGGAACGTATTTGTTGATGCGGATCGAGACGCCTTGTTGGCACGAATTGGAGAAGCATGCAGCAAACGAGGGACTGTGCAACGTGACGATGTCGAGTTTTCCGTCGTGGTTCACATCGACCAGTTCGACCTCGCCCGGCGCTTCGTTCACGAAGACCGATTGCGGCGGCACAAACACACCGCCGGCTGTCCCGAAGAGCACCGACAAGGTACTGCCTGGATCACGATAGGGATCACCGGAATTGGCCGTCACCAAGTCGAGTATGCCGTCTCCCTGCAGATCGCCGATGGCGACATCCCTGGCACCCTTGGGTAAGACGTATTCGAGGACCGGGCCAAACGTAAGGAATCCCGTGCCGTAGCGAATTCGCAGCTTGTCAGGCCCGCCGAACGGGCCGGCTTCACCGTCGTAACGCAGCGTCGTCAGCAAGTCGAGATGGCCGTCGCCATTCAAGTCGGCCACCTCCAGAAGATCGCCGTTATCGTCGAACAAGAGCTGAGGAACATCAGAACCCACGAAGTTGTCCGACATGAAGTAGATCTTCTCGACCGCCGCGTTTTGAAAGCTGCGGGGTTCCGTCCAGGTGCAAGTGTTGGGATTGGGGAACTCGTCCGGATTGCAAGCGCTGACAAGAAATCCATGTCCGTAGGGCACGAAACGCTTCACGCTGAGGCGGCCGCCGAAAGGCTCCGCCGTCCAGAGGAACCGGCCTGCGAGGTCGCGATCATTCGTGCGCGTGTAACGTATCAAGCCATCGCCATTGTGAGCGGGACTGGCGTCGCTGACGACGAATCCCCGATCGCTCAACGCGATGTCCGTGGCGTAGCCGATCACAAACGTCGTGCTGACCAGATCCTGCGGATTCGGATCGACCGTGCCATCACCCTGGCCAAACCAGATTTGAGGCGAGCCGTCACGACGGGCGATAAGGATGTCGTTCGTGAAGTCGAGGTTGACGTCGGCGATCTCGAACTTGCCGGGGCCGAAGCCGAAGTTCGTGACGTTGCGCAGCGTCGGACCGAACGACCCGTCGGGCTGCAGCGATTGGATCGTGTAGCCGTTGTCGCTGGTAGTCACGATCGTCTGTCCGGCTCCGCCCACGAACGGCACCAACGACATGGAAGACACGCCCGAAGTAAACTCTCCTTGGTCGATCTTCTGAAAATGAATGAATGGAGAACTCGACCGCCCTTCGACGATCGCTAAGCCGACCCCCGACACCGTAAAAACGAAGTCGTCGATTCCGTCGTTCGAAACGTCGGCGAGCGTCACCGCGCTGGCCGCGAAAGGGAGAACCGTCGAACGGGTAAACTGCCCCGTTCCGTCATTCAGAGCGAGTCCCTTATTTCCGACGAGATCCAGATCACCGTCGCCGTCGATGTCACCTAAGACGGCTTGCGTGATCGTGGCGAACCGAGAACTCGGATTCGGAATCCGTGTACAGTCGAATCCCGAGGGCGCGAGCGTGTTGGCCAGGCAGACGAATTCGCCCAGGACCAAGTCGAACCGCCCGTCGGCATTGACGTCTCCGATCGCCATGTCTCCGGCAAAGACGAACTCGCCCGGAACTTGAAAATACGTGGGTGCGAACGTCCCCGTGTCCGTCCGGTATAAGACGACCGCTTCGCCGCTCGTATTGCTCGCGATGAGATCGAACCGGTGGTCGCGATTCAGATCGAAGACTCGGAGATAGTTCAGATGGATGTCGGTTTCGATGACCTCGGGAGTGCCAAACGTCCCGTCGCCCCGGTTCGGCACGACGATGATCGCGCCGCCTTCGCCGTCGGCAGGCACCGCCGCCACAACGTCCAAATCGCCGTCGTTGTCCATGTCCGTGAGGTCGACGTCATTCGCGTAAAAACCCGACATCTGCACCCACGGCAGTTGGGTGAAAGAGCCGTCGCCGTTATTGATAGACGTGCGAACGATATTTGTGGCCGACACCAGGTCGGGGCGGCCATCGCCATTCATATCTCCCGCGGCAAGTTCGAAGGGGGCCACTTCGGTCAGCCGTTGCTGCTCGACGTTGCCAGGCCGGAAAAAAAACATGTCGACTTCCACGCCGCTGCGCACGGCCAAGTCGATCCGGCCGTCACCGTCGAAGTCGGCGGTCACCGGAACGTCAGATGACATATCCGGCACCGAGAGCACCATCGGTTCGAAGATCGGCAGGGCGCTTTTCTTTCGCGCCAGCGGATCGGCCACCGTCGTGATGTTGCCGCGGTCGTCGTAGGTGAACTCCGTGGTGCGGACCAGGCCGTCCTTCATCGCCTGCACGAGGTTCTGCTGGTTCCGCTGGAACGTCGCCAGCCGCCCGAGCGCGTCCTGTCCGCCCGTTTGCTGGCCCATCTGGTCCAGGTTGATCGTCTCGACGGCGCCCGTCGCGTCGACGAACTGGGCGTAGGCTTCGTGGCGCTGTCCCGCCCGCGGCGCGTTCACGATGTTCGAAGTCGCCTCCGCCGGATGCAGGCCGATCGTCTGCGCCGAAAAGACCTTCACTTCGCCGCCGTCCTTCCGCACCGCCCGCTCGCCGCGCCCGTGGAATCCGTAGAAGGCGCGTTCGGTGTTGCCGCGCTTGTCCAGTTCGGTCGTCATCAGCCGCCGGCTGTCGTAGCTCCACTGCCGCGATGTGCCGTCGGGGTCGGTCACCTTCGACAATGTGCCGCCGCGAAGCTCCAGCGTCGTCGAGCGATTCGCCGGGTCGGTGATCGTCACCGTGTTCGCGCCGGGGATCGTGCCGTACGTGAACGTCGTCGCCAGGTTCACCGGATCGACGATCCGCGACAGACGGCCGGACGGGTCGTACTCGTAGCGCGTCGTGTTTCCGTTGCGGTCGGTCATGCTCACCAGACGGCTGCCCTGGAACTCGTAGACCGTCTGGTCCTTCGTCGTGCGGCGGAAGTGGCCCGAGCCGAGCTTTTCCAACTTGGAAAAATCACCCGGCGGCGACTTGTAGCGCGGCGGGTTGTGATCGGGCTGGCCGACTTCGGTCAACTCCTGCGTGAAGACCAACTCCGTGCCATCGCCGTCGATGATCAGCACCTCGCCGCCGACCTTCTGCAAGACCTTGCGCCGGCCGCTGGTCACCCACTCCGTGCGAATCGGCTCCTCGACGATCGTCTGCACGCCCGCCACGCCCCAACCGGCGCCGAACTCGCTGTGTATGCCGTTCACGTGGACGAACGAGCCCGGTTCGCTCGTGAGCGCCTGGCCGACGAAGAACCCGCTCCCTTGGAACACGGGCGTCGGGTTGTTGCGGACAAGACTCTTCACGCCGTGCATCAGTTCGTAGTCGTAGATGCCCGACGGCTGATAGGTCAGGTCGGCAATCAGGCCGACTTGCACTTCGGTCGCGAGCGGCGGCAGCGACCAGACGTGCGTGTTCGGCTCGATGAAAATGTTCGCGTTGTCGGGAATCGAGTCGGTGAAGCTAGGCACCTCGTAGCGGAAGTCGCCGCGTTTCACTTCGAGCTGGGCCAGGACACGTTTGTTGTCGGTCCCGCGGGGCGTCATGCCGCGCACGCCGAAGTGGACGATCTGCCGCGGATCGGCGCGGAGCGAGTCGTAGACCAGCGTCACGGACCGGTTCTCGCCGAGCGACTGGTAGCTGACGGTCGAGTGCGATTCGGTCAGCCCGCCGGTCTGCATGTCGAACGTCGATGTACCATAGCGTTCGACCGTCGCTGCCGGCTGTCCGAAGTGCGGGTTGAGCGGATCGTCGTCGGGATCGTCGAACGCCAGGGCGGCCGGTTGCAGCGCGGTGGCCAGCAGGCCGGTCGTCGGCACGCCGCCGGACGCCAGCACGTACTGTGTGCCGTCGTCCGAGACGCGCAGATCGCCGACATCCTCCCATTCGCCCGCCGCCGAGAGCACAAACAGATCGAGCAGTTCGCCCGCGACGAGCCCGGCCGTGTTGGCGAACATGATCGGCGCGGGAGTCGCGAAGGTCAGCCCGGCGGGCTGCAGCGCGACGATGTGGTCTGGCGAGACTCCCGGCGGCAGCGGCACGGGCGGTGAATCGAGCCTCACGTTCGTCAGCGTCAGCGCGCGGGCGAACGGTTGATCGCCGATCCGCAGATTGCCGGCGTCGATCGTCAACGCCAGGCCGGGAATGTTCGGGTTCGTCGCCGTGACCGCCGCATCGGGCGTGATCGTAACCGCATGTGCGGCGTCGAGCGGCGTCAGCACGATTGGCTCCGCGAGCGAGTTTGGCAACGATGGCCAGACGGGATGGCCGAGCAGCAGGTCCAAGGCGATATGCACGCGCGGATACGGCTCGCCCACCAATTGATCGCCGAAGATGGTCAGCACGCTCTCTTCCGGCAGGGCCGAACCAAAGTCGAGTGCGAACGTGCCATCCGTGGCAGTATCGACTTGGACACCGGACAGACTCACAGGCACGCCGGCAAGTGAATCCCCTGCGAGTGTGACAACATGCCCTTGGATGCGCGTTGTCCCCACCACGGGCGCCAGGACGTTTACGGTGACCGGCTGACGGGACTCCGCCGCGCCGTCCGACGCAACGATCTCGAATTGGTACGTTCCAACGTCGTCGCTCCCGGGACGGAACTCCAGCATGTTGTCGCCGCGCAGGCTTCCCGCGGGCAACCCCGCGGGAGCATCAAGGGCGAACGTGATCGGGTCGCCGTCCGCATCGGTTGCTGACAGCGAGGCACTCGCGACTTCCCCGGGCGACAGCGTGAACGGCCCGACCGGCTGCAGCACCGGCGGCTGATTCGGGCCGGCCAAGACCACCGGCGTCAGCGGAAATCGCACAAGGCCGGGGTCTTCGAATTCCAACAGGACCGCCTCCGATCGCTGAAAGGTCGTCAGTCCGCCGCTGCGCAGCGCGGGCGTCAGATTGGCGTACGGCGCCCCCGACTCCGTCAGGCCCGAAGCGTTCCGCAGACGCACGCCTTCCGGCAAATCGGGGAACACAACCACCGCCGAGCGCCCCATGGCCGGACCTTCATTCAAGAGCCGCAACTCGGCGCTGAGCGTCCCCGGTGTTCCGCCGAAACGCACGTTCGCCAGTTCGAGGTCCACGGCGTCCCACGCGGTCAGGCCAGCTAGGTTGGTGGACGAGCCTGGAGCGAGCGGAACGTCAGCCGGAAACGTCAGCCCCGCTGTCCCCTCGGGATCGACTTCGTTCGCCAGCGGCGTGACGGTGATCCGGGTGCCGGTATCGGCGTCGGCCGACAGCAACTGGAACACGAGGTCGGCCGACGCGCTGCTCACGTCCGTCAGGTCGAGCGTGACGATCGAGCCGTCGAATTCGACCAATCCCGATGCTGCCTCGAATCCGTCCTCGCCCAGCGTGAACAGCGTGGTGCCCGGCGTGCCGCGGTCCAGCAGCGTCCGCCCGCGATCGCCCTCGGCGGTCAGGTACACGGCCAGCGTGTCGCGCAGCACCGGCTGCCCGTCCGCGGCGTCGAAACTCGCGTCGACCTGGAACCGGTATCTCCGCGAGCCTGCCTCCTGCTGTGTCCCGATCGTCACGATGCGTTCCCGGGCGAACGCCGCCTCTTCCTGGAATCGTAGCGGCAGCTCAAACCCTTGATTGATCGCATTGATCGCGGCCAGCACGTCCGCCGGTGTTAACGCACCGTCGCCGTCGACGTCGTAGTACGGCTCGCCGGCGCCGCGCGGCTGCGTAAGCGGGCCGCCCCGGTTCGCATTCAACTGATTGATGCCGATCAAGACGTCCTGCGGCGTGACCAGACCGTCGCGCGTGACATCCAGCGAGACCAGCGGATTCCGCCACTCGGCGGCCAGCAGCAGCCGCGGCTCCAGTGCTTCCAACGCCGCCACGCGCCCGCGGCGGCGCAGCGAGCGGCACGGCAGGCAGTTACAAATCCCGAGGCGGTGTGAGCGCGAGCGGTTCGTCATCGTTATCGTCACTCCTGTGCGCAGACCCCCGGCGCCGTCAGCTCCATCAGTCTGCGAATCCAGGGAATCAGATCGGTAAACACATCGTCTTTCCGCAGGTAGCCGTCAGCGGCAGACGCCAACGAAGCGCGATCCAGGTGCTCCTCGTGCGCGCTGTACAACAGGACCTTGACCGCCGCCCGGGCACCCTTGATCGCCCGGCTCGCCGCGAGGCCGTCCAGTCGCGGCATCTGGATGTCCATGACCACCACGTCCGGCGCCAGGGTGGCGGCCAAGTCCAGCGCCTCCCGGCCGTCCGCCGCGCTGCCCACGACGCGGAGCGCGGCATCGGCCTCCAGCAACCGCTGCAGACTGCGGCGGAAGAAAGCGTGATCGTCGACCAGCAAGACCCTAATCGGCATCATGGCTGGCAGTATCGGAAATTGTCTCCCCAGTTGTCGATCCGCTCCGCAGCGTACACGCGGTACGCTTCTTGGCGTAGGAACGTCGTTCGGCCCCGCTGACACCCGACGCAGATACGTCGAGGAGTGGCATCAGGATTTGCCGGTGTCGATGATGTGCATCTCATCGAGACTTTCCGCGGACAACACTCGATCGAGCCAGGCGTCCAATGGCTGAAGATCCTCCGTCTGCTCGATCGCATCCACAAGATGGTCCGGCAGTCTGCCAAACCGGACACGCAAGAGCCGTATCAGCGTCTCGCGGCGAGAAGCGACCTTGCCGCGTTCGATCCCGCGTTCGATCCCGCGTTCGATCCCGCGTTCGATCCCGCGTTCGATCCCTTTTTGCATTCCTCGTTCTTCCAGCACTTGAGCATACGTCTTACCCATCTTGTACAACTCCCTTCGGGCCTCGTCGGTGGCCACAGACTCGACAATCGTTTCCTGCAACTCTGCGACCTCGCCGCCCTCACGTTCATGATAGATCAAGGCGAAAACGTAGGAAAGTAGGTCCAGCCATCGCGCACGCTCGTCCTGACGCATCCCTTCCAGCCTCTGCAGCACCCGCACCAACAGCCTGCGAAACTCGCGCGGCCGAGCCGTCCGTTGCTGCACCAGCCGCAACACCCACGTGAAGTAACCGTCGTCGGTTTCGAGCCTCTCCGGGGCGATTTCGGGGAGGTTCACAAAGAGCGGCTCCATGGCAACCGTGAACCGTGCGAATTGTTCGCCCGTCTCCATCAAGTCGGCCAGCCGCCCCACCGACTCCCATTTGCGTGTCCCCGTGTAGAAGTCGATCGGCAACACGGGCATCAGGCGCGGGCGGACGTGCGCATGAGTCGGCTCCTGCTCCCACTGGCGAACCTGATACCGGTAGATCAACAATTCGTACTCCGCCACCCGCAATGGCATCAACCAGTCCGGCTGCGACTGATGTTCGAGGAGCACATACACCAAGATCCGCGAGGCCCGCCCGCCGGGTCGCGCTCGCAGCGGCGCCGTCCACACAATGTCCGATTCCCCCTGGCGGAAGTCGCGTTTGACGAACGTCGTCTTGACCTGCTGCAGGCCCGAAAAATCGATGGCGTCGACGACGTCGGTTCCCGTCAAACGGAGCACTTCCCTCGCGTTCTCCGTGTGCTCCAACATCAATCGGATGCCGTTTTCCGGGAACTGCCGGATGATTTCGCGGTATCTTCGGATCGACATGCGGCTGGTCCTCAGACGAGCCAGGCTGGCGTAGATCGCCCGAGCCGGGCACAATCAGTGTACCGCCCGAGGCGTCGCGTGCCAAGGCAGCAGGCGAACCGCAGCGGGCGAACCGCATTGGCCGAGGACGTGACAGTCACCGGAGGCCTTCCAGGAGGCCCCGTTCGATCGCGTACCGGGTCAGCTCGGCGGCGTTGTGCAAATCGAGCTTTTCCATGATGCGGTTGCGATGCGTGCGGACGGTGTCGGGGCTGATGCCGAGTGTTTGGGCGATTTCCTTGTTGGTGCGGCCGCGGGCGATCCAGCCCAGGACTTGGATTTCGCGCGGGGCCAACGGAGCCGCGGCGGCCGAGTCGGCTTGGGCCAGCTCGCGGGCCAGCAGCGGGCTGATGAACCCTCGCCCCTCATGCGCGCAACGGATGGCCTGGACCACGTCCTCGAAGGCATTTTCCTTGAGCACAAAGGCGTCCACGCCGGCCTGCAGGATGGGCCGCACCACGGCCGGGGCGCGGTGCTGCGTGAGGGCCACGATCCGGGTCGGGCAACCGTGGTCCCGCCAAGTGCGGGGCAATTGGGCCGCGTTGTGGTGCGGCATGCTGACGTCGACCACGGCGACGTGCGGAGCCGTCTCCGCCACGACGCGTTCCAACTCCAGGCCGTTGCCCGCCTGGCCCACCAGGCGGAAATCCTCGACGCGCTGGAGCAGCGCAGCCAATCCCTGGCGGAACACGGCGTGGTCGTCGGCGATGACAAGACGGATCATGAGCGTGGCACGCGGATGGTGACTTGGGTTCCGGCTCCGGAGCGGCTGCGGATTTCGGCCGTGCCGCCCAGCAGCGCGGCCCGCTCGCGCATCGTGGCCAAGCCCAGGCCCGGACCGGCCGGTGAGGACGCCTCAAAGCCGCAGCCGTTGTCGTGAAGCTCCAGGATATACTCGCCGGCGGCCGCACGAAAGACTAGCCGCACCGCCGTCGCCCGAGAATGCTTTTCGACGTTTTGCAGGGCCTCCTGCGCGATCCGGTACAGGTGATCGGCGACCTTGGCAGTCATGGCCGGGGCGTCGTCCAGCCGCGCTTCCGCGGCGATGCCCATCCGCGCGGCCGCGCGTTCCAGGCAGCGGCGGACCGCTCCGGAAAAACCGTTCCGCTCCAGGTCCGCGGACCGCAGGTCGTAGGCCACGCGGCGGAGTTCGTCGATGGCCGCGGCCGATTCGTCCAGCAGCAGCGCCAACTGCTCGTGCCGCGCCGGCCGCTCCTCGTCGGCCTGCAGCATGTTCAGGTTCAGCCGCAGGGCCAGCAGCGACTGCAGCACGCCGTCGTGCAGGTCCCGCGCCAGCCGGTTCCGCTCGCGTTCGTGCGCGGCGAGCGCGGCGGCCGAGGTCAGCCGCAGCCGCTCGCGGACCGACTGGTGGTGCGCCGCCAGCGCGAACATGCAGCACAGCAGCGCGGCCGCGACGCCGAAATACCCCGCCGCGATGCCGGACCAGCGGTGGTAGCTCCCGCCCCAGAGCTCGACCGTGAAGCTCGCCGCGCCGGCCACGATCGCCGCCAGCATCGGCCAGGACTCGGCCCGCCGCCTCCAGACCGCCTCCGCCACGTAGTACAGCGTCAGCGCCGTGGCAGCGATCGTGAACACATACCACGCGGCCACGACGGCGCAAAACGACCGCCCGTCCAGCGGCGAGACCAGGGCGAACAAACCGGCCGCCGCCAGCGCCGGAGCGACGAACAGCCAACGGAACCCGCGCGGCGCGCACCCGCGCAGCAACTGGGCCACGAAGCGCAGGGCCAGCACCGGAAACACGGCCGCAATCGCCGCCAGAACCTGTTCTACCGCCGCGGTCCGCCACCCCAGATCGAACCACAGGCGGCTGTCGAACAGCATGGCTGCGCTGGCGGTCAGCAACACGGGGCCGAACGCCAGCAACGCCCGTTCGCGCGAGCCGCGGCCCCACAAGCTCAGCCAGAACAGCAGGGCCGCCGCGTAGACGCCGCCCAGGATGCCCTCGAGGAAATACTGGGTCCGGTCCCGGCCGTCGATGCGCCGGTGCAAGTCGCTCCAGCGGCCCCACTCGACGGGCAACGTGACGGCCTCGTCGGCCCACAGCACGCGGAACACGCGCACGGCGATGACGTTCTCCCCGTCCCGCCGCAGGAACGCCGCCGGCACCAGGTAGATCCGCGGCTTGAACGGAGCCAGCACGCACCAGCGGGCAATCCGCCCCTCGCCCCCTACGCGCCGGCCGTTGACGAACACTTCGTCCGCGTTGCCGAGCGACCCGAACAGGACCGCCAGCTCGCCGCGTTCCGCGTCGATCCATAGCTCCGGCGGCACGCGCCACCGCCAGCGGTACCAGCCCACGGTCGCCGTCGCCGGCCAGGGTGCGCCCCACCCCTCGCGGCCGGACGCCGCCACGGACCAATTGCGATCGTCGAAGCCCGGCTCCCGAAATTCCGCGGCGTCCCCGGCGTGGAAGCGGACCGTCGCCTCCTTGGCAAAGCCGCCCTCCGCGACCAAGACGTCTTGCCTTGGCCCAGGCGCGAGCATCAGCAGCAGCGACAGGGACAGCGACGACAGACGTGACAGCATGACTTCTTCCGGACGATCCACGATAGGGAAACAAGCGTAACCACCGTTCGGGCAATAACTGTCGGACGTCCCGTGAGCGGCACGGCGCGAGCCCAACGCCGCTTACTTTGTAGCGGCACGGCGCGAGCCGTCCGGTATTAAAGTCGGAAAACCGGGCGGCTTGCGCCGCTCCGCTAACAAAAATGCCCCCAAATGGTCCCAAAGTAAGTGGCATTGGGCTAGCGCCATTCCGCTCACTGATTCCTCGAACGGTGCTAACCTTCGCTCGTGGCCGGGGCGAAGGCAATTCGCCGCTTATTCGCCTGCCCCTCCCGCTTCCGCTGCACTCCGCACACAGATCAGCGCTTCGCCCGTCCGCAGCACCAGCGTGCCTTCCACCGCGGCCGCGCCGTACAGGATCGGGTCACCGTAGGCGAAGATCTGCTTCAACAGTCCTTCGTCCATGCTGTCCAGATCGGGCGGTCCGCCGCCCGGCGGCAGCAGCGGCGGTTGGGGTGCTGCGGCCAGCGGCTCTTCCGCGGCCGGCTCGTCGTCTTCGGGCCAGGCCCGGTTCGTGGCGACCAGCTCGAATTTCGGCCCGGCTTTGAGGACCATTACCTCGCCCTCTTTCAGGAACAGATAGACGTGCCCCGCGCCGCCGATCGCCGAAGCCCAGCACGGCCCGCCGATCCGCTGGACGTAATGCTCTTCGCCGGTCTGCTGGTCCAGGCAAAACAGCAAGCCGACCTTATCCACGTAGTACACGCAACCTTGATAGGCCAGCGGAGTCGAATAGTACGAGACGGCTTTGCGCGAAGTCCAAACCGATTGCATCCTCAACCGCCCATTGGTCTGGACCAGCTTCAGGCAGCAATTGGACCGGCTGACGTCCCGCGGGTCCATCGGGATGTGCTCGGCCTCGCAGGCGCCGACGAAGACTTGCGCCCCCGCCAGGCCCGCCGACGGAATGCGGTTGCCCACCAGTCCGAGCAAGCGGCACTGCCAGCGGCCGGTATCGGCGTCCAGAACCTCGACCGTCTCGCACGAACTAAGGATCACGACGGGTTTGCCAAACGGATAAGCGACCAGCGGTGACGACCACGACGAACTCTGCTGCCCCCGCTCGGCCTTCCAACGGTTCTCGCCGGTCTGCTTGTTCACGGCCAGCGCGTACGAGGGGCCTTCGTGGTCGACCAGCGCGATCACGGCGTCCTCCGTCTGCGCCAGCGAACTGCTCAGGCCCCGCCCGTTCTGGAACTCGCCGTAGTCCTTGACCAGCGATCGCTGCCACCGCGTTTTTCCGGCGTGCGTCAAACCGACCAGTTCGCCCGTGGGAAACAAGGCATACACGCCCGCCGCATCGGCCACGCAAGTCGGCGCCGCGCGGCTGTTGCGGAACATGTTCTTCAGCGGCTGCGAGGGCGCGAACTCGCGGCTCCACAGCAACTGGCCGTCGGCCAGACGATAGGCGTGAACGAAATTCTGCTCCTGGTTCGGGCCTTCGGTCGAGGTCACGAACACCCGGTCCTTCCAGACCACCGGCGCCGACTGCCCGTAGCCGCGCACAACCGCCTTCCAGGCCACGCCGTCGTCGGGATTCCAGCGGACCGGCAGGTTCTGTGCCGGTGTGACCCCACTGCCGTCCCCCCGAAACCCCGGCCAGGTGTCGGCCGTCACCGGCTGAGCGGCCGGCACGCAGCACGCTATCATCCAAAACGTCACGCTCGGTTCTCCTTTGTCGTTGTTCGAATCCAGTCCGTGATTGTCTGCATCGCCCATCCGAGGGCAGAAAGATTCATGGCAGAAACATGGGCGATTGATTACGTCCCAAAGAACATTTTTCTGCCACCAATTCTTCTGCCAATCCGCCGTCGGCCCCGTCCCTCCACACCGCTCGCTCCGCCTCACGGCTTCGCCGCCGACGCTTTCAGCAGGGCGTCCAGTTCCTTCCGCGCGTCCTCCAATCGCGGCCGCACCGCCGGCGTCTTGTGGTTCGTGATCCCCAGCGACTCCGCCTGCGCAACGAACTTCCGCACGTCGCCGCCTTGGTCCACTTCTTGGCACCATAGCGAGCCGAGACGCAGGCAACGACGAGTTCTGTCTTCTGCCCGTAAATCTCCTGCAACCGCAAGTCGGCGTCGTCGCCAGCGATCAAGTGCTCGTACCACTCGTCGAAGAACACGCAACCGCAGCCCAGCCGCTGCTCGACCGCTTCGGCGATACTCCGGATCAAATCGCGCTGTTCGCCGGCGAAGGAGAACGCGACCAGGAACTTTTCGGGGACGGGACGCGGAGTATTCATGGGTAGGCTCAGTGTTCAAAGGAGATGTTCTTGACTTTCATCGCTGTTCTGGAGCGTTCTTTCTTGCACGGCCATCCATGACCGTTCTTCCGTCGAGGGCGGTTCAGGCCCGCCGAAACCGGTCGGGTTGCCCCGCCCCTGCGGGGATGCCGTCGTTTCGACGCAGAAGATTTGTTCGAAGGCAAGCCCGAACTCGGCCACCAGCCGGTTGGCGATCTGCTCCACCAGCGGCTTGTTCTGGCTGTTGTGCGAGAGGAAGACGTCATACCGGGATGCTGCCGCCGCCGTCATGGTCGAGCCTCCACGAAGGGGAAAGAGGACGACACACGGATCGTACTTTTCTCCCTCTTGTCGACCTATCGATGTAGATCTAATATATGGCCGTCATGGCGTGAGTCAAGGACGGTGCTGGGCGCCGCCCTGGCCGCCTTGTGTCACCGCCCTGGCGCGGCTATCGTTGCGCCGGTGGCCGGGGAGCATTTCTGTCGCTTTTTTTCCTGTCATTGGTCCGTTTCCTGTCATGAACTGGCTTGTCTCACTTCTGGTTGCCGCGGTCACGGGAGGGCTGGGCTTGTTGAGCGCGGGCCTGGTCACGGCGGCGTATGCGGAATGGTACGGCGTCTCGAACCGCGAAGGGGCGGCGGGCTATTTGATTGTCGGTGTCGCGATCCTCGGCGGCATGGGCGGATTCCTGATCGGTTTGGTCGCCGCGAGAATTCTAGGCGACGCCGGCTTGGGGAAGGCGCTGGCCTGTTCCGCGGGCCTGGTGCTGGGGCCGGCCGCACTGCTGACGCTGGCGTTCTACCTCCTGGCCGACATTCCGCCTCGGATCGGCGGCGCTGAACTTCGCCTGGAAGTGGAAATCAAGCTGCCTGCCGGCCACGCCCAACCGGCCGGCGAAGGAAGCTTGATCCTCGGCTCCGTGATCCGCCAACGGCAGCGCGCGTCGCAGGCCGGCGAACTGCACCTGGACCAGGCGCGTCTGGAGAACGGCCGCTGGATCGTGCCGGCGGACGTGCATCTGTTTACCACGCGCGGATCGCGCACCATCACGGCGGAAGTCGGCGGAACGCGGATCGCGGCGTTCCTCATCCCCTTGCCCGGGCGGCCCGGTCCCGACCACGAACAGTGGAGCGACTGGGGGCCGCAGCCCAATGCCGCTTACTTTGGGCCCAGTGGGGGCGTTCTTGTTAGCGGAGCGGCGCAAGCCGCCCGGTTTTCCGACTGTAATACCGGACGGCTCGCGCCGTGCCGCTACAAAGTAAGCGGCATTGGGCCGCAGCCGCGCGGGGACCAGACGCCATGGCCGGACAGCCAGCCGTCGTATCGTTTCCGCGTGCAGCGCATCCTGCCTCCGGAGGCCCCGCTGCCGGAAGCGGACATCCGGGAAGCCGAGGCCCAGGCACAGTTCGACGCCATCCCGGCCGACGCACCATTGAACGTCTGGCTTCCTTACACCCAGCCCGGCCTGAACGAACGGCGCGCCGCCGCCGCGATGCAGCACATCACGGCCCGGCCCGGGCTGGTCCGCGAACTGATCCCCCTGATGCTCGACCCCGAGCCGCAACAGGCCGCGCTGGCGCTGGGCCTCGTCGGCCAACTGCCCCAGCCGTCCGCGGATTTGATCCCCGGCGTGGCTGCAGCCGCGCGCGACATCATCGCCCGCATGAAGAAGTTCAACGCAGCGCCGCCGGGCGACGACCCCAGCTACGAAGGGGCTGCCGACGCAGGCGTCCGCTTCAGCGGTTGGCTGGCGGCCGTGCGCGCGCTCCGTGAGAAAGCCGGGGCCGATTTCATCCCGGAACTTCAGGAAATGCTGGAACTATCCCGCGTGCGCACGGACAGCCGGGTGATGGAGCAGAGTGTCCGGCGCGTCGCGAGCTACTATCTGCAGGCGTGGGCCGGCGTGGCGCCGCACCCCGATGATCCGCCGCCGCGGTGAAACGTATGCTCCCGATCTTAATTTACCTCTCACCATGATCATCCCCGATGAATACGCCAAGACCGTTGCAGCTTTCCCGCGGGTCTTGCAAGACCTGATCAAGGCCGAACTTGCCGCCGGAAACCGCATTGTCGAACTCGGCAGCGGGTTTCCCGCGCCTCCGGTGGGAGCGTGCGTAAAGCTGGCCAATCGTGTCTCGACCCGGCCTCGTGCCTCCAGCGGAGAACTCCAGTTCTTCGAGCGGAACCGCAGTGATTACTCCGGCGAGTTTACCGATGCAAAGCGGTACTTCTTCGTACTTGAACCGCCGCTGCCGCCGGAGGCGGAGCCGGACATGGATGCGATCCGCGCCGAGCGCGAAGCCCGCCAGCGTGCCAGCGACGCCCATCCGCCAACGTCGGCGTACAGCCCGACGCCTTTGGTCGATCGCTTCCGGGCAAGCATGATCATGGACCACGAGCGCTGGCGCGAAGGCATCGGCTACGACCTGGAACTCATCGAGTCCGCCACGCCGGACGAGCGTCTGACGATCGAGCAACTGCTTCTCGGTGGCGGTATCCGCGGCTGGCGGGACGTGGAAGCGCTCGCCGCGCTCGACACGCCGCGGGCGAGGGAGGCGCTGAAGGCCGCGTTGCACGATCCCAATCCGGAAATCCGTTCCGCCGTGCTCCGCTACGCGCCGGACTTGGTCACCGACCAGCAGCGCACCGCGGCACTGGTCCAGTCCCTGCGCGACGCCGAGTTCTACGGCGGCCTGTCGCAAACGCTCGGCCACGTGGCGACGTTCCATCCGCCGGAGGTCGTCGAGGCCCTGCTGCGTGGCGTGTTGGAACGCGAGGGGCAGGTAGCCGTCCACTTCGCCGCGATGCTGACGTTCATCCACGGCCAGGCGGCGGAGCCGTTCGACATGGACCAGCGTCCCTTCTTCTTGCGGTTCAACACGGACAATCGGGCGGAACGCGAGTCGGCGTTTCGGGCGTTGTGCGCGCGGCTCGGCGTTGACAAAACGATCCATACGCAGGAAGAACCGCTAATCGACGCTGATGAACGCTGATCTGTCCTGGCTGCGGCGAAGCTCAACCTGCCGCGCCCCGAGAAATCCGCGAGCGTGGGAGGAAACAGTCGGCGATCTCTTGATACCAGTCGCCGATCATCAACTGGCACTGCTCGGCACGCTGCCGAGCCGAATCGGTCAGCAGTTCCGGGGAAAACAGGTCGGCCGTGATGTGTTCGCCCAGGCAGCGGTAGGCTTCGAACTGCTCTTCGTCAAATACCAGGTCCCCGGTGGATTGGTGTGGAAAGGCCGGATAGCGGCGGCGGTAGTCGAGCACGTAATCCGGCTCGTTGCCCGTCACGGTCAGCTTGATGTAGATCAGCAACCCGGTGGCGCCGTCCGGATACTCGATGCGGCCCACGCCGAAATGGCCGCGGCTGTAGGCCGGTCGCCCGGCCGTGCTGGCACCGTGGCCGTCGTCCGGCTCCGCAGCCACCTCGGCCCAACGCAAACGCCTCAGGTCCATATCGATCCGTACCCCCAGATCCACCCAGGCGAATTCCTGCAGCCGGATCAAACTGGGAAAAACGACTTCCGGATCGCACTCGCCGTCGATGGCGATGATGTACCGGCAGCGGCGCCGCAGCAGTTCGTACAGGCCCAGGTTCTCCAGATGGCCGCCGTCGGAGACATTGACGTAGCGCGAGCGATGGTCCATCTGGTTCAGCGCCTCGCACAGCAAGTAATCCGGGCCGGGGGCGGACAGCGCCCGCAGCCAGCGGTTCTGCCAGCGCGGCGGGATCGGCCGGTGCAGCCAGTACCCCAGCCGGACATTCAGCAGGGCGAGCAGGAAGCTGGCGTTGCGGATCGACGCCATGCCCATCTGCGGCGCCGCGGCCGCGCCGGAGATCGCCACGACCGTGCCCAGATCCAGGTGCAGATCCGCGGTTTCCCACTGGGGCGTCGGATGGTAGGCATAGCCTGTGGCATCGGCGCCATCCCTAATCGACTCAGCAATGAGGCGACTGCAAACATGCCAGGTAGCTTTGCTGCGCTCGATGCCCACCGAAGGTCCTGGCTGATTTCGGTGTCATTCCAAGAATCGCTTCCGTTCGTCATCGGTTAACTTACGGCCTGCTGCAAAGTGTGCTTGTTGGATCATTCCGTCGCCGTCCAGGGATGTGAATTCCAGGAATCCACGCGATGAGCACACCAAGAGTGGCACCCGGTCCTGAACGTATGCGATGCAGGCGTCGTCAAAGCTCCAGGAGGGCGCTTCGCTAATGTTTGATGACAAGGTAAACAGCGAATTTTCCAAGTGGTGGGAACGCATGTCCCACAGTCGCGTCGTGCCATCCCAACAAGAAGCAACCAGCCATCGACTATCGGAACTGAACACGAATCGACCGATCGCGCTGTCACTGTCCGCGAGTTCCAACGATACCCTTTCCGGATTCGAGACGGTCAAGTCCCACAAATGCGTTTTTCCCAGGTCGTCAGCAGTAACGAGCCAACGAGAATCTCCGCTTATCGCGAAGATCTTCGCTCCTCGATCACTTCCGGGGAGAATACGTGGCGAATTCCGCGACTCCAGATGCGGTAGCTCCCAAAGGCGAACCGGCTCTCCAAACGGCCCGCTGGTTGCCAGCCATCGCCCATCGCTACTCATTTCAGCTCGTTCCGCCCTGTCGTTCTGCCCGTTAGGAATGATCCGATGCTCATCAGGAGTCGACAACCACAGATTCCACAACACACAGTTGCTGCCCGAGGCAAACAGCCAATGTCCGTCCGCGCTGATCGCAACATCATCTGCCCCGCCGTGGGGTGGCGAAAGCAATTGGCAAGTCTGCTGAGGTTCTCTTGGAGCAAGATTCCAGAGAGTCATCGTGCCCGATGTACAGATCGTCACAACGCGAAGATTGTTCGGACTAAACACGATTTTCGCCGCTGGCGTGGAGTCTGCGTCGCATGCCTTCGGGATCTGGAGGATACGACGGCCATCTTCAAGAGACCAAAGTCGCAGTTTATGATCGTCGCCATACGTCGCAAGTCTGGATCCATCCGGACTAATCCCAAGTGTCGTGATCGGACTCTGGTTATCCAACTTCCTGCCCGCTGAAATTGCCGTGTTCTCGCCAAATCGCCAAATACGAATTGTCTTCGACGCAAAGCCCACCAACCATCTACCGTCTGAGCTAACGGTCCAGGAAATCATCCCTGTGTCGTCTGCGCTTTCTCGATAGTCCAACTCGGTAGTTTCCCATCTTATCTCAAAGCGCCTCTCTGGTTTGTCTCCTATTGAAGGCAAGAAGCGACCATTTCCAAAGACAGCCAGATCCCACAGAACCACGGAGTCGTCGGTTGGGATGGCGAGCCACCGATGTTTCTGGCTAAGCATCAGTGGAGATTGGCTGGATTGCGGTCTTATCACGCTTGCGGGCTTCCCAGGCTCATCCAGTGCCAGATCCCAAAGCCTTGGGACGGGGTCCTCCTGGACGGCAGTAACCCCCCAGCGACTGTCAGCAGAGACAGCAACGTGCGAGACGTAGTTGGATTCATGCCCGCGGAGAACTTTGCTTGGTTTGCGGAGACCGTCAGCACTCATGTCCCAAAGTCGAGCAGTACCATCACCAGCCCCCGAAATAAGCCAACCATTGTCCGGACTGAAATTTAACGCGACGACGCCTGCGCTGTGTCCCAAGAGCTGGAATCCAGAACCTTGAGGCTTGCCCTCACTTGAGTCCCAAACGCGCAAACTCCCATTGGAACTTCCCGCTGCAAGCCACCGTCCATCAACACTGATCGAAAGCGATGTAACGAGATCTTGGTGATCAAAGAGAACCTCCGATTGACTTTGGCTGTCGGACACTGCATTTCCCGATCCGGCCGCTTGCAGATCCCAGATGCGGATGCGCCCCAAGAAGTTGGCTGCGAGCCAGCTGCCATCGGGGCTGATGACTGGTGTCTTGGAGTATGTGTCAAGGATTTTTACCTCTTGCATCGGATCGGCCACGCCGAGCTTCCAGACACGGGATGTCCTATCTGTGACGTCGTCACAAGCTGAAACCAGCCAACGAGAATCGCTGCTCACGCGGACAGATTCGATTCGTGCCGTGTGCCCCGTGAGGAGATGGATTGTCTTGACTGGATCAACGTCTAGATCCCGAATCCTGATCGTGTGTTGCTCGTTGCGTCTCTCGTCCAAATCAGCACCCGCAGTTATGAGCCAACGGGCATCCGGGCTAATGGCGATCGCGTAGATTCCTCTTTCGTGTCCGTCAAGACTCAGGAACGATCGTTGGAAGCCTTTCGTCTCCAGATTACAGATTTGAGCCGGTCGGTTGATTCCACCGTATACGACGCGATTTCCGTCCGCGCTGACTGCGATGGATGTAATGGCTCCGTCGCCCGACACGAAGTGCTGGGAGGGGATGGCAGCACAGGCGCTGCCCAAATCCCAAACTGTAACGGTACCATTCCACCCCGCAGCCACCAATCTTTTCGAATCGGGGCTGATCGCGAGCGCCGTGACCTTGTCCGAATGGCCTTGGAGGGGCATTCCGCCGCATCCGAGAATGGCCTTGAAGAACTCTTGGCGCGCGGTCGGAACGATAACGCCATCCTCCAAGGTGGCTCGAATTGCCTCTGCACTCAGAAGTAGCCTGCGCTGCGGATAGTCGCTGCCGGCCAATCGAGCCTCGGCGACAAGTCGTTGTGCATTGGAGAGCCGAGTCTTCTGCTCCGCATCCACGCGCCGCTGTTCAGCCACGAAATACTGACGCATCGCAAACGCGGCTGCTGCAATGGCAATGAAGGCCAAGGATGCGAAAACGAGAATTAGATATCGAAGCACTCTGGCTCGTTTCTCAGATTGCCGTTCCCGGTCGAACGAACCTCGCAGTTCTTCGAGCGTAGCTTTCGAGGGACCGATCGCCAAATGCTTCTTCGCTTCTTGAATCCACAGGCCGTCTTTGTCCAAGCAGCGGGTCAGCGGGAGATGACCAAGGTCGGGGCAGGAAAGGGATCCCTCGAAATTGATCGGGATCACGCGTTTGCCTGTCGCCGTAAAGATCCGCAACTCGCGCAGCACCGGATCGTCGTCGGGTTCCCGCGGCGGATCAGGCCGAACAACATGCGGCGAACCGACTAGCACCAGACGAGTCGTCTTCCGCAGCGCCCGTTCCCCGATCCGCTTCCAGTTATCGCCCTTGATGTAGTCCGCCGAATCCAGAAAACAGTCGAAGCCGTCCTTTTCCAACTGTTCGGCCAGCGCCAGCGCATACACGCGCCCATCACTCCACCGATACGACACGAAGTAATCGTAGCCGTAGAACCAATCCAGCAACCGTTGAAACCAGCCACGTTCGGCAAAGCGTGCCGCCCGCTCGCGGAAGCCGGCTTCGCCAGTTGGACTAGTCGCCTGTGACGCATCGTCCTTCATGTCGAGACTCCACTCACTCCCATCCGAAATGCCTCGCCGGCGATTGCACCCCAATCCGCCGTCTCTCGCCGCACGAATCACGGTCGGAACGGACACGGCTGAGAGGGGACAGAACATCGCTCCCAGATCGTTATTCGGCTCCTAGTTGGACAGCGCCACTTTGTGGCGTAACTTCCGGACCCCAGCGGCCTTGTGCCGCTGGTGAACGAGATGGACAGGCTAAGTTGGACGCCCCCCAAAAACTCTTTCCTCTCCGTCGTTCCGCCGCCGGCCGCGGCGGGGCCCCCGGGGGGGAAAAAGGGGGGGGGGGGCGGGGCCCAGGTATGGGTGCCCCCGGAGGGGGGGGGCCC
>CAZXYZ010000137.1:0-30173 GCA_964645045.1 uncultured Pirellulaceae bacterium | reverse complement strand
AGTTGCTGGAGCGGGCATGGGACGCGCTGCTGGACGCGGGTGTGGACGGGGAGAACGCCAGGCGGCTGGCGGCGTGGTTGAAGGAGTACATTCTGTTTCATGACCGGCGGCACCCGCAGGAAATGGGGATGGCTGAGATTCAACAGTACTTGGGGGGGCAACCGTTCCAGAGCGACCGTGGGCCGGAAAACAGGGCGGAAGCCGAGCGGGCGTTGAAGTTTTTGTACGGACTGGTATTGGAGCGGCTGTGGCCCATGCGGCAAGGGGAGTAGGCCGCAGGCCTCGGAAAGTCCGTGACGGCAAACGGAAGCGGCGACAAGGGCGTCTGTTTGAATGGGGGCGACCGGTCTGTGAAGCTGATGACGCGTGTCCAAAACGCCCTGCGGGTGGGCCAGTATGCCTTGGAAACAGAAAAGGCTTACGTCGATTGGATCTTACTGATGTACGGTTCCGGACCGCGACGGAAAGAGGCGTGCGGGGTTCGGGTCAAGGACGTGGATTTGGAACGTCGGCAAGTACAGATCTGTGACGGAAAAGGAGACCGGGGACGGATGACTGTGCTGCCGGAGCGTCTGGTGGAACCGCTGCGGCGGCAGATCGGGCGCGTGCGGCGCTTGCACGAGCAGGACTTGGCGGCCGGAGATGGCCGGGTTTGGCTGCCGCCCGCCTTGCGGCGGAAGTGCCCAAATGCGGAATTGGAATTGGGCTGGCAGTACCTATTTCCGTCGCGGACGCTGAACATCGACCCGCGAGAAAAGGCGGCAGGGGTCAAGCGGCGGCACCACGTGAACATCTCGTCCTTCGACAAGGCAATCAAAGCCGCCGTGCGGAAGTCGGGGCTGACGAAACGGATCACGCCGCATACATTCAGGCACAGCTTCGTGTCGCACCTGCTGGAAACGGGGCACAACGTCAAACAGGTGCAGGATTTGTTGGGCCACAAAGACCGCCCCAAACCTACACCCGCTTCCAGACTTGGCAAACCACGTCCGCACGCCTCGCACCCGTCATTAGGGAACGAAAAGGCATCCGAAGAACTGCAGCCCCGGCAGCGTCGGGACGTGGCTCGAATCTTGAACATGAAACGGAGGCAACAGAGTGAGCGTGAATCGGCGCTCCGCTTTCTCCGTTTCCTCCTGTCGGGATTAGAGGCAGGCTGGAAGCCTACCCCACGGTCCACGTGGCCGTACTTGGTTCGCCTTTTCCCGGTCGGTTCAAAGAAAAACGGCCAAGGCGGCACAGAGCCGGCTTGGCCGATCCATCGAGGAGAGTCAAACGTCTGCCAGTGCGTTCCGTCACTCGTTGCTTTGCCGTGCGAGGCGAAGCGTTCCGCCCGTTGCAGTCCGGAGCACCGCACGCTATTTTCGCCGGGCGGTGGTTGTCCGGTGACTCGCCGGGAGATGCTTGACGGTCGTGGTGGGATTCGCCGTCGCCTTGGTGCTTGCCGTCTTGGTCGAGCGTTTAACCGCAGCCTGCTTCGATGGCTCCACGTCGGGCTTCGGCGTCGGCAGCGTCTCTTCGATGATTTCTTCGCCGCTGGGCATGACCGTGTCGTAGGGCTCGTAGGACTCCGCACAACTGTCGCAGCCTTCGTCATAGCCCACGTCGTACCCCATGCCGTAACCGGTTGGAGCGTAGCGGTAGCCCCACAGATGCGCCAGACCTCGCAACGGATTCCAGAATCCGCAGCACCCGCCGCAGCCGGTCGTTCCGCAGCTGTCGCAACTGTCGCAGCCGCCGCAGCCGCCGCACGAATCGCCACAGGCCGGCGGATCGCTGGCCCACTCGCCCCAGTACACGTCTCCGCAACCGGCACCGCACGTCAGCGCGGACTTGGCATGGCCCCACAGCCACGGATGGTGACACATCCCGGGCTGGCATTCGCCGCACGTTTCGTAGCCGCCTGTCGCACAGCTATCGCAACCGACCCCTGCACCGCAGGCGCCTTGACGAGTCAAACAACAACCGCTCCCAAACAGGCCGCTGGCCAGAACCAGGAGACCGCACGCAAGATACATCCGCATGTTCTTTTCCTTTCGTTGTCCGCCGTCAAGTCCCACGCACCTTGGGAAATGCAAAGGAATTTATCGGCCGCAGAATCGTCAGAATCGAGAAAATCGCTGCAACTGACAAAGTTTTCCCAGAAAGCCGAGCCTCGCGCGAATTTGCGGGCACGCGGAAAACCGGCGGGCTTACGCCGGCCGTTCGCCTCCCGGTATGTGCATGCGGAAAACCGGCGGGCTTACGCCGGCCGTTCGCCTCCCGGTGTGTGACTATGGGATCACTCCGGCCCTCTTCCACATTCCGTTGCATCGGCAGATCGCGACTGGTAAGATCGCGCGTGAGCCGTCCATCCGAGACCGAGATTCGCGTCTTGGAGAGGTTGGAGTTCCCGCTCCAGCGTGCTGAGTGGGCCATGCCCGCCGGAAAAAAACACGCCAAGGCGTACACTCCAGCAGGGCTAGCACCTTCCAGGAGCGCTGACCGTGACAGAATCCGCCTCATCCCGCCGCGATTTTCTCAAAGCCTCGTCATTGACCGTGGCCGGCGCTGCCTTGGTTGCCGGCGCGCGCACCGTCCGGATGGCCCACGCCGCCGGCGACGACCAGATCCGCGTGGCGGTCATCGGTTGCGGCGGTCGAGGCGCCGGGGCGGCGGCGAACTGCCTTGAAGCGGATCCGGCCGTCAAGATCGTGGCGATGGCGGATGCATTTCAGGACCGGATCGATAGCGTGCTGAATGTGCTCAAGGGCCAATACGGCGACCGGGTCGACGTACCCACCGAGCGTCAGTTCGCTGGGTTGGACGCTTACCGGCAGGCCCTCGCGTGCGATGCCCAGTTGGTCGTCCTGGCGACTCCGCCCGGCTTTCGTCCCGCACAGTATGCGGCGGCAATCCAGGCCGGCAAGCACGTGTTTATGGAGAAACCGGTGTGCGTCGATGCGCCGGGCTTCCGCTCCCTGATGGAAATCAACCAACGGGCGGACGACCACGATTTGAAAGTCGTTGTGGGCCTGCAACGCCATCACCAGAGCCGGTACGTGGAAGGCATGAAACGGATCCACGACGGCGAGATCGGTGAGATTGATTTCCTGCGCGTGTACTGGAACGGCGGCCCGATCTGGATCAAGCCGCGGCAACCGGGCTGGACCGAGATGGAGTACCAAATCCGCAACTGGAACGTCTTCCGCTGGCTGTCCGGCGACCATCTCTGCGAACAGCACGTCCACAACATCGACGTTGGCTTGTGGGCGATGGGCGGCCAGCATCCCGTCGAAGCGAACGGCATGGGCGGCCGCGAGAAACGCACGGGCAAGGACCAAGGTCATATCTTCGATCACCATAGCGTCGAGTTCACGTTTGCCAGCGGCACGAGGATGTTCAGCCAATGCCGGCAGATGAAGGGCGTAATGACCAACGTGTCCGAAGCCGTCCACGGGACCAAGGGGATCTGGACGAGTAATGACCAGGGCGACACAGGCGCCAGCCCGTACGTCCAAGAGCACATCGACCTGATTGCCGCCATCCGCTCGGGCGTCAAACTGAACGAAGGCTGGCACGGCGCCGTCAGTTCCATGACCGCCGTCCTGGGGCGCATGGCGACCTACAGCGGCCAATTGGTCAAATGGGATGACGCCGTGCAAAAAGGCCCCCGGGAAAGACCGGAGGTGTTGGCCTTGGATGCATCCCCTCCTGTCCTGCCCGACGCCGCCGGATTGTACGACCACGCGGCGCCCGTCCCGGGCGTCTACCTGCCGTTGGCAACCGCTTGAGGCCCGGGCTGAGACGGTTTGTTGGAGTTCAGCCTTTAGGCTGTCCGGACGAACGGGCGGCAAAGTGCGCCCGGAGACACGCTGAAGCGTGGACTCCAACGCGTCCTCACGGCGCCGCCGCTGCTTCGCCCGAGGCCGGATTGCTCAACCCAAGTTGCTTGGCGGCCAGCGGCCCCCACTGTGAGGTGAGCAAGTCCTGGGCGGACAGTCGCAACCGGTCCCGGCTCTTGCCGATCTGGCGGTTGATCTTCTCCGGCAGCCTGGCGTTCTGTTGCGCCACTTCCCGGTCCAACAGGTCGCGGGCTTGTTCTCCCAACTCACGTGCCACGGAACCGCCGACTTGGCTGACCCGGCCCAGGCGGAAATCGACCAATCGCAATTCGGCCTCGCGGACCACGGGATCGAGAATCACGTCAGGCGGCAGCCTGGTCGGATCCAGTTTCAGTCCCAGGTCGCACCGCACGCGGAATCGAGTCTGCGCCTCGGCGTTTGCGCTCACGCTGAACAGCTGTACGCCCAGTTCCCACTGCGACAGGCGGGCGAACACGGCCAATTTGGCATCGGCGGCCAAATCGATTTCGACACGGCCGGCCGCCGGCAGCGGGCGGACGGCCAGCACCTCGATGTGAAGGTTTTTCTCAGGCTCGATGAACTGCAGGCGAACCAGCTTCCACGCGCCGTCGTTGACCTGCTTCTTTCGCCGCTTGGTTTTGATCTGCAGCCCCTCGCGGCGGATGTCCACGCCAGCCCAGACTTCGGTCGTGTGCCCCCAATTGTCCCGCGATTCAAAGTCGGCGGGGAGATTCTCGCGGACGATCGTGTTCACCAGTCCGGTCAACGCCTGCAGAGATTCGGCGGTCGCCGGAGGGGCGGCAGCGGGCGGGGCCACTGGCGGCGACGGCAGTTGAGCGTCTGCCTCCGGGACCGCAAGGCTGGCGAACAAGGCCAGGAGCGTCTTGGGCCAGAGGTAGGCGAAACGCACAGAGCAAGGCCCGTGGCGGGCACCCGAAAGGCACACAATCACCGCTGCCGCAGTCATGACCGAGGTCTCCTCCATCACCTCGCCCAATTCTGTCAGACATCGGCGGTCGGGAGCAAGGCCAATCCCGCCGCCGCGCAGGGCAAGAAAAGAGAAACGCCCCCTGTCCAATGACAAGTCCTCGCGCATCCCGTCCGTGCCCCGGCTTTGCCATCCGTGCTACTTCACGCGATGGTCTGATAGCACGGATGGCAAAGCCGGGGCACGGATGAAAGATGAAAGGAGCAAACCGTGGAGGCTGGCGGGTAATCCCGTGCAAATTCTTGCGAATCCGGCGACGAACGCTAGAATACGATGCGTGCCAAGGGCCGAGTTGTTGCTGGCGAGTTTTCGACCGCAAGCTCCACAAGGATACAGGAAATGGACGTTAGGTTTCGTGCGCTGCTGCTGCCGAGCCTCCGGCTGGGAATCTTTCTGGCCTTTGCTCACCCTGCGGCGGCTCAGTCATCGCCAACGATCGACTACAACGGCCAGATTCGGCCGATTCTCTCCGACAACTGTTTCAAGTGCCACGGCCCGGACGAAACTCATCGCCAAGGAGGCCTGCGGCTGGACGTCCCGGACGCGCCTCTGCAACCGGCCGATTCCGGCACGGCCGCGATTATCCCGGGACAGCCGGACCAAAGCGAACTGGTGCGGCGTGTTTTCTCGGCCGATGCGGACGAAGTCATGCCGCCCGCGGACAGCGACCGGCGGCTGAAACCGGAAGACAAGGAATTGCTGAAGACGTGGATCGCCCAGGGCGCTCGATTCCAGAACCACTGGTCGTTCGTGCCGCCCGAACGTCCGCCGTTGCCGCGAGTGAAAAACACCACCTGGGTGCGGAACTCGATCGATGATTTCATTCTGGCCCGTTTGGAGACCGAGGGGCTGCAGCCAACTCGCGAAGCTGACCGGACGACGCTGATCCGCCGCTTGACCTTGGACTTGACCGGTCTACCGCCCACGCTGGCCGAGATCGATGCATTCCTGGCGGACAGCAGCGACCAGGCATACGAGCGTCTGGTGGACCGGCTGCTGGCCAATCCGCATTTTGGCGAGCGGCTGGCGCTGGACTGGCTGGACGCGGCCCGCTTTGGCGACACTCACGGCTTCCACATCGACAGCGGCCGCGACATGACCCGCTGGCGCGAATGGGTGATCGGCGCGTTCAACAACAACAAGCCGTTCGACCAGTTCACCGTCGAACAGCTGGCGGGAGATTTACTGCCCAACGCAACGCTCGAACAGAAGTTGGCCACCGGGTTCAACCGCAATCACATGATCAACTTCGAGGGCGGCGCGATTCCGCAGGAGTACCACAACGCGTACATCATCGATCGCGTGAACACGACCGGCGCGGTGTGGCTGGGGCTGACCGTCGCCTGTGTCCAATGCCACGATCACAAGTACGACCCGATCTCGCAGAAGGAGTATTACCAGCTGTACGCATACTTCCACAACGTCCCGGAAAACGGCCTGGACGGCAGCAAAGGCAATGCCGCCCCGCTGATTCGCGTGCCATCGGCGGACCAGCAGCGCCGGCTCGACGAACTGGCCGTCGCGATCCAAACGCTCGAAGCAGAATTGGCGGGGGATTTGCCGGGAGTCGATAAGGCGCAGGCCGCGTGGGAGCAAACGCTTGCGGATGACAAGCCCGCCGTGTGGACCGTGCTAGTGCCCGACCAGCTGCAGGCGGGCCAGGGAACCGTCTTGGCTGCCCAGCCGGAAGACCAGTCGATCGTCGCCAGCGGGGCGAACCCGGCCACGGAAACGTACACCATCCTCGCGCCTGCCAACTTGCGAAACATCACGGCGATCCGACTGGAGACGCTGCCCGACGATCGCTTGGCAGGTCGCGGTCCGGGTAGATCGGGGAACGGCAACGTCGTGATGACCGAATTCCGCGTGGCTGCGGTGACGTCGCCCGGCGAACCCGCCGATCCGCTCGCCGTCCGCTCGGCGTCGGCGGACTTCAGCCAGCAAGATTTTCCCGTCGCCAACGCCGTCGACGGCAAGTCCAACACCGGCTGGGCCATCTATCCGGAAGTCGGCAAGCCCCACAGTGCCGTATTCCAACTCGGCCAACCGATCAACTCTCCAGGCAGCGCTCGGCTGCAGGTGACTCTGGAATTTCAATCCCCGCATGCGCAGCATCAGCTGGGCCGATTCCGCCTGGCAGTCACCGACTCGCCGAATCCGCACGGAACCGACAAGCTGCCGGCCGGGGTACGTTCCGCGTTGGACACCTTGGCCGAGCAACGAACACCGCGGCAACGCGACGAAATCAAGAAGTATTTTCGGGAGCACGTCTCGACGGCCGTTCGGGGTTTGGTTGCAAAACTGGCCGAACAGAAGGAAGCCCAGGCGGCGTTGGACAAACAGATTCCAACGTCGATGGTCATGCAGGAGATGGCTCAGCCGCGAGATACGTTTGTGCTGGTCCGCGGCCAATACGACAAGTTCGGCGAGAAGGTGACGTCCGGCGTGCCGGCGTTCTTGCCGCCCCTGCCGGAAGATGCGCCGAACAACCGCTTGGGCTTGGCCCAATGGCTGGTCGCCCCCAGCCATCCGCTGACCGCTCGTGTAACCGTGAATCGGTATTGGCAAATGGTTTTCGGAACGGGTCTGGTCAAGACCTCCGAGGATTTTGGTTCGCAGGGCGAACGGCCCAGCCATCCCGAACTGCTGGATTGGCTGGCGGTCGAGTTCCAGACGCCGGTCAAGTCGCCGCTGTCGGGTGCGGAGCATGCCTGGAATGTCAAGTCGCTGGTCAAGCTGATGGTCATGTCGGCAACCTATCGTCAGTCGTCGGCCGTGACGCCGGAATTGTTGGCCAAAGATCCCGAGAACCGCCTGTTGGCGCGCGGGCCGCGGCACCGGTTGTCGGCCGAATTCATCCGCGACCAGGCGCTGGCGGTCAGCGGATTGTTGGACGACCGGATCGGCGGTCCCAGCGTGTCGCCGTACCAGCCGCCGGGAATCTGGGAGGAACTCGCCTCGCGGGCCGATGGCAAGAATTGGACGGCTCAGGAATACGCGCAAAGTCACGGCCCTGATCTGTACCGCCGCAGCATGTACACGTTCTGGAAACGCACCGCGCCGCCGCCGTCGCTGGTCACCTTCGACGCCCCGGACCGCGAGACGTGCGTGGTCCGCCGCGCCCGCACGAACACGCCGCTGCAGGCGCTGGTGCTGATGAACGATCCCACCTACGTCGAAGCCTCGCGAAAACTGGCCGAACGCATGTTGACGGCTGGCGGGGCGACTACCGAAGATCGTCTGGCATTTGCGTTCCGGTTGGCCACGGCCCGCTCGCCGCGAGACCGGGAACTGGAAGTGCTGAAGAATGTCCTGCAGCGGCAGCAGGACATCTTCCGGCAGAACGCCGAAGCCGCTACCCGGTTGTTGGGCGTCGGCGAAGCGGCTCGCGACGACACGCTGGACGCCGCCGAACTGGCCGCCTGGACGATGGTTGCCAGTGCGATCCTGAATTTGGACGAGACACTGACGAAAGGATAGTTTCCGATGCATCCCTGGCAAGAACACCATCCGCTGTTGACCCGCCGCCAGTTGTTTAGCCAAGCGGCTACGGGAATCGGCGCTGCGGCGCTGGCCTCGTTGCTGAATCCGGAACTATTGGCCGCCCCGTCGCCCGCCAAGGGCCGCGCGGGAGTCCTGCCGGCGCTGCACTTTGCCCCCAAGGCCAAACGCGTGATTTACCTGGTCATGTCCGGCGGGCCCTCGCACATCGACCTGTTCGACTACAAGCCTGCGCTGCAGAAACTGAATGGCACCGAGTTGCCGGCCAGCATCCGCATGGGACAGCGGATCACCGGGATGACGTCCGGGCAGAAGTCGTTCCCCTGCGCGGCGCCGATCTTCAAATTCGCTCAGCATGGCCAGTGCGGTGCATGGGTCAGCGAGTTGCTGCCCCACACGGCCACGATCGTCGACGAGATTGCGATCTGCAAGACCCTGAACACCGAGGCCATCAATCACGATCCGGCGATCACCTTTCTGCAGACCGGGGCTCAGCAGCCGGGCCGGCCCAGTCTGGGCGCGTGGCTCAGTTACGGACTGGGCAGCGACAATGACGACCTGCCGTGCTTTATCGTCATGATCTCGCAGGGCAGCGGGAACAAGACCGACCAGCCGATTTTCTCGCGGCTGTGGGGCAGCGGATTCCTGCCCAGCGAACATCAGGGCGTGCGGTTCCGCAGCGGGGGCGATCCCGTCTTGTACCTGTCCAACCCGCCGGGGGTCGAGGCCGACTCACGGCGTGCCATGTTGGACGGCGTGAGTCAACTGAACGAATTGGCCGCCGGCGAGTCTCTCGACCCCGAGATCAATACGCGGATTGCCCAATACGAAATGGCCTTCCGCATGCAGACGTCGGTTCCCGGCTTGACCGACCTGTCGGACGAGCCGCAACGGATCATCGACATGTACGGCATCGATGGCAGTGGCGTCGACGGCGGCTATGCTCGCAACTGCCTGCTGGCGCGGCGGATGGCCGAACGCGGCGTGCGGTTCATCCAGCTGATGCATCGCGGCTGGGACCAGCACGGCAGCCTGCCCGCTCAGATCCGCGGCCAATGCAAGGACGTGGACCAACCGACGGCGGCACTGGTCAAGGACTTGAAAGAACGCGGACTGCTGGACGACACGCTGGTAATTTGGGGCGGCGAGTTCGGCCGCACGGTGTACAGCCAGGGTGCCTTGACCAAGGACAACTACGGCCGCGACCATCACGGCCGCTGCTTTACGATGTGGGCGGCCGGCGGCGGCTTTAAGCCGGGGACTACTTACGGCGAAACGGATGACTTTTGTTACAACATCGTCCAGGACCCGGTCCCTATCCACGACTGGAACGCCACGATCCTGCGCTGCCTGGGGATCGAACACACGCGGCTGACGTTCCGCTTCCAAGGCCGCGATTTCCGCTTGACCGACGTCCACGGCAACGCGGTCGAGGGGCTGATGGGCTGAAGTTGCCCATCGTAACCCGACCAACCCCTGCATGGCCGGCAAGACCGGCTGACGGAAAACACCTCCAGCACGGGCAGACGGCCGCGGCGGCCGCGCAAGGGCGTGCGGTACCGCTCGTACAAGCGGGCTGTTGATTTATTCGTGGGATAGGCTTCCAGCCTGTCGAAGGGGAAAACGGCGCAGAATAGTTACCTGTAACGGGGCAATCCTGACAGGCTGGAAGCGTATCCCACGCGTTGATGAATCATCCGGGTTAGCGCAGTTGCCGGATCGCGATGCCATTCAAGATCGTCAGCGAGCCGGGTTGCACGGGGCTGAACTCCACGTCCAGGCGGCCGTCTGTTACGGTGACCCGAGGGACCGCGTGGACGTAAGGCTGGCCCATGCCGGGGCCTTGAAAGAACCTCGGCGGCCGCAGCACCGGCAGCTGCTCGATCGCGACGGCAAAGGAGCGGTCGGCCGGGTTCTGCGACCAGTGCTCCTGGAAGTACAGCTCGACCGAGTACTCGCCGTTGGGCACCACCGCGCGAAAGCCAGTCAACTTTCGCACGGCCGTGCCGAACACGGGATGCTCGACCGCGTCGCTCTCGACCGTTTGCCCGGCCTCGTGCCCGAATGTCGCGCCGTCAAAATCCTTGGAAGCCACCCACGCATTGCCGGCCGGGTCCTGCCACGGGCCACCGCCCAGGTTGACGAACAAGCTGAACAAATCGCTGCGGGCGGGCCCAAGCGGCGGGCTATCGGCAGTCGCCAGTCTCCTCGGCTCAGGCATCGAAGTCGCCAACAGCCGGAAGCAGCCGAGGCTCTCGCGGTTGTGCAGCGTTACGGTCAGGACGGACGTGCCGGACGTGTGGATCGGTCCGGCCGGCAGGAACGTCAGGGACACCGGCTGCCCGCCCCGCCGGCAGCTCCAAACCGTCGCCGGATTGCCGTCGATCAGCCGCGCCACGCCGCTGTCGCCGTCCGCGGTCAAGACTTCCCGGAACTTGGCCACCCGCTGCGCGGCGTCCGGTTTCGCCGGAGCGGCGCCGACTTGCACTTCGGCCAGCCGGAAACTGCCTCCGGCGCCGAGTCCGGGGCCGCCGCCGGGCAAGGACTCGTGCGGGATGGCCTGCAGTTGGATCGCGGTGATCGCTGGCATTGAAATCTCGAAGGCGAGGGAGTAGATCTCATTTTCTGCCGCCGCCCCTTCGGCCAGGATGGTTCCATCGTCCATGATCTGCAATTTCGATCCTCCCGATGCCTCGGCCCGTACCGGCTGCAAAGCGGCAAACCCGGTTTCGTGGGGCGCAACCGGCCGATCGCGCAGCGACAATCGCTGGCCGGGGATGGGGTTCTCCTCTTTGCCGTCGGGCAGTCTCCAGCCGACCGAGAAGTAATCCTTGCCGCCTTTTTCCCAGTGGATCGCCTCGACGTAGTAAGCCCGGCCTGCGATCAGCGGGATCTTGTCCCGGAAGGTCACCTGCCGCTTGTTCTCCGACTGCTCGTCGGTGCTGACAAACAAGAGTCCTTCTTCGTTGGCGCGCACCGAGAACGTGTACACGCCCGTCACCGGCGGCTGCAGGTAGCCGCGAAAGCGTTGGCAGTAGTTGTCGTCGAAATCCGCCGGCGCTTCGAGGCGATCCGCGGTTTCCAACACGTCTGGATCCGGCCGCGTTTCCCATAATTCGTGGACGGCGTCCAAGTCGATGCCGCGGAAGTTGCGCCAAACTTCGCGGCGGATCTGGCCCGTCTCGGCCAACTGGAATTCGCCCGATGGCTCCGCTGCGGAATCCGGCGAGGTTTCCGGCATGGTTGTGCCGGCAACGTTTTCTGCCGGGGATGAGGCCGGGGACGGCGCGACCAGATCCAGCGGCGCAGGAGGTGTGTCGCCGGTCAGCCACTTGTCCCGCAGGTAGGCTTCGACTTGCTGGCGTTCGTCCTCCGGCAAAGCCCGGCTGTAGATGAGCAGTTCTGCGAGATCCCCGATGAAGAACTGCGTGGCGTCCTCTTGTCCAGAGCGGAATGACGGGCTGCCGATCCGCAGCATCGTCTTGTTCTGAATCTCGTGCCGGTCGTCGGGATAGCTGCCGCTGGCCGTTCCGTCGACAAACCAATTCAGCCCTGTCGCGTCTGCGGCAATCGTGCGGACGCGAAACAGGGTGGGGTCGTCCTCGGCGGCCGTCAATCGTCCGTTGCTCGGCACGTTCACCTCGCCGTTGGTCAGGAAGCACGAGTCGCTGAGCAACGAGAACTGCCCCGCTTTGCCGCCGGCGCCTTTGGACAACAGCGTGCCCGCGACGCCCCGCGCCACGTAGACGATCGTATAGTCGGTACCCAGATTCATCGCTTGGGATGTGCCGGAGATCTCCAGGCATTGAGCGCCGCGAAACCGGGCGACCGTTTTTCCCGGCAGGGCTTGGTCGAAGACCTCCGGCGGTTGACTTCCCTGCCTAGGCTGGGCGATGTAGTTCCCCCCGCCATCGCTCCAGCGCGCAATGCGGCCGTCGGAGGGCGGCAGTTGGGTAGCATCCAGCCACAGGGCCAAGCCGGGCAACCGGGGCCCCTGACCCTCGGGAATAAAGAAACCTGGCGGGACGTGGATCTCCGGTGTCGTCATCGTGCCGATCGCCGCCGGGGATTCACCGTTCGGCGGTTCGGACTTGACGGCCGGAGACGAATCGACTTCGACCGGTTTGGAGATCGGTTCCGGCGTCGGCGCCGCGGACGGCTTCGGTACTGTCACCGGCACCTTCGCTGTCTCCGGCCGTTTCGACCCGTGTTGGGAACTTGCGGTCGCCACTGCTGGACGAGTGGGCTTGGACCGCATCAAGACCGCGGCGGTGATTCCAATTGCCACCAGCGTCGCCGCGACGGATGCCGCGAAGATCCAGATCGGTGGTCTGTTCGACTTCGGGCGTCGCGATTCGGGCCCCGCGTGGGGGGGCTTGGGGGCATTCCGCGCCGCAACCGCAATCGCGGGAGCCTCAGCGGGTTCAGGTGCTCTTCGAGTCGCCGGTGCGGTGGCTGCTCGCTCCGGCGGGGGTACGATCGCGTCCGCATTCGCCAACGGCTTGCCGGCCGCCGCCAACCGCTCGCGCAGTTCCGCGTCGTACGTTGCTTTCCGCTGGGCGTCGAGCAGACAGCGGCGGGCAGCGGCCAATTCGTTCAACAGCCGCTGGGCGTCCGCCAAATGCGGCCCATCGGTGATCTCGCGCAGGAAGTCCGTATGCCGCAACGCAAACGAATCGATCAGCTGCGGGTCCGACTCGAACACTTCGATCCCCAGCAGCCGGTAGTGATTCGGCGGTTGTTCCTTCGGCGGAATACCCAGCCAGCGGTAATAAGGATCGAACTTCTCAGGCATGGCCCAGCCCCTCAGCAGACGCAACCCAGGCAGACTTTTCTACCAGAAACGGCAACCCGGGGGCAGGGCTCAGACGTACAGAATTCAATTTTCGCGGTCGTGCCGGCCAGCCAATGGAAAATGACTCTGCCGCGAAAACTGAATTCTGTACGTCTGAGCCCGTGTTTGGTCACAGATTGGTTCCTCGCAGGCGTTCGAATCCCGCCGCTGCTGCGTCCCGTCCAGACGCAGATCCTGGAGTGACGGAAACGCAAGGGAACGCTCGAAGAGCATGTTGGGGCGGTCCGGTAGCAAACCACCTTTGGCGAAGAGGTCCGTCGCGTCGGTGGTTTCGCAGATGCGCCGAGTGCCGCCGCATTGGGAGCGGTTTGGCCGCAACCAACGCGCGGCGACGCTCAAGCGATGATTCCTGACACCTCCGTGTTCTTTTCTGGGAGCGGTAGGCTGCCATTTTCGAGGGCTACGCAGCATACCGCCCACCTCAGAAAGATGGTCGCTAGCCAATCGCGACTCCTGTCGCAGGGCATCGAAATCGAGTATCCTGACCCATCAAATTCGTCCGTTAAATCTGGTAGAGCCAATGTCATCATTCACCAACGACCATGACTTTCGCGACAAAGACACGTGTAGAACGGTCGCCGACTCCTTGGCCGCCAAGGTTCGGGGCGCTTTCCGGGCCTCCTTCGGGGTTCCCGTTCTTACACTTACGGGCGGAAAACACTCGAGCAAGTGCTGGACGGTTCCCGAATCGCCGGACGCTTGTCGTCGCGACGCGTGCTGCCGCAAAGGTCGATTTTCATGGCCACATGAATACGTCAAAGAAGATCTCGCATGCCATTGCATAGCTAGATTAGTGGATTCGTATTTCCCTGATGAGCGGAAAGTGGCTTCATGATTGAACGCAACTTCCAAATTGCCTTCGTAGCGCGGATGGCGTTGGCGGAAAAGCAGATTCAGCAGAATTACCGTCCACTGATCGCCGTACATAAGTGGTTTGCGCGGCGGCCTGGAACGTTGTTTCGGGCGCTTATTTTGTCTGAACTCGGGGAAACAAGTGTCGATCAGACTTATTATCGCGCGCACAATTTTGCTGACAAACATATCCTTGATCCGTTTATGGGCGGTGGGACAACCGTAGTTGAGGCAAACCGCCTGGGGTGCGCCGTAACGGCGGCGGATATCAACCCGATGGCGTGGTGGATTGTGCGTCAGGCGATTCAGGATTTGGATTTGGCCGAATACTCGGAAGCAGCGACCGCGTTGAGGGGGCATCTGCGGAAAGAAATCGGACATTTGTTTCAGACGGCGTGTCCGAAAACCGGCCAAATGGCGAGTGTCAAGTATTTTCTTTGGGTTAAGACGGTGAAGTGCGTCTCGTGCGGGAGAGATCATGATCTGTTTCCGAATCACCTGATCGCCCAAGATGTACGGCACACGGCAAACGTGTTCACGTGCGGGCATTGCGGAGCATTGTTCGAGTCGAAGGATCGCGGACAGTCGGGGCCATGCATTTCTTGCGGAAAGCATTCGCCGAAAGCATACACAGCTTCGCGGAACCATTCTCGGTGCCTGCATTGCGATGCGAAGATCGATTATCCGACCCACTCACCGCCTGAGCACCGATTGTTTGCCATCGAATATCATCTGCCGGGGACTCACTCGAATGGCTCGCGAAAGGGGCGACTCTTCAAAACGCCGGATGCTGCAGATCTGGCCAGGTATGCGGAGGCGGGTGAACGGTTGCGGAGGACGCGTCTGCAGTTCATCCCGGACGACGCGATCCCCAAAGGCGACGAAACAGAGCGGCTGCACCGTTGGGGTTATCGTCATTACCGAGAGCTGTTCAATGCTCGCCAGTTGCTTGGCCTGGAACTTAGTTGCCGGTGGATTAACCGGCACCGAGAGGCACGCATCCGAGAGGCGTTGGCGACGAATCTCTCTGACCTGCTCCGTTATCAAAATATGCTCTGCCGTTACGACATTATGGCATTGAAATCGCTCGACGTTTTTTCGGTGCATGGTTTTCCCGTCGGCCTGATCCAGTGCGAGTCGAACGTTCTTGGGATTGAAGGCGCGCATGGGCTTCCGGTGGGAAGCGGCGGCTGGCTCAATATCACGGAGAAGTTTGTAAAGGCGAAGAGATACTGCGCCAAGCCGTTTGAAATCCGCCACGTGGGTAAGAAGAAAGTTGAAGTGCCCATCGCCGGGGAGTGGATCGGGACCTGCCGCAGTAGCCCGAATCCGCCGGAACAGCGCCAGGTAGAACTGGTTTGTGGCGATTCCGCAGGGCTGCCTGGCGGAAAGCCGTTCGACGGGATTTTTACCGACCCCCCGTACTTCGGAAACGTGCAGTATGCAGAACTGATGGATTTCTGCTACGTCTGGCTGCGGAAATTGGTGGGGGCCGGGCGTCCGGAATTCGCCAGCCCCACGACGCGGAATGCAGCTGAATTGACCGGGAACGTCAACATGGGCAGGGATATTACCCATTTCACGGATGGAATGTCATTCACCTTCCGCAATGTGACCACTTGGCTGAGGGCGGGGAGTCCGTTGGTCTTCACCTACCATCACAATAAACTGGAGGCTTACGTGCCGCTGGCCGTAGCGATTATGGACTCGGGACTAACCTGCTCAGCCTCACTACCGTGTCCGGCGGAGATGGGAGCCTCGATTCACATCAACGGCACCGGGTCTTCGGTAATTGATACCGTCTTCGTTTGCCGTCAGACAGGGCAGGTGCCGAGGAGATGGATTGTCAAGTCGCCCGAGGAACTCGCCTTGCTGATTCAGGAGGAGATCGGGGCCTTGGCGGACGGCGGGCTCAAGGCAACGCAAGGGGACATCCGATGCATCGCACACGGACATCTTACCCGACTCGCGGTGTGGAATCTTCGCGTGGAATGGAATCGGGATTTGCCAACGCTCGACCGGATGGCGGCGGTACAGGCGTGGTATCGGACGTTTGGCGGCCTGGAAGCGGTGATCGCCGCATTGGAATCCAGCTTCTCCTCGGCGGCACCGCGACAGAAGTGGCTGCTGGAAGGCATGGTGCGGGAAACCCCGGAGACTTATGATGAAATTCCCTTTTGAAGCCGAACCCGACGAAGTGCGGGCCTCACCTGAATCGTTTGTAGACGCCGTATTTTCAAGCTTGGCGTCAGAGTTCCTGATTCTGCCTAAAGGCGAGGGGTTTCTCGATTATCCCACGTTTGCCGCTGCGTATGAGACGCTCAAAAAGGCGTCAAATAGCTTCAGCCGATTCGAGGCTCCCGTCGTTCTGTCCGCCGCCTTCCACTGTCCAGTCGTCCTGATCGTGCTAAGGGCAATACTCGGATTCACTCCACCGGAATGGGCGTATGTGGCTGCGAACCGAAAGGGATTGGATATTCCGCAGGGTGCGGCCCGCACTCTGGACCGGGATATTCGCAGACACCCGGATCGCCCGTTGAAACCAGGGGCGACGACTCTAGCCAGAATCACTGCGTTGGTCGAGACAGCGTGCGATCTGATCAAAGAAGGCTGTCCGCAGGTGGCATCTGACAAGCTGCACCGGTTCAACAAGGCGGATAGTCTCGAAGGCATTTCGTCTGTGACACGATTAGCGGAACTCGGCGCACCCTACGCCATGTTGCTCTATGAACGCTTCCTTGGCAGGCCTTTCGCCGGTCATCGCGATTCTGTCAGTGAGTTAGTCGGAGACGGTCTTGAGTCCGCGATCGAGGAACAATTGAGCCTGGCGGGGATCACTTTTCGAAAAACCAAACGGGCGGAACGCCTCATGGGTTTTGATCAAGCGCCCGACTTCATCATTCCCGATGAATTCCAGCCGCAGGTCATCATCGAAGCCAAACTCACCGAGGATGACGGTACGGCCAGGGACAAAGCGACACGGATCATTCGGCTCTGCCAGATGTCGGAGGAGCGTAAACGCGCTGGCAATCATGGTTACGAAGTTATTGCATGCTTGGCCGGAAGAGGCTTCGGTGTGCGCCGCGAGGACATGCGTCAGATGATCTTCCATACGAGAGGCAAGGTCTTTACTCCACGAACGCTCCATCGGCTGGTGGATTGTTCAGCGTTAGCAGCCTTCCGCACAAAGTGACAAGCAGGATTTGGGACGGCCCGTACTGCGGAAAGCATAAGCTGACGTCTGGTCACCAAATGCCGTGCAGCGACGCTGGGCCTTCGAACGGAAATCACTCATGAAACTCCGATACGTGACTTTGACTCGCCTCATCCCCTTCTTCGCCATTGTCATGGCCGGGATCCTGTCGGCATCGGCCCAGGAACTGCGGGTCGAGTTGAAGCCGGCGATGCTGGTCAACGAGGCGGAGGTCGGGGATCCGTCGGGCCTGGTGGACGAACAGCGGGGAATCATCGGGCCGCCAGCCGGCAAGCCAACGACGACGTGGGAACTGAACTCGAAGTACTGGAAGCAGTTTCCGTTCAGCGCGCATCTCGACCTGGGCACGCCGAAGAACTTGTCGAGCCTGTGGTTGTACGATACCAACGACAAGGGCGACGTGGTGATCAGTGCCGGCGAGCCCGGCAAGTGGCGGGAGGTGGCCACGTACGATTGCGCGGCGTACCTCGCCTGGGCCGAGATCAAGCTGGACGTGACGACCCGCTATCTGCGGATCACGCGCAAAACGCCCGGTGCGAATTTCAGCGAGATCGCCGTTTATGAATACAGCGAGGAAGCGTATCAACAAATGCTGGCTCGCAAAGCCGACGAGGCACGGCGCGAGGGGGAACGGCAAGCGGCACTCAACAAGGCGCGTGAAGAAGCGCTCCGCCGGCCGCTGGTCGAGATGCCGCCGTACGGCACGCTGTCCCTGGTCGAGGAAGTCGTCTGCGCCGCCGATTCCGGGGGCCGCGACTTTGCAGAGTCGCCCGCCATGGGCAGCCGGATCGAAACGATCCTGGGCCGCCAAGCCCGCGTCCTGCCGCCGACCAAGGGCGAGGCGGCGTATTTCAGCTACCGCTTGGGCAAGTTCAAGCTGCTGCGGCCCGGCGGCGTGTACGTGCTGGCCGTCGACTATCCCGAGGACGCCCCGCGCAGCATGGTGGTGATCAACACGGGAAACGAAACCGCGCGAGGGTTCCACACCGGACTGACGGTGGGCGACGCCTTGCACGCCAAGTACGTCAACAGCCTGGCCGAGTCGCTCGATGTGCCGCTGTCCGGCAAGTGGGAAACGTGGTCGCTGCTGTTTCGCCTGCACGACCGTTTCCCCGCCCAGGGGCTGGTCCGCGGTCCCGTGCCTCGTACGCTGGCGCCGGAAGACGGGTTTGATGTAACGATCTCGCAGTTCTCGGCAGAGAACGACCCGCTGTCGAAGGGCGCGGCGGTCAGTCATGTTCGGCTGTTCGAGGTGATTGATCCGGAGAAACTGGCGCAGCCAGTGACTCTGCCGCCGCCGGAATTGCCCCACCGCCGCTTGTTCTGGCGCGAGGAGATGGCCGACGGCATCATCGAGCGCAAGACCGATCAGCCGGGGATTGCCAATCCGCTGGACTGGTACCGCTACAAGGCCGAATTGATGCGGTTCCTGGGCATGAACACGTACAGCAAGGACCTGCTCGAGTTTGGCGCTTGCCAGCACTGGGATCCGACGCCGCTGGGCGGGAACGACTGGGTGTTCCACGACAATGCGACCAAGAACCTGTGGGCCGAGATCGTCGAAATGATGGGCCGCTACGGGTTCGATGTCTTGCCGTACTACGAGTACTCGGGCAGCAAGGGCTACAAGGGCCTGGGCAACCAGCGCCGGGCCCGGCCACTGACGCGCGACGACGCCTATACGCACATTAGCTGGGTCGAGTCGGCCAATGCGGACATCACGGAGCCGGACACGTACGCCGACTTCCGCAAGATGTTGGACCTGACGGTGATTCGGCTGCGCAGCAAGGCGAATTTCGCCGGCGTGTGGCTCCGCACTCGCGGGCAGATGCCGGTCAGCTTTTCGGACAGCGCGCTGGCGCGGTTTGCGGCGGAATCGGGCGGCGGCAAGCCTGTCACGCGCGAGGCGCTAAAGGCGGATGCCCAACTGTACGGAAAGTATCTGGAATGGTGGGGCATCAAACGCTGCGAATTCCTCGCCGCGATGCGCGATCATCTGCGTGCGGGTGGAGTCGACGATGCGCTGGTGCTGTTCACCTGCTGTCCGGGCGAGCCGGGAGTGCCGTTTGCGACCTGGGACCCGCTGATGGTCGCCGACCAGGCCGACCTTTGGAACCCGGTCCTGCAGCAGCCCGAGCATAAGGCCGGCGACCGCGGGCCGATCATGACGCTGACCGTCCAGCAGGTTGTCGACGGTGACCTGTACGCCAAGGCCCTGACATCGCCCGGTTTGAATTGGGGCAATTGGGAGGTCCAGCATTCCCGTCCGGCCGACGATCCACTGCACTACAAAGACACGCCGGGGGTGTTCCTGACCCACGCCTTCAACCGAAGCTACACCGTCGCATCTCCGCGGACACTCGACGCCTTTCGCACGCCTAGCGGACTGGCCCTCATCCGGCATTACGCTTTGAACGAACACATGATGTTCGACAAAAACGATAAAGAGTTGTTGGGCTATTTTGTGGCCGACATCGAGCGGGCCGGGCCGTATTGCATGATGGCGGAAGCCCAGGCCATGGCCAACGGCGACCCGACCATGATCGGCTACCTGGTCGGCTGCAACTTTGGCCGCGGTTTTCCTACCTACGTGCGCGACTTCAACGCGAACTATCTGGCGCTGCCGGCCCTGCCCAGCGCGGTGGTCAAAGACGCCGCCAGCGATCGCGAGGTGGTCGTCCGCCGGATCGACACGGACAAGCACGGCGCGTGGATCGCGGCCGTCAACACGTCGCTGCTGGAAAAGAACGATGTGACCGTCACCGTGCCCGCGGGCGCGGTGACCGACGCGGTCACCGGTCAAGCGGTCCCGACCGCGGGTGGCAAGATCAGCCTCGATCTGGTGCCCTGCCAGCTGCGGTCGTTTCGCGTGCAGTGATGTTAGCCCGTGGTTGCATTCCGAAAGGCGAACGGCGGGCGTAAGCCCGTCCGGTGGGAATTGCGTCCGTCCCAATCACCGGCGGGCTTACGCCAGCCGTTCGCCAAGGTGGCACCGGCGGGCTTACGCCAGCCGTTCGCCAGGATTTCTGCAACGATGGAGGTTGCTCATGCCGCCCGGTAGGGATGCACGTACGGCTCGCGATAATTGCGTTTCAGCAATCCGGCGGCCGCGGGGTTGTCCACGATCTGTTCGGTCGCTTCGTCCCACCGCACGACAGAGTTGGATTCGTATGCGATCATGCCCAATTGGACGGTCGTCGTCGAGCGGTGGCCTTCTTCCACCGAGCATGCCGGCTGCTGGCGCGTGCGGACGGATTGCAGGAAGTTGGCCATGTGCAGCGGACCGAGGTCGCCGCTTGCTGCGTTCTCCTGCCGCTTGGCGGGTTCGTTCCGGGGAATCACGACCCAGCGTTGATCGGACACAAACACGGTGGCTTTGTCCCCATACAGCAGGACGCCGTTGTTGATCGCCGGATCCCATTCCGCCGCTCCCCACAACCGGTGCCGCCACACGACCGGCAACTGGTCGAATTCAAAGTGTACGGTCAGCGTGTCCGGCGTGGTGATCTTGTCTTTCAAGTAGTACAAGCCGCCGGCGGCGGTGATCTGCTTGGGCGTCGTCAAGCCCAGCATCATCCGCGTGGCATCGATGTTGTGGATTCCCCAATCGACCAGGTGCCCGTGACCGCTGGTCTTTTCCAGCCGCCAGTTCTTGTGGCCGACCTGGGGGCTGTACGGGATCTTCGGCCCGGGGCCGCACCACAAGTCCCAATCCAGCGAGGCGGGCGGATCTTGGGGCGTCGGGTCCAGCGTACCGGTGCGATAGTGGATCTGCACGTCGGCCTGGACGATCTTCCCTGCCTTCCCGGCTTTGATAAACTCGGCCGCGTCACGAAACGCCTGGCTCTGCCGCCGCTGAAAGCCGACTTGCACGATGCGGTCTTGATGCTTCTTGGCCGCTTCGACCAGCGCCCGGCCTTCGCGCACGTCGTACGCCAGCGGCTTTTCCGCGTACACGTCCAAGCCGCGTTCCAGGCAGGCGATCAGCTGCAGCGCGTGCCAGTGCGGAGGCGTGGCGATGACGGCCACGTCCAAGTCCGCCTTGTCCAGCATCTCGGTGTACAGCTTGAACGTCTGCGGCTTCTTGCCTTGCAGCTTGTCGAGTTCGGCAACGCTTTGATCCAAGTGCTCGCTGTCCACATCGCAGACCGCGGTCACTTCGACCCCGCCCACCTTGAGCGCCGCCTTGGCGTCGACCATCCCGTACCAACCGACGCCGATGATGCCCATCTTCAGCGGTTTGTCATTGACCGGTTGCTGACTATGCACGGGACGAACCAAAGCCAGCGTCCCGGCGGCTGCCGCCGCACCCAGGAACGTGCGTCGAGTCGTGGTTGACATCCTCTTGTCCTCTCTCCGTCGTAGGCCAAGCCTGGCGAAACAGGGATCGTAGTTCTTACAGCATGCCCCGGGACTTGTTGGAGTTCACGCTTCAGCGTGTCTCCTGACGGGACTTCGGCCCGCCTTGGCAGCCTAAAGGCTGGACTCCAACAAGAAGCCTGGGTCACGATGCATGGCGAGTTTTTCCGCTCAACCGCCCATCAGGTGCCCCAGCACCAGCAGTTCCAACTCTTCGTAGTCTCGAGCGGCGATCAGGTCCGCGGCCGTGTCGTGGGGGAACGTGCGAACCTTGTCGACCAGCCGCAGGAAAATCGCGCGGCTGTTGGACAAGTGCTTGCAGGCCACGTCGGCCTTTTGCGTGCGCATCGCTTTCACGTCCAGTCCCACATAGCGGCCGGTGGCCGGGTAGTTCGCCAATTCCAGCACGCGCACCTGGTTGAACGCCACGCGCAGGTTGGCCGCGCCAAACGATTTGTCCTGGTCGTATTTCAGGCCGTTCTGGTCGTTCAGGTGGACGCTGAACAGCTTGCCCATCGACAGCGCAAAGGCCATCTCGTCCGACGGATCCAAACCGGCCAGCAGGGCATGCGCTGTTTCGATCAACCCGCCCACGCGCTTCGGATCGGCGGTCTGCTGAGCCATCGCCAGGGCGTGGCCGATCGTGGGCAGGTAAGCCAGATCGGTGGGCTCGTTGGGCTTGGGTTCGATCGCGATCTCGATCTCGGAATCGTATTCCAGCATCGTGTTGATCGCTTCCAACAACCAGCCGTGGGCCTGGATCGCATTCTTGGATTCGCGGATGTACGTGCCTTCGCGGGCCAACCACAGCACGATCAGCTTGGTGCCCAATGCCTTGGCCACGTCGATCGTCCGTTTGGCGCGCTCGATGGCCCATTTGCGGCACGCGGGATCATTGGCCGTAAAGCCGCCGTCGATGCCGTTGGCATGTTCCCACAACCGCGGCGCGACGAACTCGGCGATCAAGCCTTCGTCCTTCAGTGTCTTCTTCATGGCCGCCGCCTCCTTGCGGATCGCCGCCGGCGTCAGCTTCTCCAGATCCGGCACGGCGTCGTCGTCGTGGAATTGGACCGCGTCGAAGCCCAGCTTTTTGTACATCTTCAACTTCTTGGCGAACGAAACCTTCGGCCGTACGGCCGGACCGAACGGGTCGGCGCCTTCGTGAATGTTCCAGGGACCAAACGAGAAACGGTAGTCGCCAGCCATGGTCAATCTCTCCGTGGTTGCAGTGGTAAAATGGGTCTTGACAGCCTCGCCCTTCAAATCACGTCGTCCAGCCCTGCCAGCCGCGCGGTCTCGGCAAAGCCCCGCAAGCCCGCCGTCGCGCCGTAACCGGTCACACAGCAGGCGCCCGTCGCCGCGGCCAAACGTCCAGCCTGTTCCACGGACATCCCGCGCAACAGGCCGGTCAACAAACCGGCATAGTAGGCGTCGCCCGCACCGGTAGTGTCCACCACCGCCCCCGGCGCGGGGACGACAGGAATCTCGACATACTCGCCCGCGGCCGGACTGAGCAAAGCGCCTTCGCTGCCGAGTTTCACGCCCAACAGCCCGGGCGCCCCGCAGGCTCGAAACGCGTCGATAATCCGCCGCGGGTCGCGCTCGTCCGTCTGATGCTCGGCTTCCGCCCGGCTGGGCACGTACACGTCCAAGTACGGCAGGATCTGATCCAGCGGCTGCATCGTCCCCCCACTGCCGGCCGCGTCCAGCGCCGTCTTGCCGCCGGCCTGGCGGATCGCTGCCAGGATCTCCGGCAAGTCCGGTTCGAGCCGCGGCATCAGCGAATAATAGCCGATCAGCGTCATCCGGCTGGCCGCGAATACGTCCAGGTGTTTCATGAAGTGCGTCTTGTCCATCAACCGCGGCGCGCCGACGCAGTGGGCAAAACTCCGCTCGCCGCTGGGGTCGATCAACACGGCGGTCGTGCTGGTTGCGCCGGTCGGGTGCGGCAGCAGCCATTGCGTGTCAACGCCTTCCTGCTCCAAGTTGCGCCGGATCACCGCCGCCCAGTCATCGCTGCCCGTATAGCTAAAGGCCGCTACCTGCATGCCCAGCCGGGCCATTGCAATGCCGGCGTTGGAGACGATGCCACCGGTCGTGACTTCGATGGGCTGCGTTTCCAGCAGTTTGCCGCCGCCGATCGGCACCTCCAAGGGCACCGGCCGGACGAGGATGTCCACCACGCACGATCCGCACAGCACGCAGTCGAAGGCTTTGTTCGTGTTCATGGGAGAATAATGTAACAAACGCCGCCCGCCCGCAACAGGCGAGCGGCAGGGCGTAAGCCCGCCGGTGGGAGAATAACTTAGCGATCGCCGCCAGCCCGCAACACCCGGCCAAACGATACAACCCGTGGCCTCCCCCGGATTTTGGTTCCGAAAATGGGACAGGCACCGATCGTCCTGATCGGAGCCAGTCCCATTTTCGAGCGTGCCGTGACTTGTCACCGCGTTGGATTCCACTACCTCCGCTCTCCGCATCCGGATGCTATACTTGCTGGTTGTGCAACGTGTATCAAGGCCCGCTGCTGGGAAAACCTTTCCTCTTGACCAACATTTAACGAGCCGTGGTAGAGAAATCATTAGACCGAAAACTGGCGCGGATCCTGGCCGACCGTTCCTGCCGGGATTTCATCCTGGCCGATGCCAAGGACGCCGACATGGCGTTCGGCTTGTCGGCGCCCGGACGCAGTCCCGAACACTATGCCCACGAAGCCCGTTTTCGGACGCTGGACGAATATCGCCAGCTGATGCGGGAAATCGCCGCCCAGGGGTTGGTGGATATTCTGTTGATGAGTGCCAGTTCGAACGAATCGCTGACCATTCGCGAACGGATTTTTGAGTCCAGCCATGTGACCCCGGCCGTGCGGGCCAACGACACGACCGACATCTGGCTGGCGGCCGGCAGCGGGCGGTACACGGGGCAGCCGTCGCAGCCCTTCCGCACGGCGACGCTGGACCACATCATGTGTGGCAAGCTGGAGTGTTCGCCCGACGAGCGGCGGTTGGGAGCTGACTTGGGCTTGTACTCGGTCACGTTCAACAACGACGTGGCGCTCGACCTGCCCACGCTGGAAGCGTACAAAGCGTTTCGCTTGGAGGCCGAGGCCAAAGGGTTCAGGCATTTTCTCGAAGTCTTTGACCCGAACGCCTGCGGCGAGCACCCACCTGCAGACATCGCTCAGTTTGTGAACGACCACATCGTCCGGACGCTGGCGGGAGTGACGAGCCGGGGCCGGCCGATCTTCCTCAAAATCCCCTACCACGGCCCGGCCGCCATGGAAGCTCTGGTGCGGTACGACAGTTCGGTCGTGGTGGGCGTTCTCGGCGGGTCGTCCGGAACCACGTTCGATGCCTTTCACATGCTGTGGGAAGCCAAGAAGTACGGTGCGCGCGTGGCCCTTTACGGCCGAAAAATCAACCACTCCGAGCACCAATTGACCTTTATCCGCTACCTGCGGTGGGTCGCCGACGACGAGATCGAACCCGCCGCCGCCGTCCGGGCTTACCATGCGGATTTGGCCAAGCTGGGTATCCGGCCGTATCGGACACTGGACCAGGATCTGCTGCGCACGGATGGCGCCACGAGCTACGGTGGCACCAGCGGCGTCCCCCAGCCACTGGGTTCACCCAGCGGCTCCGCCACCCGCGCTGGGTTCCAGCCCGTCGCCGAGCCCGATTTCAGCAAGATGACCCCGGCGGAAAAAGTCCAGTGGAACCTGGAACGCTGGAAGCGGATTATCGGGTAGGCCGCGACTGGCGGGGCATTTAGCCGCTCCAGCGGTCCATCAAGGGCAACAGAGATGCCAGCGGAAGCTCAATAGTAGATCTTGACGGCGTACCAACCGTCCGATCCGCGCACGACACTCGAGCCGGCCACAGGGCGTTGCCCGGTAAAGCAGCAGATACTCAAAGCGTGTTGCGCCGAGCTGGTGCTGAAGCCAACGCCTTCCGCGTTCGCTCCCCCATATCCGCCGCCAAGATGCCCTTTGATCCGCTGAGACGCCGCTCGTTGCGCTTTCGCTTCGGCGACCGCCTGAGGCCCTCCTGAGAAAACCGTCGTCGTGCCGGAGGTCCGGCTTCTCGACGACCGCCTCGGCCACGCATCCGCGTTCGAAACGCACAGCACCACCAACAACACGGCCATCGCAATTCGCATCATTACTCCGTTCTCCTTCCAACCAATACAAGTGTCAGGTGCCAAGTGAGCGGCAAGGCGCTAGCCCAATGCCGCTTGCTTTGTAGCGGTACGGCGCGAGCCGTCCGGTATTACGGTCGGAGAACCGGGCGGCTTGCGCCGCTCCGCTAACAAAAATGCCACCAGCGGTCCCAAAGAAAGCGGCATTGGGCTAGAGCCTTGCCGCTCACTTATTTCTCAAACGGTGCCAAGCCGGCAAAGTTTACGCAGTCACGCCCGCTTCGCAACCCTAGGGACGCCCAAAGGAGCTGGTTACTCAACAGCCCGCTGGCAGCGCGGTGTCCGTCCCAGGCGAATCGTTGTATAACGGTCAACAGCAAACCCGGGGCAAAACGAGGTGACGCGATGCTGAAACTTGTACTCGTGGCATGGCTGGCGGCCGGCGCTGTCGGCGAAAAAGTCGTCTGGATCGAGGCGGAACAGTTCCAGCATCACGGCGGCTGGACCAACGACGCCCAGTTCATCGACCAGATGGGATCTCCGTACCTGCTGGCGATCGGGTTGGGGACACCGGTCGAGGACGCAGTCACCACCGTTCGCATCCCGCAGGCCGGGATCTACCGGTTGTGGGTCCGCGCCAAGGACTGGATACCGGAGCATCACCCGGGCCTGTTCGAGCTGGCCCTTGGCGGACGGACGGTCGATCGCATCTTTGGCGGCAGCGGCCGCCGCGGCTGGGTCTGGGAAGATGGCGGCACGCACGAGCTGTCCGGCGACGTCGAACTGCGGCTGCACGATTTGACCGGCTACTATGCCCGCTGCGACGCCGTGGTGCTGGCCCGCGATCCGCAGTGGACGCCGCCCGACGACCAGGCGGCCGTCGCGGCGCTGCGCGAGCGTCACGGCGGCGTCAGCCGCGACGTGCAGGACGCCGGGGCGTTCGATGTCGTGGTCGTGGGCGGCGGCCTGGCCGGCTGCACGGCCGCTGTAACGGCCGCTCGGCTGGGCGCGGCCACGGTCCTGATTCAGAATCGGCCCGTCTTGGGCGGCAATGCGAGCACCGAGATCCTGGTTCCGCCCGTGGGCGTCTGGCCGCATCGCAAACGCGATCCGCTCGATCCGCGCGAAACGGGGATCGTCGAAGAGTACCGCACCGAGGGCAACCAGACCAACGCGGAAGCAGCGGTCTATTCCGCGCGTTTGCTGCGTCTGGTCCAAGCGGAACCGAACCTGACGCTGTGCCTGAACACGCATGCCACGGGTGTGGAAATGCGTCGCGAACGAGGCGACGCCATCGCAGCCGTCCTGGGCCTCGACGCGCGATCCGGTCAGCGATCACGGTTTGCCGGCCACGTGTTCCTGGACTGCACCGGCGACGCCGTAGTGGGTGTAGCGGCGGGCGCCGAGTACCGCCACGGCAAGGAACCGCGGGCGATGTACCACGAGCCGTGGGCGCCGGAGTCGCCGAGCACGAACACGATGGGCAACACGCTCAAGTACGCCAGCGTGGACACCGGCACGCCGCAAGCATTCGCGGCGCCGCCGTGGGCGATGAAGTTCCCCACCTGCGAGAGCTTCTCCGCCGGCCGGCATCCCTTTCTTGGCGCGCGGACGGGCGACCAGTGGATGATCGAGCTGGGCGGGCTGGGCGACACCTACGCCGACGCGGAGCAGATCCGCGATGACTTGCTGCGGCTGATCTTCGGCTTGTGGGACCATCTGAAGAACCACTGCCCGCGCCAGGAGCAGACAGCTGCCAGCCATCGCCTGGCGTGGGTCGGGCACGTGGCCGGCAAGCGGGAGAACCGCCGCTTGATCGGCGACTATGTGCTGACCGAGAACGACATCCGCCAGCAGACCCTGTTTCCCGACCGGATAGCCTACGGCGGCTGGTGCCTGGACGACCATCATTCCGGCGGCTTCTTGCATCAGGGCTCGTTCGGCATCCATTACGACCGGCCCGGCGGCCTGGATCCTTGCATGGGGCTGCTGTACTCGATTCCGTACCGCAGCTTGTACTCGAAGAACGTCGACAACCTGCTGATGGCCGGCCGGGACATTTCGGTCAGCCACATGGCGTTGTCGGACACGCGGGTGATGCTGACCTGTGCGGTGATCGGCCAGGCAGCGGGGACGGCCGCCGCCCTATGCGTCCAGCACGGCACAACGCCGCGCGGGGTGTACCGGGAGCACCTGGAGCAGCTGCAGCAACAACTGCTGAAGGACGGGGCCTGGCTGATCGACCTGCCGAATCGCGACCCGCGCGATCTGGCCCGTTCGGCTGTCGTAACGGCGTCCAGCGAATTGACGCGGGCTCGCGGCCTGGCGAACCGGGTGGCGTCAGCCCCCGGTCCTGGCGAGTCTGGCGGCGTAAGCCCCACGGCGACCGGGCCGCGGGCCGTTCCCACCGGACGGGCTGACGCCCGCCGCTCGCCCGGACTGACGGCGTCCAGCGAATTGACGCGGGCGGACGGGGAGTTGCTGACGGCCGCCAACGTGATTAACGGGTTGGCGCGGGCCAGCGGGGGCAAGACGAACGCCTGGAGTCCGCAACCGGGGGCTCCGACGCACTGGCTGCAGCTGGAGTGGCCGCAGGCGCAAACGTTCAACGTGGTCCACGTGGCGTTTGCGACAAAGATGCTCGCGCCGCAGGCGTTTCGCGTCGAGGCTTGGCAGGACGACGCGTGGCGGATCGTGGCCGAAGTGCCTGGCTGCCGGCAACGGCGGTACGTGCTGGGGTTTGATTCCCTCGCGACCCCCAGATTGCGCTGCGTATTTACCGGCATGACCAGCGTCGCGGAAATCCGGGTCTACGACGAGCCGCCGCGGCTGGTCGAGATTGCTCGCCGCGTGCAGGCGGCCGCCGCACTGCCGGACGCGTCGCCCGGTCTGCCCTGGTTCTTCAACGTGGATCCGCGAAAGCTGCCGGGTCTGGTCATCGACGCCAGCCAGGCCGAGCAGATCGGCGGCTGGGCCGCGTCGACATACGCCGAGCCGTATGTCCTGGACGGCTATCTGCACGACGGCAACGAAGGCAAAGGCGAGAAGTCCGTCCGCTTCGTCCCCGACGTGCCCCGCGCGGGCAAGTACGAGATCCGCATGTCGTACGTCCCTTACAAGAACCGGGCCAGCAACGTTCCCGTGGCGGTCATTACGCCCGCGGAGTCGAAAACGGTTCGGATCGACCAGCAACGGGTCCCGGAAATCGACCGCTTGTTCCATTCGTTAGGAACCTTCGAGCTTCCCGCCGGCCGCGGGACGTCCGTCGTCGTCGAAACCGCCGGCACCGACGGATATGTAGTGGTGGACGCATTACAGCTGATCGGACGGTAGGGTCTGGTAAGCACTCGTTGGAGTCCTCGCTTTAGCGTGCCGGGCGGGTCATGCCAGCCTCAAAGACACGCTGAAGCGTACACGCCGGTGAGATTGGCAACTTTGTCGGGCTGCCTCTGGCACCGCCCGATCCCCGGCGGTATAGTCGGGGTACTTCGTTTTTCCCGCCTCCCATTCTCTCACTGCAGGAGACACACCATGTCCAAGAAGTTGACGAAGACGGCCACCCTGATGTTCGTGCTGGGCTTGTTCGCTGCCGGCGCCCGGGGCGCCGACGGAGACCAGGGTTGGATCACGCTGTTTGACGGCAAGGACCTTTCGGCCTGGGACAACGGCGCCGGCGGGGCTCCGGCCGCAGGCTGGGTGATCGAAGACGGCGCCGTGGTCCGCACGAAACCGGCGGGCTACCTGTGGTCGAAGCAAGCGTTCGGCGATTTCGTCCTGGAACTGGAATTCAAGACCGAGGGCAACAGCGGCGTCTTCTTCCGGACCGGCAATCCCCGCGACTGTGTCCAGACCGGTTTTGAAATGCAGGTCGACCGGCCCGCGGACAAACCGGGCAAGCACAGTGTCGGCGCGTTGTACGATGCGCTGGCGCCGTCGAAGAACGCCGCGGTTGCCGGCTGGAACAAGGCCGTCATTACGTGCCGCGGCAGCCAGGTCGTTATCGAATTGAACGGCGAGCGGATTGTCGAAGCCGCTTTGGACCAGTGGAACGAGGCCGGCAAGAACCCCGACGGCACGCCCAACAAGTACCGCAACGCGTTGAAGGACTTCCCCCGCGAAGGCAAGATCGGTTTGCAGGAACATGGAGCGGTCGTCGCCTACCGCAACATCCGCGTCAAGCCGTTGAAGTAACGGCGCATACTTGGCGAACCCCGTGGCGTAAGCCCGGGGGTGGCAACGTCCGCGTCAAGCCGCTGAAGCAGATACGCAGGCGATGGCTTTTGTCCACGTTTCCAGCCTTCATGTGGTCGATTGGCTGAGCCCGTAATCGGATGACTTGTTGAGTAGCAGCCGAGATGAGACTCTTTGGTGATGCGCCCCGAATTTTTTGCGACTGGAAGTGCCAGATCCAGTGAGCCCAGT
>CAZXYZ010000136.1:0-30744 GCA_964645045.1 uncultured Pirellulaceae bacterium | reverse complement strand
AGACAATGCACCGAAGGGCTGACGCCCACCGTTCGCCGGGGAGACAATGCACCGATGGGCTGACGCCCACCGTTCGCCGGGATTTCTGCAACGTTTGGGTTCAGTCACACTCACAGAGGACCAGACAATGAAAACTTTCCGTCTGTTGCTGATTCTGACTTCTTGTCTGGCGAGCGCCACTCCCGCATCCGCCGCCGAATCCAAGATCTTCCGCGCCGGCGCGGCGCAGGTGGACATCACTCCCGCCACGTTTCCCGTGATCAACAGCGGCGGTTTCCTGGAACGTATGGCCGACCGTGCCCACGACCGGCTGATGTCGCGCGCATTGATCCTGGATGACGGGCAGACGCGGATTGCCTTGGTCGTCGTGGACAACTTGATGATGACGCAGGAGTTCCTGGACGACGTCAAGCGGCAGGCGAGCCAGGCCACCGGCATTCCGGCCGAACGCATGCTGATCTCGGCAACGCATACGCATTCCGCGCCCTCCGTGATGGGAGCGTTGGGCAGCCGCGCCGATGCCGCGTACACCCAGTTCCTGCCGGGACAGATCGTCAAGAGCATCGTGCTGGCGGCGGCCAAGCTGGAACCGGCCCGCGTCGGCTGGGCGAGTGTCCAGGATTATGCCCACAACCACTGCCGCCGCTGGGTCTACCGGCCGGACCGTATGCCGAACGATCCCTTTGGCAACCGGACGGTGCGGGCGATGATGCACCCGGGGCATCAGAGTCCCCATCACGTCGGACCCGCCGGCCCGGCGGATCAGGGCCTGACGTTATTGTCCGTCCAGTCGCCGGACGGCCGGCCGATTGCCGTGCTGGGCAATTACGCTATGCACTATAAGGGCTCGCCGGCCGTTTCCAGCGATTTCTGCGGACGGTTCGGCGATGCTTTGGCCAGTCTGATCGGCGCCGAAAGCAGCGCGCCGGCATTCGTCGGCATGATGTCCCAGGGCACCAGCGGCGATAGCATGTGGATGGACTATGCCCAACCGGCCAACGATCCGGGACTGGAAGGCTATACGCTGGCGGTGGCCAAGGTGGCTCACGAAGCATACCAGCAGATCGTCTATCAGGCGTGGGTGCCGCTGGCGATGGCCGAGTCGCGATTGACGCTTGCGCGCCGAGCGCCGGACGGGAAGCGTTTGGCGTGGGCCAAGGAGATTGCCGCCAAGATTCAGGACCGGCTGCCACAGAACCAGCCGGAAGTGTACGCCCTGGAAGCGATCTACCTGCACGAGCAGCCGGAAGTGGAGATTCTGCTTCAGGCCGTGCGCATCGGCGACCTGGGCATCACCGCTCTGCCGAACGAGGTCTACGGGATTACGGGGTTGAAACTGAAAGCTCAGAGTCCCCTGAAGCACACCTTCAATATCGAGCTGGCCAACGGCGCGTTTGGCTACATCCCCCCGCCGGAACAGCACTTCTTGGGTGGCTATACCACGTGGCCCGCGCGAACCGCGGGCTTGGAAGCCGAAGCCGAGCCGAAGATCGTGGACCGGTTGCTGGCGCTGCTCGAGCAGGTGTCCGGCCAGCCGCGCACTCTGCGCGACCCGCCGGCCGACGATTACGTCCGGGCGGTCGAGCAATCGCGGCCCGCGGCCTTCTGGCGGCTGGACGAACTGGCGGGCTCGGTCGCTCGCGACGCGTCCGGGCACAACCGCCCGGCCGAATACGAGTTGGGGGTGGCTTTCTATCTGCCCGGCCGCAGCCCGTACGACCTGAACTTTGCGGAGCAGACGCCCAACCGCGGCGTCCACATCGCGGGCGGGCGGATCAAGGCTGCCGCACCGGATTGGGGTGGCGTCTACAGCGTCGAGTTCTGGTTCTGGAACGGTTTGCCGGCCGATGCACGGCCCGTCTGCGGCCAGTTGTTCGCCGTCGGTGTGGAAGGCGACTCGGGCACTTCGACTGACCAGCTGCAAATTGCCGGCGCGGCAACGGGTGACGGCATGTTGCGATTCGCCAACGGCCTGGGCGCGGAGCTTACAGGCCACACGCCGCTCCGGATGCGCGCCTGGCACCACGTCGTGCTGGTCCGCAACGGTCGCCAAGTCGCGGTGTTCTTGAACGGCCGAGCGGAGCCGGAAATTGTCGGCGAGGCGGAGGCCAAGACACTGCCGCGGTCACATTTGTTCTTCGGGGGCCGCCACGACCGCGACAGTACGCTGGAAGGCAGGCTGGACGACATCGCCGCGTACGCCCGTGCGTTGACGGCCGACGAAATCGCGGGACACTACCGCGCTTCCGGATTGACCCCGCCGCTCAAGACCGCGCCGGTCCAGGCGCTTCGGCCGAACTGGAACGGTCCGCCGCGGCCATCCGCCAGATCCAACTCAAGTACGGCGAGACATCGCGGCGTTTGAGCATTGCTTCAGCTTGATCTCTAAGCGGCAACCGACGGCCTCCGCGTACTTTCGCAACGTCGCGATGGATGGCGAATGCCGTTTCGCTCCTCCGCTTGCCTCCAGTCGAGCCACGGCCGGAGCCTTGGTCCCCATCCGCGCCGCAACTTCGGCCTGGGTCAATCCAGCACGTCGTCGAGCGCGCAACAACTCGTCCAACAAGGCAAACTCCTCCGCCTGTGCGTCGTACTCGGCTTTGATGGCCGGCTGTTTCAGCATCTTCCTGACCATTTCATCGTGCGTCAGCATCGTCTAGCACCTCCTCGAGCCGGGCTCGTGCGATTTGCAGTTCTTTGTCCGGGGTTTTCGTCGATTTCTTGATAAAGGCGTGGAGCATCATGATCTGCCGCTGTGGCAAAGTGCCGTAGAAAACGCGCCCGATGCCCTCCTTGGACTTCATGCGTAGCTCGAACAGCCCCTTACCCAACGCACGGGTATGAGGCATGCCCAGGTTCGGCCCAAAGACGATCATGCGCTCTGTCAGGTGAATGTACCGGGCCTGGATTCCGGCCGGTAACGCCATGATCGCCTCCTGGACGTCCTCGCTGTAATAGACGATCTCCCATTCCATGACGGCGATGTTAACATATATGTTATGTCCTGTCAAGGGTGGCCGCAGGCGACGTTCTGTACTTGCTGCCGAGGCGGCGTACCGGTGAAGATGATCCCACGAACGAAGACTTCCTGCTCGCTGACCAGAATCGGCGACGGATTTCACGGGGGCGGCGAACAAGTGGGAACTGTGATCAGCGTGGATGACTTCTGGTATCTGCGTGGCTAGCCGGAACAATCCGGAACCATCGGCGAGGCCATGACACGGCCGTTGAATTGGCAAGAAGACGGCTGTTTGGGCTTTTTGTCCGGTGGGCCGGGGCGTAGAATGATTGTCGCCTAAGCTCAATTGACCGCGAGCTTTACGGCTCGTCCGCTGGAATGCGGTTGTTCCTCCCGTTGGTACGGATACACGGACATACGTCATGGCCGACACGCCTTTTCGCACCAGTCCCTCCGCCATCGCCCGGTACTTCTTTCACGACTGCGAACGGTTCCTGCGCTTCCTGGCCGCCAGTGCGGAACTGCGGCGGAAGGAAGGGTTGCCGGAGGTCGAGTTCGATCACAGCCCGCTGATCCGGGCGCTGCTGGACAGCGGCTATGCCTGGGAGGAGACGGTCCTGCAGCAGTACGCCGGTCCCAACGTCCTGGTGGCCCCCGGCGACGGGCCGTGCCATACGCGGCGTTTCGAATGGCAACCGACTTTGCAGCTGCTGCGCTCGGCCCAGCCGGGCGCGATGATCTATCAGCCCACGCTGCGTCTGCCGCGCGCGTTCTACGACCGATACGGGATCGACTCGCAACTGGTCACGATCAGCGACAACCATCCTGACCTGATCGCCGTGCTGCCGGGCGAAGACGGCCGGCGCGTGCTGCGTTTGATCGATCTGAAACGCGGCCAGTCGCTGCAGTTGACGCACCGCGTACAGGTCCTGTTGTATGCCTTGGAACTGGACGCCGTGGTCCGGCAGGAAGGGCTCGCCGACGTGCGCGTGGATCTCGAGACGGGCGGCGTGTGGCTGGGCGCGCACGCGGCGCCGACCGAATTCCTGGTCGGCGATTTGCGCCCGCACCTGGAGAGCTTCTTGCGCCAGGACCTGATCCGCATCCTGCGCATAGCGGCGGACGAGGCGCGGTGGCACGTGCATTTCCGCTGTGAGTGGTGCGAGTTCTTCAAGCACTGCTGGAGCCAAATGCAGCGGACCGACGACCTGTCGCGGCTGTCGCGGTTGACGTCGTGGGGCAAGCGGTTTCTGACGGAACGCGCCGGCGTGAGGACGACGGCCCAGTTGGGCGAATTCTTGCAGCGGCCCGAAGCGGATGAAGTGCTGAGCCGGTGCGCATCGCTCGCCGGGACCGGCCCGCGGCTGGCCAATCAAGTGGCGGCGTTGGAACAGGGCCAGCCGCAGCCGCACGGGGCGGCGTCCCCGTCGCTGTCGCGCGGCGAGAACATCGGACTGTTTCTCACGCTGCAGCAGGAACCGCTGAACGAATCGATCTATCTGGCCGGGTTGTATGTCACCGTGCGGAAAGATCTCCGCGAGGCCGTTTTTTCGGACGACGTCCGCGAGGCCCTGTTCGACGGCAGCCGGTCCCGGCCGCTGGTGCTGCTGGCTCAGCGGCCGGACGGCGTGGACGACGTGCGCCGCCGCTGGGTCCGCCTGTTGCACGACGTGATCGTGCAGGTCGACCAATACAACCGCGATCGGGAATGGAAGGACCAGGTGAGTCTTCAAGCTTACGTGCTGTCCGAACAGGAACGCGCGCTGGCCGTCTCGTGGCTGCTCGATTCGCTCCGCGATCCGGAATTGGCCGAACAGGCGATGACGCTGCTGTTCCATTTTCAGGCTCCGGAACTGTTGGCCGCCAACGAGCATCCCGACCGCGAGGTGCCGTTCCCGCTGGTCGTCTTGCTGGACGCCCTGGGCCAGGTGTTGGCCTTGCCGGTCGAAGTCAACTACACCTTGCCGGAGGCGTTGATCGCGCTGGGCAGCCGCACCAAGTTGCGGCGGAACGCGTATTTTGATTTCCCGTTGGGACCGGGGATGCGCGCCGAGCCGATCCACGCCGCGTGGCATCACAACAAGACGGAGACGTTGGACGAAATCGTCAGGCAGGCGGCCGCCAGGCTGCAAGCCGCTTGGGGGTTGCTGCAGAGCCTGCGGCAGCTGGCGGCCGAATCGATCTTCACGTGGTCGGCCAAATTCACGTTGCCGACGCGGCAGATGTTCGCCGATCCGCTGTTGTCGCGGCTGGCCTTCTTTGCCCGTTACGAGAGCCTGTTGCGTTGCCTGGATGTGCGGAACATGCGGTGCGAGCCGCGACCCGTGCAGCTGTTGCTGGGAAAGGCATTGGAACTGGAGTCCGTGGGCGACGACCGCTTTCAGATCGTCAGCGGCGCGATGGAAGTCTCGCCGGGAGGCTATCCCGAATGGCTGCTGGTGCGGGATGATGATGTCGGCCGGCGGGCTCAGCTCGAATACCGCGACTATGCTTGCCGTGCCCAGTTGTGGCAACGCAAACAGAGTGATTTGGCGCTAGTGGGCGCCGCTCAAGTGGATCGCGATCCGCTCGGTACGCCCGCGGCGTTAACGGTCAGCTATCCCCGCGGTTTCGACGGCGACCGCCCGCAGCCTGGCGAGCGGTTCTTGCTGCACCCGAGGTTCACCGATTTCACGACCGACGGCGTGGTCGAGTTCCTGCGCCGGGGCGATGCGCAGACGCATGGCCTGCTGCTCCGCCTGCTGGGCGATCCCGCGGCCTCCGGCGAACGGTTGGAATTGGACTCGGCCATCGCGAAGCAGGCTGCGGAAGAAATCGGCACGTTCGGCTTGACCGACAGTCAGGCGGAAGCGTTTCGGCAGATTTGCCGGCGGCGAGTCGTGCCCGTGTGGGGGCCGCCGGGCACGGGCAAGACGCACTTCCTGGCCGCGGCGATTCTGGCGTTGGCCGCCGCTCACGCTCGCGCGGGCAAGCCGTTCCGGGTACTGGTCACGGCGTTCACGCACGCGGCCATCGAAAACCTGCTCCGCAAAATCGCCTCGCTCCGCGAGTCCTGCCAGCCCGGCAGTGCGGTGCGCGTCGGCAAGGCCAAGAGCTGGCAGGGCGAGGAAACGGCGGGGATCGAGACCGTGGAAGAGAACCGCTTGGGTGCTTGGCTGCACGAGCATCCGCAAGCGATCGTGGGGGCAACGGTCTATTCCTGCCTGAAACAATACGATCAGATCCCGCCGTTCGATTTGGCAGTGATCGACGAAGCGTCCCAAGTGCGCGTACCCGAAGCGGCTATCCCGATCGGGCTGGCGGGGCCTCTTGGGCGGCTGGTCCTGGCGGGCGATCATCTGCAGTTGCCGCCGATTGTGGCCGGTGTTTATCCGGAAGCGGAACCCGGCCAACCCCTGTTGCATCGTTCGATCTTCGAGGCGATCGCGCAGCATTCGGGCTTGCCGACCGGTATGGTGTTGGGCGCGGGGAGTAGCATGGCTCTCCAGAGCCGTGCCGTTGCGTCCGAGACAGGCCTAGGATTGCACGGCACTGAAGAGCCATGCTACCACCCCCGGGCTGACGCCGCGGGGTTCGCCAACCAGGGCCCAGGATTGCACGGCTCTGGAGAGCCATGCTACGGCCGCGCGGGGACCGTTCAACAGCTGACCGAGAACTTCCGCATGAACGACGTGCTGACCAGTTTCTCGGGCGGACTACTGTACGGCCCCGCCTATCGCAGCTTCGATCGATCAGTGGCCGAGCGGCGTTTGAACTTGCTGCCGGAACGCTGCCTGGACCCGTTTGTCGAAGCCTGCTTGGACCCCGCATTCCCGCTGGTGTTCGTGGTGCTGGACGGCGTTTGGGCGGCGCGGGAGAACCCGCCGGAGGCGCAGTTGGCGGCGCAACTGGTCGCCGGCCTGCGCAGCACGTTGCGGCAGGCGGATGGCAAGCTGTTCGCCGACGACGGAGCGTTCTTCCGGGACGGCGTGTTTGTCGTCAGTCCGCATCGGGCGCAGATCCGCGCGATTCAGCGCGAATTGCGCCGCCAGCGGCGCTGGCAATCGCCGCCGCTGGTCGATACGGTCGACAAAATGCAGGGCCGGGAGGCCGATGCCGTGATCGTCAGCTACGGCGTCTCCGATCCGGAATTCGCCGCCGAAGAAGCGGAGTTCATCTACGGCTTGAATCGGCTGAACGTGGCGGTCACGCGGGCTCGCACCAAGTGCATTGTGTGCCTGCCCCGTCCGTTGCTGGACGCGCCGCCGCAAGTGCTGGACCTGCCCGAGGCCGCCCGCGGCTTGGCGTTCATGCGGGAACTGGTCCAGTCCGTATCGCGCGGGGGCGAGGAGCTGACCTTTGACCTGGAGGACGGCGTTCGAGCCACCGTGTATCGGGCGCGGGAATGCTACCGGAGTCCGGCGCCGATTCCGTTGGAATCTCGATCGCCGGACGAACCGGAATCTGTGCCGGTTGATTTGCCGGAGCCGAAATCCCTGGCGGTGATCGAACCCTATACCGTCACTTTGCAGCGCGTGACCATCGAATTGCCGGCGCCAGCAACCTTTACCGCCGCCGAAGCGACGACCCGGTATCGGCGATCCGGCCGCGCAAAGAAGAAGATCGAGCCACCGGCGGAGCCCGTTTCGACGCCTGCCTCCGCACCGACATCGCAACCCGACAGCCTGCTGGCCCGGCTGAACGATCCGCAGCGCGAGGCGGCCAGCCACGGCCTGGAACCGCTGTTGATTATCGCCGGCGCCGGCACCGGCAAGACGACGACGCTGGTGCATCGCGTCGCCCGGCTGATCTCGCAGGGTATGCCGCCGGAGCGGATCCTGCTGCTCACGTTCACTCGCCGGGCCGCTGCGCAGATGGTTGAACGCGTGGCCGCCGTGCTGCGCGATGCCGACGTGGACCGGAGCGTCTGGGGAGGCACCTTCCACGGGACCGGCACGCGCTTGCTGCGGCAATACGGCAAGGCGATCGGCATTCACCCGCGGTTCACGATTCACGACCAGGGCGATGCCGAAGACCTGATGGGCGCGTTGTGCCGGGAACTGGATCTGGGCAAAGACGACAAGGGTTTTCCAAAAAAACGCACGTGCCTGGCGATCCACAGCTATGGCATGAATGCGGAGTTGCCGTTGCACCAGGTGCTCGATCTGCAGTATCCGCAGTACCAGGCGTATGCGGAGGTGCTGCAGCAACTGTTTGCGGCCTACGCCGAGCGCAAAGCCGCCTTGAACGTCTTCGATTACGACGACTTGCTGCTGAAGTGGTGCGACTTGCTGGACCACGAAGAAGCCGGTCCGGCGATCCGCCGCCGGTTCGATTGCGTGCTGGTCGACGAGTACCAGGACACCAACCGTCTGCAGGCACGCTTGCTGCAGAGTCTGTGCCCGGACGGACGGGGGCTGACCGTGGTCGGCGACGACGCCCAGTCCATCTACTCGTTCCGCGCCGCGACGGTCCGCAATATCATGGACTTTCCCAAGCAGTTCCCCGGGACGCGCGTCGTGACGCTGGAGCAGAACTATCGCAGCACGCAGCCGATTCTGGCGGCCACAAACCTGGTGATCGCACAGGCCAGCGAGCGTTACACGAAGGAACTGTGGTCCTCGCGAGCCGACGGCCCGCAACCGCAGCTGATCACGTGCGAGGACGAACACGAACAGGTGGAGTTCGTGGTCGAGCGGATTCTCGAACACCAGCGGCAAGGCATCCCTCTGTCGCAACAGGCGGTGTTGTTCCGCGCGTCGCACCACAGCATTCAATTGGAGAGCCAGCTCGCAAAGCTCGGTCTGCAGTTCGTCAAGTACGGCGGCTTGAAGTTCGTCGAAGCGGCCCACGTCAAGGACCTGCTGTCGCTGTTGCGGCTGGCCGAGAACCCCCGCGACACCGTGGCGGGCGCGCGGGCGCTGTGCTTGCTGCCCGGAGTCGGCCCGAAGAAAGCGGAAGAGCTGCTGCGTGGCCTGTGTGCCGCCGACGGCCGATTTGACGTTTGGCGCGAGGCCAAGATCCCGGCCAAGAGCAAGGACGTTTGGCCCGGCTTCGTGGCGTTGATGAGTTCTCTGGCCGGCGACGGTTCCGAGGGCGACTTGCGGGCTCAAGTCCGCCGCGCGCTCAAGTTCTACCAGCCGATCTTGGAGCAAAATTACGACAACCCCACGCAGCGGATGCTCGACCTGGAAGAATTGGAACAACTGGCCGCGCAAGCCACCGATCGCGCCACCTTGCTGGCCGACTTGACCGTCGATCCGCCGGTCAGCGGCGCGGATTTTCGGAACGGTGAAGACCACGAGCAAACGCTCACGTTAAGCACGCTGCATTCGGCCAAGGGACTGGAGTGGCAGGTTGTTTACGTGTTACATGCCACCGACGGCAAGATCCCGTTCGAGCGCAGCCTGGCCGATCCCGAACAGCTGGAAGAGGAACGCCGCATGTTCTACGTGGCGCTGACGCGCGCCGCCGACTGGCTGTACGTCTGCTACCCGCGGCACGAGGCATCCGGCTATGGCAACACCTCCTACGGTCGCAGTTGGGGCGGCGGCGTGTACGAAAGCTGCCAACTGACGCGGTTCATCACCAAGTCGGTCAAAGCCGCCTTTCAGAGCCAGCGGGCGGGAGCGTTTCAAACGCCCGATGTCGCGGCACCACCGGGCGAATCCAACAAAGCTCCAACCACCGAGACTCTGGCCGCCGGCACCAAGCGAAGCCGGTCCAAGGCAGCCAGCAGGAAGTAATCTACCCCGCGGACTTGGGAGAGCGTCGGATAGCACGGATGGCAAAGGGGGGCATGGATGAAAGGCTGGCTTCTTTCGTTATCCGTGCCCCGGCTTTGCCATCCGTGCGACGTTCGCGTGGGGACTTCATTTTTCGTGGTATGCCCAAGATCGGACGCGCGTAGCTGTGCCCCGCCAGCCGGTTTCTTGATACAATACCTTGGACACAGCGGCAGACGCTCAGCGTTTGCGCATCGTAACCCGAAGCGTCAGCGAGGAAGAGCCGCATGACTCCGCTGACTTTACGAGTACATGACCATGAGGAGACTGTTTCATGGCAAGCCCATTTCCCGGCATGGACCCCTACCTCGAACAGTTTTGGCGCGACGTGCATGCTCGGCTGATCATTTATGCCGCCGACCAGTTGCAGGGCAGGCTGCCAAGTGACCTGCGGGCTCGCGTGGAGGAACGGGTGGTCGTCGAGCCGGGGGAGGGAGAGGATCGCAATGTGTATCCCGACATTCGCGTCGTGGAACGCGGCCGCGGTCCGTCCACGGCCGTCGCCACCGTCGCGGATGTCGCGGTACTGGAGCCGGTCATCTTGCAACTTGAGGACGACCCCATGACCGAGACCTTCATCGAGATTATCGATGTCGGTTCCGGAAAGCGGGTGGTCACGGTGATCGAGGTGGTGAGCCTGGCGAACAAGCTGTCCGGAGATAGCCGGGAAAAGTATTGCCAAAAGCAGGAGGAACTGAGAGCGGGCGGCGTGAGTCTGGTCGAGATCGACCTGTTGCGGGCCGGCCAGCGCAGGCTCGGCGTCCCCACCCGCCGGATCCCGGTTTCGCACCGCACGGCCTACCAAGTCTGTATCCGTCGCGGCTGGCAACCGACGGCCGTCGAGATCTATCCGGTTCCGCTCCGCCAGCGACTGCCGACCGTCAAGGTTCCGTTGCGCCAGACCGATGCCGACGTTCCGCTGGACCTGCAAACGTTGATCGAACAATGCTACCGCAACGGCGGTTACGACGCCGACATCGACTATCGCTACGCCCCGGTCCCGCCGCTGGCGCCGGAGGACGACCAGTGGGCCGGCGACCTGCTCCGCAGTCAGGGGCGGAGGTAATTCACGGGTAGCGAGGTGCGGATCATTCACCAATGTAAGTGGAGGACTGCCATGAGTACTGTGTCGCGGATGGTGTGCATCGTGCTGGTGACTTGGGGGCTGGCGAGCGTTAGGGCGGCCGAACCGGCGAGCCTTCGCATCGGTTTGGCCGAAACCGAGATCACGCCGCCGGAGGGCTTTCCCATGGCGGGTTACTATCACGAGCGGAAAGCCACGGGAACGCGCGATCCGCTGAAGGCCAAGGCGATCGTGTTCTGTGGCGACGGCGCACGGGCGGCGTTCGTGGCCTGCGACCTGACGGGGATTGCGGCCGATCTGTCCGCCGAAGTCCGCCGGCTCGCCGTGGCCCAGACCGGCATCCCCGCCGCACACATCGTCCTGGCCGCCACGCACTCGCACACCGCGCCGGATTACACACGCGACCTGTACGAGTATTTGGGCGGGCGGCCGGAGGACGGACAACAGCGGTACGCCGCCAAATTGATCGGCGGCATCGTCGATGCGATCGTCCGCGCGGACGCGGGCGCCAAGCCCGCCACCGTCTTCGCGGGCACGGCTCGGCAGGAGACGCCGATCTCGTTCAATCGGCGATTTGTCATGCGGGACGGCAGCGTGCGGACCTGGATGCGGCTGGACAATCCCGAAGTCGTTCGAGCTGCCGGGCCCATCGACTCCGACGTGGGATTGATGCTCGTGCGGGCCGCCGAGGGCGATCAACCGCTGGGAGTGTTCACGAATTTCGCGCTGCACCTGGACACGGTCGGCGGAACGCTGTGGAGCGGCGACTATCCGTTCTATGTCGAGCAGGCACTGCGGGAAACGTTGAGCCCCCACGTGATCTCGGTTTTCGGCAACGGTTGTTGCGGCGACATCAACCATGCCGATCCGACGGCCAAGGCCGTCAACAAGACCGACTTCATCGGCCAGTCGCTGGCCGGGACGGTCCGACAGGGACTAGGCCAACTGGCGCGCGTCGAGCAGCCGGTCCTGCGGGTGCGCACCGCGCAGATCCCGTTGCCGTTGCAGGCAATCACGGCGGAGGATGTCGCCCGCTCGCTGCCGCTGGTCGCGGCCGCCAAGGCGGGAAAGCAAGTCGAGTTTTTCTCGCTGGTCACCGCCTACAAGACGCTGATGCTGGACCAACTGCGGAACCGTCCGCCGCACGCGCCGGCCGGGGACGCGCTCAGTTGGGGCTTGTCACGCACATGGGCCGGTGTTGGGGACTGCTTGCCGGTCGACGTCCAGGTCATCGCCTTGGGGCAGGATCTGGCGATCGTTTGTTTGTCGGGCGAAGTATTTGTGGACCTGGGGCTGGCGATCAAGCGGGCCTCGCCGTTCCGGACGACGCTGGTCGTCGAGTTGTGCAATTGCGTCGAGACGATCTATGTACCGCCTCGCGTGGCTTATGCCGGCGGCAGTTACGAAGTCACCAACTCCGCGGTGCAACCGGGTGCCGGAGAGTTGCTGGCCGAAACGGCCGTCCGGCTGTTGCGCGACGCGGCCCGCGGTGATGCTCCTGCGCCACCGCCCCAGTGATTCCAAGGTCTGGCGAGCGGGAGGGCGTCAACTCAATGCCGCTTACTTTGTAGCGGCACGGCGCGAGCCGTCCGGTATTACACTCGGAAAACCGGGCGGCTTGCGCCGCTCCGCTAACAAAAACGGCCCCAATGGTCCCAAAGTAAGTGGCATCGGGCGTCAGCCCCCCGGCCGGCGGTGATGGTCCTTCGTCACTGCCCCCCGTGATCCGATGCGTGAGGAACGATCCGCGCCCACCGTCCCGCCAGAGGGCGACAATCGGCCGCCCAGCGGCTACAATTCGTCCCCGATGAGCCGGAACACAACGACGGACGAAAATGATCTGCCTCGGCCGCCTGCACTGCAGAGAGCGGCGGCGACGGCCAATCCCGCGGCCGTGCGCGTCGTCGCGTTCGGGGCGATGGCGGTGATCTACGGCTTGGCCTATTTCCAGCGGACGGGCATTCCCGGCACGATTTTTGACGAACTGCAGCACGATTTCGGCTTGAACGCCTCCGCCGTGACGGCCCTGGGCGCCATCTTCATCTACGTCTACGCCGGCATGCAACTGGTGGTCGGCATGTCGGCGGACCGCTACGGCGGGCGGCGAACGCTGCTGTTTGGCAGCGTCATCATGTGCGCGGGTGCGGGCATATTCCCCTGTGCGCATTCCACGACCATGCTCTTCGCCAGCCGCGTGCTGATCGGGTTCGGGTCGAGTTTCGTGTACCTGAGCATCGTGAAGGAGGTGGACACGCTGTTTGCCGCCCGTCACTTTGCCGGGCTGGTGGGTCTGGCGATGCTGGCGAGTTACGGGGGAAACATCGCTGCCACGCTGCCTTTTGAGCGGGCCGTGCATGCCTTTGGCTGGCGCGACACGCTGACGGCGGTGGCGGGCATGTCGCTGCTGGCGGTGGTCCTGGCGTGGGCGGTGCTGCGCCGCCTGGAGCACGTGCCCATTCGCCGTGGGGGCATTCCCTGGCGGCTGGTGTGGGACGTATCGCGCAACCGCCGCAGCCGGCCGCTGCTGGTCTGCGGCATGATCAATTTCCCTGTTGCGTTCGTGATCCAGGGGGTCCTGGGCAAGAAGTTCCTGCAGGACGCGGTGGGGTTGAGTTCGGCCGAGGCGGCGACCTTCGTGCTGGTGATGGCCAGCGTCTGCGGGGTGGCCGCGGTCTGCAGCGGACCGGTCCTGCGGTTGACCGGCCAGCGCCGCAAACCGGTCATTCTCTGCGCTACGGGCATGATCCTGCTGTCCACCGTGCTGATGCTCGTCGCCGTGCTCATCGCTGCCCCGGGTTGGGTCTTCCTGGCGGGCTACATCGTGCTGGCCCTGTCCACCATCGGTCCTCCCGCCAGTTCCACGACCATGAAAGAGGTCAACCGTCCGGATGCCGTGGCCGTGACCATTTCCGTGCTCAACACCGCGGCCTACGTGGGAGTCGGCATCCTGAGCAACGCTGCGGGGGCGATCCTGGACGCCTTCGGCAGCCAAGCGGAAGTCACGGCGGCACGCATTGTGTATCCGACCGCCGCGTACGCCACCGTCTTCGCCGGCCTGGCCGGCCTGGCACTAGTGTCCACCCTGGTCACCATTTTCCTGATTCCGGAGACTCATGGCCGCATAGTGAGCCGGCATGAGCTCGAGCGAGAACTGGCCTGACGCGGATTCGTCTCACACACGCGACGTGAACGTCGGGCCCAATACCGCTTGCCCGGTGAACCAGTGCCCATCAAGGTTGCCGAGCGTTGCACCAGCCGCCGTGGCGGCCTCACGTGGCCCGAGCGATGGAGAGGACGCGACAAGATCGTCACGCTGGTTGCCGGGGAGTTGACAAGCAACCCGGCACGCACGAACAATAACGTCACTGGGCTGGTGGTTTTCTTTGGGTCTTTCAAAGAGTAATGGCAATGAACGCACCTGCTGTTTCTGTTTTCGGCTTGAGTCCGTCGGAGAAACTCCAATTGGTGGAGGATCTGTGGGACGATCTAGCCGCTACTCCGACGGATGTTCCTTTCCCTGACTGGCAAGCGGAGGAGCTGGAACGTCGGAAAGCCAGCCTGATGAGCAATCCTGCATCGGGGCTTGGCTGGGACGAGGTGAAGCGGAGGGTTCGTAGTCACCATGGCCGCTGACGTTGTTTTCGCGCCGGAAGCTGCGCAGGATATCGATGAGGCGTACCGGTGGTACGAAATGCTCATTTCGCCGCGTCCAGCGACGCTTGAATCGTCGCGACCGAAACCCTCAGCGTAGCCTCGGCTACCGGCGACAACTGCTTTGCCGAACCTTGCAGATGGATCGTGCGGTGGACGTGCGTCAGCGACTGGCCTGGCGCCAGCGCGGCGGCGGGGGAGGAACTCTCGAGTTCATAAAACGGCCCGAGCGGTTTGGCTCCCGGCGACGGCGGACCGTCGTTGTAGCTGTTGACGACATCGCCCGCGAAGGGCTCCTTCTGCAACTCCCACATCGAGTTGACGTAGTCGGTGGCCCCCGGCGGCACCGTCACTTGAACCAGCGTCAGCAGTTGAGAGTCCGCGGCGTAACTGCCCAAGATCGGCTTGACGCGTTTTGGTCCGACGCCGATCTTGCCTCGCGAACGGCCGTCACCGCGGAAGAACAAGTGCTGGTCGCCGACCTTCAGCCGATCGGCGGGAACTTTGCCGAAATAGGCGTCATTGACTTTCGGCCCCAGTTCCGCTTCGGGGCCCGGCCGGAACGGAACGACGATCGTCGTTTGGTCCGACGGCTGGTACATGCCCAGAATCCAGATGGACAGCAGGCCGCCCTCTTTCGTCCACGCTTCGCTACCCGTGTTGGTGATGCGGTTTTCGGACTCGTAAGCGACCAGCGAGACGCCATCGCCGACCGCCACGCCCAGCAGTTCGGCCAGCTTGTCGCGCGGAACCAAACGGACGACGCGTTCGGCTGTCAATTCCAACCGCGTCCCGGAATAGTTCGTCAGCCTGATCTTGTGGCGGAACGCGACTTCGGTCTTCGACTGGCGGACGACGGGCCAGGCGTCCGTATCGATGGCCGCGGGCGTTTGCCAGTCGTCCAACGTGAACTTGGCGCCCGGCTTGAAAAAGATCGCGAACTGGCCGCCTTCAGGGCCCAGCCAGAACCGGTCTTCGCCGCCAAAGGCGTTCATGTGCGGACGCTGCTCGCCGGAGGCGATCAACTCGCGATTGATCCACCCGTAACTCATCCCCGCCACTCCACCAGCCGTGCTGGTCAAGACGCGTCCCTGGTAATCAGGCGCGACGGCCACTTGAGCCTGACCCGAGTCATCCGACAAGACGACGATCTGCGTGTGTTTGCCCAAGAAGGCAAGATCATCGCCGAAGGTCCCGGCCCGGACAGCTGGATTCACCGACGCGAGCGCGAGCCCCGAACAAACGCCGACAACGGCCGCAATCATGGTGCGTGACATGGATTCCTCCTCCAGAATGTAATTTGTACCGCAAAGAAAAGCTTATCGAGCCGTTCGTGGACGAGCAATAGAGCCGATTGACTTGTTGACAGACCAGGGCTTGTGCCGATAATTGGCCCGGTCACCAAGACCGCGCTCGCCAGCCGGACTTGTCGGCCCACCCCACGTTGACGAGGCTTGCCGGTTCCGCTCAATCCATGGTCGATGGTGTACAATACCGTCCGTGCTTCGGCACTAACTGAATGGAGGCATTTACGATGCCCGGACCGTCCGATCTTCCCCAACCAATACCCTACCAAGGCAGCAAGCGACAAATCGCAACAGAGATCATTTCGCACTTCCCCCAGCGCATGCACCGCTTGGTCGAGCCTTTTGCGGGATCGGCCGCAATCTCAATTGCCATTGCGGCCAGACACCGGGCTAAACACTTTTGGCTTAACGATGCGCACGCTCCTCTGATCGATCTGTGGCGGAAGATCATCGATTTCCCGGTGGAGTTGGCCAACGCGTACGAGGAGCTGTGGCACGCCCAATTTGGCAAAGAACGCGAGTTCTTTGACGAGGTCCGTGCTCGTTTCAACAAGTCGCACGATCCTGCCGACTTTCTGTACCTGCTTGCGCGGTGCGTCAAGGCGGCTATCCGTTATAACTCAAATGGCGAGTTCAATAATACGCCCGACAACCGACGAAAAGGGGCGCGCCCCTGCGAGATGCGCCGCCGCATTGAGTTTGCCTCGGCGCTGTTGCGAAACCGGACGGAACTCACGTCACTGGATTACCGCGAGGTACTAGTCAAGTGTACGAAGCGAGATCTGGTCTATATGGATCCCCCCTATCAAGGCGTCTGCGGCAATCGCGACCAACGCTATCTCCCGACCATTTCGCACAGTGAATTCTGTGATGCGCTCCATCGGTTGAACTCGCGTGGAATCATGTTTGCCGTCTCGTACGACGGTAGAACGGGTGACAAGGTTTACGGACAGCCGATGCCGGATGCCCTCCAACTTCGCCATCTGGAAATTCGAGCTGGCCGCTCTACGCAGGCCACCCTGCTTGGACGGGACGACGTCACGTTCGAGGGATTCTATCTTTCTCCGGCGCTGGCCTCGGTTCTGGAAACGACTCCGACGGGTCAATCGCGCCATGAACGGCCACGGAAGCTGGCACGAGTTGCGGAGCAGGACTACCGGAATTCGTCAAAGCGGTTCTACATCATTTCCTGAATGAGGACTGATGGTCGCAGGCGATCACGGCTTCCGCTTCGTGGCCGGCCCGTCGGGGGGACGCTTGGCCCCGCGGCCGTTCGGTTTCGCGGCGTCGTAGCCAGGATTGGCCGCAGGGAACTTGGCGGCCACGCCCTTCTGCCAAGCAGACAATTCAGCCCGCAACTGCTTGACGCGGCCGGGTTCCTTCGCCGCCAGGTCGGTTTTCTCGCCGATGTCTTGCGCAAGGTTGTACAGTTCAACGCGATCGTCTTCGAACCATTCGATCAGTTTCCAATCGCCGCGGCGGATGGCCGCGCCCGGCGCTCCGCCCTGGTTGCCGTAGTGCGGGTAATGCCAACACAGCGGCCTGTCCGGCGGCTGACCCTGGCCCTTCAAGATGGGAACCAGGCTCACGCCGTCCAGGCGTTGTCCGTGCTTCGGCTGCGCGCCCGCAACGTCGAGCAGCGTGGGGAAGAAATCGGGACTGGACACCGGCGTGCCGATCACCGCACCGGCCTTGACCTGGCCCGGCCAACGCACCAGCAGCGGCTCGCGGATGCCGCCTTCGTACAACCAGCCTTTGCCGCCGCGGAGCGGCAGGTTCGAGGTCGGCCAGCCTTCGCTGGTCGACAGGCCGCCGTTGTCGGAGGTGAAGATGACGAGCGTGTTGTCGCGCAGGCCCAGTTCATCGAGCTTGGCCAGCACCTTGCCCACGGCCAGATCCATCGCCTCGACCATGCCGGCATAGACGGCATGCTCTTGCACCAAACGCACGTCCCGTTCGCCTTCGCGGCCCCACTGCGCCTCCAAGCCGAGTCGCCGGCGTTTCTCCTCGTATTTCTGTCTCAAGTCCTCGCGCGCCATGAGCGGCGTGTGAACGGAGTAGAACGACAGGTACGCGAAAAACGGTCGGGCCCGATTCGCCTCGATGAATTTCGCCGTCTCCGTCGCCAATCTATCCGGCAGGTGCTCGCCCGGCGGGCCGTCCTCCAAGCGCGGGTTCCCGTAAGGAGAAAAGTACCTGTTCCCTCCATAGGGGCCGCCGCGGTCGATGCCGCCTTGGTTGATGTCGAAGCCTTGATTCTCCGGCCAAAACCCTTCGGGGCCCAAGTGCCACTTGCCGGCAAAGAACGTCGCGTAACCGGCGTCCTTCAGTCCCTCGGCGAGCGTGATTTCGTCCAGCGCCAGCCGATCGCTGTAAGCCGCGGGTAGCAACTTCGTGTTGCGGCCCCATTTGTCCGGCGCGGCCGCGCCGATGTAATCGGTGATGCCGGTCCGTTGCGGCCATTGGCCCGTCATGAGGCTGGCGCGCGTCGGCGAGCAGACCGGGCAGGCGGCATAGGCGTCGGTGAATCGCGCGCCGTCGCGGGCCAAGCCGTCCAGGTTCGGCGTCTCGTAGAAAGTGCTGCCGTAGCACTCCAGATCGCGCTGCCCCAGGTCGTCCGCGAGAAAGAACAGCACGTTGGGCCGTTTCACGGCCGTCTGACTCAACAGGTACTTGGCGATCCGGTCTGGGGTCTCCCCAAACGTGCGGCCCTGGAGGATCTCTTGGACACGTTCCAGCGGCACGTTGCCCGCCGCCCACATAAAGTCCAAGGCATTCAGGGCGGCCAGGATTTCGTATTCCATGGGACTATCGAGCACCGCGGCGAGCGTGTCCACGGCCGCATCCGCTTCTCCTAGGTAACCCAACGCCTCGGCGGCAGCCACGCGGACGTCGCCCCAATCGTCGTTCAACAGCGCCGTCAGCCCTGCTTGGGCCCCGGCCGCGCGGCCCTGGAGCACCAGACAGCCGACGGCTCCCCAGTACCTGATGACCGGATGCGGGTCATCCAGGGCGGCCATCAGATCCGGCAGGGCGGCCGGATCCCGCGACGACGCTTTGTCGGCCAGTGTCACGATCCGCTCGATCGGATACGCACCGCTCTGGGCGTAATCGTAAATCGTCTTGTCGCCGGTCAGACGTTCGAACATGCCTTCGGGAATGAAGCCCGTGTCGCGCGTGGCGATCATCTCGGCGCGCAACTCGCTGCGCAGCTTGGCCAATCGTTCGGCGTGGCCGGGATCGGCGGCCAGGTTCTTGATCTCAAACGGATCGGCGGTGACGTCGTACAGTTCCTCGGATGGCTTCGGTCCCCAATAGCGGGCCTGGACCGGATTGCACTGGCCCGCCACGAACGCCGCGTGCCACGAACGCATGCTCGGCAGCACCTGGAACGGATACGAGTAGTGCTGTCCCCAGGGCCGGTGCGGGCTGTAGTTGCGGATGTAGCGGAACTGCGAATCCCGAATGGCTCGCACGGTGTCGCAACGCTCGTCCATGCGGCCACGGTACAGGAACACATGCTCCCGCGGTGCGGATTTTTGATCGCCCAGGAATGCACGGCCTTCATAATTTTTCGGAATCGGCACGCCGCTCAGGCTCAGCAGCGTGGCGGGAAAATCCACGAAGCTGACCAACTGGTCGCACCACTGGCCGGGCTGGGCCGGAGCGAGCTGCGCCCATTTTTGCGGAAAGCGGATGATCAGCGGCACATGCGTCCCCGAGTCGTGCAGGTTCCGTTTCCCCCGCGGCAGGGCTCCACCGTGATCGGAGTAATAGAACACGATCGTGTCCTCGGCCAGTCCGGCCGCTTCCAGTTCGGCCAGCAGTCCGCCCACTTGCTCGTCCAACCGCGTCATCTGGTCGTAGTAGTTGGCCCAATCCAAGCGGATCTCCGGCGTGTCCGGATGATACGGCGGCAGCACGATCTTCTCCGGCGGCACGCGGTACGAACCGGGGTCCTTTCCCGCCTTGGGGGCGACCTGGCTTTCGTGGCTGGTCGTCAGATTGAAGATCGCGAAGAACGGCTGGCCCGCACGCCGATTCTTGTAGTGGGCCCGGGGACTGCTCTCGTCCCACGGCTTGCCCGCGTTGGCCACGTTATAGTCGGTCTTCGAGTTGTTCGTGCAGTAGTAGCCCGCTTGGCGAAGGGGCACCGGGTACAGCGGGAACGTGTCGGGGATTGCGACCCGGCTGCGGTGATGTTGCGCGCCCAGCGAGCAGGCGTACATCCCGGTGATCAGCGTCGTGCGGGCGGACGAGCAGACCGGCGCGTTGGCGAAGGCGTTCCGGTACCGGACGCCCTGAGCGGCCAGCCGGTCCAGGTGCGGCGTCTGGGCCAGAGGATCGCCGTAACAGCCGAGGTAAGGGCTGTTGTCCTCGCTGGTGATCCACAGGATGTTGGGGCGATCTGCGGCGCGTGCCACCTCGGGACAGGCGAAGTCCCCACGCCCGAGAACAACGGCGCACGTTGCTCCGAGAAGCAACAGCCTCGCCGGGGAGAACCAGTGCGCGCGATAAACACGTGTCGATGTCATGGTTGGGGTCCCTTTCTGCAAAACAGCCCAGGTTTTTTCTGCGCCGACGCTTCGCATCGTTCGACGAATGAGTGAGCGGAATGGCGCTGGCCACCGGTTCCGGAACGACCGAATCTTTACCGGCGGCTAGCGCCCAATGCCGCTTACTTTGTAGCGGCACGGCGCGAGCCGTCCGGTATTACGGTCGGAGAACCGGGCGGCTTGCGCCGCTCCGCTAACAAAAATGCCACCAACGGTCCCAAAGTAAGTGGCATTGGGCTAGCGCCGTGCCGCTCACTTGTCATCGGACGGTTATTTCTCGAACGATGCCTAGTGTACCCGGGGCGTCTCCCGCGCCAAACTGGGCACGCTCGACAATCGGTTTCGAGCCGCCTCGCGCAGATCTCGTACCGAGCGGTTATAATAACCGGTCTATCGGTGATCGGGCGAATCCATTACCGAACGCAAACACGCTGGCTGAGTCAGGAGGAGCACGGTATGGCAGCTGAAACCAAACGTGAACCGCCGGTCCCCAACGAGACCGCTCCGGACGCCGAAGATCCTTACCTCTCCGACACCTTGGACTTTACGATTTTCGACCTGGAGGCGGAACGGCCCGAGCCGTATTCTTCGCTGGTTTCGGTCGAGTTCGAGGCCTTGTCGCACCCGGGATGCATGCGTCAGCGGAACGAAGACGCGTTCCTGGTGTACCGCGCCAGCCGCTCCTGGGAGCGATTGCGGACGAGCCTGCCGGAGGAAGATCTTCCGGGTCAATTCGGCGAGACCGCGTACGCATTCTGTGTGGCCGATGGCATGGGCGGGGCAGCGGCGGGCGACCTGGCGAGCCGGCTCGCCCTGCGCACGGGCGTGAACTTAGTGCTCAACTCGGCAAATTGGTGGCTGAAACTGGATCACCCTCAGACACGCGAGCGGGCCATGCAAGCCCTGGTCGCCAGGGCGCTGCGCAGATTTGACCAGATTGATAAGGTCTTGGTCGAGCGTGCCAACGAGGATCCTGCGCTGTTCGGCATGGGGACGACCTTGACCGTAGCTTGCAGTTTCGGGGCCGACTTGTTTGTCATCCACACGGGCGACTCGCGGGTCTACCTGCTCCGGCAAGGCTCTCTGAAGCAACTCACCCGCGACCAGACTCTGGCGCAAGCCCTGGTCGACGCGGGCCAGATTGCCTCGGAGCGGGACGCGCCCCGCCGCTGGCATCACACGTTGACCGGAGTGCTGGGTGGCCGGGGATCGAAGGATACTCCGGACGCCCAGGTCCATCGGCTGGAAGACGGCGACCGCCTGCTATTATGCACCGACGGGCTGACGAACATGCTGGACGACACGGCGATCGCCGAAATCGTCGTCCACGCCGATTCGGTGGGGGACGGTTGCCGGCAATTGGTTGACGAAGCCCTGCAGCGCGGCGGCAGGGACAACGTGACGGTGATCTTGGCGCAGTACTCGCTGCCGTCCAAATAGGGTTTCGCGAAGGGCCATTTAGCGCGGCGCCCGCAGAATCTGCCAGGCCTGGAGCGCGAGGCAGTATTGTCCGGCAGCACCCCAGCCGATCAACAGCGCGGCGCGCCCTCCACGTCCGGCTGAGCGGCTATCCTTAAGCCGAATTCGGCTTGCCCCGCGTTGGCTTGCCCCGCGCAATTCCGTAGAATGGGAAGCGGCGGATCCCGCACAGCACCCTCATTACCTTAGGAACCCCGATCATGGCAGTTCGCCTGGAAGTCATCGACTTTTTCGACGAATCGAATCGTTCTCTGGTACATCGCATCCCACCGGAAGGCTCGGCGGACATCAAGCTGGGGGCGCAGTTGATCGTCCAGGAAAACCAGGAGGCGGTGTTCTTCAAGGAAGGCAAGGCGATGGATGCGTTCGGGCCCGGCCGCCATACGCTGACGACCATGAACGTGCCGTTCATCACGCGGATCTTGACCATCCCCTGGGAGAAATCGCCGTTCCAGGCCCAGGTCTACTTTGTGGGCAAGCAGACGTTCCTCGATCAGAAATGGGGCACGCGCCAGCCGATCACGGTCCGCGACAAGGACTTTGGCATCGTGCGTTTGCGGAGTTTCGGCAAGTACTCGTTCCGCGTGGTCGATTCGGCCTTGCTGATCAATACGCTGGTCGGGACCCAAGGCAAGTACACGACCGAGGACATTTCGTCGTACCTGCGGGACCTGATCGTGGCCCGGCTGACGGACCTGCTGGGCACGGCCCAGGTGGCCATGCTGGATCTGCCTGCCAAGTTCGACGAGATTGCAGCCGGCACGCGGGCCAAGCTGGGCGACGACTTTGCCAAATACGGCTTGGAATTGGCCGACTTTTTCATCAACGCGATCACGCCGCCGGAAGAAGTGCAAAAGGCCATCGACGCGCGCAGCAGCATGGGGGCGATCGGCGACCTGCAAGCGTTCACGATGTACCAGGCGGCCAACAGCATGGCCAAGATGGCCGAACAAGGCGGCGGGGGCGCCGGCGGCAATGCGATGGGCATGGGCATGGGCGCCGGCTTCGGGATGATGATGCCCGGCATGATCCAGCAAGCCATGGGGGCCCAGCGCGGGGCGGTTCCGGCGGGCGCGGCTCCCGGCGCGACGGCCATGCCGCCCGTGACCGCGGTCCCCGTCGCCGCGGCTGCCGGCTCGGCGGCCGCGGGCCGTGCGGGCGGAGGGCTGGACTTTGGCGATCTGGCCCCCGTCACGCTCGCCCCCAAGGATTTGGTCCGCTCCGTCGCCGGGGCTGCCGGCTGGCAGGTCCAGGAGACGGGCGATGCCTGGCAGATCGTCGTGCCCGTCGGACCGCTTCGCAAGCAGACAGTCTCCGTCCAGTTCGGAGGCAAAGACGACGAGGGGCACGAGTTGCTCTCGATTGCATCGATCTGCGGCCCGGCCTCCGACCGCAACGCGATGGCTCTGCTGCGGTACAACACCAAGATGGTCCACGGTGCGTTCGCCGTGCTGCCCACGCCGGCCGGGGAAATGATCGTGGTCCAGGCCAATCAGTTGGCCGACACCGCCGACGCGCTGACCGTCACGCGGGTGATGACCGCCGTTGCCTGGCAGGCGGACAAAGCGGAAGAAAAACTGGGCGGCGGCGACCGGTACTGAGCCCTTAAATCCTGACATCGGGTCACGACCAGCATTAAATGGGAAACCGCCGGTCTAACGTTCGCTTCGATATTTCTCGGTTTCCAGCGATCGCATCCCAACGAATGAAGGAGTCAACGAATGGCGGATGGGGAGCCATTCACCGATTCTCACATTCGTTGATCCCTTCATTCGTTGGGGTGATTCCGACGTCAAACCGTGACATCCCGTTCCAAACAACATGCGTCGACAATTCCATTTGGAATTGTCCCTACGTCCCATGATCGTCCCTACGTCCCATCACGGAGGCGCTGCCATGAAGTTGTTCTTGATGGCTCTCGGTTTCAGCGTTTTGGCCTCGGTCGCCATCGGCGCCGCCGAACGTCCCAACGTCGTCATCTTCCTGGCCGACGACGCCGGCTGGGGCGATTACGGTTACTCCGGCAACACGCAGGCCGCCACGCCCCACATTGACGCGATTGCCCGGGGCGGCGTGTCGCTCGAACGGTTCTTCGTTTGCCCCGTGTGTGCGCCAACGCGGGCAGAGTTCCTCACGGGGCGGTACCATCCGCGCGGCAAAGTGCGCGGCGTGTCCACGGGTCAGGAGCGGCTGGACCTTGATGAAAAAACGATTGCCGACGCGTTTCAAGCCGCCGGCTATGCCACCGGCGCGTTCGGCAAGTGGCACAACGGCAGCCAGTACCCCTATCATCCGGTGGCCCGCGGCTTCGACGAATACTTCGGCCACACGTCCGGGCATTGGGGCGAGTACTTCGACCCGCCGCTGGAAGACAGCCGGGGGCGCCTGGTCCGCACGAAGGGCTACATCGTCGACGTCTGCACCGACCGTGCGCTGGCGTTCCTCGACAGCCACAAGGACCGCCCGTTTTTCTGCTACATCCCGTTCACCACGCCGCATTCGCCATGGGCGGTCCCGGACGAATACTGGCAGCGGTTCCGGGAAAAGCCGATCGCGCAGCGGGCGACCTTGCCGGATCAGGAAGTCGTCGAGCAGACCCGCTGTGCGCTGGCCATGCTCGAGAATCAGGACTGGAACGTCGGCCGCGTGCTGGCCCGGTTACGGGAACAAGGACTGGAAGACAACACCATCGTGCTCTACTTCTCGGACAACGGCCCCAACAGTTGGCGTTGGAACGGCGGCATGAAGGGCCGCAAAGGCAGCACGGACGAAGGCGGCGTACGATCCGTGTGCTATATCCGTTGGCCGGGCAAGTTACCGGCCGGTCACAAGGTAACGCAGATCAGTGCCGCGATCGATCTGCTGCCCACGCTTACCGGGTTGGCGGGAATCCCGCGTGTCGGCGACAAACCGCTCGATGGCCGCGACCTTTCGCCCCTGTTGAAGAAGCAGGACGTGGCCTGGCCCGACCGCATGATCTTTACCGCCTGGAACCAGAACGTCAGCGTCCGCACGCAGACCCACCGACTGGACAACGCGGGTCAGTTGTTCGACATGGTCGCCGATTCCGGCCAGACAACGCCGGTCAATGACCGTGAACCCGCGCTGGCGGCGGGGCTTGCCGAGGCCGTCACGTCCTGGCGGAAGGAGATGTTTGGCGCGGCAGCCGTCGCCGGTGGCCCGAAGCCCAAAGGCAAGGAGAAACGCGCCGCGGGCGGTAACGCCGTGGATCCGCGGCCGATTCCCGTCGGCTACCGCGAGTTCCCGGTGGCCATGCTCCCGGCGCGCGACGGCGAACCGCGTGGCGGCGTGAAACGCAGCAGCGGAGCCCCGAACTGTTCGTATTTCGTCAACTGGACCAGCCGGGACGATAACCTGGTCTGGCTGCTGGATGTTTACACAGCGGGCCGCTACGACGTCACCGTCGATTACACCTGTCCGCTGCCGGACGCCGGGGCCACCGTCGAACTGTCGTTCCGCGGCAGCCGCTTGACCGGCCAAGTGGAACCCGGCTGGGACCCGCCGCTGTACACCAATCAGGACACGCTCCCGCGTCCGGATGGCGAGTCGCCGATGAAGGAGTTCCGCACCCTGCGGCTCGGCGCCGTGGATCTGGAAGCCGGTCAAGGACCGCTCACGTTGCGGGCGCTCGAAATCCCCGGCCAATCCGTCATGGACGTGCGCCGTGTGACGCTGACACTGTTGGAACAATCGCAGAGTGGGCTGTAGTCTGTGCTGCCGGGATGATTTCCGCCCCCCCCATACCGAGAGGTCAAATCCGATGAAACCACTGCTCTCCCTCCTGTTCTGCCTGCTGGCTCCCCTGGCCGCCCGCGCCGCCGAGGCCAAGCGGCCCAACATCGTCTTCATCATCTCCGACGATCACGCTTGGACCGACTATGGCTTCATGGGACACCCGCACATCGAAACGCCGAACCTCGACACGCTCGCCAAACGCAGCGCCGTGTTCACGCGCGGCTATGTGCCCACCGCCCTGTGCCGTCCGGCGCTGGCGACGTTCGTCACCGGCTTGTACGCGCATCAGCACAAAACCAGCGGCAACGATCCGGCCCAATTGCCGTCCATGACGGCACCGGGCCAGGTCAAGCTCAAACTCAAGGCCAAGGCCCGGGGCGGCGACCCCGCCGAGTACGCCGCGCTCCGCGAGCAGCTGATTTCCCACGTGGACAAGCATCCCACGGTCCCCCGGCTGCTCGGTGCGCAGGGCTATCTCAGCCATCAGTCGGGCAAGTGGTGGGAAGGCAGCTTCCAGCGGGGCGGCTTTACGCACGGCATGACGCGCGGCTTTCCGCAGCCCGGCGGGCGCCACGGCGACGACGGTCTGAAGATCGGCCGCGAGGGCCTGACGCCGGTGTTCGAGTTCATCGATCATGCCACCGCCGAGAAGAAGCCCTTCTTCCTTTGGTACGCGCCATTCTTGCCGCATGACCCGCATACGCCGCCGGACCGTCTGTTTCAGAAATATAAAGCCAAAGGCATCCCGTCCGACTTTGTGGCCCGGTATTACGCGATGGTCGAGTGGTTCGACGAGACGTGCGGCCAATTGCTCGAGTATCTGTCTGCCAAGGGCCTGGCGCAGGACACGCTTGTGGTCTACGTGGGCGACAACGGCTGGATTCAAAAGCCGGACGGTCCCGGCTTTGCGCCGCGATCGAAGCAGTCGGCCAACGAAGGCGGCGTGCGCCAGCCCACGATGTTCTGCTGGCCCGGCATAATTCAACCCGGCAACCGCAGCGAGCAGCTTTGTTCCAGCGTGGACATCGTGCCCACGGCGCTGGCCGCAGCCGGCGTGGCGATTCCGGACAATCTGCCCGGCTACAATCTGCTGCCGATCCTGAAATCCGGCGACCCCACGCCCCGGCAGACCGTCTTCGGCGAGACCTTCGCGCACGACATCGCGAACATCGACACCCCCGAGGCCAGCCTCCTGTACCGCTGGGTCATCGAGGGCAAGTGGAAGCTAATGCTGACCTACGACGGCAAGATGGGCCGTTATGCCCAGCACCATCCGCGCACGGAGAAACGCCCGCAACTGTTCGACCTGTTGGCCGACCCGCAGGAAGACCGGAACCTCGCCGCCGACAACCCTGAAGTGGTCGAGCGTCTGGCTGCGAAGTTGCAGGAGTGGTGGCCCGTAACCCAGCGGCAGGTGCTCACGAAATGGAGCGACTGATTCGGAAGAGCGCGCTCGCCTGCTCCCCGGCGCCGTGCGCCGCCAAGCCGAACGTCATTGTCATCGTGGCCGACGACTTCGGCTACGAGTGCGTGACGGCCATCGAGATCCTTCACCGGCGACTGGCGGTGGCTAAGCCTGTCCGCTGACGCTGGTTTCGAAATCAGATGCCGGCTTTGCCGGTTGCGGGTCCGGCTCCGTGGCTTCCGCTCTGAAAGGACGCCGTCAACCTGACACGTTGGCTGCGTTCATTTTGCGCTATCCATTTGACAGTTCCTTAGCGTTGGGTCTTTAAGTCGGTCGCATGACGATCTGCGATTTCATGTTGTTGCGCAAGCCTGCCATCGGCTTCCGCCTTGTCAGATGGCCAGAGGCCGCGTCGCCGCCTGATCTGGCGGCTGCGGAACGCTTGGTTGGATCTTGACAACGCGCATCGGAGAGAAGTCGACCTTGGGGTTCTCCCGTTGGAGATAATCCATATCCCAGGTGGATTGGAGAAGCACGACGCGGTGACCGAACTGGTCGCGCACCAGTCTCGCGGAATACGGCAGATCAAGATGGCGTACACCCTCGGCCACGTTGCTGACCCACCGCGCCACCTTGAACGGCAGCCACTGGATCTCCGTCTGGGTGTTGTATTCGCTTTCCAGCCGGAACCGCACGACGTCGAACTGCAACCCACCGACCGCGGCCAGGATGGGTTCGGCCCGAACGGCCCGGGGATCGACGAACATCTGGATCGCGCCTTCTTCCAGCAGCTGCTTCAAACCCCGGTCGAACTGTTTGCGGCGGGCCGTATCCGGGCATCTCAGCACGCCGAAGAACTCCGGGGAGAATTGCGGCAACGGATCGAAATTCAGCGGCGGGCCTTCGCAAATGGTATCGCCCAAATGAAACTCGCCGGGATTGACCAAGCCGATGATATCGCCCGGAAAAGCCTCGTCCATCGTCTCCCGCTCCTGCCCGAATACGCGGTGGGCGCGGCGCAGCTTCAACTTTTTGCCGGAACGCGGATGCAGGACTTCCATCTCGCGTTGGAAACGCCCGGCGCAGACGCGCACGAACGCGACCCGGTCGCGGTGGCGAGGATCGAGATTGGCTTGAATCTTGAACACGAAGCCCGCAAACTCCGACCGGCCCGCCGCAATCGGACCGGCATCGCTTTCCCGGGCACCCGGCGGCGGACACAACGTGAGGAAGCTGCGCAGGAAGTGCTCGACGCCCCAGTTCGTTAAGGCGCTGCCAAAGAAGACCGGCGACATTCGGCCCGCCAGGAATTTCTCTCGATCAAAGGCGGCCCCCGCCTCGGAAAGCAACTCGATCTCCTCGCGGACCTGAGCGAGCGTGCCGGCCTGGATGCCCGTTTCATCAGCCAAGGCGACCAAAGGCACCGAACGAAAGCCAATGCGACGATCCCCTGTCTTCTCATCGAACAGGTGCGCCGTCTGGTTCGCCACCTCAACAACGCCGCGGAACTCCGCGCCCGTCCCGATGGGCCAATTCTGCGGCACCGCCTCGACGCCCAGCTTGGCCTCGATCTCGGCCAGGATGGCCAGCGGCGCTTGCCCCGGCCGATCCGCCTTGTTGACAAACGTCAGCACAGGAATCTGCCGCAACGCGCAGACGCGGAACAGTTTTTCGGTCTGGGACTCGACCCCTTTGGCCAGATCGATGACCATCACGGCACAGTCGGCGGCCATCAGCGTGCGATAGGTGTCCTCGCTGAAATCATGGTGTCCCGGTGTGTCCAGCAGATTCACCTGGTAACCGTCGAACTCGAACGTCAGCACCGTCGAACTCACGGAGATGCCGCGTTGTTTTTCGAGTTCCATCCAGTCGGAGGTGGCGGCGCGCTGGGTCTTGCGGCCGCGCACGGCGCCGGCGACGTCGATGCAACCGCCAAACAACAACAGTTTTTCGGTCAGCGTGGTCTTTCCAGCGTCCGGGTGCGAAATAATGGCGAACGTCCGCCGTCGCAGTACTTCTCGCTGGACCAGGGGGGCGATGTGGTTCATTTTCGTTTTCTCGCGTGTGAGTAACGTTGTCGGTGGACTTCTGGTAGGCATGTCAGCACCGCGGCCAGCCACCCGTTCGGCATCGAAGGACGGCCTTCCGGGCCTGGGAGACTGCTCTCGGAACGCGGTCTGCGCCGGTCGTCTGGGCCGCGAACTTACGGCCAACGGGTGTACAGCAGGCGCGGATCAAGCCGTTCGATCGGCGGAGAAAGCGTCGCTGGGTAGCTCGCCCGGACGCCAGCGCAGCCGCACAGGCACGGCCCACTAGGGTGGCGTGAGATGAAACACGATGTTCCGCGAAACCCACTTGAACCGCACGGCCTGCGGCCGAGGGGAGTGGGGTTCGCGGAAAACAATGCGGTTGTCCATAACGTCGAGTGTGCCGTGTTTCTGATCTGTCCCGTCGCGGACCTCATCGGAGGTACTGCAACGGGGGTGTCCAGAAGGTGATAGAACGCACGTAAGCATAGCGGACATTTCTTGCCTGCACAACCCAATAACTGGTTGGATCGACAAAGAAAAGGTGTGCCATCAAACCAGTCCGATCGCACCGCAACTCGTGAAGAACGCCTCGGTGACGCGCGACCTCGGACACATGCGGCATCATCGCATGGCACTTGAAGCAAAGTCCCAGATGTCTCCGAATACGTCGGGCTCAGTCCGCGATGTCGCGAAATTGTCCGTGGACGCGGTACAGGCAGACGGCACCGATCTCACCGCGACCGGCGTTTGGCCAGCAAGGCGGAGCCCGGTTAGGGCAGGCTGCCGTGCGCTGCACGCCGCGGAGACTGCTTGAAACTCCCCAGCGTTGCTTCTAGTCTGAAGAGGAGTGAGCGCCGGGATGAATTCCGCCCCCCGCGAAGAAAGGTCAAGAGTCGATGAGAACACTGCTCCCCGTCCTGTCCTGCCTGCTTTCTTCGCTGGCCGTCCTGGCTGGCGACGAACCCGGCAGGCCCAACATCGTGTTCATCCTCTCCGATGATATGTAATAGTCATGGAGTTCCTGAACTCAAGAATGCCTATGTATTCGAGGAAAAGGCCGAAAATCAGGCGAATCCCAGATCGCGGCTAATCCCGTGGATTTACGTCGAATTGTCTGCTATTAACTACATTTTGCTACACGAGAGCCCGTGCTAGATCCATTCGGAGGTGCAAGAGCGTAAGAGGGATATCGGGTCGCCGAACACTGCGGCTCGCACCTGCGACAATCGATCTTCGCCAAGCTCCGATAGCCGAACGCCGATGGAAGCTGGCCCACGTCGGGACGCCGCCCCCAGAAAAACATCGTCCGGGCGCAGTCCAAAATGTTGAAGATCTGGGACGGCGAAAGCGGACGTTCCTTGGCGGCGCCCCGGCCGTTGCGACTCACTCTGCGCTGATGGAGAGAAGCCGAGAATTGGACAACAATATCCCGGTCGATATCGGCGGCCAAGCGCCAACGCCCTAGGACGACGGGCTGCTCGGAGAACTCGACCAGCGGGGCAAGTCGGTTTCGATAGTCATCGGCTGTCTTCTGGCCGCGGAGCTTCCGCTTCTCGACCAAGAAGGCGTCGCAAAGCTGCCGGATACTGTTACGCGCCACCGCTCCCGCCTTGGGCAAACGTTTCCGGGTCTCGCTTGGCGGCTGGAATGTCCCACCTTCAAATGATCCGTTTGTTCGTTGAGTTGGTGCTTCACGGTGCCGCTGGGGCCGGCACGGGAATCGCCCGCAGTTTCGGAACGGGCGTGACCCTCG
>CAZXYZ010000135.1:0-30834 GCA_964645045.1 uncultured Pirellulaceae bacterium | reverse complement strand
CGAGGGAGCTTGGTGCGACCAGATCGTCCGCCGACTGGGACTGGAAAGCACGCTTAGCCCCCAAGGCCGCCCCAAGAAACGCGAAAACGGTTCCTGGCACCTTTGATTCCCTCACCTTTGATTCCCTCGTGGGCAAAACCGAGTCGTAACGGCGATGGCTGGCCCGGCCGCGAAAGCCCTTCGGGGCCAAGGCTGCAGGCCCGAACTAAAGGATGTCGCGACGAGCGGTAATGCGTCCTGCGGTGCAGCCTGGTCCAGTTCCTTGTGGTCGGGCATGCCCTTGCGATTTCGGTCGTCCCCTTGGCCATCGCCGTCGAAGTCCCGCCAGCGCGCCGTGCGTTTGGAGGGCTGAACCCTCTGTCACTGAACCGTCAGGGCAAGGCTCTCCGAATGGCTGTTGAACTCGGGGGCGTACATGCACTGAATCTGGGCCATGCCGGTTTGGTATTGGCCGCGGTGCTGAACGCGGACGGAGTACTCGAAGACGTAGACGCCTTTGGGCAGATAGTCGATGAAGAAGTGGCTGGCTGCGTCCCGCGTGCTTTCGTAGTAGTACAAGCCGTCTTGGAACTTGTACTGCGACAGCACGCTGACCGGTTCGGTGCCGCTGCCGCGGTGGTCCTTCAGGTGGACGTACTCCATGTCGCGGTCGGTCCGCAGCTCGATCCGCACCACCAGTTCGTCGCCGACCTTGATCGGGCCCGTGACGGGCTGCAGCACGGGACCCTGGTCGGTGTTTTCCTTGACGTACAGCGTTTTCTTCAGCTTCAGCGGCGTGCCTTCGTAGGCCGTGACCTTGGTCATGTCCTCCAGGTACTGCCAGTGGACGCTGCCCCAGGCAACGCCGGGGTCGGTCTTCTTGACGGTGATGGCGCCCATGGCGGGTTTCACCTCCGGGCCGGCGAACCGTTGTTCGAAGAAACCGGTGCCGGCTTCGACGGCCTGCGGCTGGACGACCGTATCGGCCAGCGAGACGTCGACCAGGACGTCGGAAGCCAGCTGGTCCGTGCCGCGCAGCAGCAGGCCGTACACGGCGTCAGCCGTGGCTTTGGTGGTCTTCCAGTCCTGGGTCTGCTTTTGCTTCAGCAGCCAGACCTTGCAGTCTTCGACCGCTTGAGCGTCGTTCATCACCTCGTCGAACGCTTCGATCATCATCGCCTGCGTCTCGATCGGCGCCCGGTACCACCACCACGACAGCTCCAACTCGCGCCAGAACATGCCCAGCTCTTCGTCGCTGACCGAACGCTCCTTGATCGACCGCATGATGGCCTGCGGCGTGTCGCGGTCCCCAAAGCGTTTCAGGGCCACGGCCAGATGGGCTTGCGACTGGCGGTTGGCCAGGTCGAGCCAGTAGCGGCGGGCCTGGGCCAGGAAGCAGTCGACGGCTTCACGGTGCGCGGCGTCGATCGGCTGGTCCTCCAGGAAAAAGCTCCGGCCGTACAGGTACAACGCGATCGTGGTCGTGAGATGGTTTTTGTCCTTGTCCTTGCCGCTGTGTTTGAGGATCCCGCGATAGGTTTCCTCGATCCAGGCGTCCAGCCGCGTCAGCGATTGGATCGCCGAGGTCACGTCCAGGTCCACACCCAGGTGACGCAGGCGGCCGAACCCGGTGGTAATGTACAGCGTGATGTACTCGTTGGCCGGACCGCCGGGGAACCAAGGCCAAGCGCCGTCCTCGCGCTGCTGCTCTTCCAGCTTCCGCAACAACCGCGTCGTTTCGTCGTTCAGCCGGTTGTCGTCGAACAGGATGCCCACGTTGCGGCGAGCTTGGCTTTCCGCCTTGGCGTCCCGCACCCAGGGCGTCTCTTCCAGCATCACGGCTTTCAGGTCTTGGTCCTTTTCCAGCGGACTATCGAGCGCCGGCGTTCCCTTCCATTGGTCGAACACACGGCGGATCTTGGGGTCGGAGCTGGCGATGTGGCGAGCCAGGGCGTTGGCGTATAGTCGGTTGAAGGTTTGCTCGGTGCATTCATACGGGAATTCCATCAGATACGGCAGCGCCATCACGGCGTACCAGGACGGATTGGAGACCATCTGGACCGTGAGCGACTGGTGTCGCAACGTGTCGGACCCGCCGGACGCAAGAAGCTTGGCGAACTCGAATTTCTTCGTCTGCGGCCCGCGGATGGGCAGGGGCAGCGATTCGGTGACCAGTACCCGCCGCGAAAGCACGGGCAGGTAGCCTTCCTCGCCGTCGGACAACTTGCCGGTCGAGCCGACCGTCTTGTAGGTCAGGTAGCCCAGGCCGTCCGGCACGGTCAACCGCCACGAGAAACTGCGGGATTCCTGCGCCGGGATGTCAAACTCCTGATCGGTCCGGGCATTGCCCAGCAGGGCATCGGCCGCGTTGCCGGTCCGGGCGTCGGCTAACGTCAACCGCACGCTGCCGGTCTGGCGGGCGGCAGACTGGTTGCTGACCTTGACCGTGAACTCCAGCGTGTCGCCTTCGCGCAGAAATCGCGGCGGATTCGGTTGGACCATCAAGTCCTTGGCCGTCACGACGCTGTCCTGCAGCAAGCCGCTGCCCAGTTGACGGTCATGGGCGAACCCTAGGAATTTCCATTGGGTCAATGCTTCCGGCATGGTGAACTCCATGCGGACTTCGCCCTTGTCACCCGCGATCAGGTGCGGGAAGAAGAAGGCCGTTTCGTTCAGATTGGTGCGCGCAGAGACTTGGCTCAAGTCGGGGCCGGGCCGCTTTTCCGGGCCGCCCGGGCCGCCAGTCCCACCGTCGAGTGCCGCGCCGCCCGGGGGTGGCGTCTCGGCCAGAGCCAAAGCTGCCTCGGCCGGCATCGCTGCGTCCGCCATCATCGGAGCGGCCATCGGCATGGCGGCTCCGTCCATTTGCATCGCTTCAAGTTGAGGTGCTGCGCCGAATGCGAGTCCGCGCATGGCACCCTTGCGCAAAACGGCATAGCCCCAGAGATTGATTGTCAGATCGGCGGGGAATGTGCGATACGTCAGCTGGACGTCCTTGGACGGAACGGGCCAGTGGCCGCGGATGTGCTGGAGATTCAGCAGCGAATTCTCGAAATGGGAGTTCAGATTCGACGAGTCCTGGCGAAAGACGCCAAAGCCGGACATCCAGTCGTGCGGCAGGTACGCGTCCAGTGATTGGTCGTACAGGGCGGCGACCATCTCGACCGCGGCTTTTAATGCCGCCGAATCTCCGGCCTCGGAGAGACCGGACCACGTGGGCGAGTCACTCCGTGACTCGATTTTCCCGTCTCGGAGAGACGGAGCTACGAGGGGCTCGACCACCAGCGTCCAAGTTTCCTTCTGGCCGGGCTGGAGCTTGGAGACAAAATGCTCCCAGCGCAGTTTCAGGTCTTTGTTGGTCCAAGGCACATCGACGCGGCGGGATTCGAGATACGCCCGATTCTCGCGGACCATCGTGATGCGAACCGTGAAGCCGCCCCGCATCGCTTCGGAGACCGACTGCTTGATCGTCGCCTGGGTGGCCGCCGCATCGGTCCAGTAGCTTTGGACCAGCTTGTGGCGATGCTCGATTTCGATAAAGGCCCGCCCCTTGTCATAACCCGTACCCCAGAGGGCCGAGAACTCCTCGCCCGGTTCGAGCGACCACTTCGGCGCGGCGAACACTTGCGGCACCTTCACGGCCAGCTTCTTAGCCGCCGGGTCCAGAACCTGCAACGGCGTCTCGGCGGTCACCCGCTTGCCGAAACGGTCCTGCGTCACGACGAGTGCCCGAAACGCACCTGCGGGCAGATCGAACGAATAACTCACGTTGCCTGCGGCGTCGGTGGTAAAGCCGCGCTCGGCGACGACTTCGCCCAACGGCCACGAGTTCGGGTTCGACAGATCCGGGGCCGGTTGGACCGGCTGGCCGCCACGCATGTAGGGATAGTAGCCGCCCGCCAACGGCGCACGCTGCACTCGTTCCGGCGGTTGCAGGCGGTGGATCTTCAGCGAACCTTCGGCCTGCTGGCCTTCGCCGTCCAACGTCGTGGTGCGCAGCTTGACTTCCACCGGCGTGCCCACCGTCATCCAATCGGGGGCCGACAGCGTCGCCTGCAGGGCCGTGTAGCCGACATTCACCATGCGTTCATCCGATCGCGTTTCGCCCGCGGTGTCGGTCACGTCCGCATAGATCGTGTACTGGAAAGTCGGCTCGTCCTTCTCCGCCACGGATAGGTCGGGTTTGGCCGTGAATTCGATGGCAAAGCCGCCGTCCGCGGCCGTGACCACCGTGCCGCGGGCGATCTCCTGGCTGGACTCCGGTTGCGGCGGCAGCCACCACATCCGCCAGTACCACCAGACGGGATAGCGGACCTCGCGGACCACGCGCCAGCGGACATTCGCGCCGTCGATCGCCGCGCCGGTGTAGGCCGTCGCCTTGCCCTGTAGCGAGACGGCCGCGTTCAACTTCGCGGCGGTCTTAGGTGCGTCCAGCGTGACTTGGAACTTCGGCCGCTTGTACTCCTCGACATTGAAGCCCGTTTCGCCCGGCGCGTCGCCGTCCACGCGGAGCGACATCCGGCCCATCAGCCGGTCGCGAGGCGCCGTGAAGCTGCCGCTGAACGATCCGACGTCGTTAGTGCGATGCTGCTGGCGAGTGATCTCCTCGCCGTTGACGTCCTGGAACACGATTGCCACGTCGTGTCTTGCCAGGATCTCGTACTTGTCCGCGTCCGTTTCCACGCGGACCGAGATGCCCTTGTACTGGATCGTTTGGCCGGGCCGGTACAGCGAACGGTCGGTGAAGAAGAAGGTGCGCTGGTACGGCTGTTCTCGCCGGTCGCCGCGGTAAGTCGAGTAGTTGTCCGCCGTGGCCAATTGCTGGTCCTGGTGCCGTGCCAGAACTAAGTGATACCGGTTTTCGGCCGTTGCCAGGCGGAACAATCCATTCTCATCCGACTTGACCGGCGGCAAGGCCTTTCGCTGGTTGTTGTCGCCCACGACCCACACGCGCACGTCAGCCCCGGCGAGCGGTTGGCCGGTGGCAGCATCCAAGACAAAACCTTCCAACGAGTTCTCGCCTCCGCGGCTGCGGATCACCAACGCCAGGCGGCTGACCCAAAATGGCGTGTAGCTGACCTGATTGTTCTGCTCGCCGAATTTCGGATCGTGGCTGGCGACCAGGTAGTAGAAGCCGGGTTTTAGATCCCGGGGCGCAGCGATTTCCTGCAGTCGCTCTTGGTAATCTTCGGTGGCCGGCAAATCGACCGACCATTTGAGCACGGGCTTGCGGGCCAACAGATCTTTCTGTTCGGGTTCGTCCAGGTAGTTCGTTTGCCAGTTGCGGGACTTGATCCGCTGTTCGTAGTCCCAAGCCACAACGCGGAAATAAGCTTTGGTCAAGTTGCGGTAACGGACCTGGATCGATGGCCAGGGTTCGTTCCAGACGCGTTCGGTGGCAATCGTGACCGACTTGGCTTCGATCTGGTTCACGAGGTTGAAACACATCTTGCCGCCGGGGCTGTCGGGAAAGATGCGTGCGCCGCGGGTTGCTAACTCGTGGGCTTCGACCAGTTGGCCTTCTCCCTGCAGCACCGAGGCCCAGGCCGCGATCGCCCGTGCCGAGATCTCGTGATCGCCCCACTTGTCCACGTAGCGCTTCAGGGCCGCTTTGTAGCGGGTGTCCTTTTCCTCGCCAAACGCCGCGTTGTGGCCGAACTGCAGCCGCAGCAAATCGGCGTCCGCCAAGGCGGTCGGATCGGCGTCTTTTTCGTGGAAGCGGAGCAGATCCTGGTACAGCAACACGGCCTTGTAGGCCGGCGAATCCTCGTCGGTCGTTGGAACCTTCCAAGCCACGAACTCGTCCGGCGTACCGAAGATCGGGCTGTCGGCCATCAACTCGAAGGCGTCCGACGGCTTGGCGGCGGCCTGTTCGCCCGAGGTGTAGAACTCCAGCGCGTTATGCACCAGGAAATCGTACAGCGTCGGGCGGTAGGCGTCGGGCACCGTACCCCGTTCCAGCAGGCCGTTGAATTGGGCGATGGGCGTCCCCTGCAGCGTATCTTTCGCGGCCAGCGCGGCCATGAACTGCCGGTCGATCTCGGCAAAGATCCGCGTCAGGTCCCACGTCATGAAATCCTCGCCCGGCGGTGCCGCGGTGGCCGTCCGCTGCATGAACCGCCATTGGTTCTGCTGAAAGTAGTGCCAGTACCAGTTGGCCAGGATGGCCTGCATCACCGGTCTCATCTCCGCCGGCGCGTTGACGATCTCGGCCTGCAGGCGCGTGACGCGTTCCTCGGGCTTGTTGCCCTGGATGTTGCCCTCCAAGACGATTTTGCGGCCGATGGCCTTGATCGCCTCGGCATAGGCCTTCTCCTTGATCGCCGCTTGGATAATCGGTTCCAACTTTTCGATGGCCGTTTTCGGTAGTCCCTTGCTCATCGCTTCATCGACTTGTTTCCACTGCTCGTCCCGCGTTCCCGCCCAGGCGAACAGAAAACCGGCGGACAGCAACCCCACGGATAACAGAACGGTAAACCGGCGATTCATGGCAACATCCTCTGCAAGCGTACCAACTTGGCCGCTTTAGCATCGTTCGAGAAATAGCTGTCCGATGTAACGTGAGCGGCGCGGCGCTAGCCGCCGGTATTTCGTCCAATCCGAGACCGGTGGCTGCGCCCAATGCCACTTGCTTTGTAGCGGCACGGCGCAAGCCGTCCGGTATTACAGTCGGAAAACCGGGCGGCTTGCGCCGCTCCGCTAACAAAAACCTAGACGAATCCCTGGCGGCACGAGTTCTTGGTGTCAGCCGAAATCCGCCAAGAATCCGCCACATCAAGGTTGGACCTTCTTGCCGTGTTCGACCTTTTTCCAATACGTTTGGAACGCCCCCTCGGCATGGAAGTCGGGGCTGTTGTCGTAGTCGTGGCACTCCTGGCATTTCTTCTCGGCGTCCTCGAGCCGCAGGCGGACTTCGACGCGATACTGGTCGATCAGCTCCTTGGCGGGATTGCCGTCGCCATTTTCGGCCGCCACGTGAGCGGAGCCCGGGCCGTGGCAAGACTCGCAGCCGACGTTGTGCAGCAGGGGCGTCTCGTCCACCCCCAGATAACCCGACACATAGGGAAAATGCTTTTGGGCGTTCCAGCCGACGACGTGGCAGCTGATGCACTCGGGATCGAAATGCCGCGGGACCTCGCTGCGTTCGCCGGGATGGACCAAGGAATCCAATGCGTGGCCGTGCCCCGATTTCTCCCAAATGGCGTAGTCTCCGTCGTGGCAGTCGGTGCAGGCATCCGAACCGACAAATTGACGGTCGATCGGGTACGGGATCGGCTTTACGCCCAACCCTTCCAGACCGGCGGCCTTCAGCTGGTCCTGGTACGAGGCCAGAACCTGGAGCATTTCCCGCGAGTCGGGAAACCGGGCGTCCAGCGGCACGCGTTGATACCGCAGCGGCTGATTCGGGTCGTCAAACACGCCGATCACGCCGACGTACATGCCTTTGGTGCCGACCTGGACCATCACCGCATCCGTGCCGTCGATCTTCTCCGCTTCGTAAGTCGGTTCCCCGGCGCCGCCGGCGGTAACCACGACGTGGAAATGCGGCACCTGCCGGGCCAACTGGGCGGATTCTTCGATCGAGGCGTGGGCCAGCAGGACGTACAAGTCGCACTTCTGCTTGGCCAACTCCGCCCAGACTTCGCGCAGCGATTCTTCCGGCGGCTGTTTGATGATCTCGTCGCTGGTCACCTTGGACAACTCGGCCGTGCCAAGCACCGCGGTGACGCCGATCTTCTTGCCGGCCGCCTCGATCACCTGGAAACGCGGCGTCAACGTGCGGTCGATAATCGCCGCGTTGGCACAGACGAACGGCGTCCCGGCATTGCCTTCGTCCGCCGTGATGGCGATCAACTCGCCAGCCGACAGACGCAAGTCGTCGGGGCCGAAGCCGATCGCCCGATAGTTCATCTTCTTGAGCCCCTCGGCCGTCACTTGGAACTTGATTTCCGCCTGGCGGCCGAAACGGCGGACTTGATTGCCCACGTCCAACGCGACGACTTCCCAGCCTTGTTGTTCCAACTGCTGCTTGCACGCATAGCGGCGGACCAGCCCGCCGAGTTGATTGGTCAGGCCGGAGCACCCGCAAGGCTCGATGTACCCGTATTGTTGGCCGGAAATGTACAACGCCAGGGTGGGTTTGGGCCAGCCGACGAACAACGGTTCGCGGCGGGCAGCGGGGATGGTGTCGCTCGAGGCTGGGCCCGGATTTGATTTGCTCTCGGCAGCAGCAGCCGTCGACGGAGCCGGTTGTTTTTTCGCAACAGGCGCGCCGGTGGAACCGGCAGCCGGCGTGTTCGACGAAGGTGCGGCCGTCGCCGCGGCTTCCCCAGTAGGCCGGCCGTTGCAGCCCACGCCGGCCAGCGACATGCCGGCCAACAGGAGCACCGCGGTTCGCGCTGCTACGCACCCGTCCAAGAACAACATCGCGGTCTTGTCGCCTTTCGCTCCGCAAAAGGGCGTTCTTTCGCGGAGCGAAAGACGACATTCGAGTCCTAACCGCGGATTAGAATGGTCTCTCATAGCGGCTCCCTCCCTGAAGTCGCGGGGCGGATCACTCGACCGCAAACTTCACTTTGATGGGTATTTTTTTGACGGTAGGATGGGTTGATTCAACAACGATACTTCCGAATTTGGCTTGTTCCGAGCCCATGCGATTGATCAGCCGCGAACCGGGCCGGACTTCGATTTCCAACGGGTACATGCGGACCGCGCCGGCATTGATTTCCTGCATTTCCCCCAGCGTGGCGCTCAGCACATCCGCGGGATCGACCTCTTGCACCGTCAGCTTGACGTCCCGGCGGTGAGGCCCTTTGACCAGAATCCGCAAGGTCGCTTTCGCCCCCCGGGCGTGCTCGACGGTGCCGAACATCAAGACGTTGTGTTTCTCGACGAACTGGCTGGGACCGATGATCGAAACGTCGCTGACGACGGAACCGCTGATCTCCAATTCCAGTTGATCCACCTCGCCGACATTCGTCTTCAGCTGAATTGTCTGGTTTATCGGCCCCAAAGGCAAGCCGGGTTTCACCACCAACGTGCCCGTCAGGCCGGTGGTCGCTCCCTGCTTCTCCCGCAAATCGTCCGCCGCGGTGGGTTTCCAATCGAGGGAGAAATACGAGGCGGTATCCTGGTTGGTGAACTCGTGCGATACGACCTGCAAGTCCTGGACGTTGAAGCCATACAAATGGACCGTGGCCTCCGCCCCGTCGTTGGCCGGGACGTTGCTCAGGACGACGTCGTGAGGCTCCAGCCGCACCAGGTCGGTGACGGTGCCGTGAACGGTCAGCGACACGGTGGGCCGGCGCGGGTCGTTGGTGTGGATTTCGGCGGTTTGACGGAACTGCTCGCCCAGGGTGACCAACTTCCAATCCAGCCGTACTTCGGCCGTCCCGCCGGGCGGCACATCGCCCGTCTTCAGATCGCTCAGCGTACACTTGCACGTCGTGGCGCCTTTTTCCAGCTTGAGCGGTTCATCGCCGTCGTTGCGGACGATAAAGGCATGGCTCATGGCCCCTTGTCGCTGGCCGACGCCAAAGTCGAAATCCGCGCCATCGACAACCACCGCCAGGGGGCCAGATTTCTCCCGTCCGATCGCGGCGGCCGCGCCGGCGGACTGGTTGTGGGGTTCAAACTGATTGGCCACGTTGGCAAATTCCAGCCAGGCGCTCGACGCACCGGCCGCGACGCCAACGAACATCATGCCTAATGTCAAGATCCAGAGTTTCATGAAAGGTCTCGATTCAACCGCGTGCAGGATAGGGAACCCGTCCGCCTTGCGTCCCAAAACAACCATGTCCCACTAATTACGCAATCGCCGGGTGGTTTGTTCGGCATTTTCCCGCTGGCCTGCGGAATCACCAACCGGATCGTAAAGCCTTTGCTGGCCCAGGGTTTTCTCGCGGTGAGGATTCAAGGCATCCAACCGCAGGGCCTGCGTGGCTTCGCGGTCGGCCGACTGGCGATCGCCCGCCAAATGGCAGACCCAAGCCAGTTGTGCGTGGCCCAAGGCCTGGTTCGGGTACAGCCGCACCCACTCGGTATAGGCTCGCATCGACTCGTCCAAATAGCGGTGTTGGCCCCAGCGGGCGAACAAGGCCAGCCACCAGTCGCCGATCTGCTTGCGCAAGGTAGGGGCGCGCGGGTTCCGCTGAAGCGTTTCTTCCAAGGCCGCCTCGAAACGCGACAAGGAATCCCCGCCTTCGCGGCTTAACGCTCCTTGATGGTACAGTGCCGCCAAGTTGCTCCAGGGTTCCGCCGAGTACGGATCCGCTGCCGCCGCTTCGCGAAACACCGTTTCCGCCTCGGCCGGACGCTGCAGTCGAATCAACGCCAGCCCCTCGTCCAGTTTCGCGCGGCAACGCAGCACGGGCGAGTACATCGTGAAGAAACAAGCGACGACAAGCAGCACCGCTGCTCCTGCTAGCATGCCCGCCGCGCATCGCGGTAGATGCAGTTCCCACGGCAGGTGATCGCTCGCCAGCGGACACGGCCCGCTGGCCTCACGTGGACCGGCCTCTCCGAGGCCAGGATCTGCGTCTCGGAGAGACGCGACCACGTGGCGGCGTTCCCGCGAGGACATCGTCGCCGAGTTGCTGACGATCGCCAGCAGTAACCACCAACTGGGCGCAATCCCGGCAAAGCTGATCCCTCCGGCTGCCAACAAGTTGACCGACAGCACCAGCAACGCGATGGCCGGCACCGCGGGCGGCATCTGCCCATGCTTCGTCCAACGGTGCAGGGCGGCAACGACCGCAACGGCAGCCGGCACGCCCAACAGGAACAGCACCGGTTCGGGCGGCATGCCGAAGACAAATCCGGTCCACCATCCCAGCACGACGCCCGCCAACGCGCCGAGGTAGATTCCTCGGATCACCCCCGCCGTTGCGGGCGGCTCGACCGGCAAGCCCGGAGGACTGCCGGCGGAACCAGGCAAATCGACCTGCCCCGCGGTGGGGATCGCGTCGGATGCCCGGTCGCACGCCCTGAATCCGTGCCAGCGCGACCATTGCCACGCAACGACGGCCAGCAGGGCGACGAAAACCAGCAACGCTGGCAAGCCGGCGGTTGCGGCGATTTCGAAGAACAGATTGTGCGGGTCGGCAATCGATTCGCTGGCTTCCGGCAGCTTGTAGGCCGAGTAATAGTGCTGAAAGTTTCCCGGCCCACACCCAAACCAGGGGTGGTCGGCAACCATTGCCGCCGTTGCTTCCCAGTACTGAAAGCGATACAGCAGCGACTTGGGGGTCTCCGTGACCACCAGGCGATCCCAGATTCCTGCCGCAAGGGCAGCGGCCAACAGTCCGCAAACCACCGCAGCGGCCGCCAGGATTCTCCACGTCAATAGACGGCGGATGGGCCAGCGCGACGCCGCCAGAAGACAAGTACCCAAGCCGACCGCCAACAGGGCCGTGCGGCTCTTGGTCAGCAACAAGCAGAAACCGACGAAAACGGCTGCCGCTCCAGCCGCCAAGTCGAACCGCCACGGTCGTTCCAGATCCTCCGGTGCGCGCCTGCCCGCTCGCGCCGCTTCCGCTGGACGCGCCGTGGTTCCCTTCCTGCCGCCCCGCACCGCGGCCGCGACCCCCAACGCGACAAGGAACCAGGGCGCCAGAAAGCCCGCCAAGGAATTGGCCAGCGCGAAGGTTGCCAAGGGCTCAGTGCTGTTCAGCCGGTCCTCGAACAGCTTGCGCTCGGGTGAGTCCGGCGCTGGATCGATTCCCGCCTCGCGGAGCATGGCGTCTGGATCGCGGACAAAGTCCGCGCGCATCTCCGGCAAGCTGCAAAAATACTGGTAGTAGGCCAACACCGTCAGACACACCGCCAGTCCGATCATCACCGAACTGGTCGCCCGCACCGCCGCCGGCTGGCGCAACCACTGGCGGCCCAGCAGGAAAAGGGCCCCCAAGCCGACCCACTGCCAAGCCATATTGATGGTCGCCCGAACGCAGCCTTGACCGGCCATCACCAGAGCGCTGCACGAAACGAGGGCGACGAACAACCCGGCCAACGCATCGATCGCGTCCAGGCGAATAGCGTTCGAGCGGCGAACGGACACGGTCACCAGCGATCCGGCACCGATCATCAGCAGGGCCATGATCCAGTTCACGGCCACCCCCAGCTCCGCCGTACTCTCGCCAGGAACCAGCGGCGTGGCGACCAGCACCGCGGACAATCCCCCTAAAGCGACCATCTCAAGTGCGGACGAACCGCCCCCGCAGCCGGACGGGTGCGGCGGACCGCACCGAGTCATCGCTTTGCCGGTTTCGCGTCTTGCCATGCAATTTTCCGTGACACTTTCCGCCGGTCCGCTTGCCAGTTCAACGGTAGGGAACAGCCGATCGGCGCGATCTCCGAGACCTCGACCGCCCCGCCAAACAGCCAACATGTTACACGAAAACCCGCAGGACATGTTGAAGGAGATCATTCGCATCCCTGGAAATGACGGCTTGGTCGCGGATCGCGAGGAAACGGGCGGGAAACGGGGGAGGGGCAAGCTATTTGCACAAAGCGGCCAGGCGGATTATCGTGACGACACGCCCGGGCGACCACGAAGCACAACGGAAGGGTAGACTTAACGTTGCATGACGCGCACACCCCCTGCTGAAGACGCACTTACCAGAAGGCAGTCCATGAAGAGCCGGCCCGTGAACAAACACTCCGTCCTGATTCTCCTGCTGGCCGCAGCATTGCCAAGTCACGCCGCCGAGACCCCTGCGCGCCCCAACGTCCTGCTGATCATGGCCGATGATCTGCGCGACTTCGGCGGCGCGTTCGCGCGAGACGTGGTGCAGACGCCCAACCTCGACCGGCTCCGCGCTCGCGGCACCACGTTCGAGCGGGCCTATGTCCAATACCCCGTCTGCAACCCCAGCCGCACTTCCCTGATGACCGGACTGCGCGCCGAGCAAACCGGCATCGTCGGCAACGACGTCCCGCTTCGCCGGAAATTGCCGGACATCGTCACGCTGCCGCAACTCTGCAAAGAAGCGGGCTGGCAGGCACACGCCTTCGGCAAGCTCCTCCATCTCGGCGGCGGAAAGGATCCGCAGGCTCAACAGCGGTGGATGGACGCCGGCCGCTCGTGGCATACGGCGCAGGCTTTTGGGGCGACCCGGAGTGGCCGCAAGCTGCTCGCAGGCCGCAATGTGACCGGCGGCGCGCTTCCCTGGTGCCAATGGGGCGCGGCGGATGGCGCCGACGACGACCAACCCGACGGCCAGATCGCCGCCGCCACCGTCGCGATGATCGAGAAACTTGGCGGCCAGCCGTGGTTCATCGGCTGTGGCTTCATGAAGCCGCACGATCCGTTTATTGCGCCGCAGAAGTATTTCGAGCTGTATCCGTCGGAGTCGCTGAAGCCCTGGACAGATCCTTCGGATATCACCCCCGCGCGCCAGGAAGCCGTGGGCTTTGGCGAGTATGGCAAGGCCTTCGCGAAGTTCACGGACCAGGAGTGGCGCGAGCTGTTCCGAGCCTACCTCGCCGCCACAAGCTTCATGGACGCGCAACTGGGCCGCGTGCTCGATGCGCTCGACAAGCACCATCGGTGGGACCAGACGATCGTCATCTTCGTCGGCGATCATGGCTACCACACCGGCGAGCGGACGTGGTGGAACAAGAACACACTGTTCGAACGCAGTTGCCGCGCCCCGCTCATCATCGCTGCGCCGGGCATGAAGGGCGGCCAGACCAGCCGCGCGCTGGTCGAGTTCGTGGACCTGTATCCGACCATCGCCGATTTCTGCGGCCTGACCATGCCGCACGCGGCCCCCGGAGCCAGTTTGCGTCCCGTGCTGGCCGATCCCACCGCCAGCGTCAAGAACGCGGCGTTCACGCTCGTCACGCGGGGTCCGAAACTCCACGGCCAAAGCATCCGCACCGCCCGCTGGTGCTGCACGCTCTGGAGCGACGACCAGACCGAACTGTATGACCACGACGCCGATCCCGAGGAACTTTACAACGTCGCCAGCCAACACCCTGGAATCGTGAAAGAGCTGTCCGGACAAATCCACTCACTCCCCAGACTTCAGCCATGAAGCACACCATTCCGCAGTTCACCGTCCTGCTGCTCACGCCGTTGGTTGCGATGCAGGCCGGTGCGGGCGACTCGCTGCAACTCGACCTCGCTCTGCAGCCTGCCCAGGTGATCGTCTCGCCGCAGCCGCTGCACATCCCGCCGACGAAGCGGCAAGGTGTGCCCGGCATCGAGCGTACCGCGAACGGACGTTTGTGGGTGATTTACGGCCGGAATGTGGAGAGCACGCGCACTTACCAGGTACTAAAAACGAGCAATGACGACGGGCGTTCGTGGTCCGCGGTGAAACTCATGATTCTTCCGCACGAGGGCACGCGCGCGATGTCCGCCAACGTGTGGATCGATCCGCTGGGCCGGCTGTGGCTGTTCTGGGGCCAGAGCGCGAACATGCAGGATGGCCGCTTCGGCGTGTGGGCCATCGTGGCCGACGACCCGGAGGCCGCCGAGCCGCAGTGGTCGGCGCCGCGGCGCCTCGGCGACGGCATCCTGTTGAACAAACCGACGGTGTTGAAGAATGGCGATTGGCTGCTCCCGGCATCCGTGTGGAAGGCGGACAACAGTTGTCGCGTGCTCGCTTCCGCCGATCAGGGCAAGACTTTCCAGCTCCGAGGCACGGCGCACATCGCTGATCCGAAGAAGCGCGGCCCCGACGAGGAAATGATCGTCGAGCGCCAGGACGGCTCGCTCTGGATGCTGGTGCGCGTGCAAGGCTTGGGCGAGAGCATTTCCAACGATGGCGGCAAGACATGGAGTCCGGTCGAGCGCAGCACGATCAAGCACAACACGTCGCGATTTTTCCTGCGTCGGCTGCATTCTGGCAGCCTGTTGCTGGTGAAGCATGGCCCCTTGGACAAGCGGACGAAGCGTGAACAACTTACCGCCTACATCTCCGACGACGACGGCAAAACATGGCAAGGCGGCCTCATGATCGACGAGCGTCCTGACGTGACCTATCCCGACGGTGTGCAAGCCGCGGACGGCACGATCTACCTGGTGTATGACTATCGCCGCACGCCCGAAGGCGTGATCCACATGGCGACCTTCCGCGAAGACGACGTCCGCGCCGGGAAGCAGGTCACGAACAAGGTGAGGCTGCGAGTGCTGGTCGACCGGCTGCCACCTACGCGTTCAGACGACGTTATGAATCAACATCGCCCGTGGACGGAAGATGACCGGCGCGTCGCCGATGACGTCTCGTCGTATTGGGTCAACTTCGTCAAAACCGGCAATCCGAACGGCGGAAGCCCGCCGCGCTGGCAGCCGTTCGACGGCGGCAATCCATCCACGATGGCTCTCAGCACAAGACCACGCCCGCGCCCCGTAGCTGGGAACGAAAAATTGGCCTTCTACCGGGACTTGTTCGAAAAATGATGAACACCATAAGGCAGACCGTCACATCCGAGAAATGTTGGCGGTTCATTCAGGAAGTCCGGTCAAGTCGGTGGGCGAGCGAGGCTCGGCCGGGGCTCCGCGCGTGACCCAGATGCGATCGACGGTCAAGCCGGGATGATGCTCCGGGGAGTCGAACACCAGGAGGAACGCCACAAGTTGTCCCTGCAGGGGCACAATGTCGTGGGCCCTGGCGCGGCGAAACTGGTTCAACGGGAGCGTGACCGTGTGCCATCGCCCGGCCTCCGGATCACGCAGGTTGCCTGGCGTCAGCACGGTACAAACCGGCTGGCCGAAGTCGTGCTGACGGCAGACGACGTACAGCAAGAACGTGCCCGGTTTCTCCAGGCGGTAGCGAATGTGAATCCAACTGTCGTCGTGGAGGGCGAACAGTCCGTCGGACCAGGCGTTGTGGCTGCGAAGCTGATAGCGGCGATGGCCGTTCTCCTCGACTGCGGCAGCCCGAACCGCGGCGTGTGAGCCTTCGGACAAATCGTCGAACACGAGTTGGCCGGTTTCCCAGCCGCCTGGCAGGCCCTCGTTGAAGTCCAGCGACCAGTGGTCCGGCGCCGGAGAGATCGGGGCCGGCCGGAGGTCGGTCTGGGGCGAAATGTCTGCGGATTGGCCCCCGACAAGCGTCAAGGATCGCTGGTCCGAAAGCCGTGTGACGCGAATATCGCCTTCCAATACATCGACGCGCGTTCGCCGATCGCCGCACGCGACCGACAAGCGTGTACCCAGGACTTTGACGCGAGCCTCCGGCGTGCAGATTTCCAGCGGTCGATCCGCCGGGCGAGGCCGCACGGCGGCGGTGACGTTGCCGTACTCGATGTCGACCTTCTCTTGGTCCTCCGCGCGAAGTCCCACACGCGTGTCGCCCGCCAGATGGATCACGGTGCCGTCGTTTAGTCCTATCGCGGCATGGGCCTCTTCCCCTTGGGTCAACACCGCCTCGCCGGCATGAACCGCTCTGCCATCGATTGCGGGTGTGCCCGGCGCCTGGCCCGTGGCAATCTCGACCGGGCCGTCTACATCGAGGATGTGGCCGACAACCCGCCCGGCTTCTGGCAAGGTCGCTGCAGTGACCCCTGCGGGGCGCCGCGTAGCCACGATCACTGCGGCCAAAACGAGAACAGCCGTGACCACCGCGACCCACGCCGGCCAACGGCGGCCGCGCGTGCTCCGGGCGCGCGATCCACGTAGGCCGGTCTCTCCGAGACCGGCATCTGCGTCTCGGAGAGACGCGACCACGTGTGGTTCGTCCTCGTTTCCGACACTGAGACAAGTTGCCGCGAATTCATGCAAGTCGCCGCACAGGGCCAGGAAACGGATGTAGTAGTCACAAGCCTCCGGCTCTGACTGGAGTAGTCCCTCCAACACGAGACGGCGCTCTGCGGAAAGCCGCTCGTCGGCCAAATCCGATAACAGGGAATCCAGTTCGGCCAGTTGCTGCGATGTGAGATTCATCGGCTGTCCCCCTCTGCCAATCGCAACGTCACACAGTCGAACAGGGCCTTGCGAATCCGGTACAGCGCTTTATAGGCGGCCTGAATCGTGCGGCCTGAGGCATCCGCAGCACGCTCGGCATTGCCACCGGACTCGTAGCGGGCCGCGATCATTCGTCGGTCGCGGTCCTCCAGACGCTTCAGGCATTCCTGCAACGCCGCGCGGCGGCCGTCCAACTCCGGCGCCAGTGCGATGGTCCTCTCGGCCACGGTTTCCAGCAACTCGTCATCAAACAGCAGCTTCGAGCGGGCAAACCGCTTGCGGTGATTCGAGACCTTCAAGAACGCCACTCGGCAGGCCCACGCGATGAAGTCCGTTCCCAACTCAAACTGCTCGAACCTCTCCCACAACAGCACCGCCGTGTCCTGCAACAGGTCCTCCGCGTCGGCCCGGTTGGGCACGAGCGTGTAGATGTAGGCCAGAATCCGGTGCTGGTGCCGGGTATACAGGCGCAGGAACTGAGCGTGCCGGTCTGTACCCGGTTCGTCTCTTGCGTTCTCGCTGTCGCAGTGCAGTCCGTCCATCGGTGCTTGGTGGCCCTCTCTCTGATTCAATGTCCAGATGTCGTGGGTTTTGGACAACGGTCGAGTACGCCAGCGGTCCCCGGCCCTCCGGGATCATCGGGCACTCGCCATCGCATCGCCCTTTCCATGATGCACTGCAAGTCGTTGCCGGGCAACGAGTTCAAGGCATTTCCGGCTTCGGCTGTCCAAAACGACCCGGACGGCGACATTCTCTTGCGGACGGCCTGTGCTCCGCGAACCAGACCTTGCACGAGGAGAGAGAGCATGTTTCGGCAATTCACAATCTGTTTAGGTGCCAACATCGTCTGTTGGGCGGCTTTCGCCTCCGTGGCAGCGTCCCAGGCCGCCGAGCCGGTTGACCCGGATTTGATACCGGAGGCGCGCAAGGTGCTCGAATACCTGGAATCTGTCCAAGGCAAGCAGATCCTCTCAGGCATTTCGGGTTCCCAGGACGCCCAGCCCCAAGCAGTGCTGCATATCACCGGCCGCGAGCCGGCCCTTGCGGGCGGGGATGTCGCTGGCTTCCACCGGAAATGGGATAAAACGTACCGGCAGGTGATGCAAGGAACCGTCGACCGCAGCATCCGCTGGTGGCGCGAAAAGGGAGGGATCGTCGCCCTGCAATACCATTGGATGAAGCCCGGCGATCCCGAAGGCTCGGCCTGGGTGGACCGCCCGCGAGGAAGCGGACGACTCGATCTGGCGAAGGCCATTACGCCCGGCACGGCCGAGCACCGCGCCGTGATCGAGGACCTGAAGGTCACGGCCGACTATCTGCAGCAGTTGGCCGACGCGCGCGTGCCGGTGCTCTGGCGTCCCCTGCACGAAATCGACGGCGGCTGGTTTTGGTGGACCGACCCACAGACCCCGGAGAACACCGCGGCCCTGTGGCGGCTGATGTTTGACTACTTCGTCCGAGAACGCAAGCTGCACAACCTGATCTGGGTCTACAACGCGGCCCACGTCAGCCACACGCGGAAGCCGCCGGCAGCGAACTTCGACGAAGATGCTGTCCACCGCCAGCGGTACTATCCTGGCGCCAAGTACGTGGACATCGCCAGTATCGATACCTACGCCAATCCAAAGCTCGGCTGGGGCGAGTCCTGGGAAGATGCGAGACGGCCGGCCTACGAGTTGATGCAGCAGGTGGCCCCGGGCAAGATGCTGGCCATTGCCGAAGACTCCGCGCTGCTCAACCCGGACGTGGCCCAAAAAGACGGTCTGGCCTGGCTCTATTGCTCGGCGTGGTGGACCGGCGGCAAGAGCAACCCGCCCGACTGGATGCGGAAGAGTTTCAACCACGAGCACCTGCTCACGCTCGACGAGTTACCCCTGCTGACCGAAAGCAACGTGATGCCGAATGTGCGGATCAGCGAACCGGCCGACGGGTTCGAACTCCCCGAGCCGGACGGCGCTGTGGCCGGTCTCCGACCGAGCCACGGGGCTGGATCGCAAGTCTCCCAAAGCACCGGAGACCTGACGGTCGGCAGTAGGGCGGGGTCGGAGACCCGCGCCGAGCGCGAGGTGTCGGAGACCCGCGCCGAGCGCGCGGGATGGGATGTTCCCCTCGCAGGCTTCGCCAGCGACCGCAACGCAAACCTCAAGGGCGTCACCCTGCACGCCCTCAGCGGGCCGTGGCGCAACTGGTTCCTGCGGAGCGACGCCGACGTGGCGAAGGCCTTCGAACCATCGGCGCTGCTGGGCGAGGCGAAGCTTGCGCCGGACGGCCGCTGGACCTTCACCTGGAGCGGCGCCGCGCCGGGCATCTACAACGTGGTGGCCTTGGCAAAGGACTCCGACCGCCTGGTCGCCTGCTCCAACGTGGTTCGCTTGACCGTCAGCCTGCAAAATCTGGCGCGGGGCGGCAAGGCCACCGCGTCGACAACGAGCCAGCACGGTGGACCGCCCGAGGCAGCGGTCGACGGCGATCCCAACACCATGTGGTGGAGCGACCACGAAGAGCCCGGCCCGCAGTGGCTGATGGTCGACCTGGGCTCGGTGCGCAAGGTGGGCGGCGCGACGGTCGCCTGGTGGAAGGCGTATGCCAAAAACTATACAGTCGAGGTTTCGACCGACGGCCAGACGTGGCGCGAGGTGGCCGCCGTCCAAGGGCGAAGCAACTGGCTGGGCGATGCGGACATCTTCCGCTTCGAACCGGTCCAGGCCCGCTACGTGCGGCTCCACTGCACCGAGCGGGCCGTGACCTGGCAGGCGTACACGGTGTTCGAGTTCGGCGTGTACGAGGTGGTTCCCCGGTAGATTGTGGGAGTTCGGCATGTGGACGGGCGACCGGCTCGGGTTCTTTTGCTGGAACGAGCGGGACGCGGTCGGCCACATCGACGTCGATTTCTTCCGCTACCAATACGACGGCCCGCGCGGGGCGGCAACGCGGTGACCGGAAGCACTCCGCAGCGAAAGGGGAGGTACGACCGGAAAACCACCAACGTGCAGGACCAGCACCCCGAGATCGTCGAGCGGCTCACCGCGCTGCTCGACCGCTACGTGGCCGACGGCCGCAGCACGCCCGGCGCGGCGCAGAAGAACGACGTGGCCGTGGATATCCGGAAGGACGGCGCGAAGGCCCGTTGACAATGAGAAGTGTCTTTCAACAGAGGGGCAACCCAAACGGGACGGGTCTAATTCCCGTAAGTCCGGACTGAGCATGGGAAACCGAGGAGAACCACAGAATCAGACCTGTCCGGTTTAGTTGCCCCGGCCAACGGCGGCCTGCTCTACGCGGCGGCCATGATGGCCGCCGGCTGGGACGGACGCCCCGACAAGCACGCCCCCGGCTTCCCCGATGACGGAAGCTGGGTGGTAAAGTGGGAAGGTTGAAGAAGTCGCCGTGAATTGCCCGACCACCGCGGAAAAGCTGCTTGCCACCATTGACCGCCCACTCGCTTCAGAATGACAATCGCTCCCAGCCACCGACGCATCGTGGAAAGGAGAAGGCATGGACCAGTCAAGAGTTCTGCAGATTGTCCGCCAATTCTGGGAAAACGCCATCAAGCTCCTCCTGGAGGATCCCAAGAACGTCCGGGATTTGTTAGCTCTGTGCGGCGCGGACATTGTCAAGCGGATTGATCTCCGGCGGGTTAAATTGGTGCAGACAACCTTCGTCGAGCGCGATTACCGCCACGTGGAATCCGACGTCGTGTTGCTCGCTCCGCTACGACGACGAAAGGGAGAGCGGACGGCCAGAGTCCTGTTGATCTATATCCTGATCGAACATCAATCGGAGCCAGACCGGCTGATGCCCCTGCGATCCGTGGACTATGTGGTCCAGATCTTCAAGTATCAGGTCCGCGAGTGGTCGAAAACGCATCGCTCGCTGGCCCGCATCCGACTGCACCCCGTACTTCCGGTGGTATTCTACACGGGCACGCAACGTTGGGATTCGGTCGGCCGGCTGGTAGACTTGGTGGAAATGGGTGAGGCGTTTGAATCTGCCACGCCCGCGATGGAGCCGCTGTTCATCAACTTGTCCGTGATCGACCCGGAGATCCTCGAAGAAAAGGGTGGCTTCTTCGGCTGGGTGTTGCGGCTGATCCAGCAGCGGAAATCGCGGCCGCGCGAGTTCCGGCGGCTCCTGAACCGGGCGATCCAGCACCTGGAAAACATGCCGCAAGCCGAACGGCGCCGGTGGCTGGAACTGCTTTCCTACATCATGGCCCTCGTGTATCATGTACGAGAACCGTCCGAGTGGCCGAGTTTGCAGCAGGCGATCGAAGCCTCGGTCCAAACGGACGAACATCGCCAGGAGGTTTTCGAAATGCGCAGAACCATAGCGGATGAATTGAAGGAAGAAGGTGCCAAGGAAGGGGCGATCAAGAAGAGCCAGCAGACCTTGATTCGCCTGCTGAAACGGCGTTTCGGCGATGTGCCTGACGACTTGTCATCGGCGATCCGAGCGACCAGCGATCCGGAGCAACTGGACACATGGTTGGACGAAGTCGTAACTGCGGAGACGCTGGAGGAAGTTGGCATCGAGGTCCCCGCCTAGCGCCCGTTCGGAACGCATGCGGCGGACAGCAAGTTCGGGCGGCCTGGTGGGCGCAAGGTGCTTTCCAGATCGCGTCGTCGCGCCGTGCGATCGGTCGAGGTGGTGCCTCCGAAAGGGCAGCCACGCCGGAGGGAACGAGGGAGGGGGGGCAAGAAAACGGTTGCCTGACACCTTTTCCTCGCCCAGCGTTCCAGCAGTCGCGTACCCCAGTCGCCCTCCTGCGGCGCCGGGCCGGAACCGGGATGAACGGGGCTAAACGGTAAGCACCTCAACCGAGAGCACCTGCTTTACCTCATGGTCTTCGCGAATCAGCGCGTCGAGTTTATCCAGGGTGCGCGCGTGATAGTATCGCTCGCCGCACTCCTGGCAGACTTCGGCTTCGACGTTCTCGATGAGATACAGCTTGCCGCCATGCCAGTGCTGTTTGCGCACCTTGCGCACCGTTGTATCACCGTCACAGAATTCACACTTCACCGCACTACTCCTTCGCATAAACGGCAATGATGATCAAGTCCCCTGTTTCGCGGAACCGGCAGATCACGTGCATCCACCGCCCGTCCAAGGCGGGCCCTTCGATCCGATAGCGTGTGCCTCGCGGGTCGCGCGTCAACTTTTTGTCGACCGTGCCGCGCAGGATTGCGTTTTCCACATCGGGCCGCTCGAAGGCATCCTCCGCCATTTCTTCTTCGGCGTGCGACGACATGAAGTACTCGCGGTCGCGAATCTGTTGACGGATTCTCTCGATGGTGGACACATTCGCCTCCCGCCTGCTACTTCGCTTCCAGCTTCTCGATCCGCTGCTGGACTTCCTCCCAACGTTCCAGCAGCCGCGTGAACCAGTCGCCTTCCGGCGGCGCCGGGCCCGGCGGCAGGGCGCCGATGTACTCCTGCTTGCCATCCCGGTTCAGGATCACGCTTGGATTCGAGACTCGCATGTAGTTCCGGTGGTCGTGCGAGTCCAGTTGCCACAGGTACAATGCGCACGGGTCGCCCGCCCCTACTCGCCTCGCATGGCAGGTTGCTGCATGGCCTCGAACAGCTTGGTCTCACGCCGGTACTGCTGAATCATTTGGCGGTAAGACCGCAAGACCTGTTCACGATGGGCCGGGGAAAGATCGGTACGGGCTTCGATTTCCGCCAGTCGACGTTCCAAGTCGGCCAGTTTGCTGCGCGTCTGCTCGTACCCCTGCGGGCTTAGATATTCGGTCACAAGATCACCTCCACAACACCTTTGCTGCGTCCTTGGCGGTCGGTCGCGAAATCGCTCGTGGCCCAGCGCAGCAGGTCTTCGTCATCCGCAGCCACCAGGATCTGTAAGAAGGGCCAAATTGGCGGTTCACATTCGATGATCGCATCCGCTGGGACCTCACCTGCCACAGGCAAGATCACCACGTCCACATCGTTGGGCCGGCGCTTGCTCGTTACGAAGCTGCCGTTGACAATCATCCGGCGCACCCCATGCGTCCTGGCCCAGTCGATCAACTCCAACAACTCGCGGATCTCCACCTCTCGTTCCGCGGATCCGCTGCCGAACCTTGCCACCAATACGTCGACCGACGTCCGATGGATCCCCGGCGGCAAATTCCCGTGCTCGTCGAAAGGCGGCAACATGTGACCCATTGTACTCCCTTGCGACCCGGCGGACCATCCGGCCGAGGTCCATTGCGCCGGTCCCATTCCGGTAATCCCGCCTCCAGAAAACCACGGCCCACGCGACCCGGAGGCGATCCCCCGGGCCCTATTCTCCTTCGAGCTTCTCGATCCGCTGCTGGACTTCCTCCCAACGTTCCAGCAACCGCGTGAACCAGTCGCCCTCCGGCGGCGCCGGGCCGGGCGGCAGGGCGCCGATGTACTCCTGCTTGCCGTTGCGGCTCAGGATCACGCTCGGATTCGACGCCCGCATGTAGTTCCGGTGATCGTGCGGGTCCAGGGATCGTCAAGTCCGCTGGTCGGCTGCCGGGCCCGTCATCCCGTGTCCGGAGGATGCTCGCCAATCGTGGAGAGAACATATCGCAGATTGACCGGTTCGCGACGGTTCAAGTGCAGCGCTCGCTCGGTGGCGCGGCCTGTCGCTGTGCGGCCGACAATCAGCAGACCGTCCTCACTCCAGCGGAAGTGCCGCTTCCACTCCTGCGTGCGCGGATTGAACAGCGGAACCGCGCGGCCGGTTTGCGGATCGCGGTCGTACGTCTTGTCGGATTTGTGGCTATTGCACGCCGGACAGGACCACGCCAGTTCGGCCAACGAGTCCCCCGCCCCGAGCGACCGCGGCAGTACGTGCTCACAGGCGAACGGGGCGCACGCGAACGCATCCGGGTGCCGGCAGTACTCACAACGCCGGCCTGCGCGCTCCCGGACCCGTCGCCGCACGCTTCGCGGAATCGCTCTACGCGCCATGCACGTCGCCTTCCCAGCCGATCTCCTGCATCACGGTCTGGAGCGACTGGCCTCGTCGGCGTGCCAATTCCGCCAATGCCTGAACGCGATGCACGTTCACCCGCTCGGCCCGTTGTGCCAGCTCTCGGTATTCGGCCTGTTCCTGAGCGGTCAGGCAGCCTTGTTCGCTCTTGGCAATCAACGCCCGCAGCCGGGCGTCATCCGCAGCCTTCAGGCGGCGCCGAGCCGCCTGGATCAGCAGCCGATCGTCCGCGGCCTCCTGTTGCCAATCGGCAAAGCGGAAGGCGAAATCATCCAACTCGTCCGGCGGCAACTGGCTCACTGCGTCGAGGAGCGTATCCACGGATGAATGAGACATAGATCCTTCCTCCAGAAATCTCGGCTTTCTTCTATTGTACCTTTTCCAGCGTCCTTGGCTTCTCGGACGGTGCGTCCTTCGCCGTCCCAGGAGCCACTTCGCGACCAACGGCCGCGTCCTCCGCCTGGCGCTTCTCGATCCGCTGCTGGACTTCCTCCCAGCGCTCCAGCAGCCGCGTGAACCAGTCGCCCTCCGGCGGCGCCGGGCCGGGCGGCAGGGCGCCGATGTAGGTTGGCAGATCGCCGCCCGCCCCGCCAGTGGCCAGCGGGCCATCGGCGGTGACGCGAAAGCAATTCCGACGATCCATCTCTTTTTCGAAGAACGGCGCCGACCACTTGACGTTACGGAAGGAACTTGGGAATGACACTATTGCGAAGTCTCCTTTGTACCCATTGTGGTCAACCTGCCATTCGGCCGCGCCCGCAACGTCGTTTTCGGCACCTTGAGAGAAAGACAATGCGGGCGACGCAGAAAACACGTTGTTGCGAATGGTTACGCGGGAAGGAGGGAGCCTGCGGAGAAACCGCAGTCCCGCGTCGAGGCAATCAAGTGTATTGCCTTCAATTCGGATCTCGTCCGGCACCCCGGCCCTGCTGTCAACGCCGCTTACTTGCAGACACTCTTGTATCCCTTGAACCACGTTTTGCGCGACAACCGACCACCGCCGTCTGCCTTCGTGAGACGAAATGTCAAGCTGGAATGCAGTGGCGGCCGGTACGGCATAGAGGTTGCGCGTAATCAACACGTCTCCGCCGTTCTGCAAGACGTAGCAGATTCGGCAGAAGATGTTGTCCCTGATGACCGTTCGTTGGTGGCCCGGGCTCGTCTGAAACGTCCCAAGATCTCTGGAAAGAGCGTTCGTCCCATGTCCGGCGAACACGCAGTGTTCCAAGACGAGTCCCGCATGTGCGTCCAAGCACCTCGATTTCTTACCGTCGTCGTTCGTCAAGAAGACGAATCCGCTGAGCCGAAAGCTGCCTTGTGATTTGACGTGGTGAGCTTGCCAGTTCCGCCCCGAGGGTTCTTCCGCATAATACTTGTATCCGTCAGGGGCGATCAAGGTACCGACTTTGGATACCAGGCCACATTCATCGGGCACAGCGAGGACACTCAGGTTCTCCCGGTATGGCCCATTGTCCAGCACATTGACAACTTGCCCCCGCTTGAGGGCGTTGAGGGCCGATTGAATGGACGTGAAAATACCACTTCCGTCTTGGGCGACGGTCAGGATGGTGCGGCCCTTTAGCCATTCGTCCAGCGGCGGCGGCTCTTCGAATTTGAGATCTGAGATTTCAGATTTCAAATCGGCGGCGTTGGGGCCACGAGTCGTTTTCGCTGGAGCGTTGTTCGAAGCGGCTGCGTCGTTGCTCGAAAGCGATTCTCGACTGCTTCCACGCGGCCATGCCGCTTTGACGATCCAGACGCCCAGTAGCATCACGAGCACGCCGGCCGCAATCGCTGCGACTCGTCGATCCCGCCACCACGCCGGGCGCGGGGTGGCGAGCGTGGCTTGCGTGTGAGGATCGGTCGCGACATGGGGGGAACTCATGTCGAGCGTCGCCTCCAGATCGGTTGCGGCGCTGGACGCCGTGCCTCGGCACGACTCCAGCGCGGCGATGACCTCGGTCATGGTCTGGTAGCGCACCTCCGGCGTCTTGGCGACCATCTTGACGAACACGGCGTCGAGGGCGGACGAAACGGCGGGGCGCTGGGTGCGCAGCGACGGGATCGGCTGGGTCTGGTGAGCCATCAGCTTTTCCACGGCGCTGTCGCCGGGATACGCGGGGCGGCCGGTCAGCAGATACCAGAGCGTGAGCCCGAGGCTGTAGATGTCGGCTCGTTGGTCCGCCCGCTTGGTGTTGGCCGCCTGCTCCGGCGCCATGTAGTCGACGGTGCCCATGATCTGCCCGCTGCCGGTCAGTTCGTCCTGCGTGCCGCCGGCCGATTCGACCCGCGCCAGGCCCATGTCGAGGATTTTGAGGGTTGTCCGTTGTCCGTGGTCAGTTGTCAGTCGTCCGTGGTCAGCGGTGATCGTCCGGTCGTCTGGTGCAACTGACAACTGACAACTGACAACTGACACCAGCAAATTTGCCGGTTTGATGTCGCGGTGGATCACGCCGTGCTGGTGAGCGTACTCCAGGCCGTGGGCGGCTTGCAGGATGTAGTCCAACGCCGTACCGACCGGCAAGGGACCGTCCCGCTTGACCAGCGTCGACAGGTCCGTGCCTTCGACGTATTCCATCACCAGGAAGTGCGTGTCGCCGGCTTCGTCGGCGTCGTGGGCGATCACGATGTTCGGGTGCGACAGCTTGGCCGCCGCCTCGACCTCGCGTTGAAACCGCCGCAGCAGTTCAGGCGTGCGGACGACCTGGGGCGAGAGGACCTTCAAGGCGACCAGCCGTTTCATCCGCCGATGCTCGGCCTTCAGCACCAACCCCATGCCGCCTTGGCCTAGCTTGTCCAGGATCGCGTAGTTGCCCAAGACGAGCGACCGGCCCTGGCCCGCCTGGATCTGTTCGAGCTGGTAGGCGGTCAGCAGCTTGCGGCGGACCAGTTCCTGCGCCAATTGGTCAGCGCCGTGCGGCCGCTCCTCTGCCGGCAGCGAGTCGATCAGCGCGCGGACATCCGCCGCGGACAGCAGGCTGCTGTCGACCACTTGTTGCACGAATTGATCCAGGGCTGATGGCATAAGACGCAGGGTATGGATTGGAGAATGAAGTGGGCCAGGAGTCGTTATCAGCCAGAACCGGTCACCAAATCGACCTTCGTTCCCCGACAACGACTTCCGGCACCATTCGGGACCATTGTAACAGAACCACGCCCACAAGATAGCGTCCCTTTCACGCCACCAGGAGACCGTTCTTCGTCCTGCGACCGGCCTCGCTGGACGAGGTTGACCCTCCCTGGAATCGGGACGGCTTGCACGTCGCCAACGAGGGGGAAGGAAGGGGACATTCTACTTTTCGAAAGAGTGAAGAGTGAATGCCTGTGCGGACCCCTCAAGGCTCGGAATGAAACCGCTTGCGACTTGTCGCACGCCGCGGCGCCAATCGTGGCTTTCGTTCTACCACCACGGTCATGATGGAAACCGGGGCCGCGTGATGTAGAATAACGCCGAGGTCCGGTCGGACGAGGCCGCGCGGGGCAGCAAACCAACTCCGTTTGGTGCGCCTCGTGACGGCACGCCGGATTACCCCAGCCGGGAGGTCTGCCATGTCGCCCACACGTTTCTTTCGCTTGGGAGTCTGCCTCACGTTGGTCGGCGCACCGCTGATCGCCGTTGGCCAGCCGTTGCCGGAGTGGACCGGGAAGATCCGGGCGGACCATCCGCGGCTGTTTTTCAACGCCCAGATGTGGCCGGCCGTGAAACAACGGGCTGGGGGCGCCGAACACGACTGGTATCGCCGCGTCAAGCTGCACGTCGATGGCTTGCTGGCAAAGACCACCGCCGGCAGCCAGGCGGAACCGCGGGACCTGGGGCCGGAAGCCGCTGCCGCGGCCTTCGTCTACCTGATGACGGAGGACGCGCGTTATCTCCACCTGGCCAAGACCTGTCTCCAGGCCAGTGTGGCGTTCTACGAACAGTGCTACGACCAGCGGAAAACCGTCAACTGGTATTCCACGTCGCGGGTGCATGCCGTGCTGGCCTGGGACTGGCTGTACTCCTCGCTGACGGAAGCGGAGCGCCAGGAGTTCATGTCGCGGTTGATTGTCACGATCGATCGCGTCCTGAAGGCCAAGCCGCCGATTTACCGGGAGAATCTGTCGGGCTACGACACCGGGTTCTACGGAGTCCGGAACTGCCTGTGGTTCATCGGCTGCACCGCCTTCGGCACAGGAATCGAAACGGCCACGGTCAACCAGTGGCTGGTCTGGGGCCATGACGAGAACCGAAAACTGCTGGCCCATCGCCAGCGGGCCTGCGGCGACGACGGCGGCGGCGCCTCGTCGACGTTGGGCTACGTGTTTGGCGCCTACCCCTGGTCCGAGCAGAACTTCTTCTATACCTGGCTGTCGGCTACGGGCGAGAACATCGCGCCCGACTGGCCGCACGGCGCGTGGCTGGCCAATTACGTGATCTGGAACTGGATTGCCGCCGATCCTCTGCCGCTGCAGTTCGGCTACGGGGACACGCCTCATACCGACAACCGGCTGCCGATCAGCCAGTTGTACACGCACATGGCGAACATCCGGCATCTGTACGGACGCGCCGCCCCCGAGGCGGCTGCTCTGGCCCGCCACGTGCAAAGCCTGCTGCCGGAGTCCGGCTATTCGAGCACCTGGTTCCTCTATCCGTTCCTGCTGTCCGAACTGGATCGATCTCCGGAACCGCTGCCGCCCAGCGATCTGCCTCGCGCGCGGCATTTCGAGACGATGGGGCAAGTGTTCCTGCGGTCGGGCACGGGGCCGGACGACACCTATTGCCTGTTTACCTGCGGCGGCATCCTCCGCCAGCACCGCCACTACGACGCCCTGAACTTCGTTATCTACCGGCGCGGTTTCCTGGCCCTGGATTCGGGCACGCGGTACGAGGAGTTCACCAACGGACAGCACCTGGCCAACTACTATGCGCAGACCGTAGCCCACAATTGCGTGGTCATCCATCAGCCTGGCGAACCGGTCGCGCCGTACTGGGGTGGCAGGGTCGAGGGCAATCACGGCGGCCAGCACCGGCAACTGGGCTCCGTCCTTCGGGCATTTGAAACGAACGACGATTTCATCTACGTCGCGGGCGACGCGACGGCCTGCTATCAGCACGGCGTCGTCCGCCGCGAGGACCAGGCGGAACTGCCGGAGAAGTGCAGCCTGGCAACCCGGCAACTGGTGTTCCTGCTGCCGCGGCACTTCGTCATTTTTGACCGGGTGACGACGACCGACGCCAGCTACCGCAAGGACTGGCTGATCCACACGGCGCATGAACCCGTGCTCGACGGCACGGCGTTTCGAGCCGATCATGGCAAGGGGCGGATGTGGTGCCGAACGCTGTTGCCGAAAAACGCCCGCTTGACGCCGGTCGGCGGACCGGGCAACGAGTTCCTGGCGGCCGGCAAGAACTGGACCATCGACGCCCGCGGATTACGTCCGGAGCACCTCGCCATGCTGGGGCAATGGCGAGTGGAAGTGACGCCGCCCGAGCCGCGCAAGGAGGATCGGTTCTTGCACGTGATTCAAGTGGGCGACCAACAACTGGCCGCGATGGCCCCGACGGCCTTGATCGAAGAAGACGGCCGCTGCGGTGTCCGCCTGGCCGAGGGCCAAGACACCTGGGAAGTAACTTTCAGCACGACGGGCGACCTGGCCGGCCACCTCCGGCGGACAGGACCGCGCAGCGCCATCGACCGCCCCCTGACCTCGGCCGTCCAGCCGCAAGCCGGCCTCATGCTGCGCACCAAGCCCACGCCAACCCACGGACCACGGACCACGGACCACGGACCACGGACCACTGACAACTGACAACTGACAACTGACAAACAGGAACCGCCATGACACGAGCAGCCCTCATTCTTCTATCGCTTGTCGTTCTCGCCCCGACTGCGGGCAGCCAAGAGATGACCTACGAGCAAGCCAGGCAACGACTGAAGCCGACCCCGTTGCCGGAATTCTGGATTGGCGACGTCGCCGGACTGCCGGCTCGTTGGGAGCAGCTGCGTGCCGGGACGTGCCAGGCGATTGCGACCAGCCCCGGTGGCCGTCCGCTGCATCTGATCGCCTACGGCGAGCGGGAAGCGGTGCGGCATCGCGCCAATTTCAATTCCGCGATCGGCGGCCAGGATCCCTCAGCCTACCTGGACAAGGGTGCTCGGAAGAAGCCGGTGGTCTTCTTTGTCGGTCCGGTGCATGGGCACGAAGTCGAAGCGCTGACCGGATTGGTGAATCTGATCCGGATCATGGAAACGGGGCAGGATCTGCGGGGCCGCGACCAGGGCCAACTCCGGGAACTGGGACGGCGTTGCCGGCTGCTGATTTTGCCTGCCGGCAATCCCGACGGCATCGCGCGTTTCGAGCCGCGGACGGCCTTCGGCATGACGCACGATGAGTTCCAGTTTTGGGGACAGGGCACCTGGCGGGACAACAAGATCGCCTATTGGCCGGACTCCAAGCGTCAGCATCCGCGCACGGGGCCGGAGATCGGCTTCCCGGGCTGCTATTTCAACGACGCGGGCGTCAACCCGATGCACGACGAGTTCTTCGCGCCGATGAGTACCGAGGCTCCCGCAATCTTGAAGGCGGCCATGCAAGAGGGCCCGGATCTGGCGGTGTCCCTGCACAGCCACGAGGCGGCGCCCACCGTGCTGCGGCCGGCTTACGTGCCGCTGGAGGAACAGCAGCGAGTGATCGCCTTGGCGGAGAAATGCTATGGGCTGCTCGAGGCCCGCGGACTGCCGCACGGCAGACCGTTCACGGCCCAGGCCGAGAGCGGTCCCCGGCCGGCTTCGTTCAACCTGGTCAGCGCGCTGTATCACGTCAGCGGCGCGACGAGTTTCACGTTCGAGAGCCCGCACGGAATCGACGATCCCAAGGCCTGCCAAGTCACCCTGGAGCAAATCCTGGACATCCAACTGACGCTGTACGAAGCGATGCTGCGGTTCGCCCTTGAGGCCAAGGCCGGCCCGGCCGGCCCGGCCGGCCCGGCCGGCCC
>CAZXYZ010000134.1:26649-31204 GCA_964645045.1 uncultured Pirellulaceae bacterium | reverse complement strand
CTAGGTGCAAAGGTGACGCCTCCCCCGGCGTAAAGCCGGCGGCCTCTGGTGAGGCTCCCGCGTTTACCGCGGGGGAGCTTTCACCTGCCTGCCTAGGGCGAAGGTGACACTCCCCCGGCGTGAATCCGGGGGCCTCACTCCCCCTACTTCTTCTTCCCCCTACTTCTTCTTCCCCCGCTTCTTCATCACCGGCTTCTTCTTCACCGGCTTCTCCGGCTCCTGATACAGTTCTTCCAGTCCGTGGGCAATGGCCAGCGATTTGTCCGTCTTGCATTTCTCGCGGACGCGGTCGGGCCAGATGCTGTAGGCCAAGTGCGCCCAGTCGTACTCGCCCGCCTCCAGCGACTCCCACGTCTCTTTCAGCTTCTTCTGCCAGGGGCGATGCTGGAACAGTTTCCACAGCGGGGCGGCGGTGATCTGCACGCCGTCGTTCAGATTCGGCTTCCAGAACTTGGCCAACCGCAACAGCTCGTCACGGAAGTCCTTCAGCTCCAGTTCCAGTTGCGTCAGTTCCTCGTATTCCTTGTCTGCCTTCCGTCCTCTGCCCTCTGCCGTCTGAAATCGCTGGATCTCCGCCGCCACCTGCTTCAGCTTTGGCTCGACGAAATCGTTCACGCAAGTGTATAGCGTCTGGTCGCTCAGACGGTGGTAGTAGATCCAGAGCGTGTAGCGGCCGGATGGCGTCGACAGCGGCCAGTAGATTGGGGCTTGGCGGCGGCTTTTCGAGTAGCGTTTCAGGTGCTCGGCGAAGAACTGAGCAGGCTTGCGAAAGTACTCCCCAAGCGAGCGGACGCCGAGGATTTCGCAGGCTTCCTGTTCGATCGCATCGGCCCGTTCCGGCCAGATGACCCGCAATACCTCGCGAACGCTGCGTTCGATGTCCTCGCATTGGCTCTCGTCGTCCACCAAGATGCCCGACCACGAAATGCGGAGTGGGTACGAGTCCGGTACGTCGCCCGGTTCGACAGGCAAGCCTTGGGGATTCTGCAACATGCCAGGCGGACAAACCGGCAGCGGCTCGAACGGATCGGGTAACCCCGGCGCTGGGTGCTCACCGGTCGCGAAGCGGATGTCCCAACGGCCGTGAGCGCAACCCAAGGCGTACGACAATAGGCTGTCGGTGAACGCAGCACTGCCGCGGGAAGCCAGAGTATCGTCCGCATCAGAGTCTTCATCATCGGAAACGACGTCATGGGGAGCCGTTGCGGCGGTGGGTGGAGTCGCAGAATCCACGTCCTCCTTCGAAAGCCCAAATGCCTTCTCGGCAATGGCCTCCATGTCCTGTTCTACGTCGTGGAGCTGACGAAGTATGTCCGCGTACGTTTCGGTCAATTTCGAAGCCAAAGTAAGAATCGTAGTCTCTGGCTCGATGGCATGCGGGAACGGAACCAGGAATCCGTGCGTTCTTTCATCAACGCTCGACAGTGAGAATGCGGCCGAGAATCCGCGTTTGGCGAGCTGCTCAAAGACCGCGTGCTGAGTTCCGAGTTCTGGAACAGGCATCCGTTGGAGATAGCCAACCTCCATTTTCCTCACGGGAGCACACATTGTGAACATCGCTCGAACAACTCGCGTGTTTAGGAATCCGAGATATCGCCACAGCGTCGCCTCGGAAGTCTCACCAAAGAAGACCGCATTGGAACCATCCGAGAAAATCGCCCCGGCGGGAAGGCAAGCCGGCGAGAGCCTCCGGATTCGACGACCGAATGAGAGGCCAGCGCGGAAATAGAAACCTTGGGCTTGAATCTTCCGTGACGCGCTGCCGACCTTCTGTTCCACAAAGCTCTTTACTTCGCGGCCGTCACACTTGTAGTTCACGACCATTGGGATCGGCGACCAAAACGGTGACGCGCTGCCGCCCTTTGCGTAGGGCACGAATCCCTGACCATCAAGAGTTGCCTGAAGGCTATTGCCGATGACTTTCGGCGCGATCTCCCACCAAGAACGAAGGAAACGAAAGTCGTCGAGGGTTCCCATGCCGCAACGCACCATTCGTTTCTCGGACTCGAACTTCGGAAACCGCTCAAAGACGCGGAGAACCCTGAAAGTGGGCCAGTAACAAAACGGTGATCCTGGCAAGCGACGAAATACTGCAGGTGAAATTTGGAATACAGCGGGATGGTTCTCGCCGCGGGACAGCGCGTCAACGGCTGCTTCGAGAAGAGATCCTTTTTCGTCACCGAGCAAAAGTTGGAAGCACAACAATTCTCGTTTCATGCCGTTGCCTCCAAGACGTATGCCGCAGTCTCTACAGTCGCTGAATCGAGGACCCCGTATCCGAGGTCTGCAATGACCAGCGGGTTAGCCTCGCCAAGGAGAACTTCTTCCCTCCATTTCTGGAAAGAGGCCAGAAAAAGGCCCAGCCGGCTTGTAATGGCGCCAAGCCGTCCCACAGACGCGAGTTGCCGCAGCCAACGTTCGACGAAGCAAGCATAAATGTCAGCTCTTGCCCGTGGATACCGGGACGCGACGTATTCCTTCGCAGCACTCGTCGCTTCTCCAAAGGGCGGATTCATCAGGACCACGTCATACCGTTTCCGGCAAACGTCTATGAAGGCGAAGCCCCGGGCCGCGTCATTGGCGAACAGCCGGCGCTGGTAGCCGCCACCATTTTCGGCGTGTTCGGCGTACCCTCGCAGCGCGCCGTAAATTTTGTCTTCCGCCTCCACCCAAAATACCTCGTCGGTGATTCCGGACACGTCCAGACCCAACTCTCGCTGAACCAGCTTCGGACCGCCTTCGAACAACAGCCGTTGCGTCTTCTGCGGACGGGCCAGCCACGCCTTCTTCGCCTCAGCCACCGACGCGGCGATCTCTTCCTCGATCTTCAGCAGCGAACCGGCTTCCCCCGCCAATTTCATGCACTCGAACACACGCTGTACAAGCTGGCCGAGCAACTGCCGCTCGGGATCGGCCGACAGATGCTCATCGAGGAACTCATGCAGTAGCGATTCTTCGCCCGGCATCGGTTCTGCACAGACCACGTTCGACCGCCTGACTCGCGGCCGATCCTGCGGTTTCACGCTTTGGGCCTGCCAATTGCGCTGCGCCCGCAGCCAAAGGCTCAAGCCGGCAATCTGCACTGCTCGCGGGTCGATGTCGATTCCGTGGATGTTTCGCTCGATGATCAGCCGCGGCACGTCGCGCAACAGGGCGTCTTTAGTTGGGTAATCCGTGGTCAGTAGTCCATCGTCAGTTGTCAGTTGTCCCTGGTTCGTGGTTGGATCGTTTGGTGCGGGCCACTGCCCGACGGCCTGCAGGTCCCAGGCTTCTGCGTAGATGGTCTCGAACAGGTCGAACGCGTACAGGCCGAAGTGCATCGAGCCGCAGGCTGGGTCGAGCATGCGGATTTCGCGAGGATCCTTCAGGGGGCGGTGCGGAATGTAGACCGGCTGCTTGAGCAGTTCCTCTTGGGAAACGTCATCGGTCACTTGTCCCTGGTCATTGGCGGGCAATTCGCCTTCCCCCAGGAAGATCTCGGTGGGCCGTCGGACCAAGTAGCGGCAGGAATCCTTCAGCGCCGTCTGGCCCTTGGTCATTTCGTACCAGATGCGGCCCAGCGTGTTGTCCGTCAGGAACTCCACCACATAACGAGGCGTAAAAAACTGGTTGCGGACGGCCAGTTCGCGGCTGTTGCGCGGGGCCGCCGACTCGTCTCGCATCTTCTTCCGCTCTTCCTTCGAGTTGAAGTACTGGTAGATCCAGCCAATGGTCTCGTCTTCGGCCCACAGCGGCTCGATTTCAGCGTGGTTGACCAGCTCCAACAGCCCGAGCAGCGCAGCTTCCCGCGGAAACAATCGGCCCTGGGGGCTGAAACGATCGAACAAGACGGGCAGATCAACGCCAAATTCGTCGAACACGCTGAACAGGTAACCGCGGTAGGCATCGCCCGTTTCGCCCAGCGCGGATCCGGCCAGCCGGGCGTACAACTGGAAGCCTTTCGAGTTGTAGCCCCTGGCGATGGATTCGATCAGCAGCCCGCGGGCCTCGGCCATCCGCAGGGCGCAGAGCCGGTTCAGCACGGTAAACGCCTGCTCGCGAACGATGCGGTCCAGCGACTCTTGCTTGCCGCCGGACGGACTGCCGGCCAGGTAATGGTCCAGCGTCTCCCTCAAACGCCGGGCCGTTTCCCGCTGCTCTTCCGTCAGGTGGGCCGTGATCTTCCCCAAGTCGGTCACTTCGCCCGTGGTCGGATCGAGCCCGTACTGGTGCTGAAGCTGACGGGTGAATTCTTCCATCAGCAGTGTGCGCGCGTCGCTGACAAAACGCTGCAGCTGATTGCGGGTGGTTTGATCAAAGGCCATGGGCGACCGTGATTTCTAGGGAAATTGGATATGGGACCATTGTTCTGTACGCGGGCCGCCGTGTCCAGGCGGAAGGGGACGGCTAGGCGGGAAGGTGACGGCTAGGTGCAAAGGCGACGGCTCCCCCGGCGTGAAGCCGGGGGCCTCCGCACGAGGCCGCCGCGTTTACCGCGGCGGTGGTTCACCTTCGTGCCTGGGCGGGGAAGGTGACGGCTCCCCCGGCGTGAAGCCGGGGGCCTCCGCACGAGGCC
>CAZXYZ010000134.1:0-26549 GCA_964645045.1 uncultured Pirellulaceae bacterium | reverse complement strand
GAGGCCGCCGCGTTTACCGCGGCGGTGGTTCACCTTCGTGCCTAGGCGGGGAAGGTGACGGCTCCCCCGGCGTGAAGCCGGGGGCCTCCGCACGAGGCCGCCGCGTTTACCGCGGCGGTGGTTCACCTTCGTGCCTGGGCGGGGAAGGCGACGGCTCCCCCGGCGTGAAGCCGGCGGCCTCATTCTTCCTCCGCTTCCATCGCCCGGCGTTGGAGGTAGCTCTTGAGCTGCGACGTGGTGGCAGAACCAACGCTGCCGGCGTAAAACCCGCCCTGCCAGACTCCGTCCAGGTGCAACTGCGCCAATACCGCCGCATGTCGCTGTTCCAAGAAATACGCACTGTTGTTCATCAAACTCAACGCCACGTCCTCTGCACCATTTGTCGGCAGTACGCCGACGAACAGGTGAGCGTGGTCACCCAAGACCTCCACATCCCACAGGCGCCAGTCCCTCCTTTCGCAGACTAGCCGCCAGTACGTAATCAGCGTTTCCGCGACGTAGGGGTCGAGGAAATCGCACCGCCGCCGGATCGCGAATACCAGGTGCAAGTTGTACTCGAACACCACGTGATTCAGCTTGCGCAACTCGCCCGGGTCCGCTGGGTTGTGGTATTTCGCTTTCTCGACAATTTCCGGAGCTCCCACGGGAATGGCCCGATGATGTTCGAACTGGTTCGAAACATAGTTGCGAACGATCTCGTTGGTTACTTCCCCCAGACTGCGAAGGAACCAACCACGAGACCACAAGTGGTGAGTACCTGTCAGACGCCGCGCATCCGCGGCCAGATTTCCTTTGATCAGTCGCGTGACGGCGGAGGGGACCGTGGGCGGGGTCAAGCTTAACACGGCACGCAGCGCGATTGGCTCCAACTCCATTTCCAGCACATGGAAACCGTGTCCGTCCGTTACGCGCTGGAACGAATCTTGGAGCACGGAACGTAGGCGTGGTTCGCCAAATAACGGCTGGTGGCGGTGTGCGTGCCAGCCGAAGTGAAAGCGGAGGCCGTAGGCGGCGGTGACATTGTTGGGCGTGAAGTGGGGGATGGGTTGGTTAGGCATAAAGTAAATGGGGTTGTTGGGGATTGCGTTGCTGTAGGCGCGAAGGTGACGGCTCCCCCGGCGTGAAGCCGGGGGCCTCCAGCGAGGCCGCCGCGTTCACCGCGGGGGTGGTTCACCTTCGTGCCTAGGCGTGAAGGTGACGGCTCCCCCGGCGTAAAGCCGGCGGCCTCCGCACGAGGCCGCCGCGTTTACCGCGGCGGTCGCTCACCTTTGCGTCTTGCCTTCGCGTTCGATCACAATCATCACTTCGATCTCGCCGTACAGAGCCAACTCGTCCTTGAGCGTCTGGAGTTGCTGGATCAGCGATTCGAGCTGGCTGGCACTGGTGACAGCCTTCGGGATGGTGAGCGAGCGCGAGAGCTTCGTCTGCCCCGACTGTTCCACCTGGGCCTTCTCGTCCTTCAGCCGTTGAAGCCGCCGCTGGCGGCCAAGGTGCTCGATGTGCTTCTTCAGATCGCTCACTCGGGATCCAATGACATACTCTTGTCCGAGGAGTTGCTTCAGCCCCTGCAGGTCGGGCGTTCCCTGGATCACCAAATCGTCGAGTTGCCCAAGGCTCTGCGACTGTTCTTCCTGGGTGAGTTCCGGCCATTCGGGGAGCCGCTGCAGATCTTGCTGCGCCTCGCGGACCGTATCCTTCTGGGCAGCCTCCATCTGGATCGATGCGTCGCGGGAACGAGCTTGAAGGGTGGTCAGGGTCGTGTTCAGGTCCGCGGCATGTTTGCCGAAATCGTACTGACTCAAACGATCCGAGACGAATTGCAGTTCTTCTTCCACGTCCTGATAAAGCCGGCCCGGAACGCCGGAACGAGGCATGGACTCGATGTCCCGGCGGTGTCGTTGAATCTCGCGGACCGTGCCCTCCAGCCCCTGTTTGAGCGCGACCTCGATCTGGCCAGCCCATTTCAGTTGGTCATAAAGTGGGGATTGTTCTGCGCCCAGCCGTTGGGGAGCGTCCGAGGCGTCCGTGAGCAACACATCGGCGATCTCCTGGTTCAGCGACCGCACGTTGTCGGCGCCGGGCAGTCCGAGCGTCGCCAGGCGTTCGGCCAACGGTCCAAACCGGTGCTGGCACTGCGGCAAGTACTTCGCCGTCGCCTTGCTGATCTCGTCCTCCAAGGGAATGACGGTGTCGCCGATCAGGTCCGTAAGTCGCTCGGCAGCTCTGGCCAGGACCTCCGGCGGCACACGCTCATCGCGGAGCGCGACGCCAATCGCCTTGAATGCGTTGTTGGTGCGGAGGGCGTCTACCGCTTGCTGGCCGTTGACAGTGACCTCGCGGCCAGAGACTTTCAGCTTGATTTCGCCCGCCACCAACAACGCGGCGATCAGATAGCGGAGCGTATCCTGCGACCAGCCGAAGGGGGCGTCGCTGAAGGTGTCCAGCAGCCGCCGGCCTTCGACGGTACCCTGCTTGTCGAGCAAGTCACGAATGCTCAGCAACGCCTTGTGGTCGGTACGGATGCGAGGGACTCCGCCCTGGATTTGGACCAGGCCCAACGGATCCACGGTCGAGGTGACCGCCTTCAGATTCCCGGTGCGGAGGAATTCCTCGGCCAGCGTGGTATCCGCCCGCACGGCAGCTTCGCCATAGCGATCGAAGACCTGACCGGCCACGTCGGCCAGATAGGCTTGGGCGGCCTTCAGCAGATCGGCGTCCAGCGTGGCAGCAGCGGTTGCTTGGCCGCGGAAGACGAATGATCCTTGGGCCAAGGAAGCTTTGAGCGCATGCCGCAGTTCCCCGGTCAGTTTCGTGGCCCGGTCCAGCAACCCGCTGCAGTAGTCCTTGACTTCCTGATCGGGGTCATTGTGATACCGCTTGTCGGTCTCGCGGCAGCGATAGATCTCGGCAACCTGTTCGTCGATCTGGGATGCAGTTCGGCCCAGGAGATAGACCACGTGCAACGAGCTGCGTTCCCGAGATTCATCAATCAAACGGACACGGGCCGTCTCGTAATCGCTGGGGGCGACCAATTCCACCAGCGTTTGGACGGTTTCCCGTTCTCCGGCGAGACTGGACACCAGCGATCCGGACACCGCCTTCAGCCCGGAAGTCACCGCCAGGGTACCGTGGACACGAGTCGATGGGAGCGGACTGAACGCTTCGCGAAGGGCCTCGTTGAAAATGCGACGGGCCTCGATACTGCGCACCGGGAGGTTGGCCCGTTCCTGATCGATGTCATTCAGTTTCTCGCTGAAGAAGCACAGGTTGCCGTCCTTTTCGCCGAAGGGCACAAGGGCGTCGTTGGTCAGGTCCGCAATGGCCGTATCCACCTGACCGCGACGGGACGGGGCATCGACGGCCGCGTGCATCAGGCTAGTGACGTTCTGGGCCGTGACCGGCATGTTGCCGAGAATCTGCAGCACCGCGACCGTCTTGGCTACCTCCTGGTGAATGGGCGAATCGACGAAGCGGATGAGCACCTTGCCGACAGCCTTGTGGATCGACGGAAAGGCACGCCGGATGTCCTTCTCCAATGCGTCGTACAGGGTGACGGTGGTGGCCAGCCAGCCCACGGGCTGATCCGCCACCGGCGTTCGGTCGTCAGGCCCCTCGACCAGAATGTCCTGGATGATCTTGATCGCCGACCGCAGGCCGATGCCGCCCGTGGATTTGGCCAGCGAACCCAACAGGTGCAACAGGATATCGAAGTGCGCCGGCAGAAACGGGTACAGATTGGCGAACGTTGTCTTGTCGAAATCCGCGTCGTAGTACTTGGCGTCGTGCAGCTTAGTGTTGTGACGCAGGGCCTGACCGTCTTTGTCAAACCGGTCGCCAAGTTCCCGCTGGCCGTCGGCCGATTTGGCGAGGAGGCGGCGATAGCAGATTTCCTTAATATCGCTGGACTCCAGATCGATCTGGATGGGGAAGCGGTCTTTGAGCTTGTACAGTTCCGGAGAGTTCAACGCGGCCCGCGGGTCGTCCTCCGTCAGGGTCTGCTGGGCGGTTCCGACGAGCCAGACTTTGCCGTCGCCGATCTGCTTGAGGTTCTGGGCAAAGCCCTGCAGGTTCAGGATCAGGTTTGGCCTGCCGCCGACGTACTGCCCGACCTCGTCGACCACGAAGATGATGTACTGTCTGCCGGAAACCTGCCGGACAATGTCGATCATCTCCTGGACACGCTCGTTCTCGAAGCGGATGAAGTCACCGGTTTCGGTCGAGAACGACGCGGGCGACTTGAACAGCTCCGGGTACATCTGGTGCGCGATGTCGGGGATCAGGCTGTCGATCACCAGCGGGTCGTTCTGGACTTGCTTCCACGTGGTGCCGACCTCGGTTTGGATGCGTGCCGTAAACTCGTCGTAGCGGCCGTCCTTCTGGAGCTTGCGTTCGAACGCAGCAACCTTCAGGTTTCGGGAGTAGCCGGCCCACTGCAGGACCTTGTAGTACAGGACCGTGGACACGTCCTCCGTCGTGGCGCCCGCGAGCATTTCGCTGGCCAGGTCCAGCAGAATGACCGCGCCCGGAAAACCCTTGGCCACCTTGGACAGCAGCGATCGGGTGGTGGCCTTGAGCAGCCGGTTCTGGAGGTGCTCGCGGAACGTGATTCCGTCCACGATGACGTGATCGTCCAGTGCGAGCGCCAGGTACTTCGTGAACGAGCTTTTCCCGGAGCCGTAGAAACCGGATACCCAGACTCCAACCTCACTCTCGCCGCCCTGATCCATGGCGGTTTGCATCGCGGACAGGAGTTTTTCCAGCTGATCGTCGATGCTCTCGGTGACGATGTACTCGGCGATCTCGGCCTTGAGCCGGGCCTCCTGGGAGGCGCCGTACGTGATCACCTTCTCGATCGTTCGATAGATGTCCTTGGTCGGATCAAATAGGGTCTTGATGGTCATTGCATGGTCTCCTCCTCCGTTTTCCAGAGGCCCCTGGGTTCACCCCAGGGGAGTGTTACCTCGGTTTACCCTAGCCCACCATGCCCCCATCCACCAGTCCCCCGCCGCCTCCGGCAGCGGGAGAGGCGGGGGATGGCAACCCGTTCGGTAGGTCGAAGATGAACCTCCGCCGAGATGAACTCGGCGGTCTCTGCCTGTCGCTTCTCACTGTGAGCTTGCCGCACATGGTCTTTCAGCCGCCGACGTGGACCGATCGGTAGTTTCCGTCATCCGGATAGAAACCCAGGAACCTGAGCCGGGTCTTTCCGGTCCGTTCCCCGGGGTAGAAGAACACCGTCGGCACGTGGAACTTGCCGTACAGCTGCCCTTCGATGGCCCCGATGCGCAGGTACGGGTGCAGAGCCTCCAGGTCCGTCACGAGCACGATGGCTTTGTCCTTGCCTTCGAGCGGCTCCAGGACCGTTTCAAACCGCCGCAACAGCGAACCTTCGGTCACCGCATTTTCGAGCGATTTGTTGGTCTTGTCCCAATCTTGCGGTGCCTTGCGGTCGGCCGTAAGCCAAATTTTGCGTGGGGCAGCATGGGCCAGGATGTCGGCGATCTCTTTGGCAATCGAGAAGCGGTGGACGTCCCAGCCGTCGTTCCGCAGCCGGGCCATCCACGCGGGCAGGGACCGCTTCACTTCCAAGATCTCTCGGGGCGGGAAAACGAGGTAGAAGATCGGCTCGACACTGACATGCCCCAAATCGCGGCCATGCCGAATACGTTCGATCAATTCGTCGAAGTTAGCCTTGAGCGAGGACATGCCGCAGTTCCTCCAGGTCCTTGCATTGCCATGCAATCCGGGTTACGTCGCCGGCGGTCTGGACGATGAACAAGCCTTTCAAGGCCAGTCGCCGCAGTTCGTTCAATACGTCCGCTCGGTCCATGCCAAACAGGGCCCAGACTGGATCGGCGACGACCGCGTTGTCGCCGTACCCGGCAAAGTGCAGATCGTAAGCCAGGATCGCCGCCGTCCGTGGCTCGATGTGGTAGTGCAGAATCTTCCGTACGCTCCTGGCACCTCGCTCCAGAAGACCAAAGTCGGCACAGGAACCGGTCAGGTACGAAGCCACGCGACGAATGGTTGTGGCTGACCACGGTTTGGCGGTCTTGCCGTCCCGGTTGGCGGAAACCACAAATTCCTTGGCGTCGTCATTCGAGAGGGTTTGCCGACCGGCAGTGTACGCATTCCAATAGACCTCGCGGACAAAATCCGCCAGGATCCTGCTGGCGCGGCACGCAAAGGCGAACAGCAGCTGCTCGAATTCACGCGCCGTGAGGAGAGCACCCAGGGTTTTCAACAGCGCAGCCGGCTTGGCGCCGTCGCACAAGAAACGCGGCGCGAAGCACTCGGCGACCAGGTTGCGCAGCCGACGGGCCGACATCGCCGGAAACCGCCCCGACTGGAGCGCCGCCTGGTTCAGGGCCGGCACTTCCATGCCCTGATTCCACAGCTCCAGCAGTGATCGGGTCTCCTCGATCATCCCTAGCCCGGCCTGAAGTTGGGTAGTGTAAGGTGACGATTTCATGTCTTGTCGGCAAAATACGGATACACCTGCGAACCGTCCTCGAACGCTCGGGCATAGTGTCCCGCCGCGGTCCGCCAAGCGTCCTTTTCTCGAATGGCTGCGGTCTCGGCCACGCGAGTCGGTCCCAAGCCTACTTCCTGGGGTCTTTCGCCATGTTCGTGCAGGAAGCCGATCGCGGCGGACTTGTCCGCCACGTGCCGGGCGATCCGTTGGACCGACTCCTGGTCGTGCAAAACGCGGTGAATCGCCTGTTCGATTTCTTCGGGGAGGCGGAACAGGTGGTACACGTGCCCGACGCCGATGCGTTCGTCATGAACCTTCGCGGCGGCTTGCCGGATACTTTGGCACTGGGCCAGGAACACCGTCCTGGCGAATACCGGCGCCAGAAATGCCTTACTGCTGGGGGCAAAGAACGAGCTGGGCCACCACGCCGACTGCCCCTGTTCACCTAGATATCCCACAACGGCTCGCAACGCGGCGAGGTGCTCCAGAAAGGTGGAATCCATGCGCGGCCCTTGGTGTCTGTTCCCGTTGTGGTTTGATCTGTGTTCCGTGCCGACGTGACGCCACAATACCCGCCATCCGTAGGATTTACGGTATTGGACAATCGGCCGCTTGTGCTGTCAATGATGCCTTGTCAGCCGGGAGTATGCCGGAGCGAACGGCGGATCCGCGTTCGGACGAAGTCGACGAAGTACGCGGCGTATGGCGGGATGCTGCTGTGGTTCCAGGCTTTCAGCAGTTCGGTTTGGACTGGTTCCGGGAGCGATCGCGGGCCAGGGTGCGTTCTGCCGCGGCAAGCCGACGCGGTGTGACGCTTCTGGTGGCAAAGGCCGGGTCCCACGTTCGAACCTGCCGGATAGTGGACCACGAATTACGCCACTCAAAATCTCTCTGAGCCAACACTGTTCGGGTATAACTCCTTTCGCTTCAGTGATTTATACCATGTTTGGCGATCGCCGCTTTGGCTCACGATTGGCCCATTTCTCGTCTCTCTCGCGCGAGCATCTCAACTATCCGACGGGAGACCAGCGGGCATCGCGCCGTCCCCCCTCCGTCCAGACCATCCCTTCCTGACGCAGTTTCCCCAGCAGTCGTTTGATCGTGCTTCGACTCACGGCGGGCAGGACATCCACTAGGTCTTCCATCGGGCTGCCGACGGCACGGTTGTCCTGGATGTGCTGTAGCAGCAATGCCTTGTTCTGCTCGCGAGCAAGCCCACGTTTGCGGGTGTACGCCCCGCGGCGGCCAACGAACTCGTAGTAGTTACGCGAGAGGATGAACTCGTCCACAATACTACGGCACAGCGCCGCAGCGCGAGTTCCCTTGGTTTGACGCCCAGGAATAACGAGGTTGCCGGGCCAAAGAAAAGCCGTATTCTGGATAAGGCAAGAAATGGCGAGGGGACGCCGTTTAGGACGTCCCCTCGCTTCGACGACGACTTGGACCGGTGGTCAGTGGCCGTGCGGATGCACATTCGCCGAGCCGCTTTCCGCCGGTCTTTCACTTCGGGGGTGTCTGCTTCGTCCCCAGGTAGTCGCTGGAATCCGGCTCAGGTGCGTAGAGTTTGAGTAGCGCCGAGGTGTCCCAGTAGATCGCGTTGGCCATGATTCACAATCGCTCCTCGCCGTCGGCCGCGAGCTGGACCAGTTGGCTGAGATTGTCCTTGGCCTCGCGTAGATTGGTAATCATGTAGTTGCAGGGCGTCTTGCGGCGTGCTTTGATGGACCTTTGCAACGTCCGACGAAGGCGTTTTCTGGATCAACACCCCACGGCATCAATCCAATCGATGATGAGGCAAGAGTTCCGCGAGGAAGCTCGGCTGCTGGTCCGTCACTGGAGCACGCCGGCCGGCGGCCTGATCGTGTTTGATTACGGAGCCTGGGCCGCCATCGGCGTCCGTCCCGAAGTCCCGCGGATCATGTTCGACGAGTTCGCGCGGTTGCCAAGGTCTTGGCAGGAGTCGACTGCATGAACATGGACGTGGAGCTCCCGGCCCGACAAGACCGCAGACGCCGACGGGGCCTCTGGGTTACCGCCTCGATCGTTCTGTTCCTCCTGGTCGGCTGTCCCGCGCTGACCTTGGTGGTCTGGCAGGCGAGCGGGAGGCAGCGGGTGGAAGCGATGAAGGCGGCGATCCGCGCACGAGGCGAGCCGTTATCCCGCGAGGATATCCAAGCCATCTACGCGCTGCCCGAGGGCCGGGAGAATACAGCGCCAATCTGGTTGGATGCGCTCGCGGGGCTATCCACCCGCGACTTCGAGGAATCCGCCGGCAACTTACCCGTCGCGGGAACCGGAACGACGGAGATTCCACCCCCGAGCAAGCGATGGCGAGAACTGGCCGCGGCCGAGGCGTTGCTGGCGAAGTATCGGACGAACATCGCGGGTTTGCACGAGGCCGCTGGCCGTGGCGGTGCCGCACGCTTTTCCCTGCCGTTTGGACACTCGTCCCTCGGCCTGTTTTTTCGCCTGGAATCATCCTATTGCGCGGCAAAGCTGTTGGTGCTGGAGGCCCATGTTCATGCCCATCAAGGCCGGCCGCACGCCGTGGTGGAGTCGATCCGGACGCTGCATCGCCTTGCCGAGGTGCAGAACGAGCCCCTGCACCTGTCGCAAGAAATTCGAGCCGAACTCGGCGCCATGTCCGCCGCGCTGTGTTGTCGAATGCTGTCCGACGTTGCTTTCCCGGACGAGGACTTGCAGCGGCTGTACGAGGACTACCGTGCGGTTCGGTACGACGACGGCCTGTATCGCGCCCTGGTGGTCGAACAGGCGATTGGGATCGCGCATTTTGAAACCCCCGAGCTAAGCAGGGATTTGGTCGAGTCGTTGGACGTGCCGGGCCTCTCGCTCACCTACCACGACGACTTGACGCTGTATCTTGACATGATGGAACGGTACATCGCCGGCTCTCGCAAGCCTTATCATCAGGCCCGCCAGGATTTTCAAGCGGCGGCGCAGCAGCTCCCGTATCTTGACGCAGGAATGGTACACCGGTTTCGTTACCGGCGGACCATGCTGTTGCGCCCGTTTCTCTCCAGTCGCCCCCCGCAGTCTGGCCGCGGAGCCGCCCACCTCGAGGCGGCGATGGCGGCCATCGCCATCGAGCGGTACCGCCGCCGCGAGGGCCGGTTTCCGGAACGCCTGGAGCAGTTGCGTCCCGATTTCCTGACTCATCTGCCGCTCGACCCCTTCGACGGTCAGGCCTTGCGATACCTGGTGCAACCGGACGGCTACGTGCTGTACAGCATCGGTGAAGACGGGACGGATGAGGGAGGTCAAGACGCCGGCGAGCGGGACATCGTGTTCCGCATCCGGCGACTGGATTCGCCTTAGGCGGTGGTGCATTTCTCCCGCGGCGGCTTCCGTCCGTTGGAACGGCACGATCCCATCGGCACGACTCGTTGACTTGACCCGATCCGGCACTACACTGCTGAGATTATCGCGGACGCGAGGCGTACTGAATTGGTTTAGTCTAGTCCCGGTCGAGGGAGTTTCGTATGAACGTGGCGATTACGTGTCCTTGTTGTCAGCACCCGATGCACTTGAAGGATGCGAAGGCTGGGCGTTATCAGCCCAAGTGCCCGAAATGCGGCCGTCGCTTTGCCCTGGTCATCTCCACCGATCCGGCAGCATCGCCGGAAGTCCGGGCTTTGCCGGACCCGGGAACGACCTTGCCCGCGGCGACGATTGGCCCCGCCGGGCAGACTCAGGCATCGCCCGTCGAGGCCACGCAAGCATGTCAACCGCCGGCGGCGCCCGGTGCGATCGACGCGACGATCGCACCCACGCAAACGGCGCCCGCCCCCGCGATTGCGGCAACGTTGCCGCCGGCGGCCGAGAGGCCGGGGACGGTTCCTGCGCGGCTGGAGGCGACCGTGGCCGCATCGCCGGCCCCCGCCGCGGCGGCAGCCACCGGCGGCAGCAGGCCGTCGTTCTCGGGACTGGCGGCGGGAACTCTCCTGGGCGGCTATCGGATCTTGAAGGAATTGGGCCGCGGCGCGATGGGCGCGGTGTACCTGGCCAAACAACTTTCCCTGGACCGCCAGGTAGCTCTCAAAGTGATTCAGACCCAGTGGGCCAGCCAGCCGACCTTTGTCGCCCGGTTCATGCGCGAAGCGTATGCCGCGGCTCAATTGACGCACCACAATGTCGTCCAGATCTACGACTTGAGTTCGTCCGGAGACACGAACTTTTTCAGTATGGAGTTCGTCGAGGGCCGCTCGCTGGCCGACTTGGTGGACCAGCACGGCCAGCTGCCGCCCGCCGAAGCGATCGGTTACGTCATCCAGGCGGCACGCGGGCTGGAGTTCGCGCACCGGCACGGCATGATCCACCGCGACGTCAAACCGGCGAATTTAATGCTGAACGACCAAGGGATCGTCAAGGTCGCCGATCTGGGGCTCGTCAAGACGCCGCAACTGCTGGAATCGGATGAAGACCAGCCGCCCGCGCAGAACTCGGCCGGAGTCTCGTTGGCTGACGCCAGGGCCGATGTCACCCTGGCCAACGTGGCGATGGGCACGCCGGCGTACATGTCGCCGGAACAGGCCGAAAACGCCGCCGGCGTGGATCATCGGGCCGACATCTACTCGCTCGGCTGCACCCTGTACGCACTGCTGACGGGTCAGCCGCCGTTTCACGGTACGACTGTCATGGAAGTCCTTACCAAACACAAGACCGAGCCGGTCGTACGTCCGGATGCACTGGTCAAAGGGCTTCCACCGGGGCTGTCTGAAATCGTGCTCAAGATGGTGGCCAAGAGTCCCGGCCAGCGGTACCAAACACTGGGCGAAGTGATTGGCGATTTGGAGGCTTTCTTGGCCAAGGACCGGGCGGGACCGCCGGCGCTGGGCGACGAACAACTGCAGTTGCTGCGGCAATCCGTGGACGAGTTTCAGGGATCGCCCGCAGCCAGGCTGCGCGGCATCGTCCCGCTGGCCTTTTTCGGATTCTGTCTGGTGGCCGCCGTGCTGTTGAGTCTGTTGAATTGGCGGTGGGCCACCGGTCTGGCCGGATTGGCGGTCATGACCGCGGCCGCGTATTTTGTGATTAGCGGATTGCGTCAAGAGTCGCCGTTGTGGGCGAAGTTCCGCGAGTTGATCTGGAACAGCCGTCTGAGTGACTGGGCCACTTGGGTCATTGGCGCGTTGCTGTTCGTCCTGCTGCTGTGGCTGCTCGGTTGCCTCTGGATTTGGCTGGCGGCAGGCATCGCCGGCGTGGCCCTGGCCTCGGCCTATCATGCGGCAGTCGACCAGCGTACAACATCCCAGCGGCGGGCCGCCGTCGACCGCGTTGCGGACATGCTCAGGAGCCTGCGTCTGCAGGGCGTGGCCGAAGAACCACTGCGGGATTTTGTCGTGCAGTACAGCGGCGACGGCTGGGAGGAGTTCTACGAGGCGTTGTTCGGTTACGAAGCCAAACTGGCGGCGCGGCAGCGTCGCCAGCAAGACCCGGCGGCCAAGCGGACCCCCCGGTTCCGTGCCTGGCGCGATCCGCTGGCCGCCGCCCTGGACGGCCGCTTGCGGCGTATCCGCACGGCCCGCGAGCAGCGGCATCTGCAGGGTGTCGAGCAGCAAGCCTTGCAGGCTCAAGGCGTGGACGCCGCGCAAGCCAAGGCTCAGGCCGAACGGCTGGCGGCAGCCCTGGTCGTTCAGGCGGCGCCCCGCGCGGAGCCCCGGTCGGTGGCAGCCGCTCCGGTGGACCCGCGGCAGGCCGCGGCCGAAAAACGCGCGCGGATCAAACGCATGCTGGCGGAAGCCCGCAGCGAGGCCAAGCCGCGCCGCCGCACTTGGGGCGAAATCGTGGGCGCCGGTCCCCTCGGTTTTGCGCTCAGCGGCAAGGTGCGGTTCCTGCTGGGATGCCTTCTGCTGGCAGGCTGCGCGATGTGGGCCCAACAGAACCACTTGTTGAGCGGTGCTGCGGATCAGCTCCGGAGCGTAGCTGCGGAAGCCAAGCAACGCGACGTAGGCGGACTGGCCGGCAATCTGCGGTCGGGGGCGGAGTTCCGGGCGGAACCATTGCGGTTCCCCGTCATCGGCCCGTGGTTCAACAGTTTCGCACCCGGTGTTGCCGGCGCGATGCTCGTGTTCCTCGCGTTCTTCCGCGGCTGGAAGATGTCCCTGTTCGCGTTACCCGCCGCCGCGGTGATGGTGTTCGGCCCGTCCTGGGGCCTGCCGGGCATCGCCGCCCTGGGTGGACCACCGACCACCGCGATCGTGCTCGGCCTGGCGGTCGCCGCCGTGGGCCTGTTGTTTGGCCGCGAAGCCGGCGAATGACACGGCAGGCTCGTGCCAGTACAATGGATGTACCTGCCGCCTTGGGGGAGAAGCCTTTATGCCAGTACATGATTGGACGCGAGTCGAAGCCGGTATTTTCCATGATTTCCACAGCGCATGGATCACGGAAATCCGCAGCGCCCTCAACCGTGGGCTGTTGCCGCCTGACTACTACGCATTGAGCGAGCAGCACGCCGGGCAGTTTATCGCGGATGTCCTCACGTTGCATACCGCTCCATCATCCGTCGAGCCGCCGTGGTTGCCGGCTGGCGGCGGGACGGCCGTCGCCGAAGCGCCGCCGAAAGTGCGCCGCAAGCTGACGGTTTCGGCGGGGACTCGCAAACGGCGGCGCACGCTGGCCATCCGTCACGTCAGCGGCCATCGGCTGGTTGCCATGATTGAGATCGTCTCGTCTGCTAACAAGGACCGCGCGTCCCACGTCCGTGAATTTGCGGAGAAGGTCGAGGACGCCATCCGCTACGGCGTCCACGTGCTGTTGGTGGAACTCTTCCCGCCCGGCCCCCATGACCCACACGGGATGCATGGCGAAGTTTGGCAGTTGCTGGACGACGAGCCGTACGACGTACCACCGGACGAGCCATTGACGCTGGCCTCCTACGTCGCGGAACTGCAGCCGGAAGCGTATTTAGAGCACGTTGCCGTCGGTTCCGTGCTGCCCGCGATGCCGCTGTTCTTGCACCCGGAGCGTTACACCAACGTCCCGTTGGAAGCGACCTATGAAGCGGCGATGGGGGGCATGCCGGAGTTCTGGCGCGCGGTTTTGGAGGACCGGTGATCGATTAACGATCCTGCAAGTCAGCGCGTGCGCTGCGTTCAATGCAACGGCGAATGCAACGGCGAATGACCGCTTTCATCTCTACGGCAAACCGGTTCTACTGATACCGTTTCCGCCGCCCCATATCCAAACCCTGTCGGCAACCAACCAGGAGAGCCCACCATGCAACGTCGCCAGTTCCTGCAGGCCGCAGCCACCGCCGCGGCCGGTCTTCAGATTGTCCCGCGCCGCGTGTTGGGCGGCGCAAACGCGGTAGCTCCCAGCGAACGGATTGCGATGGGCTTCATTGGTCTGGGCGGCCAGGGCACCGGGCACTTGCTGGGCGGTGCGTGGACCTACGTGCCGGGCGGCTACATCGCCCGCGATGATGTCCAAGTGCTGGCCGTCTGCGACGTGCGCAAGGAACGCCGCGAGCCGGTACACCAGCGCTGCAACCAGATCTATGCGGAGAAATTCGGCCAAGCCAACTACAACGGGGTCCAAGCGTATAACGATTTTCGCGAAGTGCTCGCCCGGCCGGACATCGACGCGGTGCTGTTGGCGCTGCCCTACCACTGGGCCGGACTGATGGCCACGATGGCACTGCGGGCGGGCAAGGACGTGTATTGCGAGAAGCCGATTTGCACGACCGTGCGCGAAGGCCGGAATTTGATCGACACCTGCCGGCGTTTCGGCCGCATCTATCAGGCGGGTATGCAACAACGGTCGGAGTACGACGGCAAATTCCGACAGGCCTGCGATCTGGTGCGCAATGGTCGGATCGGCAAACTCCAAGAGGTCTACGCCTACCGTTCGCCCGGGGCGTTCTACCCGACCGGCTGGACGTCGGACGATGTGCAGCCCGTTCCGGAGGGGTTCGATTGGGATCTGTGGCTTGGGCCGCTGCCCTGGCGGCCGTACGCCGGTGGCGCGGGCCATGCCCTGAACGGGTTCTTCATCGGCGATGTGAATTGGAGTCCCCACCACTACGACATCGTCCGCTGGACGGTGAATCCGGATGACACCGAAGCCGTCGAAGCCTGGCCGGAAAACGGCGCGGTCCACTACCGTTTCGCCAGCGGCGTGGTGATTCATTCGACCGGGTATCCGGGCGAAAACGTGGGACCGGATGGCGGTGCCTGTTTCGTCGGCAGCGAAGGCCGGATCGCGGTCGATCGCAGCAACATTGTTTCCGACCCGGCGAGCATCCTCAAGGAGCCGCTGCACCCCGGCGACTCGCGCGTGTATCACTCGACCAGCCACTCCGGCAATTTCCTCGATTGCATCCGCACGCGGCGGCCGACGATCGGCAACCCGCAAACCGGCGTGGACAGCATGACGCTGATCTTCGTCGGCGGCATCGCGCTGGCCATGGGACGCAAGGTCACGTGGGACCCGGTCCGTGGTGAGTTTCTCGGAGACGATCAAGCCAACCGCCTGCTTTCCTACACGCCGCGGCCGCCGTGGCAGCTGTGACGGGAACCGCGCAAGGATCGTCGGGCCATGTTCTCCACGACTGAAAGGTAAGTTCATGAATACGCATCCCTGGAATCGAGTTCTCTTCATCGGTTTGATCGCGTTGATGGCCGCCAAGGCCGGCGCAGACGAAGAACTGGATCTAATCGCCACGCTGCAGGCATCCGCCGGCGTCCCGCAGAAGTGCGCTGCGTGTCAGCGGCTGAGGATCATTGGAACGCCCCGTTGCGTGCCGGCGCTGGCGGCGCTGTTGAGCGAAGAACGCATCTCGCACGCCGCGCGTTACGCGCTGGAACGAATGCCCTGTGCCGAGGCCGGCACGGCTCTGCGCGAGGCGGCGGGCAAGTCCTCCGGCGCGATTCGGGCGGGCCTGATCGATTCGCTGGGCTGGCGCCGCGATGCGAAGGCACTGCCGTTGCTGACGCCCCTGTTGTCCGATGCCGACGTGATGATCGCCTCGGCCGCGGCGTCCGCGCTGGGCAGAATCGGCGGCCGCGAGGCCATCGCCGCGCTGTCCGCCGTCCGGGATAAAGCCTCGCCCGCGGTGCAGAGCGTGGCGATTGAAAGCCTGCTGGAATGCGCCGAGCAACTGCTGGCCAACCAGGACGCGACCGGCGCGGCGGCGCTATACCGCAGCCTGGGCGGCGAACACCTTCCAGCCCACGTCCGCACCGCAGCGTGGCGTGGCCTGGCCCTGGCGGACGCCGACCAGCGTGCCGGCCTGATCGTGAAAGGACTCGCGGGCAACGACAACGTCCTGCGGATCGCCGCTGTCCAACTGGTCCGTGAATTGAACGACCCGCAGGTGATCGAAGCCTGCCGGGGCCAATGGGCTTCCCTGCCCGCCGAAGCGCAGTCGGCCGTGCTGGACGCGCACCTGAAGCTCGGCATCGCAGCGTTACCCACCGTCCGCGCGGCAACCGAAAGCTCGCACCTGGCCGTGCGTGTGGCCGCCTGGCAGGCTCTGGCGGAACTCAACGCGCCGGCGATGATTCCGGCACTGGCCCAAGCCGCCGCGAGCGGCGAGCCCGACGAGCGAACTGCGGCGCGGGACACGCTGGCCCGGATGTCCGGCTCCGGCGTCCGGGAGACGCTGTTCGACGAAATCAACAAGGCAAAGCCGCCCGCCAAGGCGGCATTGTTGCGCGTGCTGGGCGACCGCGCCGACCCTGGTGCGGTGAGTGTGCTGCTGCCATATGCCGGTGCCGACGCAGAATCGCTCCGTCTGGCCGCGCTCGAAGCGCTTCGCAAGCTGGCCGCAGACGATAGCATCGCACCGTTGCTGGAACTCGTCGGCAAGTCGAGTGCCGACGCCGACCTCGAGCCGGTGCGCAGTGCCCTGTACGCCGCCTGTCAAGCCAGCCGCGACAAGGACGCTGCAGGCCGGCGCGTCTTGGAAGTTATGAGTACCGTGCCTGCCGCGCGACAACGTTTGTTGGTGACGTTATTGAGCGCCCTGGCTACGCCCGAGGCATTGAGCGCCGCGCAGACTGCGGCCCGCGACAAGGACGCCGAACTAGCCAAAGACGCGGTTCGTGCCTTGGCAGCCTGGCCGAACGCCGCACCCGCCATGCACCTGCTGGAACTGGCCGGCGGCAGCGCCGATCCGGCTTTGCACGCGTTGGCCGTGCGTGGGGCCGTTCTGGTCGCCGCGCAAGAGCCTGACTCGGACAAGCGTGTTGCCTTGCTTCAGCGAGCCATGACGGTGGCCAAACGCGTCGAAGAGCGCCGCCAAGCTCTCGGTCAGTTAGGTCAAGTCCAGACGCTAATCGCGCTCGATGCGGTGCTGCCGTACCTGGCCGATCCCGGCGTCGTGAACGAAGCGGCGGCCGCCGCCGTAGGCATCGCGGAAAAACTGGCCGATGCGCATCCGCAACCGGTCGAAGATGCCGCCGCCAAAATCCTGGCTCACAGCCTGGGCGCGGACACCATGAGGCGGGCGTTGGCCCTGCGTGGCAAGCCGAAAAGCGGTCAGTTCCTCCGCGACTGGCTCGTCTGCGGCCCCTACAGCCAGCCCGACGTCACGGGGGCGGAAAAGTTGTTCGATCTCGCGTTCGGGCCGGAAAAGTCAGATGAGAACGTGCAATGGCGGCCGGTGCCGTCGGGCGACGCCGTCAACCTCTCGGGAATTTTCCCCGATAAGTCCAGCTGTGTGGCGTACCTGAAGACCTACATTATTTCGCCGCTGGACTGCGATGCGCAACTGCTGCTCGGCAGCGACGACGGCGTGAAAGCGTGGCTGAACGGCACCGTGGTCCACAGCAACAACACCGATCGCTTTGCGGTGCCGGATCAGGACCGGGCCCCGATCCGGCTGAAGAAGGGCCCGAACCTCCTGCTGTTGAAGATCACCCAGGGTGGCGGCGGCTGGTTGGCCTGTGCCCGAATCGTCAGCCTTGACGGAGCGCCGATCCCCGGCGTGCGTTGTGACCCGAAAGGCGAACCTGCGTCATCAGCCGGCGCACGCTAGGCCGAGTGAAGAGGCGAACGGCCGGCGTAAGCCCGCCGGTTTTCCCCATGCCTGCACATTTGCGCAAGGGGTCCGCAACATCACCAAATGAACCTCGAACTTCAACGACTTGTCGCCAAAGTCGGTGAACAGGACGAACGGCGCGGGACTCACGGCCACCCGGGGATGCAACTGGACCGCGGCCAGCAGGCTGTCCCTGATGTCCCCGACGGGAAGCCCGCGGTCCACGCTGACGGTGACCGAGGACCAAACGCGATTGTCGGATCGTTTCCTAGAACACGGCTTGGGTCATTAGGTCAAGGATTCTCTCGATCGGCACGACCAAGAGAATCAGGGGCAGCGCCGGCAGAACCGTCACCACCGCCAACTGCAGGATGACACGCACGCTGAACGGAACCACCTTCATCCCGCGAATGAACTCAAAGCTGTTGCCCAAGTCCGCCAGCGACTGGATGTCGGCGCTGCCCAAGAGCGGCTCGCCCTCCGCCACCTTGCCTTCAATCCACTTCTCGTGAAAGGCCCGGTTATAGCGAAGCACCAACAGACTGTACTGGCGTATCCAGACCTGCCTGGCTCGGACCAGGGCCGGGCAGAACATGACCAGCGGACCTAGAAACAGCAGTTCGAAAACGGCGAGGGCCGTGATGAAGTGGACCTGAAACGCCTCGATCTGGCCGCCCTCGAAAACGATCAGAAAGGCCGCCGCTGCGCTCAGCACGCTGCTCATGGCAAAGGCCAGAACGCCAAACGTCGTGTGCGTGGTCCCCAGGAAACCCAAGCCGCCCGCCCCGTCCGCATGCGTCGGCACCAAGGCCAGGTCGAGCCGGCTCACGTCATACAGAAACCGCAGCCAGATGAGGAACCGCCACAGCCAACGATACCAAAAGAACTGCAGGATGGGCACGGCGACGACGTGGTACCAAAGTCCCACGAGAGAAAGCCGGATGCCGCTGCCGGTCGCGATCGTGGCGGTGTGCCAACTCGCCGTGGCGCCCCCGTACACGGTTTCGGCGGTGAACGTCCACGCTCCGATCACCGCCATGCCCACCAAGACCAACTCGACCCCCGGGGACTCGCGCCATCGCGCCAAACGACGGATCGCCTGCTCGAAGGCGGGATAATCCTCCGGCGTCACCAAGCCGGCGCGCACGAAGTGCAGGCCCGCCGCCGTCACGCGAGGTCCAATGATCACTTCGGCAATGAAGACCAGCGGCACCGCGACGAGGAAACGTGCGAACGCGGCGAAGTCCAGCAGCAGCGACTGCCGCGGAGTCGGTCCGACGGCGAGCCCCTCCCACCAGGCGAGAATCAGAAGCGGGACCCAGGTGACGGCCAGGAAGGCGATGATCCGCCTTTCCACCGAAGGGGCCTCGCCACGAATCAGGCCGATCCGCTGCATGAGCCGATAAGCAGGCCCGCCTCGTTCGATGTACAGTTCGCTTTCGTTGGCAACCGCTGGGGTCATCGCATCGTTTCTTCGTGAGAGTCAAGTTCTTCCGCTGGCGCAAGACTAACCTCTGGACAAGGAGAACACCGCGGCCTGCCAGGGCGTCATGTCCAAGTACAAGCCGCGGGACTGCAAATCATGACCGTCTCGCTCGTACGCGGCGTTGCCGATCTGGTCCTCCAGTCGCCATGAGCCGCCAGCGAGATCCGGGATGGGAAGCCGGACGTAGCACTGACTCTGGTTCGGTGCGTAGTTCACGACGGCCAGCAGCCGCTGATCACCTGGGCCTTGCCAGACAAAGGCCAGGAAGCAGTCGCAGGTCCAGTTGCCTTCCCAGGCGGCGACGCATTCCAATAGCTGCCACTGGCCGTCGCGGACAACCGGCTGGCGCAGTACGGCCAGCAACCGCTCGTAGAACTGCTCGAGTTGCGGATCGGCCGGTTCAAGCGGGCCTCGGCCGAGATGCGGCGAGATCCGTTTCTTGCGCCCCTCGAATTGTCCCTGATGGAAAAACCGGAGCCCGGATGACAGAAAGGTGATCACGGCCGCCGCTTGATGGACTTCTGGAGCGAACGTGGCCGCCGCCCGAGGCTCGTCATGGTTCTCCAGAAAACGGGCCAGCTTGTCCTGGTAGTCCAGCCCGGCGTGGAAATGCTCCCGCACGGGCCGGGCGTGACCCTCGCGCAGACGGTCGTACAGCCGCTTGTCGTAGGCGTAATCGAAACCCTGTTGCTGGAGCGTCCATTCCAGGTCCCAGTAGACTTCGGCCATGAAGCAAAAATCCGGAACCTGCTCCCGCACGCGCTGCGTCGCCTGCGGCCAGAAGGGTTGAGACGGGATGCCCCAGGTTCGCTCGAAGATGTCCGGCAGCACCAGCATGGCCATGTCGCAGCGCACGCCGTCGCATTGCCCGGCAATTCTTTCCAACTCGCCGATCATGGCCTGCTGCAATTCCGGGTTGCCGTAGTTCAACTGCAGGGTGTCCGGCCAGCCGTCAAAATACGGGTCTCGGCCGTAGGCCAGCACCAGTGGCCCATTTCTTGTTGGCACGCGGCAGTAGTTGCGCGGTGAGCGCGCCAAATCGGTCTCGCTGCCGTGGACGAAGTAATCCGGGTGCTCGTCGATCCACGGGTGATCCGGGGCCATGTGGTTGGGGACAAAGTCGAGCATCAGCTTCAGTCCGCGTGCTTGCAGCCGCTGCCGCAAACGGGCCAGCGCCGCAGCGCCGCCCAGTTCGCGATGGACGGTGTAGTTCTGGATGGCGAACCCGGAGCCGGGGATATCTTCGTCCTGGAGGTCGGGCAGCGTTTCCTCGAACTCGCGGCGCCAGCCGGGATGGGTTCGCGAGATCGCCTGCGCTGCGGGGCCGGTCTGCCAAACGCTCAGGAACCAGATCCAGTCAAACCCCAGTGCCGACAGGCGATCCAATTCGCCATCGGGAACGTCATCCAGAGTGGCGGCCCGGCCCAAGTTCCGGGATAGTTCCGTCAGCCAGACGCGGGTGTTGATCTGGTACAGCGAAGGATAACGCAAATCGGCCATATCACCTCCAACGCGGCAAGGCCGCAACCAAAGGGCTCAGACGTACAGAATTCAAAATTGGCGGCTTCGGGTCGTTGCCACCGTCGAGGCGTGTACCCCGCCAATTTTGAATTCTGTACGTCTGAGCCCAGGATGTGCGCACGTCGCGCGCATCCTACCGACTGAGACGCTAACGCGGCCCCTACTTCCCGCTCGTTCCTTCTCCGCCCACCTGCTCCCTGACGATCCGAGCGGTAAGGCGTGTGCGTTCGGTCTCCAGCAGGTCTTTGGCGTCGACACGCCCGAACAAGTCGAGGAGGGGAGCGACCAGACCGGTCCACCCCGTCTGGTGACTGGCCCCGAGCCCCGCTCCGTTGTCACCGTGAAAGTACTCATAATACAGGATCAGGTCGCGCCAATGGGGATCCTCCTGGAACTTGGCCGACCCGCCGTAGACCGGCCGTCGTCCCTTGGCGTCACGCAGGAAGGTGCCCGCCAGGCGGCGCGAGATTTCCCGCGCCACTTCGAACAGCGTCAGGTGCGGGCCGGAACCGGTAGGACACTGGACCTTGAATTCGTCGCCATAAAAGGCGTACAGGTTCAACAGCCCCCGGATGATCAGCGTATTGACCGGCATCCACACCGGACCCCGCCAGTTGGAGTTCCCGCCGAACATGCCGGTATTCGATTCCGCCGGCAGGTATTGCACCTTGTACTCCTCGTGCCCCACCCAGAACGTGAACGGATGATCCTGGTGATACCGCGACAGCGAGCGGATGCCGTGCGGCCCGAGAAACTCGTTCTCGTCCAGCAGGTAACCGAGCACCCGCTCCAGCTTCTTCTTGCTGAGGATCGACAACAGGCGGCGTCCTTTGTAGCCGTTGAACCCCTCGTCGGTTGGGGCCACATGGGACACCAATTCGGGATGACGCTTCCGGAACAGGGCGACCATCTCCATCAGTTTCGGATAGCGCGTGACGGCATCCTCCTCGAGCACCGTGGATGCGCACAGCGGCAGCAATCCGACCAGCGACCGGACCTTCAACCGCATCGCTTGGCCATCGGGGAACCGCAGCAGATCGTAGAAGAACCCGTCCTGTTCGTCCCACATCTCGTCCTGGTGCTCGCCCAGGCGGTCCATGGCGTAGGAAATCCACATGAAATGCTGGACGAACTTGAAGGCGACCTCCTCGTAGATCGGGTCGTATTCGGTCAGGATCAGGGCCATCTCCAGCATGCACTGGCAGTAGAACGCCATCCAGGCCGTGCCGTCCGCCTGCTCCAGCGATCCGCCCGTCGGCAGCGGCGCGCTGCGGTCGAACACGCCGATGTTGTCCAGCCCCAGAAAGCCACCCGCGAAGACGTTGCGCCCCGTGGGATCCTTGCGGTTGACCCACCAGTTGAAGTTGAGCATCAGCCCCTGAAACGACCGTTCCAGGAACCGCAGGTCCGCCCGGCCCAGCGTCCGCTCGAACTTGTACAGGTACAGCGTGGCCCAGGCGTGTACCGGAGGATTCACGTCGCTAAAGTTCCACTCGTAGGCGGGAATCTGCCCGTTGGGGTGGACATACAGATTGCGCAGCATGAGCAGCAGCTGCTCTTTGGCGAAATCGAAATCCACCAGGGACAGGGAGACCGTGTGGAAGGCGAGGTCCCAGGCCGCATACCACGGGTACTCCCACTTGTCCGGCATGGAAATCACATCGGCGTTGAGCATGTGAAACCATTCCATGTTCCGCACGCTCCGCCGGCCGGATTCGAGCAGCGGATGACTCTTGTGCTCGAGCAGCCATTTTTCCAGGTCGAAGTAGTAATACTGCTTGCTCCACAGCATTCCCGCCAGCGCCTGGCGATGCACCCGGCGCTCGTCTTCGCTCAGCGATTGCGGCGTGATGCGTTGGTAGAATTCGTCCGCGTCCGCGATGCGGCTTTCGAAGATCCCTTGGACGCCCTTGAAGGCATCGTCCATCGGGGCGGATACCAAACGCAGGCATACGGTTTGGCTGCCGCCGCCGGGCACGTCGAGCGCATAGTGGGCCGCGGCCTTGGTTCCGGACTTGGCGGGATTCACCGCCTCGCCTTGCTTGGCGATGACGTACGCGTGAAACGCATCCTTGACGTAGGGCGAAGCATTCGGCTGGCCCCAGAGACGCTGCGCATTCGTCTCGTTCTCCGTAAAGAGCAACTCGGGGGCTCCGTCGCAATACAGCCAGTGCTCGCCCAGTTCATGGTGTGAGGCCTGAATCGCCCCCGGGGCCACCTGGCGCAGCGTGGGCTTCGGCTGATCCTCGCCCCACGACCACGTGTTCCGGAACCACAGCGTCGGCAACAGACGCAGCCGGGCCGCTTCCGGCCCGCGATTGTACACGGTGACCCGGATCAGCAGGTCTTCCGGGCCCTCCTTGGCATACTCCACGAACACGTCAAAGTACCGGTCGCCGTCAAAGACGCCCGTATCGAGCAGCTCGTACTCGAACTCCTCCCGCGACCGTCGCCGGTTCGTCTCGATCAAGCCGCGGTAGGGAAACTCCCGCTGCGGGTACTTGTACAGGTACTTCATGTACGAGTGCGTGGGAGTGCTGTCGATGTAAAAGTAATACTCCTTGACGTCCTCCCCGTGGTTCGCCTCGCTGTTGGTGAGCCCGAACAGGCGTTCTTTCAAAATCGGGTCGTGCTCGTTCCAGAGCGCAAGAGCAAAGCATAGCCGTTGCTTATCATCGCAAACTCCCCCCAGCCCGTCCTCGCCCCACCGGTAGGCCCGTGAACGCGACTGGTCATGGGAGAAATAGTCCCAGGCGTTGCCGTTTTCGCTGTAATCTTCGCGGACCGTGCCCCACTGCCGCTCGCTCAGGTAGGGCCCCCATTTCTTCCACGGGATTCCCGCCTCGCGGGCGTCGTTCAACCGCTTCTGTTCCACCACATCGACGATCTTCGGCTTGGACATGGTTTCTTCCTCGACGTTTGAACCCGCTGATTCAGGTCCTGGCGGTTCTTATCGCGAATGCGATTTCGCCAGAATAGCAGGATGATGTCCGAGTGTCAGCCGCCCGCGCGCCGGCAGCCGGTGACCATGAATGATCTAGCGAAAGCCTAGCTTGCCAATTACCAGCTAAACTGCCGCATATAGGAAAAACAAGGAAATCCGCGTAGCCGGGTCCACCAGCGCCTCGACGACCTGAAGGACGCTGCTACTAGCCGCCGGCCGGCTTGGCGTTTTCGGGCTGGGCTGGCGGTGCCTGGCCCTCCGGCTTTTCAGCCGCCGGGGTTGTGGGAGGCGATGCCTGAGGAACCGTCGGCGGCGCAGCATCGCTCCACTTGATCACAAACGTCTTCGCCGGCAGACTGACGGTCACTGTCTGTTTGCGGCGGTCGGCGACTAGCTCGAAAACGCTGGTTTGAGCAGGGACGTCGGTCTTGTCCAACACGGGCTTGCCATCCCGCCGGTCCAGGCATTGGATCGACGTCTGCTCGCGCCGCGGGCCTTGGCCCGCCGCCGGCGTGAACTGCCGCAGGAGCAACAGGACGGGCGTTTCGCGAGCCTGATCCATGGGCAGGCCGAACTGTTCGATGGCCACGGGCGCGGGCCAACTGGATTTGCCGCTCCGTCGGTCAAAGGCGTACAACAGGCCGGTCACCAACGGGACCTCGCCGCCGCTGGTGATCGACCGGATCTGAATGGGCGGTTGGTTGGCGGGCAGTTGGTCGACCCGGTTCGTGGCGACCAGGTATTGGTCCTGCGAACGCAAGACGTGGACGGAGCGCAAGTTCGTTTCGGGGCTCAACCGCGCCTCCAACACCGGCTCCGCCCGCTGCAGCGACCGCACGATCAGCCGCCCATCGGGCTGCAGCAAGGCCACTTCGTCGCCATCGACCAGGGTGCCGCGCGTGCCGGCGGGAAGCTGTTCCCGCCAAAGCTCGTCGCCCGTCAGGGCATCATACAGCCACAAGTCGAGGGGCCGCTGGGCGAGTTTGGCGGCGGTGGCGGCTTCGTCGGTAGCTTCCTCGGCGGGCTGGTCGCCCGTCGTTCCCGGTTTCCAGGCCAGTACGTGCCGGCCCCACGTCGCCCAGCGGTTCGCCAACGGTTCGCTGGGGCGGGACTCGGCCTGGGTTCCGTCCAGGGCATGGAAAACGAGTGCCTCGCCACCGCCCGGCGGCACCACAAAGATCCATTGCCCGTCACCAAACAGGTCCGCTCCGGCTGGCAGTCCCTCCCGAGACCAAAGCGTTTCTCCGGTTAACGGGTCGGCGCAGATCAAGGCACGGCCCTCGATAAAGTACGCGGCGGAATCCAGCAGCGGCCCGGTGGCGCCCGCCAGTTCTTTCTGCAGACTGACGAACACCAGCCGATTCCGGCCCCAGGGGTGCAACAGCGGCTGAACCTGCAGTTGGGTCTGGTACATGGTGCCCGCCATATTCGGCCGCACCAGATCGTGCCGCCAGAGGATGGCTTCAGCCGGCCTGCCAACCGCGCCTACGGCCCGCAACATATCGATCGCCAGGACTTCCATGCCCATCGAAACCAGCAACAGGTGACCGCGCACGCGGAAATGCGCGGGACTGAAATCGGGCACCGCCAGCTTGTTGCCGCCCAAACTGACGTTCAAGATCACATTCCCGCTGCCGTCTTGAATCAAGATGGCGTTGCGCGTCTGGTCGTAAAACACGGCCAAGCCCGTTGGACAGGGACCGGTCTTCTGTCGTTCCGCACAAGCGAACACGCGGCGGTAGCTGACATTCTGGTTGACGCGTTCCTGCGAATCGCTCACCTCGGCTTTGCCCGCAGGCCAGGGCTGCGACCGCTCGACGGCTTCGCGAATCACGGCCGTCGCGGCGGCCTGTTCGAACAGCTGCCGGCCGGTCTGGCCGTCGCGGCACACCGTGTCCCCATACCCGTCCGCCAGCGTGCGGTAGTAGCGCAAAGCCACATCGTATTGCCGCGTCAGCACCATCAGGTCCGCCAATTCGGCGACGGCCGCGGCACGCACGGCCGCATTCCCGGATTCTTCCAGGCGGCTGAGCAACAGTTCAGCCTCTAGCAATTCGCCGGACTTGACCAATCGGCGCGCCAGCGTGAGCCTGATTTCCTCGGCCCTGGTGTGCAGCCCGAACAACCGTTCCGCCTTGCGCAACGCCGCCACCTCGCTGCCGGCCAGCGCCTGGTCGAACGCCTGCTGGATGGCTTGGTCCATGGCGGCCAGTTCGGCGCCGGCGGCGGTCCGCAGCAGTTCGCCGATGCGGGCCTGCAGCCACAGGTCCGCGCGGATGGTCCAGTTGCGGTCCACCCGCTCCAATTCCATCTCCGCCGCGCCGCCGCTGTGCTGCAGATCGGCTCGGAGCTTGGCCAGTTCCAGATATGCGTCGAAGGCTTTCTTCAGCTCCCCTTGACGCTGCCAGCCGCCGGCCATGATCCGCAGGTACTCGCTCTGCTGAGACGGGCGATCGATCAACCGCTCAACCTCCGGAGCCAGAGCCGCGGAAGCAGCGAAATCCTCCCGTAGCGAGGTCAGGATGGCGTTGCTCAACAGCAGCCGCACGGTCTCGTCGCCGGGCGACAGCTGGTGGGCCTTGCGAAATGTCTCGATCGCCTGCGGGCGTTTTCCCTCCTGCAACAGCAGTTCGCCATACTTGGCCAGCGCCGCGACGTCATCGGGTTTCTCGGCCAGGACCTTCTCGACGTGCCGCCGCAACGGCTCGCTCTGCCAGAACACGGAGAGGCAGTCCGGGCCCTGCGACAGGATTTCATCGCGAAAGCAGACCAGATTGCCCAACACCAACGCCGTGCTGGCTCGCTGAACGATTTCGCCCTTGGCCAGATCGATCTTGAGCAACTCGGAGCCCAACGTCGGCAGGAAGTAGAACCGGTCACTGTAGAAACCGCGGCCGCTGGGCGCTTCACTCAACGCCACGGGACTGGGCCAGGCGGGCTGCCCGTCCGACATGCGGATGGCCGAAACGCGATTGACTCCGGCAAAAACGGCCTGTCCCTCGTTGACGCATGCCAGGTACACGCGGTCCTCCCGCTCTTGGGCAGGCCAAGCCGGTTGGCCGGTGCGCACGTCCAAGCAGTACAGCTGGTCCGATTCGACGGCGGTCACCAGCACGCGGCC
>CAZXYZ010000133.1:0-31689 GCA_964645045.1 uncultured Pirellulaceae bacterium | reverse complement strand
GGCGTGCATTTCCGCGGCTCGCCGGCCGCCTGGAACCGGGACGTGCGGATCACCGGCTGCCGGTTCTTCACCGGCGACGACAGCATCGCCGGGCACTACGTCGAAGACGGTGTGGTCGAGGATTGCGTCATCAACTCGTCCTGCAACGGCGTGCGGCTGATCGGTCCCGCGCGGCGGCTGAGTTTCTCCAAGTGCGAGTTTTACGGGCCGGGCAAGTTCGAGCACCGCACCAGCGGGCGGACCAACATGCTGGCCGCGTTGTGCCTGCAACCTTCTGCCTGGGGCCAGCAAGTGGGGCCGTTGGAGGATGTCTCCGCACGCGACCTGACGATCCGCGATGTGAGCTGCGCGTTTCACGTCGTGGTCCGCCCGGGCAACACGGCCCGCGGGCTGACCTTTGAACGGGTGAAAGCGACCGGCGTGTACCGGGCCGCTGCGTCGGTCGAGAGTTGGGGCGAGCCGACGTTCGCCGACGTGGTGTTCCGCGACGTGCAGATCGAATACACGGGCGGCGGCACGGCGGACGACGCAAAGCTGCCCGTTCGCCAGCCGGGCGTCGACGCCCGCAAGCTGCCGGCCTGGGGCTTCTTCGTTCGCGGCGTACACGACTTGACCCTGGAGCGAGTCTCGCTCACGCTGCGGGAGCCGGATCGCCGGCCAGTGCTCATGGCCGACACCGTCGAGTTGCTTCGCCTGCGGGAATTCCGCCACCCCGACCCGCCCGCGGGTCTCGCCCCGCTGGCCCTGACTGCCGTGACGCGAATGGAGAGGGACTGAAGTGGGATAGGCGAATTTTGGCAAGGAGCCACTGTTCCGGGATCTGCTACGGCGTCCGGGCTTAAGCGGACCGGTCGCTTGGTCAGCTCCTGAATCACAGGGCTGGAACCGGGCCATCCCCTGCAGGCCGGCTTGCCGCGAAGCTGCGGTTTCGTATCCTGACGAAGAACGCAACGTGCCTACGCCAATGATGCCATCGTTTCCTTCGAGGCCACGCAGGAGAAGCGATGGGCATCGGCACAGGATGATTCCGAGTGATCGGGATCAAAGGGACCGTCTCAGGTGCCACGGGAGGAAGACGATGATCCAGGCCCCTTACGTTTCCATCGCAATTTGCCTCCTGGCCTCCCTGGTCTCTGGGGCCCAGCCCTGTCTGGCCGCGGAGCCGCCATTCACGCACCCCGGCATCTTGCACAGCCGGGCGGAACTGGATTTCGTCCGGGCCAAGGTCGCCGAGGCACAGGAGCCCTGGAAAGCGGCCTGGGAAGCTCTCCGCCGAGAGCCCGTTTCAGGCCTGAACTGGAAGCCCAAGCCCGCCGCCGATGTGGTCCGGGGACCGTACAACAATCCCGACATCGGCGGGACGGACCTGATGCGGGATGCCGCCGCGGCTTACGCCCACGCGATCCAGTGGCATGTCACCGGCGAAAGAGCCCACGCGGACAAGGCGATCGAGATCCTGAACGCCTACGCGACCAGGCTCAAGTCGATCGGCGGTCACGACGCGAAACTGCTGGCCGGCATGGTCGGGATCAACTTCGCCAACGCCGCGGAGATCATTCGGCACACTTCCGCCGGCTGGAACGCTGCCGAGCAGCAGGTGTTTGCGCTGCTGCTCAGGAACGTGTTCTACCCGATCATCAAGGACTTCTATCCCACGGCCAACGGCAACTGGGACGCCGCCATGATCCAGACGATGCTGGCGATGGGCGTGTACCTGGATGACCGGGAGATGTTCCAGCGGGGCGTGGACTACTATTTGCAGGGCGAGGGCAACGGAGCGGTCCCGAACTACATCAACGGCTTTGGCGAATGTCAGGAGAGCGGCCGGGACCAGGCCCATACTCAGATGGGCCTGGGCTACCTGGGCTGCGCGGCCGAGATCGCCTGGAAACAAGGCGTGGACCTGTACGGAGCGTACGGAAACCGGCTCGCGATCGGCTACGAATACACCGCGAAGTACAACCTGGGCCACGAAGTGCCCTACGAGCCGTACCGCAGCCACGCAGGCCGTTACCACTACCCGGCGATCTCGGACAAGGCACGCGGGCGGTTCAGCTGCATTTACGAACGGGTCTATCACCACTACCACGGCAGAATGGGCCTGGAGATGCCATTTACCGGGCAAGTCGTCGAAACGAACCGCCCGGAGGGCTGGCAGGCGGCTTTCGCCTCATGGGGGACGTTGCTGTACGCGGGACAGCCGGTTGAAATCCGTTCCAGCCGCCCGATGGGTCCGGAGTGACTCATTTTCCGACAACACCATGCCGCGTTCGGTTTCCGGATCAAGAGGAAACAGGACCGGCCCCTCGGACAACTCGAATCCCTTGGCCCGCGGCCAGAAAACAAGGGTCTGGCGGACGTCGCCTGATTTCGTGCGACGCAGTGCGAACGTTCGCAGAGTTGCACCCATCTGTGGCCCATCTCTTCGGTGATGCCGGTCTGACCGGTTTGCCTTCTACCGTCCCTGCGGGCCTCTCACTCGCCGTTGGCCTCCAGGCGGACGTTATCGACCATGAGCTGGGTGGTCGTGCTGCCTGGGGGGCCGGCGAAAAAGAAGATGTCGCCGACCCGATGGTCCTTCTTCAGCAGCCTGGCACCCGTAACTTTCACGGTGTGCGTCGTCCACCGGCCGATGGCCGGATTGTCGAGCGGGTAGCGGCAATTGTCCATGATGTCGAGGTCGAACAGGAACACCACCAGGAAGTCGGAGCCTTCCAGGTAGTAGTCGAAGGTCAAGTAGGTGCTGGGGGCGACCGCGGCGGGCGGCTTTCCGGTGCCGACGCGGATCTTCCGGCCATAGTACGGGTCCCCGCCCTGGCCTTCTACCACGTGTTTTTTCCCTGCGGGAGTGCCTTCGCCTCTGACGGTCCCGTCCCAGTCGCCCTGGCCCTCGAAGTCCTGGAAGAAGATAGTCCGCCGCGGAGCGTCCTGGGAAGCCGGCTTTTTTGGCAACACCAATTCGATCACCTCGGCATACTTCAGCAGCGCGAGGTAGCTCCGGAGTGCGAAACCGTTGTTGCGGAGTGCCTCGTCGGAGTAGTCGTTCGCATATTTTTGCGGATTCGACGGATGCACCCCGTCGCGTGAGATCAAGGTGGGCACGTCGTAGCCCTGGTACTGGCGGAACTGATCCGTCGCCCCATCCCAGTCCGTCGGGCGGCGTCGCAGGATCTCGGCGTGATAATCGATCAAGGGGAGCTTGCGCTCGCGGGCGATCTTCCGGACCGCCTCGGCAAAGACGGACGCTTTCTCCGCCTGACCGTGTTTGGGCGGGATCGTGCTCAGAATCAGGATGGTGCCGTTGGCGAGGCATTTCTGGACGACTTCCTGCGTCGTCGTCTCGTACTCGGACACATCGAGACTGCTCAAGTCGTTGGTCCCGAACATCATCAGGGCGACTTCAGGATTGAGATCTTGAAGCCACTTGTCGACGTTCTGGTGGGCCCAGCGGACGGTCATCTGGCCTTGGCTGCCGAACTCCGGTCCTTTCCAATCCCAGCACTCTTCCAGCATGTAGTCCTTGACCAAGGCGAGTGCTTGGGACGCTTCGGGCGACAAGTTCTTGGGGGCATATTGGAGCCCGAACCAGAAGGCCCGAGAGACCGTGATCGAATCCCCGAACGGGGCGAACGTACCCCGTTCCCCTTGAAACTTCTCGTGGACTGCTTTCATGGACGCAACCCAGGCGGTGTCGCCCTCCGCCCTTTGCGGCTGGGCAGCCAACCCCGTCGACGCTGCGGCAATCAGCAGCGAGACCGCGGCCGTAGCCAAACCCAGGCAGCAACGAAGCAAGCATGTCATTTGTCGGCCCTCCTCAAAGTTTCGGACACCCGATCACTGTTCGTCCGGCCGGTCGTCCGGACGCGGCGGGATGGTAATCCCCTTGCTGTTGAATCGGACCACGACGAAGATCAGCTGCTCGGAACTGGTGTTCGTCAGTCCGTGGTACACCCAGGGCTCGGTATACAGAATATCGCCTCGTTTGGCCGGGAACTCCTTGCCGTCAAGCGACCATGTCCCCGAGCCTTCCACCAAAATCAAGCATTCCTCTTGGGCATGCCGGTGAGCGCGATGCACGGCCTTACCCGGCTTCACGATCGCCACGGCTGTCAGCACATCCTTCGTGCCTCCCGTCTCGCCCGTGAAGTAACGCCGCATGTCGCCCCAGTCGGCCTGATGGGCTGGGGCGTCATCGAAGCTGACGATCCCGGACTTGAGTGGCTTGGGCGGGGCATCGGCGGCCGTGGCAGACGACCACGTGACCAGGCTAAACGCCGCGGTCACGACGAGGATTCCGCAGACCGTCACTTGTTTTCCAGTTTCTCGCCCCATGCATCTCTCCCTCATGGCTTCCAGTGATAGGTCCATTCGCGGGGGGCGAGTTCGTGGGGCTTGCCGTCGAGCTTGACCGTGACGCGCTTGTCGCCGAAATTCTCGATCACGTAGCCCCCGTCCTCAAACAGGTACAGGGCCACGCGGTTGGGTGCCTCGAAGTGGCGGCTCAGCGGCTGCAAGAGCAACTGGCGGATGGCGTCCAACTCAGCTTGCGGCAGCGTCAACAGTGACTTGGGATCACCTTTGACCGGCAACACTCGGACGTTGGGCGCGTCGAGCTTGACTTTGCCGGCCAGCGCCGCCGCCAAACCGTCCGTGACCAGCATCGGCTTTCCAGCGGCGATGAACGCCGAGACCTGTTCGGCCAGATGCGGGTCTTTCAGAGCATGGATCGAGAAAAACGCAGCCTTCGCGTCAGTCGGGATGTCATGGCAGGGGACCAGCGGCAGTCCCGTCATCCCGACGAAATCGTAGACGCGGCGCTCGTTCTCGGGATGACTGCTGGGCGGCTTGTAGGCGGCGATTCCGATCACCTTGCGCCGAGCAACCTGCTCCGCGACGGCCAGCAACTCCGGGACGTTCGCCCGTAGAGCTTCGACATTCTTCGGGCCTGTATCCTTCAAGAGTGAGCCGTAACAGAACAGGAGCGATTCCCGGGCACCGCCGAGAATCGTCTGCCGGGCTTGCTCGACGTAGGTCTGCTCCGTGGTCCCATACGGATCGTACCACCCGCCGCCGCACTTCGTGCCGCCGATGCCGCCCAGCCAGCGCATGATGAAGTACGCCTCGTACTGCACCGTACCACCCCACTGCTTGTCGTTGTAGTCGCGGGTCTCGGTGCCCACCCAGATCCGGTCAAAGTCGGCCGTCTCGCGGACCACGTCGTAACCCCGCTCGTGGAAGTTGTCGTACCACTGGGGATACTTGATGATGATCGAGACCTTCGGATTCACTCGGCGCGCCGGGCCGAGAATCCGGTCTTGCGACAGCCGGACCAGTAGCTCGCAGCGATAGTCTTCCCAGGTGTCGCCGGAAACCGGGTAGGTCTTGTCGCCGATGGCGACTCGCTTGCTCTGCCGCCCCGCCTCGCAGTCCTGGCACTTGCAGTCGGTGAACCAAAAGTCGTCGATCATGATCTCGTCAAAGAGCCCCGCCGTGGTCTCGAAGACCTGCTGGAGCTTGTCCTGCGTGGCGGGGTCCGTGTAGCAGGAGATGAGGTTCCAGCCGGTGGACTGTTTACCCACGATCGTCGTGGTGACACAGCCCGAAACGGCGAACCCCTCCGACCGAAAGCGATCCCTGGCTCGCTGGAGCATCTCCCGCTCGGCGGTGTACTTGCTGCGGAACGTCTCCAGGTAGACCTTGGTCACGGCCGTCTGGCGGCACCACCCGATGGCCGCCGCGAGGCCCTCGTCCGTCGCGAGGTGGTCGCGCACGTTCTGGGCGGTGAAGAGCGTCGAGAAGCGATGGACCGTCTGCTTGCTTTGGGCGAGGTCCCAGAGGCTCACCGGCGCCTTTTCAGGGCCTTGCGTCTCCGCTCCGAGACTCGCAAGCAGGCCACTTAGTCGAATGCCGACGACGATGATCAGGGCCATCCGGATAACGCAGCTCGCCATGATTGCACCCTGTGATTGGATCGGGAGTTGAATCACTTTCTTTTTCCTTATTGGTTTTGCCGAATACTTTGCCGCGTGCTCTTGGCTTAATGCGGTTTCATGGTCGTCTGCCCTCCAGGGCTTTGATTTTCTCCTCGGCGACCTGGCGGAGACGAGGATCGCCGGAGTCCTCGGCGAGGATGGACTTGTAGGCCGCCAGGGCTTCGGCTTTGCGGTCAGCAGCTCGGAGCGTGTCGCCGCGGGCAAGAAGCATCGAGTCATGCCAAAAGCCGCGGAGCTTGTCCATCTCGACTTTGCCCAGGGTGGCGAGGGCTTCGTCGAACTGGCCACGCTTCGCCTGGATGCGAGCGATGGCCTGGACGGCGTAGAACTGATCGGCGCTGCCCAGTTGTTTGACGCCGGCGATGATCGCGTGATAGACGCTGAGTGCGGCAGCGTCGTCTTGGAGGTTGTTTTCGCGGTTTTGGCCGAGGGCGAGGCGGATGGCATCTCGGGTGCGCGCGTCGCTGGTCCACTGGAGGGCGCGGGCGAGATCGCGTTCGGCGTCCGTGCCGGCTTGGGTGGCGACGTAAGCGCGTCCGCGGGCAAAGTAACCGTCGCCGCGTTTCCAGAAGGGCCAGGCGGCGATGTTCTCCTGGCCGAACTGCTCGACGAGCCGCGGGGCCTGGAATTGATCGAGCAGGTTCTGCATGAGGACCGTTTTCTGTACGGCGGCGATGGAAATGCGTGCGGCAAGTTGGTCGGCCACGTCGGGCTTGCGCAAGCTGCGGGCAGTGGCGGCGGCCTGTTCCAGGGCGTGAGACCTTTGCAGGTCGGTGATCTTGCCTTCGGCGGCGGCGGTGTAGGCGGCGAGGGATTCGTCGCGTTGGCCGGCGCGGGCGAGGTCTTCGGCCCTGCGGACGGCTTGGAGGAAATCATCATCGGGTTCGCCGGCGTCGAATTGGTGGGAGTTGCCGTCGTAGAAGTGGGCGAACTTCATCACGTTGTGGAAGTTGTCGGCGCCGGTGGGCGAGAAGGCGCTGTGCTCCTGGGCGTCTTCGCGGATGCGCTGGCGGCAGACGTTGATGTGCCAGGGCAGGCTCTGCGTGGGCTTGCGGCCGATCACTTGATGCAGCGGGTCGTTCTCATCCGGAGTGACCGGGATCCGCATCTCGACGGTCCAGTGGTCCTCGGCGATGTGCGTGGCGACCTCGGCCTGCGAGTCCCAGCTGAACCACGCACTGCGGGCGGCGGAGCGGTCCAGATCGGCCACGGCACCGGAGGGGCTGACGGCGATCTGGTAATACGAACGCGAGTCGGTTTCGAGCAGGATCTCGACGCAATCGCCATACCAGAGCGCGGAATCATCCTTCTTCGTCGTGCCGATGTTGGGCTTCTCGCCGGGATGTTCGTCGCAGCGGATGGCGAAGTAGAGGTTATTGCCAATCCAGGCGGATTGGGCCGTGGTGCCGAAGATGGGTCGGCGGCCCGTTTGCAGTTCGCGGAAGCGACAGGTGGCGGACGGGAAGCCGTTCACCCAGGCGTCGTCGTCGAGTTTGCCATCCATGATGATCTGGCCGCGTGCCTCGCCGACCAGTCGCAGCACGGGCACGAGCCCGCGTTTCTGGCCGAGTTGCCGGCTCTTGCTGCGCAGGCCCTGGAGGTAGTCGTCCATCCAAGCGAGCCGACGGCCGTACACGGACGCCGCGTCAGCCTTCGCCCGCGCTTGGGCGAACAACTCCAGCGCACGATCGGCCTTGGCCTTGTCTTTCTCCATGTCCTGCCAGTTCGCTTCACAGTAGTCGAAGAAGGCGAGCATCTCCTGTTCGGCGGGGCCGTAAAAGAGGCGGCAATACTCGCGGAACAGGGCGTCGACGTCCTGATCCTTGCCGCCCCAATACATGCGCTGGGTGAAGTAGACGAGGAAGTGATTGAAGCCCATGCCGACTTTCTCGAAGTCCTGCCGCACGCTGAGCCAGATGTCCTCGCCCTGCGAGAGGCCCTTGGTGGCGTTGATGCTCGCGCCCATCGCGTGCGGCGTGAAGGAGGGTAGATACCAGCCGCGGTCGGTGAACGGGTAATCCGAGGAACAAGGCCGAGACGGTGCTCTTCAAGGGTCGGAAGGTACCGGTCATCAGCCTCGCTGAGCTGCACGAGTTAGACGTCCGTAATCTGAACGAACTCAGCGAGCACGGCATCATGTACGTGCATCAGCTGGCAGGCTGCACCGCGGCGGACCTCGACACGTTTTCCAACTTCGGTGAGAAAGCGGTCGCGCAGTGCCGGGCGGTGCTGTCGGCGGCTGGTTTCGATCAACCCGACTGGTAGCGCGCCCCGCCTCCGGTGTTTCGGAGATCTGCTTGTTTACAAAAACGTGGGTCTTTTTGTAAATGAGCGATGTCTGCGCGCCATGCCTCCGGTGTTTCGGAGATCCACTTGTTTGCGCGCCGTCGGGCGCTTGTTTCAATCGCGCCCCGGGTGTCTTAGCCCGGGCGCTTGAATGATTAGGATCTGGCTTGGAACAGTGGGCGCCGAAAGTGAGACGGTTACTCATAGCGGGTGCCATAACTTTATGGCACCACGCGTTAAAATGGGTAATCTAGGCGTATCTTTACCCCGTTGGGGGTGGTTTTGACGCAGCTCACGGTACTCGTAGAGGGGTGTTTTGGTCCTGTTTTCCCCTCTTGTTATGCGGTGAGTAAAGAGTTGCTACAAACAAAAAGTGGGTGAATTATGGCAAAACGACGTCCATCTCGCGCGGCCCAGGCTCCGCTGATCGACTACAACCTTTTACAACCTGGTGTCCAGGATCTGGACGTGTTCAGCTCCTGTCGGGCTTCTCAAGTTCCGCCCGCAATCACGTTTACGCGACGGGCCTTGGCGAAGTATCGCACTCGCGAACTCAAACTCAATGCGATCGCTGTTCATCTTCGTGGCATATTCGGACAGTCGGAGGCAGCGGTGGCGATGCCGAACCCGTCTTCCGGTCTGTGCTGGCCGTTGCTGCCGCCGGCTTTCTTACCGGAGAAGACGAGCCTGCTGACCTCGATCGTGGTCTCGTTGTACACCCTGTGCCTGCACGGACAACGGGTCGAGAGGCTGGCGGCTGACCACGATCCGTCCACTTACCCGATCGCTGCGGCGTCGATCTTTCCGGAGGCGGCTGGTGACCTGCCATCGTGGAAGCAACTGCTGTCGTCGATGTTCAAGGCCATGAGCGAAACACCGGATCTACGTCCGACCAGCAGGGACAGTTCAAGCGACGACACGCCCGGCGAGTTGCCGCGCCGTGTGGCTCAGGGGTTCAGCCGATACACGCCCAGGTTATGGAACCAGCATGTGTCGTCATCGGTGATTTGTCCGGTGACGTTCAGCAGCACGACCAACCGGCCCACGCCCTCCGGCACAGTCACGACACCAAACGCTTGCTGCCGATTGTGTACTGCGTCCCGCTTTGAAGTTGATACGGCTCACCTCACTCGCAGCGCATCCACCATCGCGAAGCCTCAGACGCGCAGAGGCCGGTTGACGTGATTTGCCCGCAAGGCTAGTCTCAGGCCTCGTTCGCAACGCAGAAATACCCACCGGCACCAGTCACCCCCTGCCATGTTGTCATCCCGTGCCTTGATCGTCGCGATTCTGTCGCTATTGGGCGTAACATCCTCGGCTGCCGAACTGGCGCGTCCGTCGATTCCTGAGGATTTCCCGCGGTTCGTGGTTCCTGGACGGGAGAAGGAGATGGACAGCCTGCGCCGGCTGTTCTGGCTGCACTACCAGCCCGCCGGCCCGCTGATCCCGCTCTGGGACGAGTGGATGCCGATGTCGACGCTCTGGCCTGCCGTGGGCACGGGAGGCGAACTGGATGCCATGCGTGTGCGCTGGGCGGCGGCATTGGCGGGCCGCGTCATGAACGCCGAAGGGTACATCCAAACGCACCAGCACGACGGCCTGGCACACGCCGAGGGCTGGCCGTTTCCGCTCTGGACGCAGGCCGGAGGCATTGGCTGGCACTTCCGCGGCACAGGGATCGCCGGTTACGACGCCCCGTTGGCCACGGCCGAGGGGTGGACACTTTCGTGTGCTCGCAGCGGCAATCTCGGTCCGAAGGGCTGGGAGATCCAACTGAGCGAACCCCAGGCCGTCGCCCAGACGCCTGGGTTTTCGATCAAAGCCCGAATCTCGCCCTGGTTGCGGCTCAACTGGTGGGCGGCCGGCCTGGACGACGCCCACTGCTACGTCGAGTGGACCACCAAGGATGCCCCCGAGTTTTCCGCGGAACGCCGCATGCACTTCAGCCCGGCCCGCACGCAAGGCCAGGCTCAGGCCAGCAATTCCACGGGTAGCACGGGCCAACCCAACACCGAAGCCGTCGAGACCAGGACCATGATCCCCGTCTATCGCCTGGTGGGGTGGAAGGGAACGCTCACGGGACTGCGAATCGGCTTCGGCAATACCGGTCCTGCCAACGTGGTCATCAAGTCATTTCACACGGCATGCGACTCGCGGCACAACATAAACAACGCGAACTTCATCCGGGGCTGCCACGACTACTTCTGCTGGACGAAGGATTGCGGATTCCTGCGCGATCAGATCGGGCGAGTCCGCACGGCCATGCGATTCATCATGCGCGAGTTCGATACGCGCCAACGTAAGTGCGTGTACACGACCTGGCCCGGCCACGAAGGGCGGAGCGGTGTGCGCTATGTGGACGGCAAGAAGGTGATCATTCCCGGAGAAGGCATCGGCAGCAACTACTGGGACCTGCTGCCGTTCGGCGGCGAAGACGCGCTGGCGACGATCTACTACTACGATGCCCTCCGGGATCTGGCGGAGCTGGAAGAGCAGATCTCGGTGCATCCCCAATGGTGCGTGGCCACCGGCGCCGATGCCTTCGATCCGGCGGATTTGCGCCGGCATGCCGCGGAGGTCAAGAACTACGGCACCCGGCGGTTCTGGAATGAGAAGACGGGACGTTTCGGCACCGTGGATCTGGACGGCACCCTGCACGACTACGGGTTCACGTTCCTGAACAATGAAGCCATCTATTACGGGTTCGCCACGGCCGAGCAGGCCAAGTCCATCCGGGCGTGGCTATCCGGTGAGCGGATCGTCGAGGGCGACACATCCCAGGGGCCGGACATCTACCACTGGCGATTTGGCCCCAGGAGTACGACGAGACGCAACGTGGACTACTACGTTTGGGCGTGGTCCGCTCCGGAGTCCATATCGTTCGGCGCCCAGGTGCAGGACGGCGGCTGCGTGTTGGGATGGTCGTATCACGACCTGATGGCCCGGCTGCTGACTGCCGGCCCCGAGGATGCGGCACGTCGGCTCGGAGAGCTCTGCACCTGGTTCGACGAAACTCAAGCGGCGGGTGGATATCGGGCCTACTACAACGATCCGGCTCGGGGCACCTTGCAGGGCGGCAACGTGCCGGGTGGCCTGGGGCTGGACAAGGAATTCTTCGAGTCGATTCTCATCCCCCAGGTCATGATCTACGGGTTCCTGGGATTTCGGCCGACGGTTGACGGTTGCGAGATTGCCCCGCGTCTGCCGAGCGACTGGCTCTCGCTGACGATCACGCGAATTCATCTGCACGATCACGTGCTGGATGTGTCGGTCGCGAGCCAGGCCATCGAGGTCAAAGACCACAACCCGGACCGCGGCCCCCTGAGCATTTCGGTTCCGGAAGGCTGGTCCTTGAAACGGACGTAGGATTGGGCAGCCGCAGCGTCGCGGCAACCCGTTCAACGCGGCCGAAGGAGCACGTCGCCTGGGCACGGCTTATCGCCGGTGGTCCGAGCGGTCACCCGAACCGCAGTGGGCGAATCGGGAGTGGTCTGCTCCATACGATACAGGCTGAATGTCTGCTGCCCCGCAAGTCGCTGGACCCGATCCGGGATCACCCGACCCGCAATCAGCAACTCCGCGTTCCGAATCTCCAGCTTCACTGCGCGCAACGCCGGCAGAAAGCGGACCTCGTATTGACCAGGCTTCTGCACGCCGTGGGTCAGGTCGATATCGAGTGTTGCCCACGCTGCAGAAAAGGCATCCACCGGCCAAGCCCCCGCCTTGACCCAACCCGGTTCAGGCAGTGCTTCAGGATCGGCAAGCTCCTCAGCCGAGAGGGCCCGTCCGTAGATCCTCAGTTCGTCGATCAGCCCGTCCAGGCCATCGTCGCCCGCGTCACCGCTGGCTGCGTAGGCAGCGCCCACACGCAGATCAACACGGTTCTCGTGCGTCAACACGCCCAGGACGTCCACCTGCTTTGCCTGCTGGTCATTGATGAACAGCGTGAACTGCGAGCCATGACGCGTTACCGCCACGTGTGTCCACTGCTGCAAAGGGATGGAATCCGGCGCCGACACGAAGGGAAAGGGCAGGCCGTCCGCAAAACCCGTCATGGCAAATCCCAGCCGATTCCCGGCGTGCAGGTAAAGGCGGAATTGATGGCTTCCGACGCCGATCCGTTCCTTGGCCAGGATTCGGTCCTGTCCGGAACGGTTGGACCGTGGCCAAATCCAGGCGGCGATCGTGAAGTCGCTGCCGCCGACGTCGTCCTTGCCCAAGCTGACGAACGAGCCTTGACCATTGAAATCAAGTGCCTTGCCGACTTTCCCCCGAGTCCATTGCGCGCCAGCGATCCTGCCTGCCCCTTCGGGTTCAGCATGGGGCGTGTCACCTTGGCCCTCCTCGAAGGGCCAGTACGAATCCGTGAGAACTTGCCGACCGCCGACCCCTTCAACGTTAAACGCCGCCAATCGGGAGATGACCGGCTGGCCCACGGATTCTGTCACCACGATCCGCACCTTCGAGACGACCGTGCGTGGGAACACGTCGATCCGCTTATGCCCCACGGACAATCCTTTGGGCACCAGCACCAGCCAGCCTCCGTCGGCCAAACCTTCGAGCCGGTAGGCCCGCACCCGCTGCCCCTCCCGGATGTCCTCCATCGTGATCACGTGGTTGATGGGCGTGGCTCGGCCGAGATCAAGTTCCACGGTTTCGCCCCGTCCACGTGCCTCGCCAAGGCTCTTGCCGAAACGGCGGGCGATCTCGCGGCCGAACTCCTCGTAACGCTGGCCGTGGGCGGCGGGGATGAGGCCGCTCGTGTCCGGCGTTGAGTTCAGTAGCAGTACACAACCGCGGCCGACCGACTTGTAGTAGATGTCCATCAGCTGATCGAGGCTCTTCAGCATGTCGTCGGTGTTCTCGCCCCAGAACCACTTGTGGTCCAACAGCGTCGTGTCACATTCCATCGGCAGCCACACGTCGCCATCGGGATCGCTGTGAGCAGCGGTGGCGATCCCCGTGGCGGCGTCCGCACGTTTCACCGTCTGCCAAGCCGGGTAGGGCGCGTAGCCCGCCTCGTTCCCGACCCAGCGGAGCGTGGTGTTCGGTCCTTGAAAGACCATCGCCCGCAACGCGTGCTGCTTCAGAATGTCCCCGACTGCGATCACGCAACTGCCGTCAAACCAAACCTCCGAGATCTCCCCATAGCGGGAAAGGACCTCCGTCAACTGCTGACGAAAGACCTGGTTGTAAGCCTCCTGCTTGGCCGGGTCGGACGTGCGGCCCCCGCTGCCGCTGCCCGCACCCCACTGATCGTCGCCGGGGTAGACGTAAACCGCCAGTTTCAGGCCGTGCTTGGCGCACGATCCCGAAAGCTCGGCCAGCACATCGCCCTGGCCGTCCTTCCAGGGCGTGTTCTTGATGCCGTACTTGCTGGTCTCGGTCTGCCACCAGCAGAAACCACCCGTGTGCTTGGCGACGAACAGGATCTGTTTGGCGCCGAAGGATCTCGCCACCCGGCACCACTGGTCCGTGTCCAGCTTGGCCGGATTGATCGCCGAGAGGGGCGTCGAGTGGTTGTCGTACTCCCGGTTCTGCCAAGTACAGGGGTCCAGGCAGATGAACATCTGCAGTTCCATGCCGAGGTATTCAACCTGCCCGGCCATCGGTTTCGCAAGGCTGTCAGGGCTTCCAGGAACCGACGTCTTGGCCACCTCTCCGGCCATGCTGCCTGACAACGCCAACAATCCCAACACTACTGCCGCCGCGATCTGTCTCATGGCTTTATTCCAGCCGTTGCCCCCGGACCATCTGTTGCACCGCCCATCGCTGGCGCTCAATCCAGGGTAACCAGCGCGTCGGGCAGTTCGTTGACGTCGTCGGCCTGACGCGGTAGGACGGGTGCCAGACGCTGGCCGGCGGCCTGGATAGTCTGGCAGCAGGCGTTCGTCACGTCGCCAGCTCGCAGGCCGACGATCAGTGTGTCGCGCAGTTCGTCGAGTGTCGCCTGCCCGATCTTGTCCATCACCACTTGGTCGGCCAGCACCGCAGCCATCCGCTCGTAAAGTGAGACGTAGATCAACACGCCAGTCTGGCCGGCGGTGTGATGGATGTCCTGGCTGTAGAACACTCCGCGCGCCCGGCTGACCACTTCATCGACCATCTGGGCGCGGGAGGTGAAGAGTCGACGCAGAGGCCCCACGTACGTCGCCAGTGCTGCCCCCACGACAAACGCCAGTACGGTGGCGGCCAGCATCGCCAGCAGCTTCCAGTGCGGCCAGGCAGCCTCCCAGGAACCGTGTTCGTGCTGGGCCGTAGGGAAGACAAACCATACGACCACCATCGCCGCCAACGCCAGCCATAGACCGACCAGGTCTTCCGACCGATCATATCGGCCCGAGGCACTGGCTACGACGGGAACGATCTCCGCGGAGGTTCCGCGTTCGGCTTGCTGGACGGCTTGGTTGATCCGCTGCCTGTCCTGCGGAGTGAAAGCCTGCGACGCTCGTTGCATGTTGACTCGCTCCTACTGTCCCGGACTCCGGCGTACAGCCTTGGCCCGATGGGTGTCATGAACTCACCAGGACCCGGTCGCGCCCCCACCGCCGGAAGATCCACCACCGAACGACCCGCCGGAGAAGCCACCGCCTCCTCGGGAAGAAGATGATGTCAGCATCTGATAAAGAAGTGCCCCGACAATCGCAAACACCGCGCCCCAGAGCAGCCAAGCCCAGCCTCCCGAACCGCGTCGGATCAGCGAAATCACGGTAAAGATCCCCAGTCCAACGGCACCGACCACAAGCGCGTAATGCCACCACGGCCGGGGACGCATCGGCAGCTGCAGCCCCTGGGCCATCTTCGCCAAGCTCTCGACACCCAACACGATCCCGCCCGAAAAGTCACCCTGCTTGAACTTCGGGACGATGTACTCGTCCATGATCTGACGGCACAAGTCGTCTTTTTCGCGGCCCCAGCCCGCGCCCAGTTCGATCCGCGCCTTGCGGTCATTCTTGGATACCAGCAGGAGAATGCCGGTGTTCCAGGTCGTGTCGCCCAGCTTCTCGTGCCCGATGCCCCATTGGTCAAAGAGCAGCCGGGCAAACGTTTCGATGCGCAGGTCGGCGCCTCCGTGGGCGGCCATGGAGTCGATCGTCACGACGATGATCGGAGTGGCCTTGGCCTTCAACAGATCCGTGCAGATCTGCACGATCTTCGTCTTGTCGGCCGGATTGATCACGCCGGCCAAGTCGCGGACGAACTCCTTGTCACCGGGACGCTCCAGGTCAATGCGGAGAGCCAGGGCAGGTCGCGGCACGGTAGCCGACACCACCACAACCAGAAACAGGAGGATTCCGAAGAACGGGATACGCGAGCGATTGGCATTCATGACCGCCAGCGTAATGTTGTGCCGCTCAGATCGCAAGGCGTGACATTGCCCTTGTACCCGCAAATCTCGAACGCGGGCACGACGTCGGTCAGGGTCCGAGTCTCCCCGTCCGGCCGAATTACCGTGGTCTCGCCGTGGTCCCCGCCGCCGGCAAACGGCAAGGCCGGAGCCCCGGCGTCCATTTCGCGGAGGATCGTGTAACACGACGAGATCTTGGCCACCCCGGTGCTTGCCACCGTGGAGCCGTGTTCGCAACCAGAAGATCGGCCCTCGCTGAACTCCCCGCCACCGCCCGGCTCGTCCGGGTGGAGCGGTGTTTCGGTGACGCTCGGCTGGTTGAGCGACACACCGCGGATGTAGGCCAACCGCCACATCCTGCCGGCAACATCCCTCCATGCAGGCAAGCTGCCTGGTGGCGAGTCGGTTGGACGAGGCGCCTTTCCGGTGCTGAACATGGCTCGACGGAGGCAAGCTCCGCCGTGGCCTTGCCGTGACCGGCTCTCTCTCAGTTTCTCCAGTCCGTGGAAGTCGAGTTCCTGCTGGTCGTCGCAGGCTTCCGGCGACCGGGACCATTCGGCCCAGCGGTAGCCGTTCACCTCGTCGATGCCCTTGTCGCCGCTATCGCTGTCGAGCACGAAGCCCCGGCCCACGACGTTGGCGACCAGCCGGCCCGCGCCCTGCATCACGAGCGGATTGTTGCGGGTCATTTCGCGGGCCATCTCCATCGCGAACAGGGGACTGGCTCGAATCAGGACGATTCGTGCCTGTCCCCATTTTCGCCATTCGATGGGCGTCGGCGAGGGGCCGCACCGGGGAAGAAAGGTCTGCTGGAAGAACGCCCGCCCTCAGCCTTTCGAGACGAGCCAGCGGCGGATGCCTTCAGCGATCTGACTGGCCGTGGCCTCAGGCAATTTGGCGGAGTCCTTGCCATCGCGACGAATCCAGTACCGATTTCCAACGGGCTGGCGGATCAGCTCGATGCGATGCATCCGTCCAACGCGTTTCTTCAGGCTGATGCGGATGTGGGCAGGCAGTCAGGACATTCTCTTGACCCTTCAAACATCGGAACTATTTCGCAGCTTTTACGCTACGAAAACTCGTCGCGCATGGACGAGACGGGAGCTACAGGGCGTCAGGTATGCCCAAACAAGAATTCGACCCCTTGAATGTTGCAACTTCAAGCGGCATGGTAGAATACGTCGAGTGGCCGTACATAATCGGCCGCATAATTAGGAGTTCGTCATCCCAATGCGCTCGAAGCCAAAACAATACGACGCACTTGTCGCGAAGCGAAAGAAATGCCGGCTGTGTGTTGGTCTGTCAAATCCAGCATACGGCCGCTTGCGTCGCTTCGACTCCGCCGAGATTGGTCCGTGGTCGCGCCTGCATGGTGACCTAAACGCTGAACTGATGGTCGTGGGTCAAGACTGGGGAGACGTCGATTATTACGTCCGCAATCAGGGTCTGGACGATTTAAACAACCGGACCATGAGGAATCTCGAAAGGATCCTTCAGCACATCGGAATGAACGTTAGCATTACGAGCTACTCAGGAGGAGGGCGCGGTCTATTCTTCACCAATGCTATCCTCTGCTTGAAGACGGGTGGCCTCCAGGCTACGATCGATCCCACTTGGGTAAACAATTGTCGGAATGGGTTCCTTCGGCAGCAAATCGAGATTGTCGGGCCGAGGGTCGTTGTGGGGCTTGGGGCGGTGGCTTTTCACGCTGTCCTGAGAGTGTTCGGACGAAGGAAAGTCCAACTACGCGACGCAATTGCCGATAGGGTCGGAACTGAAATACTGGATGGCGTGCGGCTGTTCGCTGCCTACCACTGTGGTGCTGGGACGATTAACCGCAACCGCAATCTTCGGCAACAGTTCAAAGACTGGGAGCGAGTTCGGACTGCTCTGCAATCCACGTAAGATGACGAACCAAGCGATGAACACGAGCCGCCCATCGTGTCCTGGGGTGATGGCAGGCACCGTGTTATCGCCGTCGGTCGGCACTGGAGGACGCATGTTCGAGCATGGCATCTCGTACACACGCGAACAGATTCACGCCCAGGTCGGCGGCAACATGCAAAGTTTTCTGCCGCACGTCGACGGGCGGGTCGTCGCCGCGTGCCTGCGGCTGGACTATGACCCCGATGCACCGGCGGTTCTCCTAGTCGGCGCGGGCAAGGGCATAGAGCAGGCAGCCGACATCCTCGTTGCCCAGCGCAGCCCGGTTCCGGTGTTTCTGAAGCTGGGCACCGGCGATTGGAAGTACGTTGGGGAGTACGCTGTTGAGCGATCATCGCAGGACGCGGCCGATCTGGCGGCGCAGGCCAAGCGGTCCGGGCGCGATGACGTCACGCGGGTCATCTACATGGTGCCGTCACCGCACATGGATGCGGAGCAGCTCGTTGTTTACTTCAACAACTGCCACAATCGGGATCACGTCGCGCTGTTCGGCAGCGGTGCATTCTTTGATCTCGGCACCTCAGGACGGCAGGGTACCCAAGCCAGGAACCTTCAGCCGGGCCAACCCTGTGTCGTGGTCGAGTGGGCGACCGACAAACTGCTGAGGCTCGATTGGTACGCGTTCAGATACGAAGCCCTACTCCCCGATGAACACGGTGCGCCGGACAGGGTCTTCTTCGGGCGTCTGTTCGCGTCGGACGATTTATCGAAAGAAGCTTCGGCTCGTACAGAGCGATACGCCGCTTTTTTCAGGTCGAACGGCCACATCAAGATCGGGTCCGTTTTTCACAAAACCATTCCATCGGGCTGTATTCCGTCCGAGAACGTTGAAGGGGTTTCTCGCGTTGAAGGCGCCCAGACAGGGGCCGGGTTTGGCGACCCTGCCGAGAACAAGCTCGTCGAGGTGGCGGCGGTTCGGGCGGTGGTGAAGACCTATCAAGGGGACGGCTGGTCAGTCCGGTCCGTCGAACGCGACAAATGCGGATTCGACATCGAGTGCACAAAGAACGGCTCTGTTGAGAACGTGGAAGTCAAGGGCGTCCGGGGGCCCGCCCCGTGTTTCATCATCACCGCGGCGGAGGTCAAACAGGCCCAGACGAATCCGACTTTCGTCCTCATGGTCGTCACGTCGGCGCTGTCCGAATCGCCCAAGATCACCAAATACTCTGGCGAGGAGTTCTTCCAAGGGTTCGACCTCTCAGCTATACAGTACCGAGCCGTCGTGAGGCCGTGACCATGTCTCGCCCAACTAAGGCATGCACCGGAGTCGCCGATCCGGTCGGAAACCAATGGATGCGTCTTGGGCGGCGACCCCGTGACGCTGGTCGTTGGGCAGCGTGGAGGGATAAGTGTCAGTTCCCCTCAAGATTCCTAGAGCCGTGGCGTCGAAGCTAGGCTACTACGTGTACGTCTATGTAGACCCTTCAGATAAATCTGTCTTCTACGTGGGCAAAGGGAAAGGGACGCGCGCCCTATCCCACCTCGACAAGTGCGAGCGCAAGCGGATCGCACGAAGGATCAAGGAGATTCGTGCCTCCGGCTCCGAACCCCGCATAGACATACTTGCCCACGGCCTCGCGACGCAAGATGTGGCTTACTCAGTCGAAGCCGCCGCAATTGATCTTGTCGGGCTTCACAATCTCACCAACTCCGTCCACGGCCACACAAAGGCCAAGTATGGGCGCACACCACTGTCGCAACTTATCGCCCATTACACGCGGCGCAAGGCCACCATCAGGGAGCCGTCTGTCCTAATACGCATCAATCAGCTCTACCACTTCGGGATGACAGCCGAGGAACTCTACGACGCCACTCGTTCGGCATGGAAGATGGGGAGGCGCAAGGACCAAGCCCGATATGCGTTTGCTGTGTACGAGGGGGTCATTCGGGAGGTGTACAAGATCGCAGGCTGGCTTCCTGGGGGATCAACATTCGCTGCCCAAAACCAAGGCAAGATGCGAAGCCGCCCCGGGCGGTGGGAGTTTGTGGGGACACTCGCAGAGGACCGGCTCAGGAAGCGATATCTGAACTCGTATGTCGGTCACCTGTTCAAGAAAGGCGCCCAGGCTCCCTTCATGTACCTGAACATCCGAGACTAGGTAGTCCGCCCACGCTGCCCAACCACTCGCTGGAGCGGACCTGGCCAACCCAGGTGTTGAGATTGGCGCGATACCAACTTTGGGCTGGCCAGGCGGTCAATGGAACCAATGGGGTTTGCAGAAGGGGACGGGTAACGGGCGTCGTGGTTGGAGACGATTTCTGCTTTCAACGGCGGTGAATCCATGAGGTTCCGGACGGGGTTTCTTGGTTTTGGGGCGGCGGTTTTAGGGCGGGTTTGGTCGGCGGGCCTTATTTCGGGCGGATGGTCCACAGGCCCCAGATGGTCCGGGCGGCGATGGCGCAGGCGGTCGCGTCGAGGTAGTGGTTGGCTTTCTGCCTGCGGAGGTGGCCCGGCCGAGAGCCTTCGGGCACCCAGCGGTACGTGCCGTTGGGCTGCTTCTGCCACTCTTCGCTGAGGATGTGGCCGGCGTAGTCCTGATGCCGCTGCCATTTCTCGCGGCCGGCCTCGTCCCGCGGGGGCGTGAAGAGGGCGAGGCTGCCGACGGTGCCGAACGGCTGGAGAAAGCAGTGGTGGACTTTCAGCTTCCAGGCGTCGGCGTCCAGGTCGGCCAGCCAGATGCCGTTGGCATAGGACAGGTTGCACTCCGGCAGGGGCACGATAAGTGAGCGGAATGGCGCTAGCCACCGGTTCTTGACAGCTCGGATCAGCTGGAATACCGGCGGCAGTGAACAATACCAGCCTGGCGGCGGCGCGTGCAGCGGAGTGTCAGCGTTCCGGCGGAGAGAACCTATCCGCGAATGCCTGAAAGGTGGATTCACCCGGCGTTCTGTCCAACACCGCAAACACCACCATGTCAAAGGCACGGGCAAACGTCCCCATTCCGCACAAATGGACATGGAACCACTTGGCCACGTCCGCGGGCTCGTTCTTGAACACGCCGCAGCCCCACGCTCCCAGGACCAACGAACGGTGGCCGTGAACGACCGCGACGGAGAGCAGCTTCTCGATGCGGCCAAGCATCACCGGCTCGATCTGTGAAACGTTCCGCGGTTCGTTGGCCCGCACGGCGCCCGCGTTCACCGCGGGTGCAGTGATTATCGACACCGAGAATGGCACCGACAGAAGTTGATCCTCGTCGTCCCGAATTACGGGGACCGCCGGGGTGTAGATCATGTTGTCGGTGTAGAGGCAGGACGAATGGCTGCGGTTCGTGGCGGGCGAACACGTCGGCAAAGTCATCAGGTGTGTAGTGGCGAGTCCGCTGCACGGCATCGCGGACGCTGTCGCCCAACGAGACGGTCGTACCTCCCGGCAGCGTGTACCAACCACGTTCCAGAATCTCGACAGTCTGTTGCGCAATCTGTGCCCGAGTTTTGCGGCTAGTCATCGTGTAACTCCTGAATGCTCACTTCTCCAACAACCGCAAGGAGACACTGACTATCACCAAATCTTCGCCGGCTGCAGCCAAGCGAAAGTCGGCTCCGTTACTGCGGCCGGCGAAGCGGGCATGGGGCAGCACGAACCGGGCTTCCTTCCACTGGCCAGTCCCCTTGATCGCCTGCTTGGGACTGGGCCTGAACTGCTGCATCAGCCCTTCGATCTTCGGGTCGCCGGAATCGTAATCCACCTGGAAGTCCGAGGGCCCCACGTCAAGGTACGTCACCGTCAACTCGACCGATTCGTCGGTATCGAACAAAAACGTGTCGTCGACGTCAAAGTACAAGTAGCGTGTAGATGGCGAGTGCTTGTTCTGGGTTGTGCTCCAGGCGCGACGGCCCTCTACGGACTTCTCCACCACCAGGCCATCGCCGTCCGGCTTTGGAGCAATTGCGAGTCCGTCGGACTTTTCGGGGGAAGCACTTGCTGCCTGCCGGGACGAACGCAACACAGCACGGTCCAATTTCTGGCCCCCGTGGAACTGGTCAGCGAACTCCCGGGTCAGCTCGATGTACTTCCGACCGTATTCGCGGCTCTGGCAGATATCCGTGCCCTCGTGGAACTCGTTCCAGGTCTCGAGATGCACGAGCCACGGCCGGCTGGAGACCTCTTTCGTCAGTAGCCTTTGCCATGCTCGCCGGTAGAACTGACCATCTTCCCGCTTGCGGATCAGCGGCGTCCGTCCGGGCACCGCCGAATGGTCATAGCCCGGCCCCAGGCCTGCTGTGTCCAGCAGCTGCAGTGCCAGGGCCCCACCCCACTGGTATTCGCTGTCGGCCTTGCCTGGCCATCCGTGCATTTTGACCAGAAACAAGTCCGTCCCGAAATCCCGGCGGAACATCTTCCGAATCGCGGGAAACAAGTTCTCGTCCACGCGTCGGGCGAATGCCGAGGCATACAAGAACACCAGGGGCTTGCCGTCAATCCTGGCCCGGTGCTGCGGCGGAATTTGGCTCCAGAAGTTGCGGAGAGTGCCGTAGAACCACAGCCGGCCGGCGGCGGTCGTCAGGTCCACGTGGTAGCCACCTTCGTTGTACTGCAGGGTGCTCGTGTCGTAGAACATCCCGATCGCCGGAGGCGTTTGCCCTTGGCTGATCAGTCGCTCGCGGGCAGCAACCAGCGGGGGCAGGCCCTCATCGCTCCAATGCTGCTTGCTCAGAGGCGTACCCCAATACACGGGCAAGAGCACGTCGATTCCGGATGCCAGCATGTCGGTCAACTGCTGGGCGTGCCAGTCGACGCTCCTGTAGCTGAAGCCCGCCAGCGTCGGGGGATGGTCCGTCAACGCGTCCGAGCCATCGCCGTTCAACACGTGGGCTTTGCTCTCGGCGTCGTACCAGTAGAAGTAGCTCGTGGCAACCAGTGGCGATCTGGAACGGAACGTCGGGCCGGCGGTAGTCTCCGGTCCAGCTGCGATGGATGTCCCTGGCGGCGGTGGAAGGACAAAATCCGTTGGTACGTCGGCCCCGATAACCATCGCTCCACAGAAAAGCACGGCGTTCAGATAGAACATGCGGTATCCTCCAGCAAAGCTATTTGTTGCCCGTAGCAAATTCCGATGGCAGATCCTCGCGGTTGACGATCCAGGGATGAGCCAGAAGTGGCTTCGTGTTGAAATTCTTACCCAGTCCCCAGTTCCCGTGCCACGCAAGGAAGAAAGTCGCCTTGGGAAAATTCTTCTGCACGCCGTCGATGAACCGCAGATAATCGTAGTCGCCGGGCGGGTTCTGCGAGCCGTGCGGACCGAATTCCGTGAAGCCGAATGGCTTGGGTAGCCGGATGATCTCGTCGTAGCCCTTGATGTGCTGCGGATCAACGAAGTCGGTGTAGGCGTCCAGACCGATCAGGTCCACATACTGGTCGCCAGCGTAGTATGCCGCCGTCTTCGAGCCGTGGTTGGGCCCGTAGACCCAGAGCAGGTTGTCCAGGCCCTTGGTCTTCGTGAAGTAGTCGAACATGCGCCGCCAGACGCGGATGAACACGGTCGGGTTCTTGGCGCCCCACCAGAACCAGCCGCCGTTCATCTCGTGAAACGGCCGCCATAGGACGACCACATCGGCGTCCTGCAGTTCCTTGAGCCCGTCGGCCAGGGCATCGAGTTCCTGCATCCACCGTGTATGCGTTTCGCTGCCCGGCGTGATGATCGACTCCAGATCGACGCCCTGGTCGCGAAGTCCGCCGCCCTTCGGATTGGCAGGGTTGTAAAGGTGGGTGCTGATCGTCACCAGCCCGCCATTGCGGCTGTAATCAATGGCCACGCGATTCACGGTTCTGGTCTCGACTCCGCCCTTGCCGAAATCGGCGTAGTCCAGGCCGATCATGGCTGGCCAGTGTCCGGTCTTGTCAAACGCATCCTGGCAGTCGGCCACGTTGGCGCGCGGGCCATAGCTTGTGAACTGACCCGAGACGAGCCGCTTCTCGGTCTGCTGGGGGAGCTTCTCCAGGTAGTTCAGGATCGCCCGGGCCTTGGCGTTGGTGTGCGGATTGGCCGGTTCCAGGGCATGGGCGAGCAAGCTGGCGTGGACAAGCAGGACCACGACGGGCAGCAGAAAGATCCGGTTCATGGATTCATCCCCGATAATGGAGGCGGGTTGGCAGCGTTCAGGTCAAGGTCGCCGGCTGGTCGTGCAGGCTGGCGATGTCCTTTATACTGGACAGCTGAAGGCTGGGGCAGCGGGAAGGCAGGTCCCGAGACCAACAGCAAGCTGGCCGCAAACCGTGACCAACCGACGACGCGGAACCCTGCCGACGTACCGCTCCCGACCGCAAATTGTATAATTCGGCGTTTGATGTTGTTGGCAAGCTCTTTGCGCGACTGAGGGACCAACATGCTGCGAATCCTAGTTGTTCTGATCCTGGTGCTGCTCGTCTCCGCAACGGTCGCAGGCCGGGCGGAAGATTGGCCCCAATTCCGTGGGCCGGGTGGCCAGGGGCAGGCCGTGGGCTCCGCCTGGCCGCTGCGGTGGAGCGAACAGGAAAACATCGCCTGGAAGGTGCCGATCTCCGGCCGTGGCTGGTCGTCTCCAGTGGTATCGGATCAGCAGATTTGGCTTACCACGGCGCTGGAGACTGCGGCAACCGTGGAGGTGACCAAGCGGACGCTGGAACGAAAGGGCAAAGATGTGCCCAGCCCCCAGGTCGCCAGCCACCTGACCTTGAAAGCGATCTGTGTCGACCGTGCCTCCGGCCGCGTGCTGCACGACGTGACGCTGTTCGAGATCGACGAGCCGGAGGTGATTTCTTCTTCCAACAGCTTTGCGTCCCCGACTCCGGTCGTTGATCGCGGACGCGTGTTCTGTGAGTTCGGAGCACTGGGTACCGCCTGCGTGGACGCCGCCACGGGGACCGTGATCTGGTCTCGGCGATTGGTGGTCGACCATCAGGTCGGGGCGGGAAGTTCGCCGGTGGTTTACGGCAACCTGCTCATTCTGGTCCGCGACGGAATCGACCAGCAGTATGTGACCGCCTTGGACCAAGCCAGCGGTAAGACGGTTTGGCGCACGGACCGGCCCCCGCTGGCCCCGACGTTGCCGACCCTGCGGAAAGCCTTCAGCACGCCGCTGGTGTTTCAGCACGCCGGCCGCGACCAGATGGTGGTTACCGGCGCGCGATGGATCGTGTCGTACGAGCTGGCGACGGGCGAGGAATTGTGGCGCGTCGATACGGGTGGCACGTTCTCGAATGTTTCGCGTCCGGTTTACGGGGGCGCCCTCGTCTTCGCTGCCACTTCCTACGGCGGCTCCGTACTGCGGGCCATCCGCCCAGACGGACAGGGGGACGTCACCGCCACGCACGTCGCCTGGCAGCAAGCGAGATTGGTTCCCAAGCAGTCATCGCCGCTGCTCGTGGGTGAGGAATTGTACCTGGTCGCGGACACTGGCGTCGCTTCCTGTCTGGACGCGAGCAGCGGAGCCTCCCACTGGAGCCAGCGGCTTCCTGGGACCGTCTTGGCCTCGCCGGTTGCCACGGACAGGCGGATCTACTTCTTCGGCGAAGCGGGCACGACGACCGTGGTGCGTCCCGGCAAGCAATTCGAGCAACTGGCTGAAAATCACCTGGACGGCCGCGTTCTGGCTTCGCCCGCGCTGGTTGACCAGGCGATCATCCTTCGCACCGCGACGCATCTATACAAGATCCGGTCGCCAGCCAAGTAGCCGCGTGTCACGCCCCACAGCCCAAAATCCTTCGTTCCCCTCACGACATTGGCGGTGACACAGCAATGAAACAGATTCTCGTCGCCCTTGCCACCCTGGTGCTGGCTCCGCTGGCCCCGAACCACGCCGCGGAAGCGCGAAGGCCGAACGTCTTGTTCCTCATCGTGGACGATTTCACCACGACGCTCGGCTGCTACGGCGACCGCGATGCACATACGCCGAACATCGATGCGTTGGCCGAGCGGGGGGTGCGGTTCGAGCACGCCTATACGCAATTTGCGCTGTGCAATCCGTCACGCTGTTCGTTCCTGACGGGCTGTTACCCGGAACGGACGCAGGTTTTCGACCTGACCACGAGCCTGCGCCCGGCATTGCCCGATGTGGTGACGTTGCCGCAACTGTTCAAGAACGCCGGCTACACCGCGGGGCGGATCGGCAAGGTGTTCCACGTGCCAGATCCGCAAACCAAGCTCGATGTGGAACTCGGCGCTCCACTGCACAAGGACGGGCAGATCCTGGACGAGGCGAAACTGGCCGAACGGAGCGTGGGCGATTTGTCCGATCCACCTCGGCTCTTGCGCAATCAAGGCAAGACCTACAACCGCTGCTACGCCGCCTCCCCGCACCCCGACAGCGACTTCACCGACTACCAGATTGCCGACGAGGCAATCGAAACGCTGGAGCGTTTCCAGGAAAAGCCCTTCTTCCTCGCCGTGGGTTTCATCCGGCCGCACACGCCTTACGTCGCACCGCAGAGGTTCTTCGACTTGCTCGATCCAAAGACGATTGGGATGCCCGCCTTCTATCAGCCTGAAGGCGAGAATCTCTCACACACCCCCAAGGCGGCGTTGCGCCCGAACAACAACGTCTTCCGGTTTCAAGCACCGACGCCCGGCGAAGCACGCGAAGCCCGCCGCGCGTACCTCGCCTCGACCGCCTGGGTGGATTCCCAGGTCGGCCGCGTGCTTGCGAAGCTGCAGGAACTACGACTCGACGACAACACGATCGTCCTGCTCACCGGCGACCACGGCTATCAACTCGGCGAGCACGGGCTGTGGGCGAAGCAGACGCTGTTTGAGGAGGGCACGCGCGTGCCGCTGATCGTCACCGCGCCGGGTGTGAAGCCGGGCGTGTGTGCGGGCCTCGTCGAGCAAGTGGACATCTACCCCACGCTCGCCGGACTCGCGGGCCTGCCCATCCCGAAACACGTGCAAGGCCTGACGCTGCAACCGCTGCTAGCCGATCCCAACACCAAGGGCAAGCAGGCCGTGTTCAGCACGATGGTTTCCACGCACACAAAGCTGATCGGGCACAGCGTGCGCACCGATCGCTTTCGCTACATCGAGTGGGATGAAGGTCGCGGCGGCCGCCAGCTCTACGACCATGAAAGTGATCCACAGGAATTGGCTAATCTAGCTGGCAAACCGATGCAAGCCGATCGCGTGCAACGGATGCGCAGCCGGTTGGCGACGCACTTGCGCACGGCGGGAGGCTCGGCGGCTGCACCGGTCGCCAAAACGCCGCCGCTGAACCAGGAAGCGAAATGATCGCGACGCCTCTCTCGGTAACTGCATCTGGACGGGGAAGTGACGAGGGGTCACCACGGAAAGGACGTGCGAGAGGGAAGTGAATTCCCTCCCGAGCGGAAGCATGGCCATCCGTGCGGACGCTCCGAGGTGCGCGGCGTCGCGTTTTTCAACGAGGACGAGGTTCAACACGAGCAGGGGTATTGGCAAAGGACCCGTTGAACCGGCAACAGAAATCCATCCTACAAGTAAAGGATCGCGAAGTGATCTTGGGAGACCGTGGGAATCCGCCGGACTGTTGCTGCCGCAAAGCTTCGGGGTGGTTGAAGGTCGCGTGTCTGGCCGCCCTGTTGACGAGCCGCCATGCGGCAGCAGATGAACGCGATATCCCCTCAGGTCTGGAGCTCTGCGCGGAATCGCATTACAGCTTCGGCTGCGCTGCGGCGACCGACGGGCGGATTGTTTTCACCGAATTCGCTCGGCAGCGGATTGTTGCCTGGGACGCTTTGACCGGGCAATCGCAGGTGCTGGTGCGGGGGCTGCCCGGTCTGTTTGGAATTGCCGTTGAAAGCCAGGGGCGGATTTTCGCCGGTTTGGACCTCGGCGATCAGGGGGCACCGGGAAGCATCTTGCGAATTACACCCAGCGGCGACCAAGAGACGGTCGTCAGGCGATTGACACGACCACGTCAACTGGCGATCGATCAGTCGGGTACGCTCTTTTTCTGCACGGAGTCCCCCGGACGCGTCGTGCGTTGGGACCCGTGCTCCGGCCAGGAAGTGGAATTGGCGACAGGCCTCATGTGTCCTCAGGGAGTGGCGCCAGCCAACGATGGATCGGTCTACTTCGTGGAGTACGGCGATTTCTCCGCAGAGGCGACGACCAACGGCACCGGCCCGAAACCCGGACGGGTGCGTGTGATTCGCAAGGGTGGCCGGGTCGAGAATGTGATCGACGGGATTTGGAGAGCACGGGGGCTGGCCTTACACCTGGGAGGCCTGATCGTCGCCTCCGAAGCGGACCGTGAAGATCACGGCAATTCGGGGCAGTTGCTTCTGGTCGATCTGGCCGGCAAGAAATGCACGGTGTTGCTCTCAGGCCTCGACTACCCGCAGTTCCCAAATGTGGCATCTGAAGGCGAAATCTATTTCACGCTGGCACGCGACAACCAACTTGCGCGCTGGAGCGATAGGCGTAAGCACATACTTGTGAAACCGGCCGACCATGTGGGCTGCGACCTCGGTGTCTGGGGCGGGCGTTGGCACAGTCCTACGGCCATGGAGCCGACTATCCGCCTCAGCACCCCGTCGATCCAGCGTGAACTTGCCGTCGATGCGGCGAAAGACTCGCGGCGACTCTCAGGCTGGGCGTATTTCCCTGCAGCCGATTTTGACTGCCGGAAGGACGAATTGCTCGCGGTCCGTAATGCGGAACATCCATGCCCTGGGACCTTTGAACTGCCGCGATTCACGTCGGTTTGCGCGAAGGGGAGCAGCCGCGTGGCCGTGATTCCGGTGCGGTCGCACATCGGATGCCGCTGGCCAATGACACACGTCGGCACGGCCAAGGAGACTGCTGCCCCGGGCTTCAGCGAGACGCCGCGAGGATACCTGGTCTATTTCGAGTGGCAGGCCGGCGGCTCGGCCGCAACGCATCCCTAAACATGGCGACGCGTGGCAGGTCAGGCGACGTTGCCGTCCTCGCGGACTCCACACAGAGCGGCGCGACGAGGTAGCCGAGGTACTGATGTCGCCCCCGTTGGCGAGCCAGGAGACATGGCGTCTTCAGGCCAGCCCATACTCTGCGCCCAGCCACTGAATAGCCTGATCCAGCAGGTCCTGCGGGACTTGGGCATAGTGCCGATCCGACATTTTTTGTGGCGCGTGATCAAGGAATAGGTTCTCCAGATTGGAGAACCTCGCGTCGTTTCGCAACAGGCTCGCGGAAGTTTTCTTGAGCGACTTCAGCGGCTTCGTGATTCCGAGCGTTTTCCGCAGCCGGTCGAAGGCATTCTTGACGTTGTCGGTCTTCTGGTACTTGCCGTCCTTGGTCATCCGCTCCGTCCACAGCGGACTACCGTTCGCGTTCAGAAGCACCAAACCGTCTGAATCCTGCGCCCGCTCTTGCCGAAGCAGTCGGAATGTTTCCGCCCAGAGCTTGTAGTTGACCGTCGGCACGTTCTCGCAGTCGCCCGTCTTGGATCGCTTTCGTTTGATTCGACCTTCCACCCAGTTGACCTCCGTGACAGCCAGATCAGCGATGTCTTTCTGGGTCATCCCGCAATTCAACATCAGCAGAATGTACAGCTTGGTGCGGTCCGGCGCGGCCAGCAGCGATGTGATCTCGTCCTTCGTAAAGACCACAATCTCGCTCAGTCCGACTGTAATCGTCAGCTTAGAAAACTTCTCGGCCAGGATTCTCGGCAGCGTCGCGATGGCCTCCGTGGTCCACAGCCAACGCACGAAAGACTTGGCCGTCGTCAAGTAGTGCTTGGCCGTCGTGTTGGTCCATGCGTCGGAAGCCGTCTTCTCGATCAATTCGAGGCGGTAACGGCTTAATGCCTGACTATCGATTTCCTCGACGTCCCTATCCTTGCCGAACCAGTCTTGGAAGTGAGCCAAGTGGAGCTTCACGGCATACAATCGCCCGATGCTGACCTCGCCTGCGTTCGCGTTCGCTTTCTTCTCATTCAGAAACACTTGAATGTGGTGCTTGACGCTATGCTCCTCTGGCGCCGCCTTCCGCTGCTGAACTTCGAGGCGGTCCCGCCAGATCTCGCGGGCGATGCGCTGCGGACTTCCATCCAGGTCGTCCTTATCCGGATCGACACGGATTCGGACTGAGGGCAATTCCTCCGCGGTTGCGGGGATTGTCATCGCAGGAATCGCGAGAGGTTCACACAATTCACCACTACCAAGCATGGCTTGCAGTTTCTTGCCGAACTCCGCCACTGATGGGTGCGGATCAAAGATGGACTCGAACCAGTCGTCGCGGGCTAGAGGCGTTAGCCTGGGGGCCTCACGTCGTCGCCGTAGGTCGGCCAGCGTCTTTGTCGCTAAGTCGGCGTACCAAGTTACGCCGGGCTCTTTGCCAAGCATTCTTGGCCACCAAGCCGCGCCAGCGCCCAATGCAGCATCGTCGTGCTGGTTACACCACGCCAGAACCTGCTCCCACTGCTCTATCGCCTGCATGTAGTCGCTTTCGTGCGGCCGAGGAGCCGCCGCGTCAATCTTGACCTTTAGGGCCTCCCAGGCAGCGACCGCAGCTTCGTAGGCTGTACGATCCGACTTGCCGTTGCCACCTGGAAAGTAGTAGGCCTTACCCTTGTACTTTCTTCGCCAGCGGCCAGTCTGATGTTTGCCACCGGGTTGCCAAGTCAGCTTGTAGTTGCGGGGCATGTTGGGTTTTCCATCGTCGAAGTCGGAGATACCTTCGGAGATACCTTTTTTACCAGATTTGGAACAAAAAAGGTATCTCCGCGACTTCAGAAACACCGTATTTCACGGCGTTTTCTTGTTCGACCCATACCTTCGGGACCAAGAGGTCGAAGGTTCGAATCCTTTCACCCCGACTTTTCCTAAAACACGCCTGAGCTTGTACTTAAGTATCCTGCCGACGGTCGGCAGTGCGGCCCGTTTTCGGAAACGCAAAACGGTACATACCGTTTTGGCTCGAAACGAAGCCGCAACGCCTTGACCCTTAACCAGTTGAAGCGGTCTTTCTGACCGTCTTTAGGCAACGCGGCCCGTTCTCGAAAACGCCAAAACGGCTTGCGCCGTATGGGTTTTCCTTACGGAGTCTCACCGATGCCTTTTCTCTCGAAGTCTACGCCCAAGTACCGCAAGCACCGGGCAAGCGGGCAAGCCATCGTCACACTTGGGGGCAAGGACTTCTACCTTGGCCCCCACGGAACAAAAGTCAGTCGGGACCAGTACGACCGCGTAGTTGCCGAATGGCTCCAAAACGGTCGGACGATCCCCACGCCAGAAGCCGGCCTGACCGTGGTTGAACTCTTTGCCGCGTACAAACGGTTTGCCGTCAAGTATTACCGCAAGAACGGCAAGGTTACCGCGGAGGTCGGTTGCGTCCTGCAAGCGGCGCAATTCGTCAACCGGCTTTACGGGCGCACCGAAGCGGCCGAGTTTGGCCCCCTGGCCCTGCAAGCCGTTCAACAGAAAATGGTTGATGCGGGCCTGTCCCGCGGCGTCATCAACAAAGCGTGCGGACGCATCAAGCGGGTTTTCAAGTGGGGAGTTGCCCACGAAATGATACCGCCCGGCACCTGGCAAGCGCTGCAGACCGTTCCCGGACTGCGGAAAGGACGCAGCGACGCACGGGAAACCGCCCCGATTCTGCCGGTCGATGATGCAACGGTTGACCAGACCTTGCCAAAACTGCCGGAAGTGGTTGCGGACATGGTACGGTTTGAGCGGTTCACCGGTTGCCGTCCTGGTGAAGTCTGTAGCTTGCGGCCGTGCGATGTAGACGCCAGCGGCGAAATTTGGGCCTACCGTCCCGAAAGCCACAAGACGGAACACCACGGGCGGGCGCGAACCATCTTCATCGGCCCACGGGCGCAAGCCGTCTTGCGGCCCTATCTGCTACGGGAAAAGACGGCCTACTGTTTCGCGCCCCAGGATTCCGAACGCAAACGGCGGCGGGAGATGCACGACAACCGGGAAACGCCGTTGCAGTACGGAAACCGCCCCGGTACGAACCGGAAGCGGAAACCGAAGCGGACCCCTGGCAAGTGCTACACGAAAGACAGCTACCGGCGCGCGATTCAACGGGCTTGCGACTTGGCAGGGGTGCAGAAGTGGCATCCAAACCAATTGCGACATTCGGCCGGAACGGAAATCCGCAAGCGGTACGGTTTGGAAGCGGCCCTGGGGCCGGCACGGGAATCGCCCGCGGTTTCGGTAGGGGGCACGCCATCAGT
>CAZXYZ010000132.1:0-31749 GCA_964645045.1 uncultured Pirellulaceae bacterium | reverse complement strand
GCCCGAGGGTCACGCCCGTTCCGAAACTGCGGGCGATTCCCGTGCCGGCCCCAGTCGTCTGCACGTCGTCGCCGAAACGCGGCAGCGAACCGTCGGGCATGGCGTACTCGACCGGCGCCAGGAACATCTTCTTGAGCGCTGGGTGTCCCCACAGATCGATGTCCAGCCGCCGCGCCCCTTCGACGATCGCCACCATCGCTTGGAGCGTATAGAAGTGGTAGCCCCAGCTGTTTTCGTACCACATGCCGTCGTCGGTGACGGAGACGTTCAGCTGGTACGCGAAACCGTTCCGCGGGTCCGCGATGGCCGTGCGCACCCACGCTTCGTCGCCCAGGTGCTTGCAAGGCCGGCTGCCACAGATCGGTTTCGATCAGTCATCAGTACTTGACTCGCCGATCCTTAAGTTACCGCTTCGGGGGAGCCGCTTCGCGGACGACGGCGCCATGCTCGTCGCTCAGGATCAGCAGCGAGAACTTTTGGGCGAAGTCCAGTTCGTTGGTGCTCAGCGACGTGTACTCGAAACGACCGCGGAGGTCGGTGTAGCCGTCCTTGAAGAACCGCACGCTGCCGTCTTGCATCTGCGCATAGACCTTGACGTAGACCTTGGCCAGGGGCTGGCCGGTTCCGCTGTGCGTCACGCGCACCTGGCCGTAATTCTCGATCACTTGCACGGCCAGCGAATTCGAGTAGTACGCCTGCGACTTCGTCTGGCTGCCGCCGGTGATTTCGACCAGAACGTTGCGGTTGAGTAGTTCTTTTGGCAGTTCGAACACGTGGCTTGACTGCCCCTTGGGCAACTCGACCGCCTGGGTGGCGTTGGGCCGGATGTGCGAGAACTGACCGGAATACTGCTGGACGAACGGGTTGCGGCTGAACAGCAGTTCGATGTCCATCAGGTAGTAGTTCACGCGGATCGCCGCCAGGTTCTGGTAACTGATTTTGACCGCCTTGGCCTCGACCTGGAAATCAAAACTCGGCTCGGTGGCCGCCAGCTGCGTCTGCTGCTGGCTGCGGTCCTCGGCGCCGATCACCTTGGCTTGCGCGCCGGCGATTTCCGCCAGCTGAGCGGTGACGGCCGCGAACGCTTCCCGCCAACGGTCCACCGGATAGTCGGCGTACTTGGCCGCCACGGCTTGAGCCTGTTCGGGTTTTTCCAGCGACAGGGCCAGGTAGGCGGTGAAGTAGTCGTGCTGCAAACGCGTGGCGAGATTCGCCGGATTCACCCGGGCGAAAAAGTCGGCGGCTTCCGGCACGCGATCCTGCAACAGCAGGTAGTACACGACGGTCATGATTTCCGCGTCGTCCAACTGCCGGCGGTAGCTGAGCACGCGTAGCAGCCGATGGTATTGGGCATGGAAGCGGTCGTTCAGGATCTGCCGCCGCTGGCCCAGTTGGTGCGCGCGGGCGTTGACCAGCGGCTGGTAGTCCAACTGCTCGTAGCTTTTCCGCAGCACCGGATCGATCGCCAGCAGTGGGCTGATCAAGTACGCGCCGCACTGGTTCACGAACTCGTCGGCATGCTGCAGGAACTGGGCGATCACCTCTGGTTCGTTGTGCTTGACTCCATACGCCCACAGCGTCGGATCGTACAGGTGCCGGCGGGCCAGCAGCGGGAGAGCCTGGTCAAAGAACGCCTTGTCCTGCATCCGGAAAGCAATCCGATCCAGCTTGACCCGATGCAGATTCTGCTGCTGCAGGTACCGCAGAACATCCTCGGCCGATCCGTGCTGGGAGACGTAATCCCACGACTCGGTGTCGACGCGGCTGAGCCTGTCGACCACGTTTAGCGTACACGGCTCGGCTTGGGCCAGCAGGCGTTCGTTCTTGGCCACGTGGACCGGGTAGTGCGGATACTTGCCGGCGGCCGGAAAGTAGAAATGGTATTCCAGCGTCTGCGTGGCGTAGGGCTGCAGATCGATGTGGACGCTCCGCGTGGACTGTCCGTTCAAGACCGGGATCGCGCCCGTGGGGACTTGCAACAAGACGTCCAGCTTCTGCGGCGACGACGTGGGATTGGTCACCACGATCTGGCAGCCGTAGACGACTCCGGCCAGAAATTCCTCGGTGACGAACTTGTCCAGCCGCTCGTTGTTCTCGAACCGGTAGCGGTCGCTGTGCCGGAAGAAGTTCTGGCTGACCAGAATGGGCGCGGCATCCTTGACCGGTTCCGTTTCTTTGATCTCTTCGTGGAACACGACCAGCGGCGAGCCGGCTGTAAACGTCATTTCGGTCTGATTGAACTTCGTGGCATGTTCGGCAGCCTTGAACGGCAAGTCCAAGACGGCCAGGGCGAACATCATTTCCGGGAAATTGTGCGAGGCTTCGGCCAGATGAACCGAGCGGAACCCCTGACTCTGTACCGGGTCGTACGCGGCGTAGTCCCGCCAGAAGGCGTTGACCGTGATCAGATCCGCAGTCTGCCGGTCGATGGTCAGGTGATAGTAGTTGTTCTCGGCCCATTCCTGCGTCTTGTCGACTTGGCGATACAGTTGCCGGACCGATTCCCGCAAGTCCGCGTTCGCGTCGAAGAACAAGGCGGCGCGGTCGGATTTCTCATCGGCCGCCTTTCGGCGAAACTCCCGGCCGGCGGCGACTCGTGCGTCTTTGTCCGCGGCTTCAGCTCTTTCAGCCAGCTTGAGCGCAATTGCTGCCGGATCCGCAGCAGCGGCCGGGGCTGGCGGTGGAGCAGCGGGCGCAGCGGCGGCGGTGGACGGTACGGCGGCACGCAGCCGTTTCAGGCCGCCGACCGCGGCTGACAAGTCCTGCAGCTTCTCGACCTCCGCCGCCTTCTTGGCCTCTTCGATGCCCAACTTGTCACCCGTCTCCAGCGCGCTGCCTTTGACCGCCGTGTCGAACAGGAAGTTGGCCCGCTCGACGTCCGGCGGAATCAGATCGAACCGGTCGCCGGTATCGCGCACGGTGTGTTGCCGGTCTTCGGCCAGGCGTTGCGACAGCAGAATCCGCTCGACGACGTTCAGTTGGGCATACGGCCAAGGCTGCGCGTACGCACTTAGGTCGTTGTTCAATAGCCAATGGTCGAGGAACTGTTTGTCCTTCTTGTTTTTCAGGTAGGGGAGCACGGTCGTCTTGAAGAACTCCGGGTCCTTCTGGGCCAGGAAGAAGTTCAACTCGTGACAGGCGTACTTCGAGTACTTTTCTTGTTTTTCTTCCGGCTTGAGGGTCGGCCAATTGAGGACGAAACTGAACTCGGCCAGCGTGGCGTCGTTGCTCAGCGTGGCGTATAACGCGTAGACGCGGGCCAGGCTGTCGTACGTCTCAAACCGTGAACTGGTGATGTCGGCCAGCACCAGCGGTTGCCCCGCAGTCACGGCCGTGACCTGTTTGCGCTGGGCGAAGTGCTTGGTGAGATCCAGTCCGCGGGCCAACCGCAAATCGTTGAACTTGGCCTGCACCTCCGGCAGCGAAATCAACCGGCAAACCGTGTCCCGCGGATCGACGGCGACGATGTGCAGGTGTTGATGCGTGCCCAGGTCCTTGCGCGGAATGACGATTACACCTTGGTCGTCGGGCTCCAGGTTCAAGAGCACGACCGACGCTTCGGCCAGGAAATCCAGGTTGGCAAAGTCGCCGCGTTCAGCGGCCCCGCGGCCGCCGAAACCGCCGCCGCCCTCGGCCCGGCCCTGCATTTCGCTCTCCGGCGCAAAATCCTCGCCCGCCGCAGCCTCCTGTTTGGCCGTCTCCGTGCCGCGGACGGCCCAGGGGTTCAACAGCAGGCTGGGCCGGTCGAGCATGTTGCCGGGTAGTTTCTTGGCGTACTTGCGGTCGATGATATAACGGTACTCGTCGCCCAGGTTCCGGCCCGCGGCGTACAGCGAATCCAGTTTTTCCAGTTCCTGCCAGGCAGGCTCCGCGTCGCCCACTTTGGCCAGGTTGCCATACAGCGCGTAGGCCTGGCTGTATCGTGTGGCGAAGATGTGAACCCGGGCGAACTGGGAAGCGTTGCTCAGCCGGACGGTCACCGTCTCCGCGGCGGTTTCGATGCGGCTGATCTGCAGCGGGCTCCCGCCACGGACCTCTAGCTGCCGATCGCGCCCCATCGCATATCCTTCCTGCACCTCACCCGCCGTAACGCGGAGCCGGATCCGCTGGCTCTCCTTCTTCAGCCACAGGTCGTAATCGCCGGGCGTCAAGCCGGTGACTCGGAGCAAGCCGTCCGCGATCGCCAAGGCGTCGAAGCGATCGGCCACGAAGCCGTCGCCGCGGACTTCCAGCAGCGACAGCTCGTCGCGCTGCGGCTGCTGGGCCTGGCCCAGGTACGCCAGCACGATCGGCTCGCCCACGCGGCCGTGTACCGTCTGGTAGTAGGTGTGTTCGTCGCGACCGAGCGTCCACGTGTGCGCGGTGCCTTCCGGGCCGGTGGCCGTGACGGTCAGGATGTCCGCCAGGGCGCCCAAGGCGATCCTGCCTTGCGGGTCGCTTTGCAGCGTGACCTGCACGGGATCGGTATAATCGCGGTGTTTCAGCGAGAACTGCACCGGCCGGTCGGCTCGCACTTCGCCCGTCTTGCCCAGCAACTCGACGGCATACTGGCCGTCGATGCGGGCCAAATGCAGGTCCTCGACCTTCTCTGTCCGGTCGATTTCGTTCAACGAGAACGAATCGCCTACGGCCAAGTCGACCTTCTGGTTCTGGCTGACATTCTGGACTTTGGCTTGCAGCCGAAAGTTCAGCTTGGCCAGCCGCTGGGGCACCTGGAATTCAAACGTGGCTTCGCGGTCCTCGAACAGCTTGAAATCCGGCACTTCTTTGGCGGTCGCCACGCCGTCCAGATCGGTCGACGTGATCGTCAGCCGCACGTCCTCCAGCACCGACAGCGTCACCGGGATGCCGTTCAGATACAGTTGCGGCCGGATCACGGCCAGCGCCTTGTTGCGGGCCAGCAGCGATTCGCGGTCCACGTGGATGCCGGCGGCCAAGACATAATTCTCCGACTGGTGTTGGAATTCGGCGAGCGAGCAGAAATCGCCGTGCGCAAGGACGATCTTCTGCTGGGATGGCGTGCTGGAGAACGGGACGGCGATCTGGCCCTTTTCGTTGGCTGTGTACTCGCGGCCGGCAAACCACAGCGTGGCGGCGGGCAGCTTGCGGTTCTGTTCGTCCAGCACCGTGAACACGTGACCGCCCACGGTCGTGTGGACCAGGTGTCGCAGTCGCCCCTTGCGGACCACGGCGCGGCTGCTCTTGCCGCTGCCGATAAAGTCGATCACGTACACGCCCGGCTTGTTCAGTTCCGGAAATTCGAAATGCCGGCGGACTCGCCGTAACGGCGGCTCGGGGTACGTGAGGGTCGTTTCCTGGTTGGCGACCAGCCCGTCCAGGTTGATGTCGGTATTCACTTCGCGCAGGTTCGCGCGATAGTAGTTCCGCGTATTGATTTCGAACACCTTGACGATCAGCGTGCCGACGTTCTTGACGTACAAGTCCAGGCTGACCGGAGCGTCGGCGGCGAACAACCGCTGGTTGTTGAACGCAAAGTCCAGGTCCACGCGTTCCTTCAAGGTCTGATACTCGGCGGGCGGCAGCAGCGCGTACCATTGTTCGGCTTCGCCCAGTCCATTCACAATTTTCGTTTCCGCGAATTGGCGTTTCAGGTACGTATCGAGGATAAACGGCTCGTACGCCTTGTAGTCCGGCTCGTCGACCAGGAAATGCTGCAGGTAGCTGCGGACCAGCGGCTCGTCGTCGCCCACCGGCGGCAGCAACGTCACGCCGGCGTAGTCCGCGCCCAGGTTGGCGGCAAAGCGGCGGTTCTCTGCCTGGTCCAGGAACTGCGGCCGGATGTAACCGACCTGCCGCGGCAGCTGCAGATACGTCAGGAACCGGTCTTTATCGAACAGCCCTTGCGCCCGATCCAGAACCAGCCGGTGATAGATGACGTGGGCTTTGAGCGAGTTGTGTACGGGCGCCAGCCGCTGGGCGAACGCCCACAACCGGTCCAGGTACGCGCGCTGTGCATCCACGTCATTCTGCCAGTCGGTGTCGGCGTCGGGCTGCAGACGGCGGACGTACACATTGACGAATTCGCTCTGGTTCAGCAGGTCGGGCTTCAGCTGCAAGCACTCGTCCAGCTGCGGCAATAGCAGCAGTTTGTGGATGGCGAACGAGCCGAAGCCGCCGCTGTTGGGATGAATCAAGTCGTCAACGACCAGTTTCGGCAGATTGGGATAGTCCGGCCGCTGCAGCCGCTGCAGCAAGTGCCGCCGCAGTTCGGGCTTCAGTTCCACGGCCACGAGCCAATCGAGGGCCGTATCTTCAAAGCCTTGCAGATTCTGGTACTGGCGCATCGCCCGTTCGGTCAGTGCCGGGCGGCCGATCAATTTCGCGTCCAACTGCGTGGGCAGATTCGGCTTGGCGTCCAGCTGTTCCCGTTGGTGGTCGAACCGCAGATTCAACTGCTGACGGAGGTAGTCCAGCGACTTCTGCGGATTGGCGGCGTAGGTTAACAGGGCTTGGCGATTGAGGATTTCGCGGACGCGCGGTGTGTAATTGTGGCGTTTGATCCAGTCCTGCAGCAGTTGCTCGACCTTGTCGTACTGCTCCGTGTTTTGGAAGTGCAGGCAGTGGTAGAAATAGTAATCTTCCGTGCCGGGGATCAGCTGTTGCAGCGGCACTGTCCGATCGGGGGCCAGGGCGAAATCTTCGACATAATCGATCTCGCCGGCCGCGGCGACCGAAGCCGAAAACACCAGGAACGCGCAAGTCGAGAACTTGATCCAACTACTCATGGGGCAACACCTTATCGCCGATCGTGATGCGCAGACGGACGAGTGGACACTCACACTATCATACGACGAACACGCCACGGCGATGGTTTCTTGACGGCGTTTTTCGCAAGCGTCCGCCAAGTCGGCATCGTTTCTGTTGGAGAGTCGCCCATCGCTACGGCAGCGATTCCGCTTCGGAACCCTCGCTGGTGCTGGCAGCCCGCCAGACGTTCAGAGCGATCGTTTCCGAAACGAAGCGAGTGGCACCGTCGCACAACACGACTTGTACCCCGCCCGGATGACGGCTGCGGGCCGCGAACATCGTCGGATTCGTGGCGTCGGACACCGCGCACGGCAAGTTGACTTGCGGGATATTGTTGCAGTAGCCAGCGGTGTAGATGCGATCGGGTTCGGGGCTGTTCGGTGCCAGGTAGGCGGTGAATTGGCACGCATCGCCCCACCAGGTAAAGCCGCGCAGGTCGGATCCCTGGCCTTGCAGGACTTCGCCGGCCAGGAGGGTGTTACTGGTGCCGTCCACGATGTCGGACATCGTTTTGCCTTTGAACGGTTCGGCGGTGCTCCTGGCAATCCCGAACGGGGCGTTCCGGAAGATGACGCCGTTCAGGTTCGCAGTCTGTGCGTAGCTCGTGTTGCCGAAGTTCACGTCGTAATTGTGGTTCGTGATCCCGCCAAAGGGCGCATTCGCCCGGTCGCTGGGACAGGTGAATGAGGGCTGCCGCTTGGTGGTGACGTTGGTGGTGTTGGGAGCTCCGCTGTAGCGGGTTCCCGTAAACGTGCCCACTCCGCCCACTTGCACCACCGTCGTATCGTTGCCGCCCCAGTTAATGTATTCGTCCGCCAAGGTGCCCTGTTCCATGTACCGCAGAATCAGTACTTGCCACGTTCCCCAACAACAGCCGTGGGGGCCCAAGCCCGGGGGCAAGGACTTCATCGTGTCGTGATGGTTCTGCATCCCGATCCCGATTTGTTTGAGGTTGTTCCCGCACTGGCTGCGCCGCGCGGCCTCGCGCGCCGCCTGGATGGCCGGCAACAGCAGAGCCACCAGAATCCCGATGATGGCAATCACCACCAACAACTCGACCAACGTAAACCCGACGCGCCCGTGACGTGACATACTACACCTCCGATCCAAATGAGCCAAAAAGAAGGACGAGAGAACAGGTGTTTCTCCGATAAGATGCCAGATCGAACGAGCTAGACTCGGAGCGCCGCGCTGCCGAGGGGAACCCGGCTCCCCGCAGCAAGGCCCGACGTGCCAAACGCTACTCGGCCGATTTACTTCAGATCAAAATCGAATTCATTCTCGCCACTCTCGGTGACCTCTGCCGTCAGCGTGCTGTTGACGTTGTACTGAGGCGGAATCAAGTTTTTTGCCGCCTGCCCCATCGACTCCGGACCGGGCGGACCCGTCGGGGCCGGACCTGCTTCCTGCGCGCAATTGATGCGAACGGTAAACTTGCCGGGCAGGAGGCCCTTGGGTGCAGGGATCGAATACAAGCCGCGTTCGATGGTCGCTCCGCTCCGTTGCGAGCCATCGGCGGAAACAAACTCAATCGTACCGGTTGCCAGCGGCGAGCCCTGAAACTGGACATTTCCCGAAATGCCGATCCGCCCTCCGATATCCTGACCACAACCGGCGGCCACGATGACGGCCAACAGCAAGAGGGCTGCTTCGTAACACGTGGAGCGGCGAACGACACAAGACGCCCGTGCATCAGCGTTAGCCCGATCATGACGGCCCATTACTTGCCTCCTGAGAACGAGTGAGTCCGTGCGCAAGGCCAAAAAAACGACGATCGAACGACCAACAACGCTATTCAATCCAGACATTTTGTCCATCCAGGCCGGCTGATGTCAAGCACCGCTCGCCATGACCGCGAGCGTCAGGAATTGGTTCCTCCGCGCCGCTTTGGTTCAGTCGCCACGGTGTCCCATCAAGCCCGGGCCCAAGCGGACCGCTGCGCGGTTGAGAGAAGGCAGAAACCGTTGCCCCAGCAGGCGCGGCGTCATGCCCGGTCCGGTGGCCGGCATCCACAGCGCGACGGCATCCCCCTCACTCGCCTGGAACGTCACTGCCAGCTTCCTTGCCTTCCCGGATCTCGAATGCTCGATCGAGCCGGAGGTGCTGAAACACTTCACGGACGACGGGGCTCAGGCCGCATAGAATGAGCCGTCCTCCGGTGGATCGGATGTGCTTGTTCATGGACACCAGCCGCGCCACGAACGAGCTATCAACCGTGTCCAGCTGCGAGAGATCGACAACGACACGGGTGGCGGCGCCGTCGCGGATCAAGCTGTCGACGACCTGCTGAACGTCCCAGGGTTCCGGCGTCCGTTGGGGCAGCGCGTCCAGGATCGTGTCGCCGCTGACAACTCGTCGGCGGCACCAGATGTGGCATCCACACCCGGGACACGGAGCGTCAAACCGGGGCAGCGCAGGCTCATGGTGTAACGCCCGGCCGCACACCGGGCATCGGTAACCGATTTCAGCCACAGGATGATGGTTGTATTTGTTCATGGTGAACACCCTCCAAGAGAGAAGTGGAGGTTGCCTTTCACCCCATTGTAGTAATTCGTCGAGGCTTCGCGGACCGGCCCGTTTCCCCGTAGGACGGATTGGCAATCCGTCCTTCTTTCAATGAAACCACGGGCCTCCTACGCCGGTTCGGCATCCAACTCCCACGGTCTGCGGCGACGCGTCTTATGCCGGCGCCGATCCAGTTCGCGCCGGAGCGCGTGGGTGACTCGATCCGCCGCCAGGTTCGTTGCGGCCAGCAGATTCCTGTCCGACTGTCTCGCCCGGAGCGTCTTGCCCCGGACGAGTTGGACGGCAATCGAGCAGTCTTTGTCGACGCCGCCACGCGGTCCGTTGGTGTCAGACAGGCGGATCGAAACCCGGCGGATCCGCCCCGCAAACCTTCTCAGAGCCTCGTCGATTTGTTTCGAGATCGCGTCCAACATGGACTTTCTCACGCGGATTCCTTTTCGTTGCACTTCCAGGATCATGGTGACTTCTCCTCATCTTTGCCTTTTGGGTACGCCATCAGAACTCGCCTTGCGCCAGCCGCGGCACCCGACCGAAGCTACGCCGGCACGGCTTGCGAAACGGGTCTGATTCCTCGCGGATTCAGCAGCTTGCCGATGCGACTCTCCAAGCGTGTGGCGGTGATCGGTTTCATCTGGAAGTCGTCGATCTTGAATCGCGAAACTCGGTGCATCAGGCCGCGATCGGCAGCGTAAGACACCAGCATCACAACAGGCGGGCGAAGTTCGGGTTGCTCGTCGAGCACGGCCAGGACTCCGTCTCCGCCGCCCCAGAGCAACTCGGGCTCTAGCACCAGTACATCCGGGGCAAATGCCTGTAACTCGTGGACGCACGCCAGGGCGGTGGTCGCCGTCGCCACCGCGGCGCCCCGCTGACAGAGGAAGTCGCGATATGAAGCCAACAGAAAGGTATCCGGATCCGCAAGCAGGATCCGAGCCGGCAACCACGCCTGTTCCGATTCCCGCGCACTGTCGGCCGGACGACGGTGGAGGATTTCCTGGCGAAGCACGGCCAAGTTGGCGGGCGCCGAAAAACCCAGTCGCACGCGACCACCCGTGATGTCCAGCACCGTGACCGTCAAGTCGCACTGGGGAACCACGATCTGCTCGTTCACTTTTCGGCTAAGCACTAGCATGGCGGCTGCTCCCGATCGATAAGGAAAGCAGGGCACGAGGGCCCATCTGGGAACTTCTGACTCCACTTCCGTTGCAACGTTCGTGCCGCACGGCTGCGATCCGGCTCAGGGGACGCATAAGCCACGCTTGCCAGATGACTTACGGACGTTGCCCGAGAACGAGACGGGAACCGGTGACGATCTACGACCGATGCCGAACTGTGCAAGAAACTGTCATCGGGGGACAGTTTCTTTCCATCTCCAACGCGCACCGCGGCTCGCCCCGGTGCCGTGGTGATTTCCTAAGTCTCCACGTAGAATGCCGTTATGGCGGCATGACGCACTTTCTCTTTGACGGCATCCTTGGCACCGCGATTGCGTTAGCACCCGTCCACGAACAATGTCGTCTTTCGCTCCGCGAAAGAACGTCCTTTCGCGGAGCGAAAGGCGACAAAGCCGCGGTGTTGTTCTTGGACGGGTGCTAAGGGTGGGCCTTGATCGACGTACTGGCTGGATGAGGGCATCGCGAGTGGGCAAAAACGTAGTGGTAACAACCGCCGTGATCTGCTTGGTATGGCTTGCCGTGGGAGTCGCGACCATCGGCTACTTTCACCGGCTGTACGAAGCACACGCTCGCCGACTGGGGGAAACACTGGAAAACATCAAGGCGACGGACGCCATGCAGGATGTTCTGTGGCGGCTGCAAGCGGCGGTGTCCGAGGCTGGCGGGCCGGCCGACGGCCACACTCGAATCGAGGTGACCAGTTTGGAGGAATCCTTTGAGCAGCATTTGCACCAGGCCGCGTCCAATTCCGCTACGCCCAAGGAGCAGGCCTTGATCGAGAGCATCCGCGAGGCGTTTTCCGGGTACCGCGACTGTATGCAACGCCGACTGGGCGGAGGCGATCTCCCGGGACCTGGCGACGCGTCGCCCGGGAAGACGGCCTGTGCTGCGCATGACGTAGCGGAATGCTGCCGACGCCTGCGCGAAGTCGATCAGCGACGGGTCGACGAGTTGACCACCCAACGCAGTCAGCTGCGGATTTCGTTCGATCGGTTGCTGTTGGCCCTCTGGGGCACCGGCCCGGTGGTTGGGATCCTGTGGGGAACGTGGTTCGTCCGTGGTCTACGTCGCTCGATCTCTCAGATCAGTATCCGTCTGCAGGATGCCGCCGGGGGACTGGAACACGAGGTGGGGCGCGTCGAATTGCACCCCTCGGACGACCTGCCGGCACTCCAGCATCAGGTCCAGTTGGTGTCATCGCGGATCAAGCAGGTACTGGAACAACTCGAACAAGCCCGCCGCGAGACGATGCGCGCGGACCGGCTGGCGGCCGTCGGCGAATTGGCCGCGGGCGTGGCTCACGAACTCCGCAATCCGCTGACTTCCATCAAGCTGTTGGTCCAAACCGCTGCGCACCGTCCGGCCGAGCGTCCCCTGAGCGAACCCCAGTTGCACGTCGTCCTGGAGCAGATCGTCCGCATGGAAAACACCATTCAGGGCCTCCTGGACTTTGCCCGGCCCCCGGAAATGCATCAGGTGCGGCACGACCTCCGCGACACGCTGCGGCGGGCGTTGAACTTGGTGGAAGGCCGCGCCCGGCAGCAGGATGTGGTGATCCGCGAGGAATCCTCGCCGGCCCCCGTCCTGGTCGATGGCGATCCGGAACAACTGCACCAGGTGTTCGTCAATCTGCTGCTGAACGGGATCGACGCCATGCCGCAAGGTGGCGAATTGCGGGTCATGATCCAGGACGGCGAGGAACGTGACGGACGCTGTCGATTCACCGTCGGTGACTCGGGAATGGGGATCTCCCCCGCCGTCATGGAGCGGCTGTTCGAGCCATTTGTGACCAGCAAAGAACACGGCACCGGCCTGGGACTGGCGATCAGCCATCGCATCGTCATGCAGCACGGCGGCGAACTGACGGCCGCCAATCGCGAAGCCGGCGGCGCCGTGTTCACGGTGGACCTGCCCGGGATCGCGAGTTGTCCGGGGAAAAATCTTCGTTCGTAGGACGGACCATCCTGTCCGTCTACACGGCGAGGGACAGCATTGTCCGGGTAGATTACTGATTACGGGCGGCCAAGAATCATCATGCACCGATTGTTGATCATCGACGACGAACCGAGCATCCAATTCAGTATCGCGGCGGTCTTCGACCGCCCGGACGTTTCTGTTCTGGGGGCCGAGACGGCCGCGGAAGGTCTCCGCCTTGCCGCCGAAACATCCCCCGACGTGATTCTGCTGGACATCCGGCTCGGCGACCGCTCGGGACTGGATGTGTTTCATGAACTGAGGCGGATCGACCCCAAGAGCCTCGTGATTTTCATCACGGGGCACGGCACCGCCGAGACGGCGATCGAAGCAATGAAACTGGGGGCCTACGACTACCTCACCAAGCCGCTGGATGCCCGGCAATTGCAGCAGGTGGTGGATCAGGCTCTGGCCATCAGCCGGCTGATGCATGTGCCGGCCATCCTGGATGATGGCGGGCGGCCCCAGGATCAAGCGGATCGCCTGATCGGCAGCGGGCCGACGATGCAGTCGATCTGCAAGCAGATCGGCCGTGTCGCGCCCCAGGACGTCAACGTGCTGATTCTCGGCGAGAGCGGTACGGGCAAAGAGTTGGTCGCACGCGCCTTGTATCATCACAGCCGCCGCAGCCACGCGTCCTTCTTGGCGATCAACTGTGCGGCGATTCCCGAGTCGCTCCTGGAGAGCGAACTGTTCGGCTACGAACGAGGAGCGTTTACCGGGGCGGATCGCCGCCGTATCGGCAAGTTCGAGCAATGCCACGGCGGCACGCTGTTCCTGGACGAAGTCGGCGACATGGCGTCCCACACCCAGGCCAAGATTCTGCGTCTGCTGCAAGAGGGACGCTTCGAGCGGCTGGGCGGCAGCGAGAGCATCACGGTGCAGGTTCGCGTCCTGGCGGCGACGAACCAGGACTTGAACGCCCTGATCGAGCAAGGGCGATTCCGCAAAGATCTCTTGTACCGGCTGCGCGGCGTCACGCTCCATCTGCCGCCCCTGCGGGAACGCCGCGAGGACATCGCGGAGCTGGCCCATCACTTCCTGTTCCGCTACAACCGCCAACTGGGCACGGCCGTCCAAACGATTTCTCCGGAAGCCCTGGAACTGCTCCAATCCTACCCTTGGCCGGGAAATGTGCGCGAGTTGCAGAGTGTGATCCGCGAAGCCCTGATCGTCTCGGCCGGCCCCGCCATCCTGGCGGAATTCCTTCCCGCCGAGTTGCACCACGCGGGCCCCCTTGAAGCCGACGCCGATGCCGAAACCGGCCCGCTTCCCGCCCCGGATTGGCAGAGTCTGCCACAACAAGTGGACGACTGGATCGCCAGCGGGCAGACCGACGTCTATCGCCGGGCGCGGGAACAGCTGGATCGCCTGGTGATCCTGCGTGCGATGCAGCACGCCGGCGGCAACCGCAACCGCGCAGCCGAGATCCTGGGCCTCAGCCGAGTCACCCTGCGGGCCCGCTTGCGGGACATGGACATGGCGGTCGAAAAAATCCTCCTGCCGCGTCCCGACGACGGGCCGGAGCATGATTCCCGGTAGGACAGGAACCGCCACCGCTACTAAGATTCAACCGCGCTGGAGTTCACGCTTTAGCGTGTCTTTTGCGGCGGGCATGGCCCGCCAGGAGGATAGCCTCCCCATTCGCTGAATCCTCCATTCGTTGGGGCCATTATTTCTTCAATGGCGCGACGCCGCGGATTTCGAATCGGTCCCTGCCGAAATTCACGACAATTCCGATTCGTGCCTGGGTCAATTCCAGGTGGCTTTGCATGGTGCGAATCGCGCGACCCGTTACCTCTTCGTGCAGCGATTCTACTTCGACCAGGAGCTCCGATCCGATCAGCAGCGGCGTGATCGGACTGCTCGGCAACTCTCGACCATGCAGCCTCGGCGTGACTTCCAGGTTACGCCGACATTTGAGGCCGCGGTGACGGAATTCGATGTCGGCGAGGTTTCGGTAGGTCGTAGTCCTTCTGGTAGGATTCTTCCCGATCCCCGGGACCGACGTTGTTATGCACGTCGAAGATGCAACCGTTGACTGCGAACGAGATCTCTTTGTGAATGATTTCGGTCATGTCAGGAAGTTCTGAATGGCCCCAACGAATGAAGGAGTCAACGAAGGGGGAATCCGGAATTCGTTGACTCCTTCATTCGTTGGGGCCATCATTTCTGGAATTTGGACGTTGCGGTGCGTCTGGTCGAGCCCCGGCAGCTAATGCTCCACTTCGCGCTGCAACAATTTAATCTCGTCGGGCGTCAGTTGGAACAGGCGGTAGACACGGTCGTTCAATTCGCCTTCGGCATCGGCCAAGGCTCGCGTCAAACATTCCACCTCCCGCCGGTGCTCGGCCAAATACGGCTCCCACTCGTCGGCGACACGCGGGTTTTTGAACGGGCTGGCCGACAGTTTGAAGCTGGTCTTCAGAGCCTGACCCAATTCGTTCAATGACAGACTCCACCACTCCTGAGCCTTCTGATTTAACTGCCCCAGCGGTGCGCCGCTCATGTCGTGCCCTAATGCCTGCAGCAACCGGCGTTGGACCTTCGTTTGCAGTTCGTATCGCGCGGTCCCAACTTCGGTGCAACTGCGGGCCAGGGCGGCAATGGGCTGGCGATCGGCCTCGGTCGCGTCGGGTATCGGCAGTTTTTCGACATACTGTGTAAAGAGCCGATAGCGAAACTCGCCTGCCCGCTCCCCGAACGGAATACTGATTCCCGCCAAGGCGAACCAGATCGCGTCACTGTTCAGGATCCCCAGCAAGAACCAGTCCTCGCCTGGGAGGAAATAGGTGGTGTTGGCCGAGTACAGGCCGCCCACATCCATGTGGAATCGATTAGACTTTGCGATGTCGGGATAGACGATCTTGGGTCGTTCAAAGGCATCAACGTAGTCACACGGACGAAGCTCCCACCAGAACTGCCCCTTATCGCCGCGACGTCGTGCCGCTGCCTCGAACTGAAACAGATGGTCAGCAATGGCCGGATATTCTTTGCGGAGCCAGTTGGTTGCCACGCTTTCATCGTCACTGCCGCATCGAGAGACCGAGACACCATTCGGAAAGAGAATGAGCCAGCGGCCCGAGTCTTCTCGGAACCATCTACGAAGATCCTGGCCCCCTGCGAAAGGCTTGATCACCTCGGCTGATTTTCGATGTGCGCTGACCAGCCGATCCCGCGTCGCATCGTCGATGACAAATGCCTCGTTCAACCCCGTCTTCAAGCCAAGCAAGATTCTATCGGCGACGTATTCGCCAAGCCCTTGACCACTGCGGAGCATTTTTTCCCGAATGATGATGATCGCCGGCGCATCGAATTGCCAGCCTTCGGGATTCAATCGGGCAGCAGGTACGTCCCAGCCGGATCTGCGCACCATCTCGGCCATATCGTCTAGGGCGTCGTTGCGTCGGAAGCGAACCGTACGCACTGAGCGACCAGGCTCCGGGCTCTCCGCGAGGGGCTTACGCAAGACCACAATCGCTGGGTAAACGTCTTTGGCGTCTGTGAATATCTGAGTGTCGCCAAGGTCAATGAACTGTTCCATAAACATCAGGGCGTGCTGACGCAGCGGGGTCCCGTAGCCTGAACGGGCGAAAGCGTTGCTGGAAATGAAGGCCAATCGCCCGCCTCGCCGCAGTAGTTGGATTCCTAACGCATAAAAGTACACGTAGATGTCCGCTGTACCGGCAAACACTTCCGGAAATCGCACTTGCCAATGGCCCTTGTACGCCTTGAGCCATTCGTGCCGGATGTACGGCGGGTTGCCGACAACCACGTCGAAACCGCCAGTCTTAAACACTTCGGGAAATGCCGTTTGCCAATCGAATGCCTGGGTGTGTACTTGGGGGTCGTTGACCACGCTATTGCCGACCCGAATCGAATGATCCAGGCTGGTCAACGGCTTGCCGCGATGGGCCGTCTTGATCCACAGGCTCAGCCGGCAGATCTCGATCGCCTCCTCGTTCAGATCGACCCCGTACAGGTTGTTCTCCAGAATCCGCTTGTCCAAATCCAGCAACGGGCGGGCACCGCGGAGTTCGGTCAGGCGTCCATTTGAGGATTGATACTCGGCGTACAACTGGTCGAACGCTTGGATCAAGAATGCGCCGCTCCCGCAGGCTGGATCTAACAGACGTATCCCAACAAGTTCCTCCTGCCACGCGTCCCAGAAATCGACGAGCGCCGCGCGTTCCGGTTTCTTCAGCGTCTCCAGCGTGTACACCGTCGGGTCCGCCAGAGCGCTACGGGCCGTCCCACGGGCATCGTCCTGGTGTTTCTGCCTCAGTCGCTCGAAGCGGTCCTTCAGCACGCCGCCCAGCGCTTGTTCGACGATGTAACGGGTGATGAACGACGGCGTGTAGAACGCCCCTTCCTTCTTCCGCCGCGTCTTGTGCTTGTCCGGCCCCACCGGTTCGACGAGGCCGTCCAGTTCGTTCCGCAGCCGCTCCAGGTCGGTGATCGACTGCTCGAAAATGTGGCCCAGAATGTCGACGTCGATGATGCGGTCGCCGCCCGTCTCGATGGCCGCTTGATGAGGCGGCCTGTAGTCGTAGCCGCCTAAGTCGCGAAAATAGGCGCAGACATCATCCGACACCTGCAGGTGATCCAGGCTCGCATCTTCGGCGAACAACCCGCCGTTGTAAGCGTGGATGCCCAGCGCCGCATTGCCGCCATTGATGGCTTGAAACAGCCCGCGGAAGTTGTCGTAGATCGGCCGCGGATGGTACGGATCCCGATGCTCGTAAGCTTTCTGGATGGTGTCCACGGGCAGCAGGCCGCGATCCTCGGCAAACGCGCAGAACAGGACGCGATCCAGCAGCTTCTGCGTGTCCGCCAGCACGATCTTGGGCGGCACTTGGGGGTTGTCCTGGCACAGGCGGGCAAAGGCGTCCTGCCGCATGTCGCCGTACTGGACGTAGAACTTCTTCGTCAGTTCCCGGCCGACCTTCTCCGACTCGGCCAGCAGATCGTACAGGTGGGAGCGGCCATCGGCGGGCACCACCCGGACGGCGCCGAGCAGAAAAACGAACTGGCGAAGCAAGTTCTCGTTGTCCGCCAAAGCTTCGACATCGAACCGTTCGTAGGTCAGCTGGTCCGCGCCCTTGTAGTAGAGCCGCACTTGCCGCATCGAAGTGACGATGATCCAATCGCAGGGCAGGTTGATCGCATAACGATAGCATTGGTCCACGGCCGACATCTTCCGCCCGGCAAAGGGGCGGTCGAGCGGATCCCTGGTCCCTTTGCCTTCGACGGCCACAACCGGCCGCTCGCGGCCGTTGAATTCGCCGAGCACGGCGTCCGCATACTTGCCATCCACTTGAACGTGCTTCTCGCGGGACAGCGTGTAGCGTTGGCCGCCATCTGCCGGCCGCGTGTAGCCCAGCAGATCGACAAAGAAATCCGTCAGGAAGTCAGGCAGTAGTTCCTTTTCGTTCAACTTGTCGGCCCGTCCGGACGCAATCAAGTCGGCCCAATGCGTCAGACTGGGGCGGATCGTGACGATGTACTCCGGCAGCTGAAACGCGACCAGATGCTGGTGCATGACGTCCGGGCGAAACAGGGGTTTTCGTTCAATCGGCACGGCAATCCTCTGGCGAATCTGCGGCGAACTGCGACCCAGGGCCTCCCAATTCAGGTGTGTGCCAGTTTAGCAGGTCGATTCTTGCCATGCAGCGCCAGGTACCACGATCCTGCCGGGGATCGGAGTCGCCAATCTAGGCGTTGGGGCCCTGAACCGTCGTGTCACGGAGCCGTTGCAGCAAGCGTTTCATATCTTCCGGCAGAGGCATTTGGAAGTCGAGACGCTGGCCCGTGATGGGATGCGCGAAACCCAGTTCGGCCGCATGCAGGGCTTGCCGCGCCGCGCCGCTGCGATCCTTGATCGGCTTGCCGTGCAGCCGGCGCACGTAGATTTTCTCGCCGCACACCATGTGGCCGGCCTCGGCCAGGTGGATGCGGATCTGATGGGTGCGGCCGGTTTCCAAGCGGCATTCGACCAACGTGTAGCCTTCCAAATACTCCAGCGGCCGAACATGCGTGATCGCACGCTGGCCGTCGCCGGACGGCGGCACGCTGCCCCGCAGACCGTCGCCGCGGTCGCGTACCAGATACGATTCGATCGTCTGTGCCTGGACCCGTCCGTGCGCGACGGCCAAGTAGGCGCGGTGCAAATCGTGTTTGCGGAACATCTGCACCAGCCGCCGTTCGGCTTCGGCCGTGCGGGCAAAGACCATCAGACCGCTGGTATCGCGATCCAACCGGTGTACCGGCCGGATGGGCGGCGGCTCCGGCCGGCGGCCGCGTGCGGTCCGCGAGCTGTTTGGGGTCTTGCGGGCAAGAATCTGCCGCAACATTTCGTCCAGCGTCGGCTGGAACTGACGCCGCTGTTCGGACCAGTGCCGCTCCTCTGAATGTCTCAGCGTCGTCACGCCCGCCGGTTTCTCGACCACGACCAGATGCGCGTCGAGGTACTGAATCCGCACGTCTTCGGCACGCACGGGGCCGGCGACCGGCTCCTGCCAGACCTTGACCACATCGCCGGCTTTCAACGGCCGGGTTTCATCCGTACACAGATTGCCGTTGATCTGCACGTGCCGGTTGTGGACCAATCGCTTGGCCTGCGACCACGAATCCTCCGGCCGCCATTGGCGCAGGGCGGCAACCAGCTTGCAGCCGGCCAACTGGCCGGAGACATGATAGTTGCAGAACAGGGGTGGGGGCATGACGGCGAATTTGAGACAGCGGGATGTGCGCCCGTCGCACCAGGACGGATCCAGCGGGCTATTGTAGAGGTTCGTTTCCGCGACGCAACGCGAGTTGTTCCGCCCTCTGCCCGGGCTGGCCGCCAAACGCCCGCTCGCCATACAAGCACAAGGCGCGGATCGCATGGCCCCGGGGGCCAATCTCCCACTGGCGGCCGCGATACCGCCACATCAGCTCGGTCAGGTAGCTGACCGCGCGGACGACGCGTTCGTCGCCCAGCCGGTCCTTGGGCAACGAGTAGACCAGCCACTCCAAGGTGTGTCCCGTCGTGTTCAGCCGGCGATCCAAGTCCTGCTGATCGCCGCGGCCGGCGAACCAGTTGGTGCTGAAACTGCCGTCGGAATTCTGCAGCTTGAAGGTGTACTCGTGGAACTTGTCCAAGTATTCCTTGGCTCGCAGCCACTGTCCGGCAGCGGGCTGACCGCTCTTTTCCTGTTTGCGGACGGCATAACTGAAGCCCATCAGGCGGTGGGTCCCTCCGCAGGCGGCACCGACGATCGGCTGGGCCAGCTCTTCCTTGATCAGCCGCGAGACGTTCCAGGTCTGGCCGTCGTCCGCCTGCCATGCCGTGTCGGGGGCCAGGTACTGAGCCAAGCCGATCAGCTTGAACGTGAGTTCCGTGCCGGAGCGGCAAGTCGCCTGCTCGGAGCGGACGAGATCCGCGACGCTCAGGCGTTGGCCCTGCACGACCAGCGGATAATCGATCTTGACGCGGGACTGGGCCAAGATCGCGAGCAGTTGGCCGCTGTGCCCCTGGTATCCCGGCCCCATGCGGACGCCAACCGAACCAGCCGCCGGAACCAACAATTGCATCCCGTAACAAGGCCCATTGGCACAGAGCCAGGCGATCGCGTTAACGTCCCGATCTCCCGCCAGCAGGGACGCGTCGACCCCAAAGCCGATAATCACGTGCATGACCGCCCAGGGACTGCGGACCTGCGTGTTTTCCGGGCGGTAGAAATAGTAGGCCAGACAGCCGCGGATTTTGTCGCGCAGGGCCCGCTGTTCGGCCGTCAAAGTGGTGTCGTCGAATTCGACCGCAGACCGAGGCAGCGCTCCTGGCGTCGCATTCTGTCCGCTGCCCGTCGAATCGTCGGCAAGGGAGACCTCGAACGTCCGGGGCGAACGGGATGCGCCGTCGTCGGCCCTTGCTGCCACCCAGCTGGCCCATCCTCCGACGACCATCAAGACGAACCATTTGCCCGGCATGAATGTCTCCCCCCTCTCGGACGCCGGCGGCAGCGGAGGAATCTGTACGGATTCGGCAAAACGGGGACAAGACCAATACCGTTCGGCACCCGCTTTGCGCACCAGGATTTAACTCTTTTCGGCACCCCGCTGGCGAACCCTTAACATCCATCAGACGGATTCTGTCACGATGGCGGGCCCCCGTTCCGTAGCACGGTGCATGAGGGCTCTGTCAACCGTTGAAGGACAAGCCGTTAAGGGACGAGGGGATTGCACACGACTCGCCTCCGGCCATAATCTAGTCTAAGGTATCATTGATAATCAGGGGAGCCATCGCCCATCCAGCAGGGGAGCTAGTCCTATGGCATGCCGGGGAATTCGTGGCGCCACCACGGTCGAAACCAATACTCGGGAAGCGATCTTATTGGCAACTAGGCAATTACTGGCGCTGATGATCCGCCTGAACGACATCCAGCCGGAGGATGTCAGCAGCGCCCTTTTTACGGTGACCCGGGATTTGGACGCCGAATTCCCGGCGTTTGCCGCCCGGCAACTGGGCTGGTTCGACGTCCCGCTGATGTGCAGCTACGAGATCCACGTGCCCGGTTCCCTGCAGCGGTGTATCCGCATCATGATCCAGTGGAACACCGACAAGGCTCAGAAAGACATTGTCCACCCCTATCTGAAAGAAGCCAAGCGGTTGCGCCCCGATCTTAGCAAGCTCCCCCCGGTCGACTACGAGGAGTTGGAGCGTTGGATCGAGGACTACATCACGACGCACGAGCACTGACGGAGGCTGGTCGAGCGTTTGCGAGCTTTCAGCTTGCCCTTTCTTTACCTACCGCATAGGATATGCCGCGACTCGGCTTCCATCGTGTTCCCCGCCTCGCCTGTCCGGCCCTTTGACGCCCTGTGATGACCGCGGAATGAAATTCCAGAAATTCACCCCCCAATTTGCGACGATTCTTGAGTTGGCCCTGCAGCTGCGCACCGCCACCCAGGCGGACGCCGTCCTGTTGGTGATGGATGGCCCCAGTGAGTGGGTACAAATCAAGCAGCGGATCGGGGACCACAAGGTGCTTGTGGTAGCCGATTTCCAAGAGGAATTGGCAGGTGCGGTGGAGGCCGGCCTGACGACGTTGGTCCTGGAGATGGAGGATGCTCCGGTGATCGAAAAACTAACTCAATCGCTGCTCGACAGCGTCGGCAAGGAGCTGCTGGAACCCGGCGCGCGGGTGATTGCCGTTTACAGCGGATTTGAACCGGGCCAGATCGACTCGGTGAGCTTCTTGGAAATGGAGGAGCACTTGGGGCGTTTGACCGCCCGGGATTTGCGGAAACTGGAGACGAGCGTCCCTTTGGAAACCCTCAAACAAGTGCTGGATTTGGCGGTCGATATTGGCCGCGAGGGGCGCGAGGGCAAGCCGGTCGGGGCGATGTTCGTCGTGGGCGACACACGCCGCGTGTTGACCCGCTGTCAGCCCGCCGGCTTCGACCCGGTCAAGGGCTACAGCCGCAAGGAACGCGATCTGGAGGACCCGCGTGTCCGCGAGGCCATCAAAGAGATCGCCGGTCTGGACGGTGCGTTCATCGTTAACGCCGAGGGCATTGTCGAGAAGTCGTGCCAGCTGGTGGATGCTCTCCATACCGACGTCAATTTGTCCAAGGGACTGGGGGCCAGGCACTGGGCAGGAGCGGCCATTAGCCGCATGACGAAGGCCATCGCGGTGGTCGTCAGCCAATCGACCGGTTCGGTGCGACTGTTTCAAAACGGCCATGTGGTTCTGCGCGTCGAACCCTTCCGCCGGGCGATGAAATGGAAGGATTTCGAATACGAACCGACGGCGGCATCTCAGGAATCGTAGCTCTTGACCGACGCCAAGAGTGCTCAACGCCGCAGATTCCGGCTCTCGAAAAGATCTTGGCTCGGGAACTAGTAATACGAAATGCATGCAGGACGCGAGCATTTTGACGATGTGCAGTACATGGACCTATGCAATCCGCCGCCACAAAGCAAGTCCGCGCAGCGGTCGCGGATGTTGTTTCTATTGGTGTAAGTTGCTATGAGTAAAGCACTTGCAGCCGAGAATCACCGGGGGGCTTACGCCCGCCCGTTCGCCAAGGAAAAAGTTGCTTTGGGCAAAGCACTTGCGGCAAGAGCTAAAGCGGTATGGCGTTTCCAATCCGCTGCCGTCTGTTTCCCAGCGGTTCGGGATTAGGTATACTTACCGCAGCGTCGTTTGGTTCCATGTCTTTCTCGGGCCGCTCAAAGCTGCCGATTAGTGAATGCACGAAGCAACCATCGCGCTGGCCGAGCCTCAGGTAGCGTTGTCGCTGCTGGGAACTCGGGACCAGCACCTCAAATCGATTCGACAGACACTGGGAGTCACCGTCACGCATCGGGATGGACAGCTGCGGGTATCGGGCGACGAAGCGGCGGTGATCCGAGCGACCGAGATTCTGGAACAGCTGAAAAGCCGGGCCGAACGGGCGGAACTTGTGACGGAATCGGACGTCTCCCATTTATTGTCTTCGACTTCCGGCAATGGTGGTCTGGAACCGACGAAGATCGACGTATTTCAGGCCGGCAGAACGATCCGCCCGCGAACGCAAGGTCAGGCCCGCTATGTCAACATGATCCGCGACCGCGACCTGGTCTTTTCGATCGGTCCGGCTGGCAGCGGAAAGACATACTTGGCCGTTGCGATGGCGGTTGAATCGCTCAAGCAGCGGCGGGTCCGCAAAATTGTCTTGGTGCGGCCGGCGGTCGAGGCGGGCGAAAGCCTGGGCTTCTTGCCGGGGGACTTGCAGGCGAAGATCAACCCCTACCTGCGTCCCCTGATGGACGCCCTGCACGAGATGATCGATCATGATCAGATCAAGCAGTACATGGAAATGGACGTCATCGAAGTGCTGCCGCTGGCGTACATGCGAGGCCGTACGCTGAACGAGTCTTTCATCATTTTGGACGAGGCCCAGAACACCACCATCGCTCAGATGAAGATGTTCTTGACACGCATGGGGATGGGTTCAAAAATCGTGGTTTCAGGAGATGTTACGCAGACCGATTTGCCGCTACACGCGCGGAGCGGTCTGAACGACGCCTTGGTGCGTTTGAAACGCCTCGACGGTGTCGGGATTGTACACCTGACCAAGGCCGACATTGTACGTCACCGGCTGGTCCAGGAAATTGTGCAAGCGTACGACCAGGAACCGAAGAAGAAAAGGAGTTAATTGTCGGTTGCCGAGCGATGAAAGTTTAGGTATCGTCGAGATGCCGGTTGGACCGGTATCCAGAACCGCGAGGCAGCCTGCCAACTTCTATGTCCGCTGGAACTTCGGTCAGATCACGTGCTGCCCGCGTCGCCACCGTGGCCGCCTCGCGAAAGCGACTGGACGAACGCTGGCAACGCGCCCGGCATCGGGATGTTTGGATGCGCGTTGGCGTGTGCTTTGCGGCCGCGCTGGTCATGTGGGCGGTCAGCGGCGGCTGGTCCCGGCCGTTCCCCTACCGCAGCGGCTACATCCCACCCCGGGATGTCGTCGCACGGACCGCGTTCAGCGTGAAAACCGGAGCCGAAACGGAAAAGGCATTTGAAGCCGGAAAAACGATCGTCGCCGGCGGCAAACCGTTGGCACCGAGCGACTTGCAGATCCTGTACGCCGAACATCAGGCACACAATGCCAACGCGAGTTGGCTGGAAAGGCTGTTCTACTCGCTCGCCAGAATTGGTGTCTATCTGGCCTTGTACGGACTCTGCGGCTCCTACATCTATTTCCATGACGGTCTACTTTTAGGCGACTCGCGACGGCTGGCTAGACTCCTAGGCGCCGTTGTGGTCACGGTGACAGCCGCCGTGCTGGTGTCTCGCGATGCTTGGCGGGCCGAGAGTATCCCGCTGGTGTTGCTCGGAATGACATTAGCCATCGTCAGCCGCCGGGAATTGGCGTTTGTGATCTCGCTGGCGGTCGCGCTGGTGATCGCCTTGTCGCTCGGGCAGGGACTCTACGAACTGATGGTCTTGACGGCGTCCGTGTCCGGCCCCGTGATCATCCTCAATCGCGTCCGGAGCCGGACCAAGCTGATCTATGTCGGAATGTACGGGGCCGTGATCACGTTTGTGGCCGTGATCGGAGTGGGATTGCTGGCCGATCAAACGTTTGGGGCCATGCATGCCGTAAACCTGTCGCCAAGTGGGGTGGGGGAGCTCTTGGCTCCGGTCAACGGTTTTGCCACCAAATTGATAACGGGCGCCGCGTGGCACGCGGCGTGCGTGATCCTCGCCGGGTTTATCATGACGGGCTTGTTGCCGTTCACCGAGCGGCTGTTCGACGTGCAGACCGACATCAGCCTGCTGGAATTGGGCGATGCCGCCCACCCGCTGTTGCAGGAATTGGCACAGCGGGCCCCGGGGACGTACAACCATTCGATTAACGTGGCAGCGTTATCCGAGGCCGCCGCCGACCGGATCGGTGCCAACGGACTGCTGGTCCGTGTCGGCGCCTATTTCCACGATATCGGCAAGATGCTAAAGCCCGCCTACTTTGTCGAGAATCAAGGCCGTGACGGCAACCAGCATGAATCATTGTTGCCGGCGATGAGCACCCTGGTCATCATCGCCCACGTCAAGGACGGGGTCGACTTGGGCCGCCAGTACCACTTGCCAAAGTCGATCGTTGCGTTCATCGAACAGCATCATGGGACAACGCTGGTTGAGTACTTCTATCGCCAGGCCGAGCGGCAAGTGGCCGAAGCGCAGCAAGGCGGAAAAGTCGAAGAGGCCAGTTTCCGCTATCCCGGCCCGAAGCCTCAGACCAAAGAAGCGGGCGTGTTGATGCTGGCGGACGCGGCCGAAAGCGCCTGCCGGACGCTGGTCGAACCCACCCCGGCGCGAATCGAAAGTCTGGTCCACGAGATTACCATGAAGCGGCTTTTGGACGGCCAGTTCGAGAGTTGCGGGATCACGCTCAAAGAATTGAACGTGGTCGAGGAAAGCTTGGTGAAATCGCTGACCGCGGTGTACCACGGACGCATCAAGTATCCCGATCAACAGACGGCGTAGCCGTGTTAGAAATCGAACTGGTTAACCGGCAGACTCGCCACGCGGTCGATACCGAACGCTTGCGGGACGCTGCCCGGTTGGTGCTGGAGGGAGAAGGGATCTCGCGTGCGACCCTCAGTATCGCCGTGGTCAGCGATCGGGCGATCCGGCCGCTGAACCGTCGATATCTGCAGCACGATTACGCCACCGACGTGCTCAGTTTCCTGCTCGACTCAGGGCCCGGCTGGTTGGACGGAGAAATCATCATCAGCGCCGACACGGCCGCTACGCAGGCACCACAGTACGGCTCGTCGGCCGAGGCTGAATTGCTGCTGTACGTGATCCACGGCGCCCTGCACTTGGTGGGTTACGATGACACGACGCCGGCCGAACGCAAGCGGATGCTAGCTCGCCAGCGTCGCTATCTGCAGCGATTGCAGTCGGAACGATGACTACAGAAAAGACCCTGGCAATCGTGCTGCGAGTCGTAGACTTCAGCGAAACCAGCTGCGTCGTGACGCTGTTCACCGAAGACTTCGGAAAAATAGGCGCTCTGGCAAAAGGGGCGAGACGTCCGAAAAGTCCCTTCGACTCTGCTCTTGACCTGTTGGCCCTTTGTCGAATAGTGTTCATCGACAAATCAGCCGATGTTCTCGATTTGTTGACGGAAGCTCGCTTGGAACGTCGCTTCCGTTCCGCCTCCCGCGATTTGTCTCGTCTGTACGCGGGCTATTACGTTGCCGAACTATTGCTGGAGTTAACCGACCTGGGCGACCCTCATCCGGAATTGTATCGACGAGCCGATGAAACGCTGCTGGCACTGGATCGCGATGGTCCGGTGGCACAGACCTTATTGAGTTTCGAAATCGCTGCCTTGCGGCTGCTGGGATATCTGCCGGCCTTGGAGGACTGCGTCATTTGTGGAGCGTCGGCCCGCGCCGGTCAGGATCGAGTGCTGTTCGGCCAACTGGCGGGGGGCGTATTGTGTCCGCGCTGCCGGCCGGGTCAGAAACAGGTGGTGAGCCTCAGCCGGGAGGGCCACGAGGTACTTCGAGAATTGGCGAATCCTGTTTCACGAGAACGTGTTGGGGAGATTGAACCGCGTGTCCGAGGCGAACTTCGCGGTCTGTTGAGTCACTATGTGGCGAACTTGTTGGGGCATCCGCCCCGGATGCAGGCGTACTTGGGATTTCCAGCGAGTTCGTAACGAAACCTTTCGATTGGACAAGGACGTCCACAATGCGAGCGACGCGTAGAATTGTCCTGGGGGTGATCGCGCCGTTGTTGCTGGTCCCGACGGGCTGCACTTCCCTGACGGGAGCGCAGCGAGATGCCTCGGGGGCATCCGAGACGGCAGCGAGCCCCTTTGATCTCGAACGGTTGCCGGAGCAGTTCGAGAGCTCCTGGAAAACACTGATCGGCAAGGGAGTCAATCCGCAGAAGGCTCGCGAGGTGTACGTGGAAGCGGAGGGGATGTACCAGGCGGCATTGCGCGCCGAGAGCGACGAAAAGCAAGATGCTTTCGCCCAGGCCGCCAAACAATTCACGGAAGCGTCAGAACGCTGGCCGGACTCGGCGTTGGAAGAAGACGCCATGTTCATGGCAGGCGAAGCGTACTTCTTCGCGGACATGTATCCGAAGGCGAACGAAGCGTGGGAAAAATTGCTCAAGAAGTACTCGAACTCCAAGCACTTGGATGCCATCGAATCGCGGCGGTTTGCGATCGCCCAGTTTTGGTTGGACCTGCACAACAAGGACCCCGAGTCGTTTTGGGAATTCAACTGGCTGGACCCCACGCGGCCGACCCGGGACACGTTCGGGAACTCGGTGCGGGTCTACGATCGGATCCGCCTGGACGATCCCACCGGCAAACTGGCGGACGACGCCACGCTGGCGGCGGGAAATGCTTACTTTGCCAAGCAGCAGTACCTGGACGCGGACAGTTTCTACACGGATCTGCGCAAGACGTTTCCCAGCAGCGAGCACCAGTATCGGGCGCACCTTCTGGGGCTCAAAGCGAAACTGCTCAGCTACGAAGGGACGGACTACTCGGGAACTCCGCTGGATGAAGCGGAGAAACTGATCAAGCAGATCCAACGGCAATTCCCGCAGGAAGCGGCCCAAGAGCGGGAATACTTGGCGCGGGCCTATGCCGAGGTCCGCTTCAAGAAGGCCGAACGCGAGTGGAATCTGGCTCAGTACTACGATCGCCGCAGGGAATACGGTGCGGCCCGATTCTATTACGACATCCTGACCAAGGACTTTGCGGAAACCCCATTCGCCGAAAAGGCGCGGGCTCGCATGGGCGAAGTCGCGAGCGAGCCGCCGGTCCAGCCCCAGCGTCTGCAATGGCTGGTGGATGCGTTTCCAAAAGAGGAGAATTCCAAGCCGTTGATGGCGACCTCGGACTCAGGCAAGAAGCGGCGTTAACGGCAGGACTCGGTATGACGCGCAATGGTTCTTGTCCGACTGGCTTCGCCTTCGTCTTCGCCATCCTGGCGCTGGGCGGCGGTTGCGCGAGCTATCAGGTCGGATATTCGTCCCTGTTCCGGCCTGACCTCCGCACGGTCCATGTGCCCGTGTTCGAGTCGGACAGTTTCCGGCGTAACCTGGGCGAACGGCTCACCGAAGCCGTCGTCAAGGAAATCGAGGCCCGCACGCCGTACAAGGTAGTCGGCTCGACGGACGCGGACAGCATCCTCAGCGGGCGGATCGTCGCCGAACGTAAACGGGCCGTGGCCGAAAACTACTACGATGACGTGCGGGATATCGAGACGGACATGACCGTCGAAGTGCGTTGGGTCAGCCGTCGCGGAGAGATGCTGATGCAACGGTCCAGCATGCCATTGGGGCCGCTGAATGTGACAATTTCCGAGAACGCGCAGTTCTTTCCCGAGGCGGGCCAGTCGCTCGAGGTGGCTCAGCAGAACGTGATCGACCAATTGGCACGGGAAATCGTCGGCCAGATGGAAGTTTGGTGGTGAAGCGTCAAGAAACGGAAATCCCCCGCGATTCGCGGGGGATTTCTGTCGGTTCCTGGTGCTGTCGTGCAGTCGCGCACAAGTTCATGGGGCCGGTGTCGGCGTAGGACAGCCTGGAAAGGCCGAACTACGGACAAACGTTCCCGCCGCTCGCACTAGAAGTTGTACTCCGTGTTGGTGTGGTCGAAATCCTTGTCGGTCAGGCCCACGTTGATCTTCAGGTTCAGGTAGGTGTATTCCTCGATCACCGGCAGCGGATCGCCGGGTTTGGCCGGGAAGTCGTAGGCGACGTGCCGGATCGGCACATTCAGTTCGTCGTCGATGAAGATCTGAGCCATGTGGAAATCAAGGTGCTCGGTCGCCTGGGCATTCTTGACCTGCAGCAGCGTACACTTGCGTCCGTTGATCTTCGCGTTCTCGTGGAACGTGACTTCGCAGTCCCGGTGGCCGGATTTCTTGTCAAGTTCGCCCCGTTCGATCAGCTTCAGCACCAGATTCTCGATCCCCACGTCGGTGATCGGATAACGCTGGTTCCGCATCGCGATCACGCCCGTGGGATTGACCCAGACGGTCGGCAGGTACTTACCCGCCGTGCCGCCCTCGTGAGCCACCAACTTGTCTTCGTTGCGGCCTTCGACATACATGACTTCCCGCCCCTTCACTTCCGTGGGCTTCAGGAAGTACATATACACGCTGAAAGGCGCTACGACCTTGTTGTCCACGACCTTGCGGTTGCGGACCTTGACGAACATGTATTCGTAATCGAGCAACTTGCCGTCAATCCGCTCCCGTTTGACCAGAGTACACGTGTAATCGTTCACCGTGGTGCGGATGTTCTGCAGGCCGTTCCGGGCAATGTCCAACGCGGGATCCAGCGGATGCTTGGGTGTTGGCGCCTTGCTTGCCACCCGCAATACCGGCTCGCTCAGACTGTCGCGCTCGCGCGGCGGTTCACCGGCCCAAGCCGCCGCTGCTAGCATCGCGAGGATGGCCGCTGCGACGTTTCCTACAACCAAGACCCGTTTTCTGTCCTTCATCATCTATTCGGCCTCCTTAACCGGGAGCAGACACCGCTTGGAACTGGGACGGGAAAACCAAACGGTGTTGCGTTCGTCCATGAATCCTGCGTGGGCAAGCACTTCGACTGATTGTATCGCCCTCCCCCGCCGCAAATAATTAGCATTCGGCAAGTCAGTGCCAACTCTTGCCTAAGCGGTTATCTTGCGTATGCGGATAACCCGTGCGACCGCACTATCTTACCGGCTAGCTGCAAAAAAGGGGAGAGGATTTCGTGTCCAAGTTAAAACTGATCGTCGAGGTGGTGGTTTCCCAGCTGTTTTCGGAAAACACCTTTGTGGCCCGCTTGGAAGGCCGTACCGATTGCATTGTCGTCGATCCGGGATTCGACGCCGACCGGATTATCGGCCACATCGAGCAGCGGCAATTAACGCTGGCGGCCATCCTCAACACGCACGGACACGCCGATCACATCGCCGGCAATGCGGCGCTCAAGAGCCGCTATCCCGAGTGCCCGCTGGTGATCGGTTGCCGCGAGGCCGCGAAGCTGACCGATCCGATGGGAAACCTGTCGGGGACATACGGCATCGCTTTGATCAGTCCTCCCGCCGACCGCCAAGTGCAAGGCGGCGACACGGTCGAAGCCGCCGGGATGGCTTTCGAGGTACGCGAAACGCCCGGCCATTCCAGCGGACACGTGGTCTATTTGTGGAAAGGCGATACGCCCTGGCTGGTGTTCGGCGGAGACATGCTATTTCAAGGCAGCGTGGGCCGGGCCGATTTTCCCGACAGCAATCCGCAGCAGCTGGTCCATTCAATCCGGCACCAACTGTACACCTTGCCGGATGACACGATCGTGATGCCGGGCCACGGCGACCCCACCACGATCGGGGAAGAGAAACGCTACAACCCCTTCGTACGCGGCATCGCTTCGCCCGACTAAGGACTGGCGAAGAAACAAGAGTTGTCTTGCGCTTCGAGAAAGCACGCCCTTTGGCGGAGCGAAAGGCGACCATGCGACAATAATTGACTCGCCGGTCCTATGATCATGTCTGATGTAGCGGTTGCGGCCGGTGTGGCTCTGGCCTTGAGCGCGGCAGGCGTGATTTACAATATGATTGCTATGGCTCGCCCACGCCGCGCAGGGCTACGAACTGCCGGAGGTGTAAAGACGCTGGCAGAAAAATGGATGGCAGAAAAATGAATTCGGAACGTATCGGCGACGAACAGCCATCTTTCTGCCATCCATTTTTCTGCCCATAGCTCGGCCGAGGCGAATCCGGGCGATGAAGTTGCGGTCAACCAGGGCGCCAGTAACTCGTCCTCCGGTTGGATTGTGGTTACACCCTGACCCACGACGGGTAACACGAAGCCGTTGTCTATCCGGTCGAGCAGGACTTCCCAGAATTTCTCGTTGGGGAACGACATCTTGGAGATACTCCAGTTGAGTGGCCCAAACGCACAAGAGTTCCATTCGTCTACGCGACAACGGCAAGAGCCGGTGACGCTGAATTGTTTTGATTGCCCCGACATCCACCAGATGAAGGTTTCTTCACAGGACCTTCGCATCGCAAGCTTCGGTCGTCCGGCTTTGCCGCGACGTGGCAGGCAGTCCGGCGAGCGGCGGGCGGCGGGCGTGAGCCCGCTGGTTGCTTTGCGGATGGGGCTTGGCGTTCTGGCCGCGTTCGGTCTCTTTGGCAGCCCGCGGGAAATGGAATACCAGTAGCCTAACCCGTACGAGTTGGGAACTCAAAAGTCTCACGAATTCTGATAGCAACGGTGGCCGGCATAACTTCCCGGTTTCAGTGGGAACTGGCGGCATGTCGGGGACGTCGCCGGTTCACATCACGGGGGCCAAGGCGACGTTGCGGGGCACTCGGGCCTGCGTCACTACGCTGCTCGCCAGCGTGGGACGGTGTTCAAAACCAGAGCGAATCCACCAGGAAATCCGTGGCTTCGCCACCACGCCGCTTGCCAGCGTGGAGCGGTGTTCACGGTGATCGACGCAGTGGTCGGGACGGGGGCCAGTCGGGAACATGGCCCCACGCTGACAAGCAGCGTGGTGGCCGACGAAGTCGCGGAGCAGGGCGATCTCTGGTTCTGAACACGCATCCACGCTGACAAGCAGCGTGGTGGCCAGAATCCGGGAAGTAATTTCGGACACCGTTGCTACGGGATTCTGGGAGCCTATTTCCTGCCGACGGCCTTTCACCTTTGGTGACGGGTATGGAGCGGGGGCGGAACTTGGCGGATGATGCAAGAACCGGCGGGCTGACGCCGGCCGTTCGCCAAACCGGCGGGCTGACGCCGGCCGTT
>CAZXYZ010000131.1:0-31823 GCA_964645045.1 uncultured Pirellulaceae bacterium | reverse complement strand
TCAAGCATCACAGCTTGTTCTTCGGGGACGCGGAGGGCTGACAAGAGGGCCGAAACCGGTCCAAGTCGCCCCCAACGAACGTTCGCCGGGAGCCGGAATTCGGTGCAATTGAAGTACTCAGACCGCAAAGGGATCCACCAGAGGCACACGCGCATTCCGATAGTCGGCCGTGTTTCGAGTGGCAACGGTCAATCCATGCACGAGCGCCGTGGCGGCAATCAGGCTGTCCTTGATGGGCATGGCCAGCCCCTTTTTCTTCAAACTCGCTAACAACTGAGCCCAGGCCGAAGCGGTTTCCGCGTCGAAATCCAGCACACGAATTCGCCGCACCCCATCGGCAAACCATTGCTGCAGCCGAGTCCGCCGCCGACCGGCTGGGAGCAGAAGAATGCCATATTCGAGTTCACCCAGAACGACGGGATTGACAACGATTTCGTGGCCGTTTTCCCGCAGCCAAATGAGGACCCGCGGATCCGGCTCAGGCTTCGTTGCCTCACTCAAGACATTGGCGTCGACGAGGAATCTCACAACGCATCCGTAGACTCGGAGGGAATCGGTTCAAACCAACCTTTTTCGGGGCAGGCCAACAGCCAATCGACAACCCCTTTGCTGTCAGCGGGCGGCTGCATCGTGAGCAAGTACTGGCCGGTCTCCAGTCGCTCGATCTCGAACTGCTGCCCGCGCCGAATGCGATCCTGGCGGCGCAGTTCCGCCGGGAGGATGATCTGACCCTTGCTGGACACGATGGTTTTCATAACAGTAAGATATCGTCTTACGCCGTCAGAAGCAAGGGCTCACGGCGGGTTGGGGGTCGGTCCCCCGTCGGCATCGATACCGGGAACAGTCCGGCCGAGATCACCGACGCCTGCGACGGGGTTTTCGATGAAGTGAAATCCTTTCACGCGGCGTTGTCCGAACAGGACATCGCGGCGGCCATGGAGCAACGATGAGCAAGCGGGGTTCCTCCTTCTGGAGTGCGGTGACTTGTCACCGCTTTGGTTCGTGGGAGTACTCTCCATCGCCTCATTTTTCGAATGAACGAATAAGAGCGAAAGATGAAAGCGGTGACAAGTCACCGCACCCCAAAACGGGCCGGCGGCTCGTCCGCTCTCCCGCTGCCGCGCGCCTGTTGGCAATCCTGGCCTGGCTGGCAATGGTCCCCGGTTGCGGCCGGGCCCGGGCGGACGAGTCGCCCAAGAGCGACGCCCTGTCGTTGGCTGCCAGCATGGTTCAGGCCAGCCACCGTAGCGGCGGCGTCTGTGCCGTGGTCGGCCGCGAGGATGCGGAGTTGAGCCTGGCGTTGGCCAAACAAGGCAGCTGTGTCGTCCACGGCTTGTACGCCAATGCCGCGGGCTGCGATCGCGCTCGAGACGTCATCCGCTCGCACGGCAGCTACGGCGGCGTTTCGGCCGGCGTGCTCGAAGGCGGGCGATTGCCTTACACCGACAACCTGATCACCATCCTGGTCATCGACGATTTCGCAGCCCTGCAGCAACGGGGCTTGTCGCTTCGCGAGGTCGCTCGAGTCATGGCGCCGCTGGGTACGGCCTATCTGGGCGTCGCGGCCGAGACCGTGTTGCCGAGCGATTGGGCTGGTGAGTTGGACCAGCTAGGCCTCGAACGGATCACGCCGCCGCCGGCCGGCGATTGGGTGCAGCTGCGCAAGCCCTGGCCCGCAGACATCGACCAGTGGACGCATTACCTGCACGGTGCCGACGGCAATCCCGTGGCCCGCGACCGGGTCGTCGGACCGCCGAAACACTACCAGTGGATCTCGGGTCCGAAGTGGCAGCGGTCGCACGAGACGGATTCCAGCATCAGCACGCTGGTCACCGCGGCCGGCCGCTTGTTCTACATCGAGGACCAGGCGCCGATCAGCCTGACGGGCGACCATTCGCTGCCGGACAAGTGGTTTCTGGTGGCCCGCGATGCCTTCAACGGCGTCGAGCTGTGGAAAGTGCCGATCCGCCGCTGGGGCTGGCGCGAATGGAAAGAAACCTGGTTCACCAACCGCCCGGGCGATTTCCCGCTGAACCTGCAAAAACGGCTGGTCGCGGCCGGCGATCGCGTGTACGTGACGCTCGGTTACCATGCGCCGGTGTCCCAGCTGGATGCCGCCACCGGCGAGATTCTGCAAACCTACGCGGGAACCGAAAGGACGAACGAAATCCTGGACGTGGACGGGACCCTGATTCTGTCGGTGCTGACCAACGACGGCGTCCGCGTCGTGGCCGTGGACGCCGCCAGTGGACGGCAGCGGTGGGCGTCGCAGAACGATTACCGTGGCACCACGGTCGATTACCTGAAATGGTCGGGCGGTGGAGGCAGCGTCAAGCCGGCGAAACTGGATCCGGCCTTGAACACGGCCAGCGACGGCCGCGTGGTGGCCTTGATCGACGGCCCCGACATCGTGGCCCTGGATTTTGAAACGGGCGCACAGAAGTGGCGAACGCCTTTCCCGTCGGACGAGGCCGATCTGAACGCGGGTGGCATCCGCTCGCAGGGCGACCTGTGGATCGGGACCATGATCGTTGCCGGCGGCGCGGTGATCCACGCCAGTCCGTACAAGCTGGCCGCCTTGGCGGCCGACGACGGCCGCGTGTTGTGGTCGCAGCCCAAGAAATACATCGGCCACTTGTGGTACGAGTGGAAAGACGTGTTTGTGATCGACGGCCTGGTCTGGACGTGGAGCGATCAGCTGGAGGCGGGCGCGATCGAATCGGGTGGAGCACGACAGCAGCGCGCGCTGTGGCCGCCGACCGTCAACGGCTATGACTTGCAGACGGGAGAATGCAAGAAGGAAGTTCCGCTCGGCCCGATCTTCCGCGCGAATCACCATCACCGCTGCTATCGCAACAAGGCCACCGAGCGGTACATCCTGGCCAGCCGCCGCGGCACGGAGTACGTCGACCTGCTGGAAGGCCAGCACACGGTCCACAACTGGGTCCGCGGCACGTGCCACCTGGGCATGATGCCGGCCAACGGCCTGCAGTATGCTCCACCGCATCCGTGCGCGTGCTACATCGATGAAAAGCTGAATGGGATGAACGCCCTGGCGCCCGAGAGGGAGTCGAGTGTCCAGAATCCAGAGTCGAGTGTCCAGAGTCCGGAGTCCAGAGCCGGAGAACAGCGCAAAGTCGCAGAGCGGTTGGAACAGGGACCGGCGTACGGTCTCTCGGGCTCTCCGCCCTCCGCTCTCGACTCTCCGCCTTCCCAGGACTGGCCGACGTTTCGCGCCGACGCGCTGCGCACGGGATCGATCGCGACCACCGTGCCGGACGGTGCGGCCGTGATCTGGAGCGTCCAGGCCGGCCGCAAGGTCTCGGCGCCGGTCGCCGTCGGCGGCAAGGTGTTTGCCGCGCTGGTCGACGAACATCAGGTCGTCTGCCTGGACGCTCGCGACGGCCGGCGGCTGTGGCAGTTCACCGCGGGGGCGCGGATCGACTCGCCGCCCACCTGGCATGCGGGCACGGTTCTGTTCGGTTCCGCCGACGGCTGCGTGTACTGCCTGCGGGCTGGCGACGGAGCCTTGGCGTGGCGATACCGGGCGGCGCCGCAGGAACGTTGGATCGGCGCCATGGAGCAATTGGAATCCGCCTGGCCGGTGCATGGCAGCGTGCTGGTGCAGGATGGCACCGCGTATTTCGCGGCCGGAAGGTCGTCCCAGCTGGACGGCGGCATCCGACTGGTCGGCCTGGACGCCGCCACGGGCCGGCTCCGATGCGAACGGTCGTTGGCAGGTCCGGACTACAAGCTGGGCGACTTCGAAGAGAATCTTGGGCTGCCGATGGGCTCGCTGCCGGATATCTTGACGAGCGACGGGACGACGATCTGGATGCGCGACTTGGCGTTCGACAAAGACCTAAAGCCGGCCAAAGTCCGCTCGGAGTTGCGCGTGCCCGGCGGCCTGTTGGAGGACAGCTATTTCAAACGCACGCCGTGGACGTCCGGCGGCCAATACGCGCGGCTGATCGTCCGCGACGCCAGTTCCGTGTACTACGTGCGGATGTTCGATTCCCTCCGCGGGCTGGACCCGACCGTCTTCTTTACCCCCGGCCGCAACGGCTACTTGCTGTTCTCTAAAAACGCCGACAGCCGCAACAACGCTTGGACGCAGCGCATCCCGGTGCGGATCCGCGCCATGCTGGCCGCCGGCGACCGCCTGTTCGTCGCCGGGCCGCCGGACGCGGTCGATCCGAAAGACCCGCTGGGCGCCTTCGAAGGCCGCCAAGGAGGCTTGCTGTACATCATCGACGCGGCCAGCGGCGAGCATCGTGCCGAACACCGCTTGCCCTCGCCGCCCGTCTTCAACGGCGCGGCCGCCGCCCGCGGGCAGCTGTACCTGGCCACCGAAGACGGCCGCCTCATGGGCTTCGGAAAACGGTAGGGCGCAGGCGGCAAGTCCCGGATAGAGACGCCTACGTGAAATCCGCGCAAGACGTTTCACCAATACGGCGGCAGGAAGGCGAAGAACCGACACAAATGGCCGCGGGCTTTCGAGATCGCGACTGGCTCTGTCGCCTCTCGTCGAGCATGCACCAGGCTGTTCCGGTACTCACGGACGGCGTGGGCATCACGGAGTTGTTCGTGAGGTATTCGCCGAGTGGCCGCGATGCCGTCGAGTAGGTCTCGCGTTCGAGTGGGTGGCTCGGTTCGCCGCACCTCCTCCCAGAACAGACGCAGGCCCGTTTCAAATTCCGCAAAAAGGCGGATGAAGTATGTGCCTTCCAAACCTACCGAGGCCCGCCGAAGGTCCCGGAGCGCCAAATCGCCTTGGAGAACATTGGGATCTAACTCTGCCGTGGCTAACAGGTGGTCGGTGGCAAACCGAGTCGCCGCGTGTTCGCGTTCAACCGCTTTGATCCGTCGAAGCCAGTCGAACCGGTCAGCCGCCATGCCCCCTCAACTCCTCGACGACTCTTTGAAACGTTTGTTTGGAAAGCGGCTCTGACTGGGCGTCGTGAACGGCTTCGTCCACGGGGTGCGCCGCTGACGAGTAGCACAACTGCCACGCGCCGTTGTAGAAATAGAGGCTGGCGACATCGTCGAAGGCGGGCATCACGTACAGATCCACCACACCCTCGGCGCCAGGGGCGGACCGGGCGATCGGATCGAGCAACATCCGTGTCGTTTCTTGCTGCAGGAGGAGCGCGGGCACCTTGTGCGTTCCGATCTGCGAGTCTTCGATCTCCTTCTCGATCCGCCGCGTCGCCCAGCCCAGTTCTTCAGCCCATTTTTCGACGGATTCTACGAGGCTTGATACCCGCTCCAACCACTCTTCTCGCAATCGCTGCCCGTTGGTCGTTGGGCTCGTCCGTGCAATCACTGTAGCCATCGACTTGTCCTCGTCAAACTTGGAGCGTATCGAACTCACGGTCGCCGCTGAACGTTATTTTATCCAAAACAGTCCATTCCAACCAGCGCAACTCAATACTCGTTCTGCTCGCCGCCCTCGTCCACGGCGGCGAATTTGCTGGCGGCGACTTGGCGGATGGTCTTGTTGTCGACCTCGTTGCGCAGCCGCGCCAGCGCGGCATCCAGCGGCATGGCGCCCAGGTCGCCGTCGATGCGGTCGCGCAGCGCTACGGCCCCGGCTTCGGCCTCGCGCGGGCCGACGACCACCATGTACGGGATCAACTCGACCTGGGCGTCGCGGATCTTGGCTTGCACCTTGGCACTACGGTCGTCGAGGGTGACGCGGAAGCCGGCCTCGGCCAGCCGCTTCCGGACTTGCTCGGCGTACTCGTTGGTCTTTTCGCTCAACGGCAATACGCGGACCTGCTCGGGGGCCAGCCACAACGGAAAGGCCCCGGCGAAATGCTCGATCATCACGCCCACGAAGCGTTCCATCGAACCGAACGGCGCTCGATGGATCATCACCGGGCGGTGCGGGCGGTTGTCCGCACCGATGTACTCCAATTGAAAACGTTCGGGCAGGTTGTAGTCCAGCTGCACCGTGCCCAACTGCCACTGCCGGCCGATGCAGTCGCGGACCATGAAATCGGCCTTGGGCCCGTAGAACGCGGCTTCGCCCTGTCGTTCTTCGAACTGCAGGCCCGATTCGCTCAACACCTTGCGGAGTGCCGCTTCGGCCCGCTGCCAGCTTTCGGCGCTGCCCACGTACTTGTCGCTGTCCGGATCGCGCAGGGACAGTTGAACGCGATAGTCCTTCAACCCCACGCTCTCCAGCACGAATTTGGTCAGGTCCAGCGTGGCGCGGAATTCGTCCTCGACTTGCTCCGGAGTACAGAACAAGTGCGCGTCGTCCTGGGTGAGCCCGCGGACGCGCAACAGGCCGTTCAATTCGCCGGTCTGCTCGTGGCGGTACACGGTGCCGAATTCGGCCAGCCGCACCGGCAAATCGCGATAGCTGCGCGGCTCGGATTTGTACATCTGCACGTGGTGCGGACAGTTCATCGGCTTGAGCAAGTACCGCTCCTGGGTCCGCTGCCAGTCGCGCAGGACTTGGCTGCGCTGGGCTGCCGGAGCGTCCGGCCGGTAGCCGGCTGCGGCCGCGTCGAAGCCCATGACTTTGGCCGCCTGCAACAGGTTCGCTTCTTCCTCATCGGCTCCGGCCGGCGACGCCTCGGGCGTGATCTCCAACCGGCGGAGAATGAAATCGACGATCTGCCCGGCGTCGTGCTGGAAGAGAGGCGCGAATTGGGAATCGCGGTAATAGGGGAAGTGGCCGCTGGTTTCGTACAAGTCCACGCGGCCGATGTGCGGCGAGTAGACGGGCTGATAGCCGCGGGCCAGCAACTCACGCTTGATGAAATCCTCCAGGATCGAACGCACCGCCGCGCCTTTGGGCAGCCACAAGCACAGCCCGGACCCCACGTCGGGCTCGATGCTGAACAGCTTCAACTTCTTGCCCAGCACGCGATGGTCGCGGCGTTTGGCTTCTTCGAGCTGCTCCAGGTATTGGTCGAGTTCCTGTTTGCTGAACCAGGCCGTGCCGTACAGCCGCTGCAGTTGCCGGTTGCGGGCGTCGCCTTTCCAGTAGGTGCCGGCGACCGACAGCACTTTGAACGCCTTGATCTTGCCGGCGTTCGGCACGTGCGGACCGCGGCACAGGTCGACGAACTCGCCTTGTCGGTAGAAGCTCAAGTCGCCGTGGTCGCTGAGGCCCGTCGAGATATGTTCGACCTTCAACGCTTGCTTCAGGTCCCGGCACAGTTCGGCGGCCTTGTGCCGCGGCAGCAGGAACCGCTCGAAAGGCTCCGCCTCCTTCACGATCCGCTGCATTTCCGCTTCGATCTTCGGAAAATCCTCTTCGTTCAGCTTATGTTCGAGGTCGAAATCGTAATAAAAGCCGTTGCCCGTGGTCGGACCGAAGGCCAGCGAGACGCCGGGGAACAGGCGCATCACGGCCCGGGCCATAATGTGGGCGCAACTGTGACGCATGACGCCCAGAGACGGAGTGTCTTTTTCCGTGAGCAGCCGCAACGGGATCGGCCGCGATGGGCTGAGTTCAGCCAGTGGCCGCATCACGTCACACACTTGGCCACCGACTTCCGCTGCCACCACCGCTCCGGCCAAACGAGAGCCGATCGACTGGGCGACTTCCATCGCGGTAGCTTGGTCGGGAAACTCTTTCACGCTTGCATCGGGAAACTGAACCTGAATCATGCGACTTCCTTCTCCAGCGGGCGACACGCCGGCCAGACGCCGCTACGAGAGGCGTCAAACCGTGGCGAGTCCTGAATTTGCAGAGACAAACCACCTATGATTATGGCTCGCCTGTTTCGCGTCAACGGCAACTGACCGGCTTGCCAGCTTGCACACGGTGGCCAAATGCCCAAAATAGTTGGAGAAGCAAATTCGAATCTCGGTTCGCCGGAAGACGCATGTTGGAGTCCAGTCTTTAGGCTGCCCGGACAGGCTAAAGCCTGGACTCCAACTTGGACCGCCGCTGAAATTGGACCAGCAGCTATCCGATTCCCTGACTTTCTTCATCCCATCCGTGCCCCGGCCTTGCCATCCGTGCTAGCCAATGCCTTTAGTAGCACGGATGGCAAGGCAGGGGCACGGATGAAGAAGGATTTGCTCATGTCAAACCCCTACGAAATCGTTGACTTCGCGACGCTCAACGGCGTGAATTGCCCCTGCGGCACGGCCCGCCGGGCCTTCCAGGACGTGGCCGATTTTCCCGGCACCATGCATGTGACGGAAATCTCGGCAAACGCAAAGCTGCACTACCATCAGCGATTGACCGAGACCTATTTCATCCTGGAGTGCGGGCCCGACGCCAAGCTGCAACTGAACGACGAGATCTTGGACGTACATCCGGGCTTGTGCGTCCTGATTCGCCCCGGTGTCCGCCACCGCGCGATCGGCCGCATGAAGGTACTGATCGTGGTGATTCCCAAATTCGACCCGGCCGACGAGTGGTTCGACGGATGCGGCGGTTGAAATCCGCGGGCTTTTCCCTACACTGACGGGAAACCATCCACAAGCGAACGTTGATCGGACAAGGAGCACTTTGCCATGAAAACATCCGCATATCTGCTGGCTTTTGGGCTTCTGGCCCTCACGGTTGCCACTTGCGAGGCCGGAGACTGGGCGCACTGGCGAGGCCCCGAACAGAGTGGCGTCTCGCGAGAAAAGGGTCTTGTCGACAACTGGTCGCTGGACGGGAACAAGAACGTTTTGTGGACCTCGCCGATTGGTGGCCGCGCTACGCCGATCGTATTGAACGGTCGCGTGTATCTGAATTGCCGGACCCACCACGACATTGGCGACCCGCAACAGTTGATTCAAGCCGGCGAGCAGGTGGTTTGCTGGGATGCGGCCACCGGGGAAGTCGTCTGGAAGGACCAGTTCAACGTGTTCCAGACGGACATCCCGGCGCCGCGCGTGGGCTGGGCCAGCATGGTCGGGGATCCGGAGACCGGAAATGTCTACGTCCACTCGGTCGATGGCCTGTTCCGCTGCTATACGGGCGACGGCAAAGTTGTCTGGGAGCACTCATTGCTGGAGCAGTACGGCAAGATCTCCGGGTACGGCGGACGCACCATGACGCCGATCATCGACGAGGATCGGGTGATCATCAGCTTTCTGGCGTTGAATTGGGGAAAGACCGGCGCTCCGCCTCCGAAACACACGTACTATGCGTTCGACAAGCGGACGGGCAAGCTGCTGTGGGTCTCGGCGCCTGGCGGCCGCCCCCTGGACACGAACTATTCCTGCCCCGTATTGGCCGTAATCAACGGCACGCGGATGCTGATCGGCGGCAACGGCGACGGCGGCCTGCACGCGATCAACGCCCGGACCGGCGAGCCGATCTGGGGCTTCTTGATGTCGAAACGAGGCTTGAACGTGACGCCGGTGGTTGAGGGGAACCATATCTTCATCGCCCACGGCGAAGACAACATCGACAGCATCGCCTTCGGGCGAATCGAGTGCATCGACGCGACGGGCCGAGGCGACGTGACGAAGACGCATTCCGTTTGGCGCGTGGACGATATTAAAGCCGGTTACCAGGCGTTGTTGATCCACGACGGGATCCTGTACGTCGTGGCGGACACCGGCAACCTGCATGCGTTCGACAGTAAGACGGGCAAACCGTTGTGGATCCACAACCTGGGCACCGTCGGCAAGGGCTCGCCCGTCTGGGCGGACGGCAAGATCTACGTAATGGAGGTGAACGGCAATATTCATATCCTCAAGCCTAGCCGCGAAGGCTGCCAGTCGCTGTCCCACGTGGCCTTGAAAGCGGCCAACGGCGTCGGCATGGATGAAATCTATGCTTCGCCCGCGATTGCCAACGGCCGCATCTACTTCGTGACTCGCGACCGCACGATCTGCGTGGGAACGAAGGACCACCAACCGGCCAGCGACCCGATTCCCCCGCTGGCCGCGGAGACTCCGCCGCAGGAAGAGATCGCCTTGGTCCAGTTGGCACCTTACGAGGCGCACGTTTCCGGCGGCGGCGAGATCGAATACGAATTGCACGCGTTCGACAAGAACGGACGCTTCGTGAAGAAACTCGAACCGACCCTGGAACCTCAAGCCGATTTGCCGGGCGCCAAGGCCGCGGGCAACAAGCTCGTGATCGCCGCAGATGCGGTGGAACAGGGCGGGCACGTCGTGGCCAAAGTGGGTGAACTGACGGCCACGGCTCGCGTTCGCGTGTTCCCCAAGTTGCCGTGGAAGTGGGATTTTGAAGGCCTGACGGGCAGTCAGGTGCCGCCGACCTGGATCGCTGCCACGCGGCGTTTGGTGCCTGTCCAGGAAGACGGCAACACGGCCATGCAGCACACTCCGGCCGGAGGGACCCCCAGCGTCTACATCTGGCTGGGGCCGCCGGAGATGAAGGGGTATACGATTCAGGCCGACGCCCTGATGCGCGAGGACAAACGGCGGTTGCCCAGTGTCGGCCTGACCGCTAACCGCTACAATCTGATCCTCAAAGGCAACACTGCCAAGCTGGGATTCCAAGACTGGGCTCCGCATCCGCGGATCGGCAACGAAGTCCGCTTCCGTTCCGACCCGAATGTGTGGTATACGCTGAAGATGCGTGTGGACATCCAGCAGGACGGCGCGCATCTGCACGGCAAGGCGTGGAAGCGAGGCGATCCGGAGCCGGAGGCGTGGACCGTCGAGGCGGTCGATCCGCACCCCAACTTGACCGGGAGTCCCGGGCTGTACCTCTATTCGTTGGCGCCCTGCCTGGTCGATAACGTGACGGTTACCCAGAACTGATCATTCCGCTTACAAACTCCGCGTTCACTCGAAGGAAATCATCATGGACACGAAAATCCACATCCTCTGGCCCTCGACACTGGCGCTGATCGCCGCGGTCCTGATCGGCGGCTGTACGCCTCCCCCGCCGGCCCGATCCGGCGGCGATTCGAACATTACGGCTGCCGAGCCGGAACCCGAAGCAACCAGCCCGGCCGAAGAGGCGACGATGCCTACGGAATCCGCGGTGGAACCGGCCCCTGAAGTCGCTCCAGAGACTCCCACGCGGGAACCCAAGCCGTCGGAAGAACCCGCTGGTGCCGCCCAAGCGGCGGAAGAGGACGCGGAAATGGAGAGCGAGACGCCGGACGAGGCTCCGGGCGAGGAAGCCAAGGAGTCCGAGGCAGCGAAGGCCGAGTCGGAAGCCGCCACCAAACCCGAATCGCAGCCGGCCGAAGAAGCTGCGGAAGAGGCCGCGGAAAAGGTAGAGATGCCGGCGGATGACAAGCCCGCCGCCCAGACGCCGGCGGCGTCCGTGCCCGTGAAGGAATCCAAGCCCGAGGCGGCTCCACCCGCGGCCGCTGCCGCACCGGCTTCCGGCGATCGCGTCGTCACCGGCGATTGGCCGTGTTGGGGCGGCAGCGTTGAACGCAACATGATCAACGCCACCACCCGGATCGCGATCGATTTCGTGCCCGCCGAGACCCCGCAGGAGGGCAAGAAGCTGCTCTGGGTTGCCAAGCTGGGTTCTCAGACCTACGGCAATCCGGTCGTGTCGAACGGCAAGGTCTGGGTCGGCACGAATAACGGCGGCGAGCATCGGCCAAAGCACAAAGGCGACCGAGGGTGCGTGCTGTGTTTCGAGGAGAAGACCGGCAAGTTTCTCTGGCAGCTGACGCGCGAGAAACTGCCGCAAGGCCGCGTCAACGACTGGCCCGAGCAAGGCATCTGTTCGGCTCCCTTTGTCGAGGGGGACCGCATGTGGGTCGTCACCAACCGCTGCGAACTGATGTGCCTGGACACGGAGGGCTTTTACGACAAAGAGAACGACGGGCCTTATACCACCGAAGTCGATGCCGAGGAACAGGACGCCGACATCGTCTGGTCGCTGGACATGATCGAGCAGATGGGCGTGTTTCCGCACAACCTGGCGACCAGTTCGCCCGTCGTCATCGGAGACATGGTCTACATTGTGACCTCCAACGGCGTCGACGAGGCGCACTTGGAAGTTCCCTCGCCCCGTTCGCCGTCGTTCATCGGGGTCAACAAAGTCACGGGCGAGGTCGTCTGGGAAGACAACACGCCGTTCGACACGATTCTGCACGGCCAATGGAGTTCGCCCGCAGCCGGCATCGTCAACGGCCAGACGCAGATCTACATGCCCAGCGGCAACGGCTGGCTGTACGCCCTGGACGCCAAGACCGGGGAACATGTCTGGGAGTTCGACTTGAACCCCAAGGACGCCAAGTGGGAGTTGGGCGGCCGCGGCTCGCGGAATAACATTATCGCCACGCCCGTGTTCTTCCAGAACAGCGTCGTTCTCGGCATGGGACAGGATCCCGAGCACGGCGAGGGCGTGGGACACATCTACCGGATCGACGCGACCAAGAAAGGCGACGTCAGCCCCGTCACGACGGAGAACCAACCGAACCCGAACTCCGCCCAAATCTGGCATTGGGGCGGTGTCGATAAGGACGGCTCGCTGACCGGCGAAAAGGACAACGAGTGCTTCCGGCGGACGCTGTCCACGGTCGCGATCCACGACGGCCTGGTCTACGCCCCGGACCTCAGCGGCCGCATCCATTGCCTGGACTTTGCCACCGGCAAACGGTACTGGGAAGCCGATATTCTGGCCGCTGTCTGGGGCTCGCCGATGGTCGCCGACGGCAAGATGTTCCTGGGCGATGAAGACGGCATCCTGTCGATCTTCGCCTCCAGCAAGGAACTGAAAAAGATCGGCGAGATCGAGTTCCCGTCCTCGATTTACAGCACGCCCACGATCGCCAACGGCGTGATGTTCATCTCCGACCGGTCCCGGCTGTATGCGATCGCAACGCAATAGCCCGAATTCGTCATCACCCCGTGGGATAGGCTTCCAGCCTGTCAGCCAGGAATGGCAGGCACGATGCCTGTCCCGCGGACATTCACGGCATGACGGACCACGGTGAAAGGGGCATCCGATGGCGCGCAACGAGCAACTGATCCGTCAGCACAAAATCCTGCAGATCCTGGAACGGTATCGCTTCGGCCGCACGCTGGACGAGATCCGCCAGGAGTTGGTGGATGATCTGGGGCTGACCTCTTTGCACCAGCGCACCGTGCGGCGGGACCTAGAAGCCCTGCAAGCCGCGGGGATCGACGTCGACGATCAGGATACGCAGCGGGGCCGAGTCTGGAAGATCGGTCCCGGCGTCAGCGGCACGCACAAGGTCACCGCGTCGGCGACGGAACTGATCGCCTTGTCGCTCAGCCGCGACCTGCTGTACCCGCTGGCCGGCACGCCGTTCTGGCTGGGCATCGAATCGTTCTGGAGCAAGCTCCGCGACCAGCTGCCGGACGCCGTGTGGGACCACTACGAGGACTATCGCCAGGCGTTGTTTGTCCGCGGCATGCCGGCCAAGTCCTACAAACAGCAGCACGGCATCCTGCAGACGCTGCACCGCTGTATCCAGGAGCATCGGATCGCCGAGATCGAGTACCAGCCGATCGGCAAAGACCCTCGGCGGCGAAAGATCGAACCGTATGCCGTGGTGTTCTATCAGTCCAGCCTGTACATCATCGCGGCCGCTTCGGAGATCGCCGCCGGCGAGCCGGACCGCATCCGCCACTGGAAACTGGACCGCTTCCTGCGGGCGACGGCGTTGGACACGTGGTTCAAGGCGCCGGCCGATTTCGACCTGGAAAAACACCTGGGCCAGAGCCTGGGCATCTTTGCCGCCGCCGGCAAGCCGCGGGACTTCCGCATCCGCATCAGCGCCCGGGCGGCCCCCTGGGTCACCGAAGACCCGTGGCATTCGGACCAGCAAGTGGAACGTCAGCCCGACGGCGGCGTGATCTTGACCGTTCGAGCGGCCCACGAGCTGGAGATCATCCCCCGCGTGCTCAGCCTGGGCCACGAAGCCGAAATCCTCGCCCCCGCCAGTTGCCGCCGCACGATCGCCCGCATGATCCGCAGCATGGCCGGGCATTATGCCGACGTGCCGGGGGATTGAGGAACGGGAAGACAACGAAGCGGGTGAAGGTACATCGTTCCGATCGGCTTCGGACCGATTCGTTGATCGCCGCTTGCGTGGGCAAGCGAATGCAATACTTGCCACACGTCTGCAGTGTGGGGGCAGACGAAAGGGTGGGTGTCGTTTCCACTTGGCCTGCAAAACTTGCCGCCCCCGGACAATTCGCCGTCGGACGGCATGGATAACCTAACGCGGGCCACCACCAGCAAACCAAGAGGGCGTGAAGAATCCGCCGGAAAAACCACGAATGACACGAATGACACGAATCAGGACATCCTTTCCACCCTTTTCATTCGCGTGATTCGTGGTTGTAAGATGCGCGCGCGGCGAGCGTATGATACGGACGGAGACTCTCGCGGCCTGCGGCCGTAGCAACGGGAGCCGAAATGACTTCCCGATTTCGGTACGATCGACTCGGTCGCGTATTTCAGGCCCCTGCCGAGCTTGCTCGGTAGAGCCTCTGATTTTGCACTAGAGCCGGCACCGCAACCACCCTCCTCATTTCCCCCCCGCCGCCGCGAAGCGGCGGCGGGGGGAAATGAGGGGGACGCGTCGTTTGGACGGGTTAGTGCAGAATCACCGCTTCCACCGAGCAAGCTCGGCGGGGAGTCGCGAACATCGGGAACTTATTTCGGCCACCGTTGCTAGCCAAATCCGAAAAAATCCAAAAGCCAAGAAGTTGCGTATTTATAACCACGTAGTGGTGACAGCATGTAGCCTTGGGCATAAGCCCAAGGAACTCTGTGCGTAACAGTCCGATCAAGGCCGTCGGACTGCTGGTTGACTGCTGCGACTGGGATCAGTATTTTGAGCCCTGGGTTCTCATGCCAGTAGAGTCGGTCCTCGATGCTCGACGTTGGTGCATCGGTTGCAATTGGGCTCGGGCCTTTTTTCAGGGAGATACGCAAATGCAGCGGCGACAGTTTCTCTCCGCGATGGTGGGTGGGACCGTGGCACTTGGGGCGACGCGGGCCAGGGCGGCGGCGGACGGCCTGAGTGCGGGCGAGGGCGTGGCCGATATCACGCCGCCCTTGGGGATCGAGTTGGCCGGCTTTCACAAGCCGCCGGGGCAGGAGCGGCGGGTCAAGGGGATTCGCCAGCCGACCGAGGTGCGGGCCTTGGTGCTGACCTACGGCCCCACGCAAGTGGCCCTGTGTTCGCTCGACATCCTAGGTCTGGACGAGGCGATGGCGGGACGCATCCAGCGGGCGGCCGCCGGGCGGACGGGGATCCCGGCCGAGAATATCCACCTGGTGGCCACGCACGATCACAGCATGCCGACCTTCCTCACGCTCCGGCAGTGGGGCGGGATGTCCCCGGAGTACATGGCCACCGTCGAGCAGCGGACCGTCGAGGCGATTGCCGCGGCCCAGGCGGATCTGGCCCCGGCCGAACTGTCGCTGGGCAAGTGCCGCGCGCCGGGAGGCAGTCACAACCGCACGGTGAAGCCGGACGCGACCCACACCGACGCCGAATTCGGCCCCCCGTCGACCGACGCCCAGCGCTGGCTCGACACGATGCTGCACGCCCTGGTATTCCGCCGCGCGGGCAAGAAGCCGGACCTACTGTGGTATCACTTCTCGGCCCATGTCGTGTGCTATGCCGACGAGCAGGCCGGGCCCGACTGGCCGGGCGAGGTGGCCCGGGAGATCCGCAATCAGTTGGGCTTGCGCCCGTCGTTCCTCCAGGGGCACCTCGGCGACGTGAATCCCGGCGACGGCAGCGACTGGCGCGGCGAGATCCGCCAAACCGTAGCCGCGATCACTCCCGCGCTGAAACAGGCCATTGCCGACGCCAGCCCCTTGCGCGTCGACTGCCTGCGTTCGCGCAGCACGCCATTCCACGTGCCGCTGGATATGGAACGGTTCGGACAATGGGTCGACGAGTATCGCCGCGATCCGACCAAGTGCCAGTCGGGGCAGTGGGTCGACGCCGGGTTTGCTGCCGATTGGTATCGCGGGAATGAGCATCGCGATCGAAGCGTCAAGCATTTGCCGATCACGCTCGGCGCGATCCAACTCGGGCCGGTGGGAATGCTGTTCCATCCGGCCGAGTTGTACAGCTACTACGGGCTGGCGATCCGCCGCGACTCGCCGTTGCCGGATACGCTGGTGATGGGCTGCGCCGACGGCTCGATCGGTTACCTGCCCGACCCGGAGGCGTATCGGTTGGGCGAGTACTCGGCTCTCGTGGTGCCGAAGATCGTGGACTTGCCCCCGTACCAGCCCACGGCGGCGCGGGAGCTGACCGCCGCCGCCATCGCCCTGTTGAAACAGACCGTTGGGAAGCCGACGCCGACAGGCTGAAGCAACGGTTCGACCGGTTCCTCGCCAGCGCCGATCAACGTGGCATCCGCGCGATGCCGGTGCTGTTTGACGAACGAACCGGGCGTCGCTCAACGCAGCCGCCGGAAGGCTTCGGGGGACAGACCCAGGATACTCTTGAACGCGCGCGAGAAATGGAAGGGATCGCTGAAGCCCAACTCGGCGGCGACTTGTTTGACCAGAACGCCGGGGTTCTGCAGTCGCTCGGCGGCCTGGTTCATCTTCAGCCGCAACAGAAACTGGTAGGGTGTTTGGTGGTCGTAGCGGCGGAAGAGCCGGCACAGGTAGGCCGCATCGACGTGGCACTGGCGGGCGATCTGGGCCAGACTGGTCAGCCGCGCAAAGTTGGCCTGAATGTGCTGGCGGCAGCGTTCATAGGTGGCAAAGGCAGGCGTCTGGACGGCCGCCCAGGCGGACAACGACTCGCCGACTTTGAGGAGCAGGTACTCCAGCAGAAGCGCGCATGCCCGAGCGGTCAGTCGCGTCGGCTTCAGCCCGTTCTGGATCAAGTCGTCGAAGATCCGCTGGATCTCGCCGGGGGCGAAGACGCGGCCGCTGGTCCCCGGCGGCAAGATGCATTGATCGAGCAGGCTTGCGGCCCGGCGGCCGGTGAAATCGACGAAGTACTTGGCCAGCGGATCATCCCGGTCGGTGGTAATGTGATGCGGCACGTCCGGTCCATAAGCGAACACGCTGCCCGGCAGCAACGGCAGTTCCTGCCCCGCCAGCACGAGGGCCCCTTTGCCGCGGGCGACAAATTCGATCGAATAGTACGGGAAGCCGGCTCGTTGGATCACGTAATCGGGCGCCGAACACTCGAAACCGCCACAGACCACGGCCAGCGGCTGACGGGGAGAAGGGGCTAGGTCGAGATAGAACCGCCGCGCCTCGCGTACCTGTGGCGAGAAGAACTCGGGAGCGGATTGCAGATGGGGGACGATATCCGGCATGTTTCCGTGGCAAAGAAGTCAATAATTGGCATCTACGGGTCAAGTCTAGCTATGGGTTGCCCTGCTTGCAACGGGCTAGAATGGCCGAAGTGAACAGAAGCCAAGGGCAATCTTTGGCAGGTCTTACTTATCCAGGGACAAACCATGAGTGAACTGAAGACTTTCTCCGACTGCAACAAAGACGACTTGATTGTGATCACGGGGGCCGGCGGCTTTATCGCCGGGTCCCTGGCCCGTTATTTCCATGATCGCGGCTTCACGCGGATTCGAGCGGTCGACAAGAAGCCGCTGCCCGACTGGTACCAAATCGTTCCCGGGGTGGAAAGCCTGTGCCTGGATGTGAGCGACGAGGCGAACTGCAGGCGGGTCTGCGAGGGAGCCGTGGAGGTCTACAACCTGGCGGCCGACATGGGCGGCATGGGGTTCATCGAGCGGTTCCGCATTCAGTGCCTGCGGAGCATCCTGATCAACACGCACATGATCGAGGCCGCTTATCGGGCCGGCGTTCAGCGGTACTTCTATTCCTCGTCGGCCTGTGCCTATAACACCGAACTGCAGAAGGACCCCAACTGTCGCGCCCTGCGCGAAAGCGACGCCTTTCCGGCGATGGCCGAGCGCGGCTACGGCTGGGAGAAGCTGATGTCGGAGATGTTCTGCCAGGAGTACTGGGCCGAACGCGGGATGAAGACCGCCATCGCCCGCTTCCACAATGTCTACGGTCCGCACGGCACGTGGGACGGCGGCCGCGAGAAGGCGCCGGCGGCCATCTGCCGCAAGGTCATCGAGGCCAAGGACAAGAACACCGATGGCATCGAGATCTGGGGCGACGGCACCCAAACCCGTAGCTTCATGTACATCGACGATTGCACCGCCGGCATCGACCGCATTACGCACTGCGATCAGTTGATCGCCACGCCCATCAACCTGGGCTCCAGCGAACTGATTTCGATCAACGATCTGGTGAGCCTGGCGGAGGAGATCGGCGGCATCAAGCTGCGCCGCACGTACGACCTGAATGCCCCGCGGGGCGTGGCGGGGCGCAACAGCGACAACACGATGATCCAGAGTGTCCTGGGCTGGCAGCCGAGCACGCCCTTCCGCACCGGACTGGCGACGACCTATGCCTGGATCGCCGAGCAATACGAGGACCGCAAAGCCGGCCGGCGTACGGTTCACGACACCATTTGAGGAACGGCTACTTCGTTTAACCGCGTGCCCAACGGGCCGCGCGGCACCAGACGCGATCCACGCGAGGGGCGTTTTACGAACCGGCAAAGTGGGATAGGCATCTTGCCTGTCATTCCTGACTGACAGGCTGGAAGCCTATCCCACGCGTTGATGAATCATCCAGGCTGGTGCCGTCGGCAATCAAGGAACCCATCAGGCCATGAATGAACCTACTACTCAGACCCTGACCGAAATCATCGGGGAGTTCCCCTACCGCATGGCCTTCGCGGGCGGCTGGATCGACCAGCCGTTCGTCTCGCGGCTGAACCCTGCCCGGATCGGCTCGATGGTGGTCGTGGGTTTGGAACCTTCGTCCTGGTTCATGGAGCGGGCTGGGATGGCCACGGGCACGCGCAACGTGGCCCTCCAGCTCTGGAACGGCCGGCTACCCGACCGCGAACCGGCCGAACTGGTGCGGGAGTTGTATGCCGCGGAGAACCGCGGCAAGACCGAGCCCTCCGGCTCGCAAGACATGATCGGCTTGATCTACCCCGGTGTGAACCGCTTGGATTACGATTTCACGCACGAAGGCGGGATCTTTCCGCGGCACATCGAGTCCAACAACGATCCGGGCGTGGCCCGCTGGCTGGAGCAAGTGATCCACTTCCTGCCGGTCGCCCCGCGGCCCGACGGCTACAACCCGCTGGGCGTCAAGAACCTCGACCCGGCCTGGATCTGTCGGCTGGGCGCCACGGGCCAGGAGTGTTTCGACGCCATCGTGGCCCGTGACGCCCCGGCCCTGGGAGCCTCGATGAATGCTTGCATGGACTGCTGGGAAACGATTCTTCCCCAGACCGTGCAGCATCCGACGGTGAAGACGGACCTAAAAGGCATCTTGGCCTATTACCAGTCGCGGTACTGCGGCGCGATGTACTCCGGTTGCGGCGGCGGCTACCTGTTTGTGGTTTCGACCGAGCCCGTCCCCGGCGCGTTCCAGATCAACGTCCGCATCGCAAAGTCATGAACGTGCAACAACAGATCATCGTCTCCGGCGGTTTCGACGATATTCGTTCACGCCACCTGCGATTCCTGGAAGAAGCCGCCAAGCTCGGCGAACTGAACGTCCTGTTGTGGCCCGACCAGATGCTCCAGCAGATCCAGGGCAGGCCGCCGAAGTTCCCCTGGGCCGAGCGGCTGTATTTCCTGAACGCCGTGCGTTACGTTGCGCGGGTGATCCCGTGTAGCATGGCTCTCCAGAGCCGTGCCGCAGTGCCCGAACTCCCGTCAGAACTGCACGGCTCGGGAGAGCCATGCTACACCCAGGAACCGGACGGCATCCAGCCGCAGGTATGGGTGGACGACGAGGCCGATGCCAACGACCTGCACCGCGCGTATTGCCAGCAGCACGGCATCGAGTACCGCGTGTTGCCCGCCGCGCGGATGAGCGGTTTCCCCGAACCGCCGCCGATGCCCTCGCCCAGCGGACGCAAGAAAGTGTTGGTTACCGGCTGTTACGACTGGTTCCACACGGGCCACGTGCGGTTCACTGAAGAAGTCAGCGCGTATGGCGACTTGTACGTCGTCGTCGGCAACGATGCGAACATCCGGCTGCTCAAGGGCGAGGGGCATCCACTGCTGTCCGAGGCCGAGCGGCGTTACGTCGTCGGGTCGATCAAATACGTCAAGCAGGCCCTGATCTCCAGCGGCGAGGGCTGGTTGGACGCCGACCCCGAGATTCGGCGTTTGAAGCCCGATATCTACGCCGTCAACGAAGACGGCGACAAGGGCGGCAAACGCGAGTACTGCGAACGCATGGGCATCGAGTACCTTGTCCTGAAACGCACGCCGGCGCCGGGACTGCCGCCGCGCAGTAGTACCGGTCTGCGCGGGTTCTAGGGTTTGGGTCCGTAGGATGTGCGTGTGGTGCGCACATCCGGGCTCAGACGTACAGAATTCAAAATTGGCGGGGTCAAGTCTTCACCACATTCGACGCGTGTTTCCCGCCAATTTTGAATTCTGTACGTCTGAGCCCTTTGGTTGCGTCCCCAGGTTGCGGAGGAGTGGCACAGATCGCGTTGGGAAGCTATCTTGTGTGACCGATCGTACGTGCGTTTGAATTGGGCTCGTTGAAGAGGCGTGAGCGGCATGGACTTATTGACAGCGATGTTTTTTGTGGCCGGACTGGTCGCCTTGGTTGCGGGCGCCGAATTGCTGGTCCGCGGGGCGGCCCATCTGGCGGCGGCCGTGGGCGTTTCGCCGCTGGTCATCGGATTGACGGTCGTCGCTTACGGCACCAGCTCGCCCGAGTTGGCGGTCAGCGTCCAGGCATCCTGGCTGGGCCAGGCCGACTTGGCCATGGGCAACGTCGTGGGCAGCAATATCCTGAACGTCTTGCTGATTCTGGGCGCTTCGGCGCTGATCATCCCGCTGACCGTCGCCCGCCAACTGCTGCGGCTGGATGTGCCGCTGATGATCGCGCTCTCGGTCCTGACGCTTGTCTTCGGCCTGGACGGCCGGATCGACCGTTTGGACGGAGCCGTGTTCGTCGTGGTCTTGGTGGCCTATACCGTATTCCTGATCCGCAAGAGCCGCCGCGATGTGGCGGCGGAACGGGCCGCAGAGCGGGCGTTGGCTCCGGAGTTGTTCGCCGATGCAGGCAGCCCCCGCTTGGGCTCCATCGTCTTGGATACGGTGTTGATCGCGGTGGGATTGGGGCTACTGATCCTGGGGTCTCGCTGGCTGGTTCAGGGCGCCGTGGCGCTGGCGACCGCCTGGGGCGTCAGCGAACTGTTGATCGGCTTGACGATCGTGGCCATCGGCACATCGCTGCCGGAGGTCGCCACGACGCTGGCCGCCGCCGCGCGGGGCCAGCGGGATATCGCCGTGGGCAACGTCGTCGGCAGCTGCACCTTTAACATCATTTCGGTGCTGGGCATCAGCAGCGTAGTCAGTCGCGAAGGCATTTTGGTTTCGGCCCAGGCCCTGCAGTTCGATATTCCCGTGATGATCGGCGTCGCCGTGGCATGTCTGCCTGTGTTCTACACCGGCGGCACCATCAGCCGTTGGGAGGGCGCCTTGTTCCTGGGGTATTATGTCGCCTACACCGGCTATTTGATTCTGTACGCGACCGGTCACGGAGCTTTGCCCCTGTTCCACAACGCCATGCTCTGGTTCGTGATTCCGTTGACGGCCGTGACCCTGATCGCGCATTCCTGGTACTGGCGCCGATGCTGCCGTGCCGAGGCGGGCTGCGGGCTGCAGGCCGCCGCGAAAAACGGTGAGTCATGACAGGCATGACGCTGCTTCTGTTCCTCCTGGGTTTGGTCGCCTTGGTCGTGGGCGCCGAGTGGCTGGTCCGCGGCTCGTCGCGGCTGGCTGCCGCCTTGGGCGTGTCGCCGCTGGTCATCGGCCTGACCGTGGTGGCCTTCGGCACGAGTTCTCCGGAATTGGCGGTCAGTGTCCAAGCCTCCTGGTCCGGGCAAGCCGATCTGGCGTTGGGCAACGTCGTCGGCAGCAATGTCTTCAATGTGTTGTTCATCCTGGGCATTTCGGCGGTGATCACGCCGCTGGCCGTAGCCCACCAGCTGTTGCGGCTGGACGTGCCGGTCATGATCGCGGTTTCGGTGTTGACCCTGGTGCTGGGTCTGGACGGCGCGATCGATCGAACCGATGGCATCCTGTTCGTGGCGGGCCTGCTGGGGTACCTTGGGTGGCTGATCCGGACCAGCCGGCGCGAGGTGGCGGCGGAACAGGCCGCCCGGCCGCCCGGCGAGGAGGAGATTGCTGCCGGCCGAGTCCTGTTCAACGTCGTGCTGATCGTGGCGGGATTGGGGGCGCTGGTCCTGGGTTCGCGCTGGCTAGTCCAAGGAGCCGTGGCGATCGCCACGGCGCTGGGGGTGAGCCAGCTGGTGATTGGGCTGACGGTGGTGGCCGCCGGCACGTCGTTGCCTGAGGTCGCCGCTTCGATCGCGGCCGCCGTGCGTGGCGAACGGGACATCGCGGTCGGTAACGTGGTCGGCAGCAATATCTTCAACATTCTGGCCGTGTTGGGGCTGAGCAGCTTAGTGAGCCCGTCGGGCGTGCAGGTGTCGGCGGAAGCTCTTGAGTTCGACATCCCGGTCATGATCGCCGCCGCCGTGGCTTGCCTGCCTGTGTTCTACACTGGGGGAACGATCAGCCGTTGGGAAGGGATCGTGTTCCTGGGGTACTATGCAGCCTACACGGCCTATTTGATTCTGAACGAGACCCGACACGCCGGTATGGCTACGTTCCAGGCCGCCATGCTCTGGTTTGTGATTCCGCTGACGGTCATCACGCTGGCGGTCAGCGTCGGGCAAGCATTCCGACGTCGCCACGCCATTCCGTGACGCGAGGCCATTCTCACTCCATCGGAAGGTAGGCCACCCATGTCGAATCGACTCGCTCTCGAAACCAGCCCGTATCTGCTGCAGCACAAAGACAACGCCGTGGATTGGTATCCGTGGGGGCCGGAGGCTTTGACGCGGGCGCGGGCGGAGCAGAAACCGATCTTCCTGTCGATCGGCTACTCCGCGTGTCACTGGTGCCACGTGATGGAGCACGAGAGTTTCGAGAACCCGGAAATCGGGGCTTTCTTGAACGCGCGGTTCATCAGCATCAAGGTCGACCGCGAGGAGCGGCCCGATCTGGATCAGATCTACATGAACGCCGTCCAAATCATGACGCGGCACGGCGGCTGGCCGATGTCCGTGTTCTTGACGCCCGATCTACAGCCGTTCTACGGCGGCACGTACTGGCCGCCCTACCCGCGGATGGGCATGCCGGGCTTTCTCCAGGTCCTGCAAGCCATCGATGACTTGTGGCGGACGCGGCGCGAGGATGCCGTCGCTCAGGCGGAGCAGTTGACGCAATACCTGCAGCAAGCGGATTTGGCGGAAGCGGAAGCGTCGCCCATCGACGAGCGATTGCTGCAGGCGGCCCTGGTCCGCCTGCAACGGGATTTCGACACGGTGCATGGGGGCTTCGGGTTCAAGCCCAAATTCCCGCACTCCATGGCGCTGCAATTCATGCTGCGGATGTGGCGGCGGACCGGCCGGGACGGCCTGCTGCAAATGGTGCGATTGAACTTGGACAAGATGGCCTGCGGCGGGATCTACGATCATCTCGGCGGCGGTTTCGCCCGTTACTCGGTCGACGAGCGCTGGTTGGTTCCGCACTTCGAGAAGATGCTGTACGACAACGGCCTGTTGGCGGGCGTGTACCTGGATGCCTTTCAAGCCACCGGCAATGTGGCGTACGGCCGCGTGACCCGGGAAACGTTGGGCTATGTGCTGAACTACCTGACCGACGCCGGCGGGGGGTTTCACAGCACCGAGGACGCGGACAGCGAAGGCGAGGAAGGCAAGTTCTACGTCTGGACGCCGACGGAAGTGCAGCAGGTACTGGGCCGCGAGCGGGGCGAACGGTTCTGTTACGTGTACGACGTGACCGACGCCGGCAACTTCGAGGGCCACAATATCCTGAACCTGCCCAAGACGATCGAACAATGCGCCCAGCTCAAGGGCTGGCCACTGGACGAATTCCAGGCCGAATTGGCCGAATCCCGGCGGCAGTTGCTAGAGGTCCGCGACCGGCGCGTGCGGCCCGGCAAGGACGACAAGGTTCTGCTCAGCTGGAACGCGCTGATGATCGACCCGCTGGCGCGCGCCGCGGGCGTTTTCGGGGAGCCCAGGTACTTGGAAGCCGCCACCCGCGCCGCCGATTTTATCCTGCAGGAGATGACGCGTCCGGATGGCCGGTTGTTGCACAGCTGGCGCAACGGCCAAGCCAAGCTGGACGCCTACCTGGACGATTATACGTTTTTCATCCAGGCGCTGATCACGCTGTACGAGGCGCAGTTCGACGAACGGTGGATCGACCAGGCGGTGCGGTTAGCGGACTTGGTCTTGGCCCATTTCGCCGATCCGCAAGCGGCCGGGTTTTTCTTCACGGCCGATGACCACGAGCGGCTGATCGCGCGAAACAAGGATTTCGTGGAGAGCAGCGTGCCCAGCGGGAACGCCCTGGCGGCCACGGCCCTGCTGCGGTTGGGCAAATTGTGTGGCCGCGGCGATTACCTGCAGGCGGCGCACCGCGTGGTCGAAGCGGCCTCCGGCTTGCTGGAACGCGCCGCCTCCGGCATGGGCCAGATGCTGTCGGCGGCGGACATGCTGCTGGGGCCGCTGCCGGAGATTGCGATCGTCGGCGATCATCGTCAGGGCGACACGGCGGCAGCGATCACCGATCTGCGGCGCCGGTATCTGCCGAATCTCGTGCTGGCGTGCCGCCGGCCGGGCGAGACGGGCAGTTCGCCGCACTTGGCCCCGCTGTTTGAGGGAAGAACACGCACCGTCGAGGAACCCACGGTACACGTTTGCGAAGGGTTTGCCTGTCAGGCACCCGTGGTGGGCCGCGCGGCGGTCACGGCCCTGTGGGACCGTCTCGCGGGTGGCGCCGATGGATCCGCTTGCGGATTTTGATGCTTCGGACCTCTGCAAACATGCATGCGCCGAGCGTTTTTGTTTAACGGCAAGCCGAAGGCGCCTGCGTCTGAAATCGCCGACGCCTTCGGCTTGCCGTTAAACGAATCCGGTTGCAGCCGTCTGCCCAAGCGGCGACAAGTCGCCGCACTCCAAGAAGATTCAGAACCCGCGGGCAACTTTGACGTCGTCGAAATCGGTGATGTGGTAGCCGATGCCGACGTAGTCCAGGGTCCGGCAGAGGGCTCGCAGGGCCACGCCGAAACCGTCGGGGCCGCTGAAGCCGCCGAATTGCCCGCCGCCTTTGACGTGCGGCTCCAGATCCAAGAACACCCCCGGTACGCCGCGTTTCTTCAGCTTCTTTTCCAGCTTGGGAATCAAGTCGCGGAAGTCGCGCAGAATCGCTTCGTGGCCCGTGTCGCCCAGGTCGGCCGGCACAAAGTTCTTCAGCGCTTCCTCGTCGACGTGATCGGTCTTCTTGGCGGGGTGCGGATGGCGATAGTCCTTGATGTGCAGCCAGCCCAGTCCGGGCTTCAACTCGCGGTACTGCTGGAGGCACTCGTCCGCCGAAAAGCCCTGAGTCGCGATGTTGGCTCCGTCAAAGATCAGCATCAGCGCGGGATGGTCCACCTGGCGATGGATCGCAGCCAGCAGACTGCCGGTCTGACCAACCAGGTTGGCCTCCAATTCCAGGCCGAAAGTCAAGTCGCTGCGGTGGCACGCTTCCGCGATCTTGCCCAACTGATCGACCACCTGCGGCACGTGCTCCCACGGGTCGGTTCCCCGCGGATGATAAAACGAGAATCCGCGGATCAGCTTCGTCTCGAACGCATGGGCCATCTCGCACGCCTGTTGGACTTCCTGATCGAGGTATTTCTTGAACGGCACAAACCGGTTCTTGCTGCCGTCGTCCACGTCCAGCAGCTTGACCTTGCCAATCGGCGACCCGATCGACGATACATTCAAGCCGTACTCGTCCTCCAGATGCCGGACCTTGGCGATCTCCGTCTTGGTCAGTTGCATCACGTTCTTGACGCCCTGACCCGCGTCGATGAACCGGATCGTGTAGTACTGCAAGCCCAGGGCAGCGAAGGCCGCGAATTGCTGCTCGGCCAATTTCTGGTTGGCAGCTTCATCGGCAAAACCGGACAGAATCACAGAGGGTTTGTCGGCCATGGAAGTCGTCCTTCGCTGGTGAGGGGTTAATGAGTCCACATCCGCCCACCATTTTGCAGCCGTCGGATGCGGGATTCAAGTGGGCTGTTTTTTCGCTTGTCGGGCGCAAGCAAAATCGAGGTGGCTTCTACTCCGTGTCCTACTTCGACCACACAGGCCAACGCCGGCGGCATTGCAACCGCACAACGGACAAGGCCGCGGCCGATCGGATCGCCGCCAAGCTTGAGGCGGCGAAATGTGGCATTTGTCCAGCGCGTTGACGATGGACACCTACGGCCGTTTGCTCCCCGGATACGAAGTCGACGCAGGAGGAAGATTCCGAGAAATTTTGAGCGAAGTCGCGAAACGGGAAGCGACGGGCACCCACAGAAGCCAAGCACCCGTCAGGGCGCAAAATGCCACAACACACCCTACCGCACAGGGACGCATTAACTCGCCTTTATGCGACCCGATTCGAGGGGCAACAAAAAACCCAAGTCTTGAAATGGCAAAGACTTGGGCACCGTAAGTCGAATTCCGGAAAGAAGTAGCGGAGGAGGGACTCGAACCCCCGACACGCGGATTATGATTCCGCTGCTCTAACCAACTGAGCTACTCCGCCAACTCAAATAACAGCATGCTTTTCCTGGTCTCCACCGCCGCTTGCCGCCTCGCTTGCCTTGCCGACCGGCGATTGTCACCTGCACAGCCGTTGGCCGCAAGCAGGACACTCGCCGACTGAAGCCACAGGGGTCCGCGTCACCCGACGACACTCAATTGTCAAAGGCGGCGGTAACGCTTGGACGGAATTCTACCAAAAACCGATCCCTCAGCAAGCCCCGCAAGCCTTCCACTGCAAGCATCCATGATTAGCCAAGAGCCCGCCGTCCCGACCGCCACCGACGATGGCGACGGCCCTCACCAGCCGGCGATGCAAGTACAACAGGTACGGATCGAACGGGAAGCGGCGTCGCCGGCCGTCGCTCCGGTAATCGAGCGTGGGTGGCCCGCTGAGGTTGGGCACGCAACTGATGCCGCACCGGGCTCGATCGATCCAGTTGTGCCAGTACCGGACACTGATCTGCCCCCCGTCGAGTTCCGTGCCGTCGTCGTTGCTGAAGGCGAGCACATTCCCGTAAATATCGGTGTCCCGGTACGGGCCGCCGGAAACCTCGCCATTGGCGATGCTCTCGATGGCGTCGTTCCACCAGTGGGTCTCGGATCGCCGCGGATTGTCAGCAACCCTTGCACGCTGTCGCCCGTGCGGTAAGCTTACCGGAAAAGCCGGATCTGGAGAATCCACGCGGGAGACCATCTCATGCCCACGCGACCAACGTTTTCGCCTCCGGCAATCCCTGTCATGCTCGTATTCCTGGTCCTCGGTACATCGGCTGCCAGCCGTGCCGGGGAGGAACCGCTGGACTACCGCATCGAACTGACGGCAGCCACCAGCGGCTTCGACGGCGAAACGTGCTGGGTTCACGCGCGGGCCGGAGCCATTCCGGCGGGAGCCCCGGGCAATCCTGGCGCCACTCCGCGGGTGGTGATGACCATGCAGAAGCTGCTGCTGACCGGCTCCGACGTCTTCTACGCCCTGCACAACCTGTGGACCGGCGACCTGGGCAAGACCTGGACCGAGCCGAAGCTCCAACCTGTCTTCGAGCGGCAGAGCAAGGGCGAAGACATCGAGATGACCGTCTGCGACTTTTGGCCCCAGTGGCACGCGGCCAGCGGAAAAATGCTCGGCACCGGACACACCGTCTGGTATCAGAACAACCGCGTGATGCCGGTCCGCAAGCGGCACACGGCCTACGCCGTCTACGACTCGGCGGCGCGGGCGTGGCTGCCGTGGAAGGAACTGGAGATGCCCAACGACCCACGGTTCGCCAACGCCGGCGCCGGCTGTACGCAGCGTTTCGATCTGCCCGGCGGCGACATCCTGCTGCCGATCTACTTCAAACGGCCCGAGGACAAGGTGTCCAGCACTACCGTGGTCCGCTGCCGGTTCGACGGGGAAACGCTCCGTTATGTCGAGCATGGCGACGAGCTGTCGACCGAGGTCCCCCGCGGGTTCGGCGAGCCCTCGCTGACGAAATTCGGCGCGCGTTTCTTCCTGACGATCCGCAACGATCAGAAGGGTTATGTGGCCGCAGGTCCCGACGGCTTGCACTTCGGCAAGCCGCAGCCTTGGACGTTCGACGACGGGACCGAGTTGGGCAATTACAACACCCAGCAGCACTGGGTTGCACACCGCGATGGCCTGTTTCTCGTGTACACCCGCCGCGGAGCGGACAATGACCATGTCTTCCGCCACCGGGCGCCGCTGTTCATGGCCCGGGTGGATCCCCAGCGGTTGTGTGTCATCCGGGCGACGGAACGAGTCCTGGTGCCCGAGCGTGGCGCGCGACTGGGGAATTTTGGCGTGACGGAAGTCAGTCCCGACGAGACCTGGGTCACCGCCGCAGAATGGATGCAGCCGCGGGGAGTCGAGAAACGGGGCAGCGACAACCGCGTCTGGGTGGCGAAGATCAAGTGGAGCCAACCGAACCGATAAGGATCGGCGAATCAATACTGTCGCATTGTCGCCTTTCGCTCCGCGAAAGGGCGTTCTTTCGCGGAGCGAAAGACGACTCTTGTTTGTTCGCCAGTCCTAAGACGGCTTCGGTCTCGAGTCTGGCTGTGGGAACTGACGTGGGGAGGGAATACCGTGGCTTTCGAATACGTGAATCGCAAAGACGACCGGTACTATTTGCAGGCCGGGAAGACGCCAGCCGGCAAACCGCGTTACTACTTTGGGCGGAAGCTGACGGGGACCCCCGTCGAAGAGCTGCCGGAGGGATATGACGTCTACGAAAGCCCGGAGTCCGGACAAGTCCACCTGCGCAGGTCCCAGCCCACGCCGATCACTCCGCAGGAACGCGCGACGGTGGCGGACGGAATCCGGCGCTACGCAGGTCTGGAGCATTTCCGCATCGACGTCCAGGGGACCAGTTTAGTGGTCTATCTGCCGGACATGGAAGAAAGTTCCGTAGACAGGCTGTTAGAGGTGATCGGCGGTGGCTTCCTGCGGCATTCCGCACGGGGCGAGGAAGCGAAGCAAACCATGATCCGACACTCACAATTTTCCAAGATGATGCGGTTTGAATTGGTCAACGAGAAAAAACGACTGTTCACTGTCGACCGCTGGTGTTTCCGGGGGAGGATCGACGATTGGATCCACCTGGCGGGTCCGGAGTCACTGGACGAGTTGGTTCGGGAATACGTGCCAAGATTGGGCACGGAGGATTTCTTTGAGATGTTCTGAGCGTCACCGCGAGGAGTAGGGACCGTGAACCACCCCCGTAAAGTTGTCAAACAGGTTGGAGTCCACGCTTTAGCGTGTATCGAAGGCGGGCTTCGCCCGTCCGGGCAGCCTAAAGGCTGTACTCCAACTGAATCGTCTGCCAGCTTTTCTTGAGAAATCCGACCTTTACAGGGGTGGGACCGCGAAGGCGTCGCCGGCGATGGGCTTGGGTGACGGGCGTGCCTGCCCCGGGCGTGACTCAAATTTGGGCTTGGCGTGTGAAAGCAATCGGGTGGCTTCTGTTTACGGAACTTGGACGGTGAAGGCGGCTGATTCTCCTGGTTTTCTCGCCCCGAAGGACAACGCTGTGAAGCATTCTTCTAGCCGCATTCGCCAGAATGCGGGCCGCGGCGGCACGCGCCCCGCGTTCTGGCGAACGCGGCTACGACGAATAGCCCGAAAACAGCCTCTGAAAATGCTTCCCAGCGTTGCCCTTCGGGGCAAGAGACGAAACAGACTCTCGCCTCTGCCGCCTTGCCAATCTTCCATGTCAACCTCAGGACATGCCCGGGCTGCCCGCACGCCGGGAACTGCGGTGGGCCTACAGCCACTTCTTCCGCTGTTCGAGGTGGACCCACGGCTCGGCATCCGGCTGGCCTTTGACCTTCATGGCCTCGCTGTCCCACTCGACGGGTTTGCCCAAACGCATCGCGACCATGCCGACCATCGCGACCTCGGCGATGCAGGCGGACGTGTCGAAGCCTTGGAACGTCTTGCCTTCGCCCTTGCAGGCGTCGAGCCATTCGCGCATGTGGTCCTTGGCCCTGGGCAGGGTCACGGGGATCGACTTGCCGGCCTCGTGGTCCTGGACGCCGCGGCACTTCTCGTCGCCCGCGAGCCTGACCACGCCGCCGACGCCCCAGGCGTTGGAGCAGAGAATGCCCTTCTCGCCGGCGAACAGCACTCCGTTGTCCGGGACCTTGCCGTAGGTCGACACCAACTGCTTGCCCAACTCCTCCGGCGGGCCGGCCTTGACCCCGTCGTGCCACCAGACGGTCACCGGGTCGAAGCCTTCGCGGGCGGCAAAGTCCCAGCGGAAGTCGTTGGCCGAGGGGTAACTGTCCTTGAGCGGCTCGGGGAATTGGACCGACGCCCGCAACGGCGCGCCCAGCTTCAAGGCCCGCCAGGGCAGATTCAGACCATGTGCCCCCATGTCGGCCAGATGGCCGTCGCCAAAGGGCAGCCAGCGGCCCCAGTGCAGACAGCCCACTGCGCCCGGGGCGGCGATGTAGTAGCTCTTGTACGGCAATAACGGCGACGGGCCGCACCAGAAGTCCCAGTTCAACCCCTCGGGGATCGAATCGGCGTTGGTGTCGATCGGCGCACTGGGCGGAAAGCTGCGGGTGATCCAGCAGTGGACTTCGCGGATCTTGCCCAACAGGCCCGCCTGGATCACTTCCATGCTGCGGCGGAAAGTGTCGGTCGAGCCGCCCTGCGTGCCCAGCTGCGTGGCCAACTTGCTCTGGCGGCCCAATTCGCGGATCTCCCGGGCCTCAGCACAACTATGGGCCAGCGGCTTTTCACAGAAGACGTGCTTGCCGGCCAGCATGGCGGCCTTGCTCATCGGCACGTGCCAGCGCTGGCCCGGAGCGATCACCACCGCGTCCACGGTCTTCTCCACGTCCAGCAGCTGGCGGTAGTCCTCGTAGACCTTGGCCCGCTCCAGCGGCTGGCTGAACTTGTTCTTCAACACGGCGATCTGCCGGGGATCGACGTCGCAGATGGCCACGACATTGTCGCCCTGCTGCAGGGCCGAGCCCAGAATCTGGCCCATGCGCCCGCCGCAGCCCAGCAGAGCCAGGTTCAGCTTGGCCTTGGCCCCTTCTCCGGCCCACGCCCGCGAGGGCACGAGGTGCGGCAGCGCCCAGGTGCCGACGCCAGCCGCGCCGAGCGTCTTCAGTAGTGAACGGCGAGTGATCTGTGAGTGCTGGTTCATGTTCGGTGGTCTCCAAAAAGACAGACATGGGTGAGGCAGTACGGTGGCCGAAATCGCTGCCGCCTTTGTCCTCTCGCCCTTTGGGAGAGGGTAGGGTGAGGGCAGGAAAACAGGGGAGTCATTTCGGCTGCCGTGGCTACGGTGGGAAACTCCGGGGGACACCAATCCCTCGGACGGTGCGCGATTCTAATCCATGCGCCGACGAGGGTCAATTGAGACGGCCAAACATCCGCTTGCCCCTAGCAACGCGAGCCGAAATGATTTCCCGCTTTCGGTTCGAGACGCGACCGACAGCGACGAAGAATTAGTCGCGTAGCGACCTCTCTGACCAGGAGCATCAACTGCCGCGAGCCCTGGAACGTTACGATTCCTGGTCCAACAAATCCAAGGGACTCCGCACGTCTGTCGTGCCACCTTCCATGACGTGCAGGTAGATCATGGTCGTCTGGATGTCCTTATGCCCCAACAACTCCTGGACCTTGCGGATGTTCTCTCCGCTTTCCAAGAGGTGCGTCGCAAAGCTGTGGCGGAAGAC
>CAZXYZ010000130.1:0-31871 GCA_964645045.1 uncultured Pirellulaceae bacterium | reverse complement strand
TTGGCCGGCTAGACCGAGCCCTAATCGCCCCCCTCTCCCCCGTCTCTCCGCCGCCTTCGGCGGCGGAGAGACGGGGGAGAGGGGAGGTTGCTTCGGGGACGCGTCGCATCTAGCTGTCAGTCGTCAAACTACCGACGCGGGGTCGGTGGAGGATGTCTGATGGCCCAGTCTATCCAGCCACCCCCATATTACAAATTCCTGTAGGATGAACTTAACCGGCTGCGCCGGGATCTGAACCCCTAATCTTTCACCTAATCTTTCACCTAATCTTCTGGAGCCAGGGAGATGTACCTCGGCAAGAGCCTAACGTAGACTGAACGGCCCCGGCGTGCGACGGTCGCAGACCGAGGGGTCGGAAAGGATTCCAGTCCCGTTGAACCTCCCTGGAAGGATGTCTCATGCCTACCCGATTCACCGCGGAGAAAACCGCCGCTGCCATCGAAGCCTTGAGCCAACTCCGCGACCAGCAGGTCACGTTGGCCCGATCCTGGGCCCAAGAACTCGAACAGGTCCCGCCCCCCTACCGGCCCAGCGCCCTCAATCTGCTGCATTACCTGGCGCTGCGGCAACTCGACCTGTGGCCGCTGCAGCGGGATTTGTCGTCCTTGGGGCTCTCGTCGCTAGGCCGGACCGAGGCGCACGCGCTGGCGGGCGTCGATGCCGTGCTGGCCGCCCTGCACAAGCTGACGGCTCGAACCATGGAACGTCCCGACGGCTTCGAGCTGCCGGTGGACTTCCTCACCGGGCCACAGGCGCTGACGGAGCATACGGAGTTCCTCCTGGGACCGGCGCCCTCCGGCCGCGAAGTTCGGATCATGGTCACCATGCCGTCGGAGGCCGCGGATTCCTACGACTTGGTCCGCGACCTCCTGTTGGCGGGCATGGACATCATGCGCATCAACAGCGCCCACGACGAGCCGGCGGCGTGGCGGAGGATGACCGAGCACCTGCGACGGGCGACTGCCGAAGTGGGCAGGACCTGCCGCGTCCTGTTCGACCTGCAGGGACCGAAGTTGCGGACGGGACCGGTAGAGCCCGGGCCCGCGGTGGTCCATTGGAGCCCGCGACGGGGCCTGCGCGGGCAGTTGCTCCGTCCCGTCAGGGTGCGGCTGGTGCCTCCCTCGTCCCCCGGTCCACCGCTGCTCGACCAGGACGTCCTGTTGCCCTTGGACGCCCCCTGGCTGGGACAGGTGCAACCCGGCGACGACCTTCTGCTGGCCGACTGCCGCGGCATGAATCGCCGCTTGCGGGTCGTGGCGGTGGACGCTCCGGGGGTGCTGACCGAGAGCCGTTCGACGGCGTACGTCGAGTCCGGCGCGGCGGTCCACTGGCAGCCGGCGCACCCGTCCCAGGCCCCCGCAATCGATGGCACCGTCGCCGGACGGATCGGGACTCTGCCGGCTTGCGACCAGCCGCTGGTCCTGCGACAGGGCGACATCCTGGTACTGACCGGGGTCGGGCCGCCGGGCCGTCCGGCGGTCTGCTCCGCCGACGGTTTGGTCCTAACACCGGCGTGCATCCCTTGTACGCTGCCGCAGGTGTTCGCCGACGTAACTGCCGGCCAGCGCATCTTCTTCGACGACGGCAAGATCGGGGGCCGGATCGAGGAGGCGGCTGGTGATCGCCTGCGGGTCCGCATCACGAAAGCCCGCGCCGGCGGTGAGAAACTCCGGGCCGACAAGGGGATCAACCTCCCCGACAGCAGCCTGCACGTCGCGTCGCTCAGCGAGCAGGACCTGGCACAACTGGATTTCGCCGTCGCCTGTGCGGACATGGTCGGCCTGTCGTTCGTGCGGTCGCCCGAAGATGTGCTCAATCTGGAACGCGAACTGGACCGCCGCAACGGATCGCATTTGGGCATCGTCCTGAAGGTCGAGACGCGGGTCGCCTTTGAACAGCTGCCGAACCTGCTGCTGACGGCGCTGCGGTCCCCGCCGGTCGGCGTGATGGTGGCCCGCGGCGACCTGGCGGTCGAGCTGGGCTTCGAGCGGCTAGCCGAAGTGCAGGAGCAGATCCTGTGGCTGTGCGAAGCGGCGCACGTGCCGGTGATCTGGGCCACGCAGGTGCTGGAGTCTCTGGCCAAGAAGGGCCTGCCCTCGCGGGCCGAGGTGACCGACGCGGCCATGAGCGGCCGCGCCGAGTGCGTCATGCTCAACAAGGGCCCGCACGTGCTGAACGCCGTGCGGTTCTTGGACAACGTGATGACCCGCATGCAGACCCACCAGACCAAGAAGCGGGCCATGCTGCGGAAGCTGTCGGTGTCCGACCGCATTGTCGATACCCACCCTGTCCGGACGACCGAGCGCAACGGCACTTAGCATCGTTCGAGGTTAGGTCAGCGGAATGGCGCGAGCCCAATGCCGCTTACTTTGTAGCGGCACGGCGCGAGCCGTCCGGTATTACAGTCGGAAAACCGGGCGGCTTGCGCCGCTCCGCTACCAAAAACGCCCCCAATGGTCCCAAAGTAAGTGGCATTGGGCGCTAGCCACCGGTTCCGGATTGATCGCAAGACCGGCGGCTCGTGGACTTGGTCGAATTGGGCGCGGCGTTTGAATCGGCCACGCCGGCGATGACGCCGCTGTTCATCATACCGGGAAGCGAACGGCTGCGCTGGTTAGAACTGCCCTCCTACACCATGGCGTTGGTCTATCATGTAAGGGAACCGTCCGAGTGGCCGAGTTTGCAGAACGCGATCGAAGCGTCGGTTCAGACGGACGGACATCGCCAGGAGGTTTTCGAGATGCGCAGAACGATTGCGGACGAACTGAAGGAAGAGGGGGCGATCAGGAAGAGTCAGCAGACCCTGATTCGCCTGTTGAAACGGCGCTTTGGCGACGTGCCCGACGAGCTGACTTCGACCATCCGGGCCACGGACGATGGGGACCAACTGGATGCCTGGTTGGACCGTTTCGCGACGGCCCAGACGCTGGACGAAGTTGGCATCGAGGTGCCGGTGTAGCGCAAGCGAGAAAGCGAGCCGGATTCCGTCTGCCGTGGATCAAGTGGAGTTGCGGGAAACCTCGGCTTCGGGACAAGCGAAGTCATCAGACCATCACCCGGAAATTCAATCCGCCATCCCGCTGGATGCAAGGCGTGGAGGGCCGCTCGGCACCCACCACATTTCCCGTGCCGATTCCAGCAATTCGAACATCCGGCCGTTGTCGTTGTCCGTCGTGCGGCCCAGCAGGTTGTCGATCCAGCGACTTGGTAACCCCTGGCGGCCATGCAACGCCCCGACAGCCGCGCCGACGATCGCCGCGACCGTGTCGTTGTCCTTGGTGTCGTTGACTGCCCGCACGATGGCCTCCTCCGGATCATGGCCGTGTCGCATCAGGATATAAACCACACTCGGCACGGTTTCCAACAGATACGCACCCGAATACCAGCTGCCTCCGGCATCGAGCACGGAGCGGTTCTCGCGGAAGGCAGCCCCGACGCGTTCCTGGACAAAACGCCAGATCGGTCCCTCGTAGGTTTCAACGTGTTCGTTGCGCGGTCGGTATCGCGTGTCGCCTTCGAGTTCGCGGGCCGTATCGACGTACGTGTCCAGCCACCAGTGCGCTGGCGGCGGCGCGGTCATCGCCAGCAGTTGCCACAGCATCGACACCCAGGCCACGCAGGCCGCGGTGGACCCCGCGTCGTTGTGGGTCAGCATCGCGCACAGCGCCGCGTCGGCCCACAGTTCCGCCGTTCCGGTATTCGAGTGCGGAATCAGGATTGGCGCAATCCGCATCAGCGCCCCGTTCCCGGCCGACGGCGCGCCGCACCGCTCCCACGGCAGGCCAGTCTTGTAGTTCAGCAAGAACTGCCTCATCGTGCTACCCATCCCGAAGATCCGCCCGCGGGAAAAGCGTTCGGCCACATGCGCCGGCACGAATCCGCCATCGTCGAGCATCTGCGCGAGCGTCCAGAACGCCAGTTGCGAGTCGTCTGATGGCAGACCCACCCGCCTGCCCTCCGCGTGCCGGTTCGGCAAGTAATCCCGGACTTCCCCATACCGCCCTCGCCGGTCCGATGGCAACTGCCCCTCGGTCGTATTGCCCAAGGCGTCCCCGATCGCCAACCCAAGCATCATCCCCTCGACCTTGGCGAAATCAAAGTCCGTCGGCAGTTGCGGCGGAGTCTGATCGAAGATCACGCCGCGCACAAGATTGGTTCCGTGCTCGTGGAAAAGCCGTTCCAGGATTTCACGATTTGTGGCAGTCATGGTCGTTTTGTTCGTTTTGGCGTTCGTTAAGAAATGGACCCGCGGACTTTGGGCACGGCTCATCGAGAGCGTCAGCCGCCAGCCGGACCTTCCAACCTGGAGCCATAGGTTGGATCTTTCAGGCTTGAACCTGTCCGGCCGCCTTAAGGTTGTCTTCCGGGGCGACCGCGAGCATCCCTTTGGCTGGCGATCCTGACAGCACGATCATCGGCTCTCATCTGGGCACAAGGCTGACGACCTCGCCCCGCTGAGCAGTCACGCGTTGGCTGGTCAAACCATCCATGCAGGATTACACATACAAACCACGGATGCGTTCTTTTCGGGTAGAGACGCGGCCGACCGCCCCTGTTCCTTGACTGGTGCCCGTCCTAGCCGTAACGCCCGCGGTGCCCTTCCCCTGATTTTCTGGAATGCCGCCCACCACCGATCAAGATCACCTTCGGTCGGGAATTTGGCGATGGTGCGTCCCCTCTTGCTGCTGAGTATCCAGCGGTCGCCTTGCTTGTATTTTCTTCCCACTGCCACGTCGGCCAGCGACGCCGGAACGAACACGTTGGCGATTGTGACGGCACTCCCCTTTGAACCGATTCCTTTTGCTTTGAGCGTTCGCGACCTCGACTTGGCCTGCTTTCCGGCAGCAGCGGCCGAAACCGATCGCCGAGGACTAGGATTTCCCCTGACCGTCAAGCCTGCTGGATAAAGGTCATCTTGGACCGATTCGTAGGAAACGAAACGGCCTTCAATGGCATACTCGCATGCCGCATGTCGTGCCATTGCCCGAGCCCTTGCATTCCCCCATTCGTCTTTCGGCATGGTGGTTACCTCCAAAATTTTCTAGGCGTGGTGATCATGTTTTCCGCAGCGACTTGGTGTGTCCTACGGGAACAGTCTTCTTCGGTCCCAAGCCGATTTCTGCGAGCAACGCATCGATATCACAAAGTCCGTCTGCTCTCTTGTTGGCAAATGCCGTGCGTAACCCAAGAAGCAATTCCGTGTCCGTGTCCGCCGACTCGTCGGCCAATTCCACGAGGAGCGAACGCGGTTTCGGGCAAATGTCAAGGCTCAACTGCTCTTTGGGATAGTCCGCGTAGAAGTCGCCTTCCACGGCATCTATCAACTCCACCGTTTCCCAGTCAGCGAGTCGCCGACCGTCAATTCGGTTGATCCAGAATCGCCGGAATCCAATGGTCTTGAGATCTTTCCAATGGATCCAGTTCAGATCGACGAGGTCGACCTCATCCATGTCTTTGACCAGGATGCGCGCACTGGTCTTGTACGCGACATCGAAGGTCAGCGAGTACACGGCGCGTTTTGTCCGCTCGGGATCATACGTTTGAGACCGGAACAGCTGCTGCAAAGGCTGGGCAAAACCGCGGCATTTGTGAAGCATTCGAATTGTTGTTGCGACGAGATTGACGGGCGTTCCCGGCACGCGAGTCCGCCTGAGCAGACGGCGCATCAAGGCAAATTTGTCGGCCTCCGCATCCCGGACGAAATCGCGTGCCCATGATTCGAATGTAATTCCGCTCATGCTACCCGTCGCCTGAAAAACCGCGAACTGTTGGGGCCGACTTCTCGACAAAACACCCTGCCAATCAACGCGTCTAGCCCCCTCGTCGATCCTGAATGGGGCTGATTCACATGTGTTCCCACCGAACGTGAAATTAGTGCCTTGGAAGCCAATAGTTATTCGTCGGCGCGCGGGAATTATTGCCGGAAAAGTGTCCGCTCCGCGCTCAGAACGACAGCTTCGCCCCCGGTTTCCCGATGATCCACCGTTTCTGGAACGTGTCGAGGAATCCGTCCGCTCGGGCGCGCCAAGTGCCCGTGGTCGTGGCGGGCTTGATCCCGCTGCGCAGCGCCTCGTTCATGGCCTCAGGCGACGGCACAAACAGCCGCTCGCGGGCCCGGAATTCGGGATTGTGGCCGGCATACGGCATGGCGGCGTGCAACAACTCGTGGTACATCAGATACTCCATCACGAATCGCGGCACGTCCGGCGAGTTCAACGTCGGATTGATGCTGATGCCGGCGTCTTGATAACGGCAGAAGCCGAACTCCTGCTTGCTGCAACGGTCCATCCAGCGCAGATCGCCAAGCTTCGGAGTTCCGTTCGGAAAATGCTGTTTCACCGCCAGCACGGTGTCGCGAAGCGTGGCAAGGTTAAACCCCGGTTTACCATCGTCCCACGGTCGCGGCGTTGTCGCCGGGACGAGCTGCTCGACTTCCGGTTCGACCGGCGGCGGAGGAGGCGTGATCAAGAGCGTCACCTCGCGGGAAACATCCTCCAGGAAGGCATGGAAGTTGTCGCGGTACACGTAGCCGCAGGCGGGCACCTGTTTCCATGTCTCCTGCAGGAACTGCTGAATCGCCAGTGGCGGCATCTGCTGCTCGAAAACTTGCTTCGCCAAAACCTTCGGGTCGAATCGCCGCTTTTCGTCAAACGTGTACCGATGGATCTCGCAGCCCTTCCGCTTGGCGTCCAGCAGGGTCTTGACATCGGCCCAGCGCGGCAGCGGGTCCGGGACATCGGCGAAATGGCGCCGGATCAGGTCCCGCGCGTAGTCCTCGGACACGTCTTTGGGAATGTTCGCCGGGTCGCCAAACTCGGCGAGCATCGCCTCGAAGCCTTCGCGCTGGTTCTCGAAGATCATCACCGTCCGCTGCTGGTGGTCGTCCTCGAACGTGTCCCACCAGATGAACCAGCCGTGCGGCAAGCACTGGAAAACGCCTTCCAGGTGCGCCGTGTAGGCGATCGAGATCAGGCGATACGCCTCCCGCACCAAGTCGATGGGAATCGACACGCTGGTCGTCGGCCCGCGTCCGGTGGGAACGTCCTCGCTGTCTTGCCCGTCCCCCAGCACATACTCCGGATCGAGTACATTGAACTGGTTCCACGTATCGAGGAACGTGACCAGGTACGCCATTTCATTGCCGTTGGCCTTCGTGCCACGCAGGGCCCGCCCGACCATCTGAGTCAACAAAACTTCTGAGCGGGTCGGCCGGGCGATGAACACCGTGCGCGTGTGCGGCGCGTCGAAGCCCTCGGTCAGCATCTCGACGTTGACCAACACGTCGGGTTTCTTCTGTTCCTGGTACCGGCTGATCACCGACTGGGCGTCGTTCCTGCCATAGGTCACGTAATCCGCATTAACGCCGGCCTTCTTGAACTCCTCCGCCAGCATGACGCAATGCGCCGCGTCGGCGGCGAAGACGATGGTGGGTCCGTAGCGGTCCTTGTTTTTCAGGTACTGCTGGACGATCAGCTTGTTCCGCGGTGCGTTTTTCGCCAGCCTCGCAAGGAAGGCCGGTCCGAATTCGCCCCAATGTTCCAAATACTTGAGGTCTTTGGGCGTGAGTTCGCGTTCGACCTCGATCCGCGTCTTGATGGTCTCGAAGCTCGGCACCGCCAGCACATTGTCATCGATCAGCTTCTGGCGGTTGATTTGATACACAATCGACTCGTCGAACAACGCCGCCAAAGCCCGCTGATCCTCTTCATCGCCCCGTACCGGCGTAGCGGTCAGGCCGAGCAGTTTGCAGCGGCGTTTCTTCAGGCGGCGCAGCAGGCGCGTGTAACCCGGCGCGGCCGAGTGATGAGCCTCGTCCACCACCGCAAACACCCCGTGGTCGGAATCGTCGATGAACGTCTCGATGAAATCCATGTTGTCCGCCCGCACGGCGCTCTGCATGGACGAGAACACCACGTCGTGTTCCTTGGTGACCATCGAAAGGCGTGAATCGACCGCCGAAATGGCGATCAGGCCCAGGTTCTTCTTCGGATACGCCGCATTGCCCAACCAGTGGAACGTGCGGAACGCCTGCCGCAGCAGACTGCGGCGATGCGCAAGCCACAGCACCCGGCCGCCCGAGCGGACGTGATGCTCCAGCAACCAGCCCGCGCCGACCACCGTCTTGCCGCCGCCCGTGGGCATCACGACCATCCCGGCCCGCCTGCGTTGATCGAGATAATGCCGCGACATCGCTTCCCAAGCCGCCACCTGATGATCCCGCGGCGTAATCGGGGACAAAGCATCGGTCAGTTTCAGTTGAACGTCAGAAATCCAAGTCTTCGCGTTAGTCATGATTCACTCCATGTTTTCAAGAGAGGGGTGTGTCCTGAACAGGCTTTCACGGGTTACGAACCTCTGGCTTGCCCTCGACAGCAACGGGGCCGGCAGGCAGTGCTCACGCTCCAGGGCATTGCCAGCGACCCAGGCCACGCATCGCCCCTTGTTTCGATGGGAAGCAGGTATCGCAAAGCCTGTGCCGATTCAGAAGAACATGGCATCAGCGAGAACGTACCGAGCGAGTGAGTGAATTTGGGGCGTAGGTGAGCGGCGTCCACGGCGGTATCAACAAGTCTTTTTCCGGTGCCACAAGCCGTTTTGTGGTGTCTGGACTGTGACTGAGTGATGTCGAGCCATTTCGAACATCACGAGCCTCGAGCGTCGAGAACTAGGCCGGGAAAGGTTGCCCGTCGCCGTGACCTGGGAAGAAGGAGCCGTGGAGGTGAGATCCTGCGTCGAAGGCGTCAACTATTGGTGGGCGCGTAATCCGGTAATCGGCGCAAGTCATCCAAACGGCCCCGATCTTGGTTCCGTACTTGGATTATGTTGTCTCTCGGCGATTCGTCGTCATTGAACAGGTCAAAGCCTTCTGAGAAGTGGATGACGGCCTGTTCCGTTTGCAGATAGCGGTTACGGAAAATGTCGTGTCCCGTAGCTTTCACGGACAATCGAATCGAGCACCGAAACTGCTTCTGCAGCGGAGCGACGAGCGTCTTGTCTAGCTTTAGACGGATTTCTGCATTTTGCTTCCGCTTTCGTTGCGCGGCGTACTCGTCATCCGTGTCGAGGACCCGAGCGTCAACTACAGTCACGATTTCGACGTGGTCGGGTGGAAAGTGAGAGTTCTCTTTCCAGATGTTCAACACGCGTTCGATTCCTCGACGGAAGTTGCTGGGGTTCGTCCCCTTTCCAATCTGCTTGTCGAAGAATCGGACCCAGCGGGAAAACCGAGTAACGCGGGCCATCGCCTCATCGAACTCCGAAGGGGTCAGTTTGTCAGCATTGGGCATGCTGTCCATGTACCAACGGCGTTTTTCCTCGAAACGGCTGCTTGCGTAGTTGGATAAAGGACAGATTTCCGTCTGGTCGCCGTCGTGCCAAGGATCGCAATGCTCCAGGGCCGCGAAGACCGCATCTGCACCTGCCCCAGTAGCCACGCGTTGTGCGCGCTCCCACGGCGGTTGTTCTCGAGATGTATTGCAGATGTCCGCTCGGCACTTGATCAGCCTGCCCCGACCCTCCTTTTTCCTGAGCCACTCCAGCCGGATTCTCAGATCCTGCTTATACTTGTCGGGCAGTTCATTTATCTTGTTCTCTAGTTCATCGAGAAGCCGACCATCGGAGTCGAGGAACAGCACGCCGTTGCTTTCAATGCCCCGGAAGAGCATCGCAACCTGATCTTGGGTTCCCCGTTCAAGGAAAGAAGCGGTGGTGAAGGCATCGGGGTCCAGCACTGCCATCGTAATCATGTTGGCCTCAGCGCAGCTCGCTTAGACGTTCCGGAAAGAAACCGCCCGGCCAGTCGTCGACAAAGTCGCCATCGCTGTCGAGACGAAGGGGAGTAATCTTGGTTCCATCTTTGCTTCGGCCTACGTGGTAAACCGCCACATGTTTGTCGTCCACGGGACCCTGAGGTGTTGCTGCGCCGCGGGTTATCTCCCTTATCCGGCGCTGGATTCGAAGAACGATGTGTTCGCTGTGAGTTTCGACGAGTAGCACGCGGCCGCATCCCGCCGCTCCCGCAATCAGCAAATCGCCGACAACAACCTGCGCGGACGGATGGAGATGCAACTCGGGTTGCTCTATGCCCGAGAATGGTGCTGACTTGGCAAGTGCGGCGACAATGGCCGGCACCAACTGCGCTATTCCGACACCGACATCGTACAGCCAAAGATCCACGTCTCCGTCCGCGGAGACAATGACCAACCGCCTTTCAGTTGGCGACCGAACACGTCCGTCCTTGGTTTTCTTCCGGGGGGCCGCCTTCCCGCGACGCGAGGCAGGGGCAGCGTAGACGAGATCGCGACGTTCTAAGCTCACACCCGTGTTGAATTTGTCCGGAGCGCTGAGCCAATCGCTCACTTCCCGAACGAATTCCTCGTCGCAAGATTGGAGATAGTCCCACGCGCCTAGCCCCGCCGACCAGCGAGAAGCATCGGGAGTAGCTGGTGGACTCGTGTTGCGTGGCGGGATCTGGCGAACTGGGCCAAGGTAACTGAAGGCTCGGAGTCGCTTTCGGATGGCTTGGAGGGTGTTCGTCACCATCTTGTCGAGCAATCCGGCGATATCAAAGGCAACACGCGGCATAGATATCTCCACGTCGGTCGGGATTCTATTCTTGCCGCATTTGGCCCCTTTCTTGTACTTTATCCGCCAGAAAGTGTCGCGCGCACTACGACCAGTCTCAACCGGACCCGCAGATGCATCCGGGCGAGGCAGGGCGTCGACCTGTTCACGATCCGGCAAGAGCAGCCCTTCCTTCGCATTGCCGGGCAAAAGCGAACTCACCTCATCAAACGCAGAACGAAAAATCGAGGGTTGTTTCAAAGCGGGCGATTCTGCACAGTGAAGGGGATCTTCACGCGGAACCTCGGATCGGTCCTCCCTCTTGGCCTTCATCCACGGAAAGTGGGCATGCAAAGGTGGGTCGGCGCTGCTCAGACTGTCATCTTGTTCGTCTTTCGGTCGACGAAACACGGGATGATCGACCGCGAGGAGTTTCAGCCGCCTCTGGTGTGAAGTGACATCGAAAGTGATCTCCGCGAAGTCCAGGGTATTGAGCTGCACAAGGCACGACTCGACCACTGGTCCAGGCGGATCAAGACGTTCCGACCAACCAATCGTCAAGAACACTCCGGCAGACCTTGGCTTGTCGATGAGTTGTTTGGCTTCGGTGCCTAGAACAACTTCGAATGCTTCCGCGTCATGCTCGTAGGGCGGGAAGTCGCCATCGTCCAGGCTGAATTGAAACCCAACCTTGATCGGTCGGTCCAAGTCGTGCCCATACACCATCTGCCCGAAGCCGCCCAGGTTGATGAACGAACCGCCAGCTGCCGTCGTGTCGGCGTTGAGGTTGTGACGCTCGAAGACTTCCTGTGCGTAAAGTAGGGCGTGGAGAATCGTGCTCTTGCCGGCGCTGTTGGCACCGAACAAGAGCGTAATGGGCTTCAGTTCGATCTCGACGCGATCGCGAATACCCTTGAAGTTTTCGATGCTGATATGCGTAAGCATGGTGGCCTCTTGCGTGTCGATTCTATCCGCGATGCGTGTGCCGAGCAACGCAACGTTTTCGTTGCCAGCCTTCCGGTGCTTCCGTTCCAACGCGAATCGCGTGCCAAGCGGACGGAACAATCGGCCTTCGACCGCTCAAGTCTCCCAATCGCCCGTCAGCTTTAGACGTTTGAGTTGGTGGTCGAGCGTTTGGTAGTGCTCCATGCCGAGCAGCCGAGCCGCGGTCGCTTTGACGCCGCCGGCCTCTTTCATCGCTCGGCGCAAGTATTGTCTTCGTATGTCGTTAAGGTACTCGTCCAGATCGAAGCCGTCACCCAGGGGGCGGTCCAAAATGGCTGCCAGCGCCGTGGAATCCGGCGGCAGTTCGCCCAGGGATTCCTGCAAGTCGGCGGGCCCCAGTTCCGGACCGTCGGACATGACAGCGGCCTGGAGCAGCACGTTCTGCAAGCGGCGGACGTTGCCCGGCCATTCTTGACGTTTCACAAACGTTTTTGCGGCAGCAGAAAGGGTTTTGTGCTGGTATCCCGGCTCGTCCGCGGCGAACTGGCGGTTGATTTGCGCAAGCAACGCCTCGGCCAGCTCGATGATGTCGCTTCGTCGGTCCCGCAATGCCGGCAAAGTGATCGTGATCGCGGCCAAGCGGTAGTACAGGTCTTCGCGGAACGTACCCTCCCGAATCGCCCGGTGCAGATCGCGGTTGGTGGCCGCAATCACTCGGACGTCGACCTTCCTGTCCCGCTCCTCGCCCAGGCGCCGAACGATGCGCACGCAGGGGCCCTCGCCTTTCTCCGGCTGGAGGACCCTCAGCAGTTTTGCCTGCACGTCCAGGTCGCACTCCCCGATTTCGTCCAGAAACAGGGTGCCGCAGTGAGCCTCTTCGAAAGCGCCCTTCCGCTCCTTGATCGCGTCGGTGAACGCGCCCTTGGCGTGACCAAACAGCTCGGACTCCAGCAACGTCTTGCTCAGCGCCGCACAGTTCTTTGTGACCAGCGGCTTGTCTCGTCGTGAGCTGGCACGGTGGACGGCCCTCGCGAACAACTCCTTGCCCGTACCGCTTTCGCCCAGAAGCAGCACAGACACGCTTCGCATGGCAGCTCGCTTTGCCCGGCCGACCGCATCCCGGATCGCTTGGCTATTCCCCACGATGTCCTGAAAACCTTCGACTTGGCTGGGGCTTTCTGTCGCCAGATGCTGCCAGTGAGCATCGGGGTCGCGGAAGATCTCCGGAATCACGTCGATCGTCAGGTCGAATGGCACCTCGGTGACCCACGACTGGCCGTTGTAAGTCTCGTAGAACGTGGCCGGGTAGCGCGTCTTGCCGAGCAGCAGCCACACGGCGGCCATTGCCGGCGTGCCGGGGCTGAGGTGCAGGCAGAGTTCCGTTTCGGACCATGTGTCCCGGTCGCGAAGCTTGCTCAATTCGCCGTTGGCAATCCGGTAGATGGCCGCGTAGTCCGTAGGCTTGTCCAGTGCGACCTGAACCAGTTCGGCCTTGACGCTCAACCAGGCCAGAAACCATTTGGCCCACTCGGCGGGATAATTGCTGAGCAGCCGGACTTCGTCGAACGTCTGGGTGGTCAGAAGGGTCTTGGTCGGGCCGAAATCACCGTCCTTGGGCAGGACACCTCCCAGCTTCGCCATCAGGGCTTCGCGTCGGGTCGCGGTTAGGGAGGCGGCCATCGCGCGAAGATCGCTGTGGCCGATCCATTGCAGCAGGACTTTTCGCTTGGCCATAGGCAGAAAACTGTCGCAAAGTGAGAACTCGGGCTCCCGCCGTTCGCTAGTCTCGCTCACGTCAGGGAGTTCCCCATTAAGCTACCAAGACTAAGCGGTGTTCGCTAGATTTGCGGCATGGGATTTCATCCGCGCCGCAACTGAACTGCCGGGTCACCAGAACATGCCTGCGGTGCGCTGGACACGTTACATAACGCAACGGAGCGACTATTCCAGGTCGATCTTCTCGCGTCCGAAACCGTAGCACGAAGCCAGTTGACCGCGTATTGGAGCGTTCAATCCACCTCGTGTCCCGCGGCAATTGCCAAGTGCATGGCGTCGCTGGGAGCTTTTCCGGGGGAATGCCCCCGTGTGCCAGAAAGTCCTGCGCCAACTCCCTCACCGCTTTCGTGACCGGGACCGGGAAGTCGAGACAGCGGTCTGAAGGTCAGTCGTCGTCCGACCATTCCAGCCGAACCTTAAGTCCGTTCAGTTGGCTGAACTCGATGATCCCGTCGTGCTGCAGACGGCCGACGACGATGCCGGGGGCGATGCGGATGGAGCGGGCAAAGGCTTCCACGTCGGCGAGACTGCGCAGGTTCGGTAACTCAGCAGCCCGCGCAGGCGGGATCAGCGTGTTGGCGGCGAATGGTTGGCTTGCTGTTCACGCGGATCGTTGGCCGAGTCGACGTCGATGTAGGTTTCTTTCTTGCTGTCCAGCAACAGGTGACCGGCTTCGTGGAAGAAGCTGAACCAGAAACGGTCGTTGCTCTTGCCGCGCAGATTCAAGCCGATCATGGCTTTGCGGGGCGACAGCCACTTGGCCGCGCCGCTGACCGGGGCCCCTTTGATTTCCGGGACCAGGACGACCGCCACCCCGGCCTCGGAGCATTGGTCTGGCATGGCTTGGACGAATTCCGCCGGTTCGGCCTCGCTCAACGAGCGGATCTCGCGCAGGGCCGCTTGGATGCGTGCCCGGCTGAAAGGCTTGCAGCCAATGGCGGCCGCGTCCAGTTCGCACAGCCTTAGCCAAGTCGCCATCGGGCCCGTCCGGTTCTTGAACGCCGGGGACTTGCGAAACGCAAATTGGGGCTTCTCCCAGCCTTCTTTCCAAGCGTCTACGTCGGCGACGCCGAAGAAACGCAGGACTTCCTCCAGGAGGCTCAGTGGCTCAGACTGCTCGCGGATCTTGCCGCGCTGGAGGAGTTCCTTGACCGGAATCGTCTTGAGCCAATCCAAACTGCCCTGCAGGCGGGATCGCTCGTCCAGCCTTGCCAGCCGCTCGCGGTAGTTCGCTTCCAGGCTGTTCCACATCCGCGCCGGCACGCCCGTCACTCGCTCCAGGCGGATGGCGGTGTCTTGCGTGATGGACGCGACGCCTTTGATCATCCGCCAGGAATGCCCGCATTTCAACAAATGGTTGTCGGCACCGGAATCCCTCGGCCAAACGGGCACCAGATCTTTCCTTGTTTCACATCGCTCATGGCGATGTTAGTCCGGGGAGAACAGTGTTCCGCGGGCGGTCTTCGAGATGGCGACGACCGCCGGATGTTTTAGCCGTCGTTCCACCGTAATCGCGTAGCACTGAAAACGGATGTCCTCAATCCGTCCCACGGGTTCGACTTGATACTGGCGGCGGATCTCGGCGTCGATCACCGTCGGGCCGGCGAACAAGCCAATCCCCGCTTGGCCGAAGGCTTTCAGCAGCCCGCTGTCCGCGAACTCGCCCGCAATTCTCGGCCGCATGTCGAGCGACTCGAACCACCGCTCCAGGTCTCGTCGCAGGGCGGTGCCCGGGGTCGGCAGCAGCCAGGGTGCGTCGCTCAGCGATTGCGGGAATCCGCGCCGATAGCGGTCCGCCAATTCGGCCGTACCGTAGATCGACACGTCGCACGATCCCAGCAGATGGTTGAAGGCCCGGACGCGCGTTTGCGCACTGACTGGAGCCTCGGAGAGGACGACGTCCAGGTTGAACAGCGCCAGATCCGCCAGCAGTGAATCCAACTTCCCTTCGTGGCAGACCAACTCGATCGGTTCATCCAGCCGGCAGGCGGGCTCCAGCAGCCGGTACACGACCAGCTTGGGAAGCACGTCCGCCACGCCGACGGTAAAGCGCAACGGGCGGCCCGTCGCCCGGCCCTTCATCGCCTCGACCATCTCGCGGCCGATCGTGAAGATCTCGTCGGCATAACGGAACAGCATTCGGCCCTCTTCCGTCAGCTCCAGGCCCCGTCCGACGCGGCGAAAGAGCTTGCAGCGCAGCGATTTCTCGAACTTGGCAAGCTGGCCGCTGATCGTGGGCTGCGACAACTGCAATTCCTCGCAAGCCCGCACGACGCTGCCCTCACGGGCCACAACCCAGAAGTACAGCAGGTGATGGTAGTTGATCCAGTCCATGTTGCGGCCCTCTGACACCGGTGAATCGGGGTCCTTTAGATATTTGCAAAAGCGATATTTACAATCGAAAGATTGTATTTGTCAATAGCAGGCCACTGCCATAGAACGTCTTAGTTGTTCGACTTCGGTGACTGACCCACCCAAGACAAGGGGAATCGCGATGAAGATGCATATCCAGTCCAAGGACCTGCAGGTCACCGCCTCCGATCGACAACGGATCGAGGACCGGATTCGTTTGGCGCTGACTCGATTCGCGCCGTTGATTCAAGGCCTGACCGTGACCGTCAGCGACGAGAACGGCCTGCGGGGCGGCATCGATAAGAAGTGCCGGCTGGTCGTGCGTTTGCACGCCGGCACGGTGGTTGTGAACGAGCAAGCCGCTACGGTTATGGCCGCAGTGACGCAGGCCGCGGAGCGGGCGGCCCGGTCGGTTGCCCGGGTCCATCACCGCGCCGTCGACGCGCGGCAGACCGTGCCCAACGCCCGCCGCCGACGGCGCGACGCGTCCTCGGCAAGCGATCGGCACGGGGCTCCCGACCCTGCCGCCGGAGCGATCTCGTGACGCTTGGCGTTCAGTATTCTAGAACTTAATCTTTCACCTAATCTTTCACCTAATCTCTCCCCCAGCTCCAAGTCAGTCCGAGGAGATTAGGTGAAAGATTAAGTGAAAGATTATGGTTCCGTGTCCGGCGCGGCCGGCTGGGTTCAAACAAGAAACGCGAAAACAACAGACCGAGAAGGGAGCTTCGCAATGAAGTCCGGCTTACACCTGGGACGCTGGTTCGGCATTGATGTGATCGTACATTGGACGTTTCTGCTGCTGGTCGGTCTGCTGGTTGTCGGCCAGCTGATGACCGGCGCCGCCTGGGCGGCGGTGGCTGGCAGCACCACGCTGCTGGTCGCCGTGTTCCTGTGCGTACTGCTGCACGAGTTCGGCCACGCGCTGACGGCGCGGGTGTTCGGGATCCGCACGCACGACATTACGCTGCTACCGATCGGCGGTTTGGCACGCTTGGAACGCATCCCGGAGAATCCGTGGCAGGAGTTCTGGATTGCGCTGGCCGGACCGGCCGTCAACGTCGCCATCGTGGCGGTGTTGTTGCCGGTGGCGGTGGCTTTGGGCGGCGTCCAGGACCTGTGGCGCGGGGATCTGACGGCCGTCAGTTTCCCGGCTCAGTTGATCTCGATCAACGTAACCTTGGTCGCGTTCAATCTGTTGCCAGCCTTCCCGATGGACGGCGGGCGCGTACTGCGGGCCGTGTTGGCGATGTTTCTGCCGTACGCCAAGGCGACGAATATCGCTGCGGCTTGCGGACAGGTCATGGCCGTGTTGTTCGGCATCGTGGGCTTCTTCACGAACTGGATGCTGATGCTGGTCGCCTTCTTCGTGTACTTTGCCGCCCGCGGCGAGGCGCAGCACGTCCAGACGCGCTCGCTCGTGCGCGGCGCCCGGGTGCGTGAGGCAATGGTCCCGCGGTTTCGTGGCCTCGATCCGGGGATGTCGCTGCGGGGGGCCGTCGAGGAGTTGCTGGCCGACCACCAACAGGACTTCCCGGTGGTCGAGCGCGGCCAGGTGATCGGCGTTCTGCACCGCGTGGATCTGCTGTCCGGCGTGGCCCAGGGCCGGTTGGAAGCCACCGTCCGCGACGTGATGGCCCGCGACTGTCCGTTCATTGAGGAGTCGATGCCCCTGGACCAGGCCTTCGCCATCATACAACAGTCCGGGCACTCGATGTTGCCCGTGTTGCACGGTCGCAGCCTCGTGGGCGTGTTGACCTCGGACAACATCGAAGAATGGCTGATGGTCCGGTCTGCCCTGCGCCAGCACGCCTCGGGCGGAGCGGCGGAGGCATCGCGGAAGTATGCGGACACAATTCCCGCGTGACCTGAGTCCGCGGCGCGATGACTGCCCCTCGGTCGGGCGCTTCGGCGAAAATCAGCTGTGGGTGGCGGAGTGGCCGGGTGCCATGTCCGTGCCGTTCATGGCCAAACGCAACGGCGATTGGATTCGGTCCACGCCCGCCTACGATGGCCAGTCGGTCTACGTTGCCGGCATGCGCGATGTGCTGGTCTGTCTGGACGCCGGGACGGGTGCCGAGCGATGGCGAGTCAATTTCGTCGAACAATTCAAGTCGCCCCTGCCGGCGTTCGGCTTCGTTTGCTCGCCCCTGGTCGTGGGCGACCATGTGTTTGTCCAGGCGGCCGCGGGCTTCTGCAAGCTGGACAAGCGGACCGGCCAAGTCGTTTGGCGGATTCTGGCCGACGGCGGGGGCATGTTCGGCAGCGCCTTCTCCTCACCTGTCCTCGCCACCGTCTGCGGCCAGGAGCAACTGCTCGTCCAGACACGCACAAGACTGGCCGGGATCCTTCCGGAGTCCGGCCAGATCCTCTGGTCGCAGGACATCCCGGCGATGCTCGGCATGAATATCCTCACGCCCACGGTGCGGGGCGACACCATCTTCACCAGCGCCTACGGTGGTGGCAGCCAGCTGCTGGAGATCTTGAGCAGCGCGGCGTCTGCGTCCGTTGTCTTTCCCGGCGTCCCGAGGCATTGCGATTGCGCAAGGCGAAACGGGAGGCATCTTGAACACACCGCCTTGCGGCATGCGATGTGGCGGCCGGCGCTCCCGGCAAACGCCGGGGAGGTGAAACGCGGCTTCCCCCATCGACTTGGCCGGCGTCCGCGCGCTGAACAACGAATTGCCTGCGGCCGGTTACCGATCGGAATCCGCCCCCTTTGGTCACACCCGCCACGGTTCGCGCATGGCCCGGGACCGCAGGCGGTTAGCTGCGTCGTCGTCCGGGAACTGGTCGCCGGCCGGGTCCCACTTTAAAGCCCGGCCCGTCCAGCAAGCGATGCAGCCCAAGTGGGAGACGATCGTCGACTGGCAACCCACCGCCACGTCGCACGCCGGGCGGCCGCGGGTGCGGATCGCCTCGAACCAGTTGCGGTGATGGCTTTCCCCCGCAATCAGCGGCTCGTAGTCAGCCGGGTAATCCTTGATCAATTCGGCGGGGAACGACTGCAGATAGCCTTCGCGGCCCACGTGGATCCAACCCCGCTCGCCCACGAACAACGCGCCAAAGACCTGCAGCGGCGTGCTCTCATCCCAACCCTTGGGGATCGCATGCCGGTTGCGGTCGAGGCGGCCCGGCACGACCTGCACGGGCACGCCGTTGGCGTACTTGAAGGTCAGATCGGGACCGTTTCCGGCGGCGGGGGGAATCACCTCGACCGGCCCGGCCTGATCCATGCCCAATCCCCATTGGACCACATCGAACGCGTGGACCGTGCCGCTGGTCAAATTCCCTCCGCCAAAGTCGCGGCAGAAGTCCCACGGGACGACGTTCAACGGTTGCCCCAGGTAGACGAAGCGGTGGTTGAACGGCCGCCACGGAGCCGGCCCCAGCCACAGGTCCCAATCGAGGCTCTCGGGGACCGGTTCGGCCGGCAAGTTGACCTCGGCGCTTGTGCCCAAGCCGATGACGTACACCGCCTGGACCTTGCCGAGCGCCCCGTCGCGGACCAATTGGCAGGCCAGGCGGAATTCGCGCGTCGAGCGCTGCTGCAGGCCGCACTGGCAGACGCGGTCGTAACGCCGCACGGCCTGGACCATCGCCCGGGCCTCGTCGATCGTCAGCGAGATGGGCTTCTCGACGTAAATGTCCTTGCCGGCCTTGGCGGCCAGCACGGTGGCCACAGCGTGCCAGCGGTCGCCGGTGGCGATGAACACCGCGTCGATGTCGTCGCGGGCCAGCAACTCGCGGAAGTCGTTATAGGCCGCGCACCCCTGGTAGATGCCGCTGGCCCGCCGGTCGGCATAAGCCTGCTCCGTCGTGGCCCGGGCGTTGTCCCGCCGCCACCGGTCCACGTCGCACACGGCGGCCACCTGCGCTTCCGGTGCGTTCAGAAACCCGCGGAGGTGGCCCTGGCCGACCATGCCCACGCCGATCAGCCCCAGCGAGATCCGGTTGCTCGGCGCCGTCGTGCCGTCGGCGCCAAGCGCCGACGCGGGGATGATCCGAAAAGCACCGGGGGCCAGCGCGGCCGCCCCCGCACACTTCAAAAAGGTCCGTCGGCTCTGGCCGGGATGACGCGGTGGTCGCATGGCTGGCTCCTTGTTCCGGGGAGTGATAAATAGCGGGGTCGTGCCTGCGATCGCGGCCACCGGGACGGCCGACGGCATGAGGCGACGAACCGCAGTGTTGTTGTCAGGCAGGGCCGTGTCAATCGGCCTTTGCCGTGCGCAGCGAAAGGCGAACGGCCGGCGTCAGCCCGCCGGTTATCTGCATGCTCAGGACTCGTCCACGAGCAATGTCGTCTTTCGCTCCGCGAAAGAACGCCCTTTCGCGGAGCGAAAGGCGACGACGCCACTGCGGGTGAAAACGTGCCGACGGGAGTGAGAATGCCTGTAAAGAAGATAGAGGATACACCGGCGGGCTGACGCCTCACCGTTCGCCGTGGGCATCCGTGGGACTCGCACAAAATGAAGTCCTTCAACATTTCCGGCGGTTTCTGCCTATAATACAGCAGCTTCAAACCTATCCCTGAACAAGGCCGTGTGCCCGAAACCTGGACGAAACCGACGATGACGATCACGCTGCAAGAGCCTGCCCGCTTGGAATTGGCGCCCTACAAGTCGCTGGAGAACGAGGAACTGGCGGCCCGGATCGAGGCCGTGCGCGCCCAGCTGGGACCGCGGTTGCTGATTCTGGGTCACCACTACCAGCAGGACGAAGTGATCGCGCACAGCGATTTGCGCGGCGACAGTTACCAGCTGAGCCGCATGGCGGCCGACAGCGACGACTGCCGTGCGATCGTCTTTTGCGGTGTCCACTTCATGGCCGAGACGGCCGACATCCTGGCCAACCGCCCGGAAAAGCTGGCGAAGCGGAACGGCATGCGGGTCACGGTCATCCTGCCCGACTTGGCCGCCGGCTGCTCGATGGCCGACATGGCGGCGATCGAGCAAGTCGAAGCGGCCTGGGAGGACTTGGGCCAGATCATCGACACGGCGGACATCACGCCGGTGACCTACATCAACTCGGCCGCCAGCCTGAAGGCGTTTTGCGGCCAGCACGGCGGCATCGTGTGTACGTCCAGCAACGCCGAGGGGGTGCTCAAGTGGGCTTTCCAGCGGACTCGCCGCGTCCTGTTTTTTCCCGACCAACACTTGGGCCGCAACACGGCATTGCGGATGGGCGTGCCGATCGAACAGATGCCGGTGTGGAATCCTCACGAACCGGAATTGGGTGGCAATTCGGAGGACGCGATCCGCGGCAGCCGAGTGTTGCTGTGGCAAGGCCACTGCAGCGTGCATCAGATGTTCCGGCCGGAGCACGTCCACCAGTTCCGCCAGCGGATTCCGGGCGTCCGGATCCTGGTCCATCCCGAGTGTACCCGCGAGGTCGTGGACTTGGCCGACGTCTACGGATCCACGTACAAGATCGTGCAGGTGGTCGAGCAAGCGCCGCCGGGTTCCAAGTGGGCGATCGGCACCGAATTGCACCTGGTCAACCGCTTGAAAAAAGCCCACCCCGACCAGGAGATCCACTTCCTGTCGCCCGTGCTGTGCATGTGCGCCACGATGTACCGGATCGATCTGGCGCATCTGTGCTGGAGCCTAGAAAACCTGGCGGCCGGCCGGCACGTACACGTGATCGAAGTGGACGCCGAGACCAGCCGCTGGTCGCTGGTCGCCCTGGAGCGGATGCTGCAGGTCAGGTGATCAATCCAGAAAATCCTGTTCCTCCAGCCGCTCCGGAACGTAGGTCTCGGTGACGTAGCTGACGCCTTTGTTGATCAAGGCTTCGACTTCGAGCTTGAAGCCGTTTTTCAGCATCAGCGCGATTTCCTTCTGCCACGCCTTCTTGTTCTCGAACCAGGGATAGCCGGCGATCTGTTTGGCCCGTTTGACGTCGGCGTCGGACAGGTCGATGGTGACGCTGGGGGTCAGCCCGCAGCGTTCGTAGTCGTTGCTGCGGAGTCCGATATAGCGGGCATCGGGGATCGCCATCCGTTTCGATTCGTAGGCCAGATTGATCGAGCCTTGTTTAAGCACGCTGTAGATGTAGTACCCCCACGGATCGTTGTCCAGCAGGCAATAGATCGGCAGCTTGAGCTCGTAAAACATCCGGTGCAACAGCCGGCGGACCCCGCGCGGCGGCTGGCCGCCGCCGTGCGTCAGAATACAGTTGTGCTCTTTCCAGAACTTGTCCTCGTTGAATCGCCGCCAGACCGTGTCTTTTTCGACGTGCAGGACGAATTTGGCGTCGCATTTGCGGAACTCAATCACTTCCGGTTCGCAGATCGAGGGGATGCTATAGCCGCCAGAGCCCATCCGCGCACAATCGATCTCGTCGCCGCTGTCATTCAGCAAGATATTGCCGACCATCGAGCCGCGATTCGAGGCGTAGACGTGCAACTCCTCGCGAAGCGCGTTCAACGTCACCTCGACGTCTTCGATCACCGGGTCGCATTCCGATTGGTCGTTGAACGTCTCTTCGCGGCAACCCTCGATGGTGTGTTTCAACAAGTAGAACAGACCACGGATGCTGGTCGTTTTGCCTTCTTCGATCAGCTGTTTGCAGCCGCTGCCGACCAGCAGCGTTTGCATGTACGCCTTGGCCTGCGACAGGTTGAACAGTTCGCGGCGGTTGGTGCCGCTGCCCATCTCGATGAACCGCTTGGTCTTGTTGTAGCGCACGTTGGACAGCGACCGCGACGGAATGTCCAGACTGGGCGGCCGCCCGCGGTCGGCGGTCGACAGGACTTCGTTCGCCAGCCCCAGCAACGCGTTCAGGGTCTTGCGGTCCGCGGCATTGAAGGACGTCTTTTTGGCAGCGGGTTCTTTGGCGGGTTTCTTGGCCATGTTGTCTGTGTTTTCCCAAACGTTGCAGAAATCCAGGCGAACGGTGGGCGTCAGCCCATCGGTGCCGATCCAGGCGAACGGTGGGCGTCAGCCCATCGGTGCATGGTCTCTGCGAACACTTTTCCTACGGTCTGCTGATTTCATCGAAGGTGAAACTGCAAGTCCATCGCGCATACGTGCGGGCACGCCCAAAACCGGCGGGCTTACGCCAGCCGTTCGCCATGCTACTGCGGCGTCTTCCCAGATGTGTTGCCCTCCTCGGCGGCCGGCTCGGCTTCTTCCTGTTCCTCCTTGGGGACGCGGACCACGGCGGCCAAGGCGTCGTCTTCGTCCAAGCTCATGATCCGCACGCCTTTGGTGTTGCGGCCGGTGAGCCGCACTTCGCGGGCCGCGATCCGCTGGATCTTGCCGCGGGCCGTCATCATCAGCAGTTCATCGTCCTCGTTCACGCGGACGATGCTGACCACCTTGCCGTTGCGGTCGCCGGCCTTGATATCCCGCAGTCCCTTGCCGCCGCGGCGCTGCGTGCGGTACCGCTGGCTGCTGGACGATTCTTCGCCGCCTTCCTCTTCCTCGGCCGCGGGCTCCTCTTCCTCGACAGCGGCATCCTCGACGGGCGGCTCGTCGGCAACCGGTTCCTCTTCACCGGCTTCGTCATCCAAGGGCGTTTCGCCCGCCGGGCCTTTCTCGTCGGGCGCGACCGTGCTGGGACCAAAGTTGGTCCGTTTGCCGTAGCCGTTTTCGCAGGCGGTCAACAGCATCGCATCCGGGTCGGCCACGACCATCCCGACCAATTCGTCATCGCCCTGCAAGCGGATTCCCTTGACGCCCGACGTGTTGCGGCCCATCGGACGCGCGTCGGACTCCTTGAAGCGGATCGCCATCCCATGCGCCGTGGACAACACGACTTCGTCGCCCGCCTTAGTGACGACGACATCCACCAGTTCGTCGTCTTCGCGCAGCTTGATCGCGATGATCCCGCCCTTTTTCGGACGGCTGTACTGCTCCAGCGGCGTTTTCTTGATCAACCCCTTGCGCGTGGCCATCATCAGGTAATGGTCGGGCAGGTCGAAGTCCCGCACCGGACGGCAATCGGCGATTTTTTCGTTCGGCTGCAGGCTCAGCAGATTGACGATCGCCCGGCCCTTGCTCTCGCGTCCCAGCTGCGGCAAGCTGAACACTTTTTGCCAGAAGACCTTGCCCTGGTTGGTAAAGAACAACAGGTAGGCGTGGGTGCTGGCCACGAACAGGTGCTCGATCGGATCTTCTTCCTCGGTCTGAGCGCCGCGGATCCCTTTGCCCCCGCGGCGTTGCGCGCGGTAGACACTGCTCGGCGTCCGCTTGATATAACCGCGATGACTGATCGAAACGACCATCGTCTCTTCGGTGATCAGGTCTTCCAGGTCGAGCGAACCGACCTCTTCGCCGGTGATCTCCGTCCGCCGGTCGTCGCCGTACTTGCGCCGGATCTCGCGCAGGTCTTCCTTGATGATGTCCAGGATGTTCTGCTCGTCCGACAGGATGCGGAGGTATTCCGCGATCTCTTCCAGCAGCTTGCGGTGTTCTTCGCCCAGCCGCTCCTGCTCCAAGTTCACCAACTGGCCCAACGTCATCTTCAGGATCGCGTCCGCCTGGACGGCGGTCAGCGTATAGCCGTCGGCGGCGCCGCGTTCCTCCTGGAACATCCGGAAGCCTTCCTCGCCCAGCGCGCGGGCCATCATGGCCGCCGGACACTGGACGCCCATGATGCCGACCTTGGCCTCCGCCTGCGTCTGCGAATGCCGGATGATGCGGATGATCTCGTCGATATTGGCCAAGGCCAACAGCAGTCCCTCGATCGTGTGCTTCCGCCGGCGTGCTTTGGCCAGCAGGAACTGGGTGCGGCGGCGGATCACCGCCACACGGTGCCGGATGAACTCCTGCAGCATGTCCTTCAGCGTACACAGCCGCGGCTTGCCGTCGACCAGCGCCAGCAGGATGATGGAAATCGTGTCCTGCAGCGGCGAAAACTGGTACAGCTGGTTCAGCACCACCTCGGGGTCGGCGTCGCGTTTGATATCGATCGCGATCCGCACCGGTTCGTTCAGATCGCTCAGGTCCTGGACGGCCGAGATGCCCTTGATCTTGTCGCCGTTGACCAGTTCGCCGATCCGTTCCACGATGCGGTCGCGGAACTGCTGGAAAGGCACTTCGGTGACGACGATCTGGGAGCGGCCGTTGGCTTTCTCTTCGATGGTGGCGCGGGCTCGCACCACGATCGTTCCGCGGCCGGTGTGGTAGCCTTGCCGGATGCCGGCACGTCCGCAGATGATGCCGCCCGTCGGGAAGTCGGGCCCTTGCACGATCTCCAACAGTTCGTCAATCGGCACATCGGGCTCGTCGATCACACGGACCAGCGCGTCGCAGATCTCGCGCAGATTGTGCGGCGGAACGGACGTGGCCATCCCGACCGCGATGCCGGTGGCGCCGTTGACCAGCAGATTCGGAAACTTCGACGGCAGCACCGTCGGTTCCATGTTCCGCTCGTCATAGGTCGGCACGTAGTCGACCGTGTCGAGCTTCAGGTCGTCCAGCAACATCGCCGCCACGGGCGACAAGCGGGCTTCCGTGTACCGCATCGCCGCGGGGGGCAGTCCGGCGATCGAGCCGAAGTTGCCCTGCTTGTCGATCAGCACGTGCCGCAGGTTCCATTCCTGGGCCATGCGGACCAGCGTCGGGTAGATCACGCTCTCGCCGTGCGGGTGGTAGTTACCGCTGGTGTCGCCGGAGATCTTCGCGCACTTGATGCGCGCCGCGCCCGGACTCAGATTCAGATCGTTCATGGCGACCAGGATCCGGCGCTGGGACGGTTTCAAGCCGTCGCGCACGTCGGGCAATGCCCGGCTGACGATCACGCTCATCGCGTACGTCAGGTAGCTTTGTTTCAGTTCCTCTTCGATCGGCTGGTCGACCACACTGGTCAGGGTATCGTCGCTGACTGGCGGGATACCAGCGTCGCCGAGTTCCTCGGGCGAGGGGACTTCATCGGCGGGAGGTGGGTCCGTGGGCAAGGGCGGAGTCCTTTCGTTCGGTGACTGCGCGTCGCAAGACAGATGGCGTCAATTCCGTTCAACGCAGGATTCTAGCATTTCCCGCCCAGATTCACAACGGGCCTGCGCCGGCTGGCTGGCGGCGCAAGTTACGGTCTGCCAACGTTTTGCGGCGCGTTCTGCGCAAATCGCGGCCGCCGATGTTCCGTGCTGCTTCTCCTGGAACTGCTACCGCACCCTGCCAACAGGAAACCGCTGGATGATCGGGAAGTCGCCGACCAGCTGAAAACGGTACTCTGCGGAGCCACCTGGACGTCTGATGCCGGGGGCGTCGCCGGTTCACATCGCGAGGTCCGAGGCTACGTTGCGGGGCCGTCTGAACTGCGTCACCACGCTGCTTGCCAGCGTAGGACGGTGTTCCACCTTAACCGTCTCGTAGCTGATGTCCAGCGCCACGGCGATTTCGCGGTTCGTCAAACCTTGGGCCAGTTGGCGCAAGACTTCGCTTTCGCGCTGGGTCAGCGGGACCTCGATCTTGGCTGCCAATGCGTCGATTCGGGCGACTTCATCTTGGGTCAAGTGGAGCCACGGTTCATCCATTCGGTCCCGCAGGTGATCGGCTTCTTCGCTCTCACCCCTGCCGGCGGAGATCAACGCACGCAACTGCCTTAGCAAAGTGACGTACTCGACAAAATGTGGGCTTTCCTGAGTATCTGGCATTCTTGGTGCCTCTGGGTGCGGAATCCAGCCGGCGAAGTCAAACGCCTGCCATGTGTACACGATTCGACGAAATTGCTGCTGCGGTTGACAGGGCGCTTCCCCGGACGCCGCGGCTTGTTGTCATTGGCAGTTCGTCGTTTTCTCATCCTGACAGTGAACGCACGTGTATCGCCATTGGCAGGAATCTCGCCAACCTTTGTCCGCTTGCCGTGATTACGGGGGGACGAGCGGGTGTGGGTGAAACGGTGGGCCGGAGTGTTCATCGATTGCGATTGAACAAAGACCAGGAGCCGCAGGTCTATCATTTGCTTCCGATTGGCTGCAACTCGCCCGACTATGGCGAGACATTGTTTTGTGGTCGCCACATGATCGAACGCCGTGAAGTCTTGGGCCGCGTCGCCAAGCTATTTCTGGCAATTGAGGGCGGTCCGGGAACGGAGTACGAGGCCAAAGTGGCATTATCCAAGGGGGCGACTGTGATCCCTGTGGGCTGCTCCGGCGGGTATTCAGGAGATCTGTACGGCACCATGGCAGTTCCGCGTGGGCTTTGCGCGAGGGACTGGAGTATATTAGGGGCAGATGGGGTGGACCTCGACGAGCTGGCGGAGGCAGTGAAAGCGATAGTATCTGCGATTCTGAGCGAGGGCGTCTAACATCGCGGCAGCGCGGACGCAGGTCGGAGATGGAAAATCGCTGGCCGTCACCCGGTCGGGTTGGTCCTTGTTAATTTCCCTGTCCGATCAAACCACCGACCATGGGCCACCTCGTTGCGGGCCGCGATCCGCCCTTGCGGAGTCCGAATCAGCCGGTCCGAAGAAAGGACATCAACGCATCGCCTTCAGTCGCTGCAGGTGGACACGGGCCACGGCGCCCATGTAGTGCGGGGAATAGTACCGCGTCGCAGCGATCTCGATGTGTTTGCATGCCATCTCGTTCGCACCAGCGGCCTCGTGGTACAGGCCGACGTACAAATGGGCGTAAAACAGGTAGTCCTTGCGTATCGTCTCCGTGCCAATCCCCTGCTCCGCTTGCTTGAGCACCTCGGCAGGCGTCAGCCTGCCCTGGAACAGGCGATACACGGGCAAGGCCCACGGGCGATCGTCGCGGTCGATGTCGATAAGCTTAGCACGGGCTCGTTCGACGCCCTCCAGGCGCGCCCCGCACAGGTAGTGCCAGACGGCGTTCTCGACGTCCTGCGGATTGACGGTCTTGTGGATCTCGAATTGCCTCACTCCCTTGGCGTATTCACCGGCGTAGTAGTAGCTGATGCCCCGTTGCCAATGATACGGCTCCCGGTCGGGCCGAGCCTGCAGGTAACGATCGAAGTCCGCTATCGACAACGCGATGTGCCCAGCCTGGAAGTGCAGCTCGCCGCGATGCTGAATCGCGTCGGCAGCGTCAGGCTGCAGCTTGATGGCCTGGCTTAGGTCAGCAATCGCCTGGTCGAGCTTGCCCAAGTGCTCGAAGGCCGCCGCTCGTAGCTGGTAGGCGGCGGTCGATTCCGTGTCCTGCTGAATGACTGCGGTCGCCAGTTCTGCGGCTTCATCGTATCGTGCTTCCCGGTATCTGTCCTGGGCGCGGGCCAACGGTCCTGCCTCGTCCGCAGCGAACGCCGGGCACACCGCACTGCAAACGATCAAATTGCGCGCAGCATGCGCGCATTTCTTGAACAGGAGATAACCGAGAGAACAGAGAGTAGTTACAGCCTTTGCTGACTCTGTTTGCTCCTGTTCAAAATCTGTATGTTTGGTTGCGGCCGAAGGCCGCGCCGCCAGTGTCAGTACCACCAGCGTCCATGGGCAGGCTTTGGAATTCAGCAACATTGGCGTTGGGATGCGAGCGTCGGTGTTAGAAATCCACTTGTTTCGGCATTCAGTCCACGGCGTATACGTGAAAGTTGGCCCACGGGGCCGTGACTGTCAACAGGCCACCGTTCGATTGGTGCTGGCCATCGTTGCAGAAACCGGAAACGCCACAAGACACCGGTGGCGATCTTCGCACGACCGGGCTGCAGAAGTGGGCGGGACAGCAGAAGTAGGCGGGACGCTTGCCTGGCCGGACCATTCTCAATACACTCGGCCAAATGGACCAGCTTATTTTTGGACCATTTGGGGGCGTTTTGTTAGCGGAGCGGCGCAAGCTGCCCGGTTTTCCGACTGACATACCGGACGGCTCGCGCCGTGCCGCTACAAAGTAATTGGCATTGGGCGCTAGCCGCCGGTATTGCCCCCAATCAGACCGATCAGGAACCGGCGGCTAGCGCCTTGCCGCTCACTTAACCTCGAACGGTGCAGACCCAAACCCGAATCGAAGGAAACATCATGAAATCCCTGTCTGCTGTTGTAATCTGGCTGGCCGTGCTGTGCGGCTTGGCCACGGCGGGAACCGGCAACGCTCCGCGACGGCCCAACGTCATTCTGTTCCTGGTGGACGACATGGGATGGATGGACAGCACGCCCTACGGCTCGAAGTACTACGACACGCCAAACATGCAGCGGCTCGCCGAGCAGGGGATGCTTTTCACGCAGGCTTACTCGCAGCCGTTGTGCTCGCCGACGCGTGCCTCGCTGCTGACCGGCCAGTATGCCTCGCGGCACGGTGTCACGACGGCGGGCGGCCACACGCCGCCGCAGGAGAATCACCTGCCCGACACCGTGCCGCCGAATCGCGCCCTGCGGATGCCGGAGAGCAAGACCTATCTCGACCCGGCGCAATATACGCTCGCCGAAGCCTTGCGCGACGCGGGCTATCGCACGGGGCACTTCGGCAAGTGGCACCTGGGATTGACCGAGCCATACTGGCCGGAGCGGCAAGGTTTCGACGTTGCCTTCCACTGCGAGCCGAGCGCCGGGCCGCCGAACGCCTACTTCTCGCCGTATGGCGTCATGCCGCCGGGGACGGAAAGACCGAAAGGCAAGGCTGTGAAGCACGTCACCGGCACCATCACCGACGGTCCGCCGGGCGAATACATCACCGACCGGCTCACTGACGAGGCGTTGAAGTTCATCGAGAGCAGTGCAGAAAAACCGTTCTTCCTCAACCTCTGGCACTACGGCGTCCACGGCCCGTGGGGACACAAGGAAAGCCTCACCGCCGAGATGGCCCGGCGCATCGACCCCACCGGGCGCCAAAAGAATCCGGTCATGGCCTCGATGCTCAAGAGCGTGGACGAAAGCCTCGGGCGGATCCTGGACAAGCTTGACGAACTGAAGATCGCCGACAGTACGATGATCATTTTCACCTCGGATAACGGCGGCAACACGCACAGCATGACCGAGGAGGACGGCAAGGCCAAACGCCGCAGTACGGACGACCCCGTGACCGCCAGCTACCGCAAGTGGGCCGGCTTCCAGCCGCCGACCAACAACGCTCCCCTGCGTGACGGCAAAGGCAGTCTGTACGAAGGCGGCACGCGCGTCCCGCTGGTCGTGCGCTGGCCGGGCCGGGTACAGGCCGGCGCCACCAGCGACGCGATCGTCGGCTGCATCGATGTGTACCCCACCGTACTGGCGCTGGCCAACATCGCGGCCAAGCCCGAGCAGAAGATGGACGGCGTCTCGTACGCCCCCGTGCTGCTCGGCCAGGGCGAATTGCGGCGTGACGCCTACTTCACTTGGTTCCCGCACCTGATTCCCGGAGTCAGTGTGCGGCAAGGCGATTGGAAACTCATTCGCCGCTTCGAGGAACGGACGGACAAATACGAAGGCACGCGCGAATTGTTCAACCTCCAAGACGATCTCGGCGAAACGAAGAACCTCGCCGCCCAGATGCCGGACAAAGTCAAGGAACTCGACGCGCTGATCGACGCCTTCGTCACAGATACCGGCGCGCTGTACCCGAAACCGAATCCCGACTACCAACCGCGCCCCACGGCGGCAGCCAACCGCGGCGCGGCTCCGGCGGCCGATCCCACGGCGGGCCTCGTGCCCAAGTTTTGCAGACTCTCGGTCGTAGCCGGCGTGCTGCGCGTCGAAGCCGATGGCCGCACGCCGTTTCTGGGCACCGCCCGGGTGAAGGCCGCCGGTCCGCTGACACTGCAACTCCGCGCCCGGAGCACGGCTGGCGGAGCGGGCAAAGTGCAGTGGGTCACGCAGGACCAGACCGATTTCCCGAAAACCGGCCAGACCGTCGAATTCACGCTCGATGCCGGCACGGACTGGCAGGACATTGTGGTAAACGTGTCGGCGACCGGCGTGCTGCGCATCATCCGCCTGTACCTCCCGGCCGACAAAGCTCCTGTGGAAATCGAGTCGATCCGATTCCTCCCCGCGACGGGCACGAAGCCCGTTTGCGCGTGGAGCTTCGGTGCCGCCAAATGAACGTGGGTCCGAAGGTACGGCATGGTTGGGTGACGTTCGATGAAGCCTATGGAACGTTGCGGGGCAATCTGAACTGTGTCACCACGCTGCTCGCCAGCGTAGGACGGTGTTCAAGACCAGAGCGAATCCAGACTCCTCTGCCCCAGATTCCTTTGCTCGTTCCTGTGCCTCACACACCTCCGCCAGCGCGCCGTGCGTTTGGTGGGCTGAACCCTCTGTCACTGAACCGTCAGGGCCAAAAGGTGTCACACGGCCAAAAGGTGATGGCCAAAAGCATGGCCAAAAGGTGTCGGGAACCGATTCTTGACAGAAAGGGCCGGTTTGGCTGGACTTTGGGCATGGGAAGACCGAAACGAGCAGCCGATGGTGGAATGGTTTCCCGATGCTTGAGATTCGGAGACAGTCACCGCTGGTTCCTTGGCAGCGGGGGCGATAGAATCGAACCGTTGTTTGCTTCCTCCCCCGCCTGGATTCGGCACGATGATACCCGGCATTGACCCGAAGGTCGCCATCGCGTTCAAGAAGGTGTTCGGCAGCGAGTCCTGGACGGACTTGACCGCCTCGCTGATCAACGCAGTACTGGAGCCTCCCCCGCAGCAGCGGTTGGTGGAAGTGGAGTTGCTCAATCCGTACAGCGAGAAGATTCTCAAGAATGGAGGCGAGTTGGATGCGGATGCGTTGCCGGACGCGCTGAATCGGCCGGATCAGCAGAAAGCGATGGGGGTGCTGAAGATGTTGGCTCAAAGCGACGTGGAACGGGAACTGTACGAAGGCCGGCTGAAGGCCAAGCGGGACATGCAGACCTTGGAAACTCTACGGGATCAATGGCAGCAGCGGTATGAGGCGGCCAACCGCGAACGCGAGGCGGCCAACCGCCGTGAGGAACAGGCACATCGGGAGGTCAGACGGCAGCTAGCGGAACGGATTTGCCTGTGCCAGCGGTTACTCAGGCGTTCGGCTTCCAGAATCGATGAGTTGGTCGGCTGGAACGTGGAAGAATTGCAGGAACAAGTTGAGCGGCTCGAACGGGAGGTGACGGAGAAGACCGGGCCGGCCTGATTGGCGCCGGGTTATCTGGCCATCTCCGTTCGGTGAGGGCAGAGACACTGACACTGACGCTTACGCACACGCAACGTTGGCACGCTCACCGCCACAGTACCGGCAGTGGCCACGTGTACCAAGGACGGTTCAAGTCCTTTCCGGTGCAGGAGGACGAGCATTTCTACACGGTTTGTCGGTACGTCGAGCGGAACGCGTCACGAGCGAATCTTGCCCCTGGTGCGGAACGTTGGCGTGGGGGCAGTCTGCATCGC
>CAZXYZ010000129.1:0-31874 GCA_964645045.1 uncultured Pirellulaceae bacterium | reverse complement strand
CCGACGGGTAATCGTCGCGCCGTTCGTAGTGCCAGTCGCAGACGATGATGTCCTTCGGAATCCGCTCCAGAGCACGGTGGGAGCCGGTCTTGCTGGCCTCCCATGTACCGTACGAAAACACGGTCGCATCCAACAGCCGATCGCCCCACATCAGCATCTCGACCTGCTGTTCCTTCACAAGGTGGTTGTGCAGGCGGTTGACCGCACCGGCAAACAGGTCGCCCTTGTCCTTCCCGCGACAACGAGGACACTTTTCGTCGCCGATCAAGAAGACCTCGTCCATGCCCACATGCAGGGCATCGGCATCAAAGGCGTCGAGCAATTCATCGAGTAGGTCGAAGACCAGCGTGTCGACCTCCGGCAAGGAGGGACACCACTCGCGGCAGTAGATCCCCTTGTTGTCGGCCGGCACGTGCGGTGTTTCATCGAACTGGGGGTACTTCTTGAGCAGGGCCGACGTGTGGCTAGCCCACGACTGGTGGCCCAAACAGTTGAACAGCGGAATGAGGCGGATGCCGTGCTGCCGACAAAAGGCCGTTAAGTCGCGGGCTTGCGTCTTGTCCAGGCCGGAGCACTCCAGTTCAGGATGCGACAGGAAGCGGAATCCGTAATTGACCTCCAGGAAGAGCACGTTCATCCGGTTGGGAACCATCAACTTCGTGATCAACTCCCTGGTCACGTCCAACCGCTGCGGCTGGGGTCCGATCAGGTGCAGGGCTCGCCACTGAGGGTTGTTCTTTCGCCAAGTCTCCAGCCACGTCCGGGAATCCCCTTCGGCGGCGAGTCCGTCGGCCGAAGCCAATACCAGAGTCACGACGGCCACACGCCACATCGTCAGGAAAATGCGAGGTCGATTCATGTTAATGGTCCTCCTGTTCGGTGCCCAAATCGGGAAGACGCTTCGTGACCGTCCCCAGGTCTCCCAGCGCCATCGCCCACATCCGCCTCCCAATCATCGCAACAACCGCCGTCCGATCATGGCAAACGTTCCAGCCGGATGTTGTCGACGTAGAAGTGTGTCTTGGCCGTAGCATAGCTGACGACACCCAGCCATGTGCAGCGGGCAAACTCCGGATTCGCGTAGGGCAGCTTCTCGAACCGCTCAGGTGGTTTGCCGGACTGCCCAATCGTCAGGCCGTAAGTCGGTGGAGCGGAACCCAGCACGAAGTCCAACTCCAAGTGAAACCACTTCCGGAGCGAAACCTTGGCCAGATCCCTTCTGCCAGCCTGGACTTGGCCCGTCTCCGTGATGCGAATCGATGGTCCGGTCACCAGCGATCCCGAGCTTTCGTCCCGCAGTTCGATGTTGATCTTGGCGTCGGGTTCCAGGTAGCAGTCACAGGCGAACTTCGCCCGGCCACGGTCCAGGCGAACTTCGCCCGGCCACGGTCCAGGCGATGCGGCTTGATGACCAGGTAAGGCAGAAAGCCCGCTCTGGCGTCCGGCGCGTCGATGAACTCCAGCACCCGATTTGTTGGCGATACAGGATCGGTGGCGACACGGATGACCGTCTTGGCATCTCTGTGTTGGCTGCCCACACCGGCATGACGGGGAATCTCCCGACCGGCGTATCGTCACGCCCCCTCCGTCATCGTCTTGCGGTCAATTCCGGGCCAGCGCTCTCAGTTTGAATCCACATTCAAAATGATACCGCGTTCCTGAACGTAAAGTCGTCTGTCTTGAGACGGTAACAGCCGGGATCGGGACAATCTATGTGGCCACCACGGGCACGCCAGCCATCCAGGCTTCGAGCAGGACGAGCGAACAGGCTTCCCTGTGGCTCGCGAGTACCAAAACGTCCAGGCCCGCGTAAACGTCGCCTACGGCGTTTGTGGGCATGTACAGGCGATGCCGGCCGGGAATGTTGTTCATGCACCAGACGTTCAACCCCTCGTCCGTCTTCTTGCCCGTCCCGTCCGTGCCGTAGTAGACGGCGTAGTGGTTGTCGTCCAGCTGGCTCACGGCGCGGGCCGCGGCCATGAAGTTCTTCTCCTTCGTCTGCCGGCCGACGTAGCCGACCACCACGGCGTCCTGGGGGATGTCCCACCAGGCACGCATTCGGGCCCGCACGTCGCTGTGACAGCCGCCTGGCAGGCATCGCTCGCGTCGGACGCCATTGTAGATAATCTTCAACGGCAAGTCGTTACCGGTGAATTGGTCGAAGTACCGGGCGGCGGCGCTGGACACCGCGGCCAGATGAGTGGCGCCGGTGATCGCGATGCCAGGGCGATCGCTCATGGTCGTATGGGAAACCAGGACCCGCGGGCCGGCGAACCAGTTCAGCCAGCGCCCCATGTCCGGCGAGCCCCAGGTAACGAGGACATCGGCGCCCTCGGCGGCGACCTTGACCGTTTCCAGGAAGTCGATGCCCAAGATCTTGGTCATGCCATCGCGGTAGAAGGGCTTGGCGTGGGCCGGACGATGCACACCCGGATCGCTGCAGATCAACGGGACACCCACCGCCTGCAGCTCGCGGACGAGGCCCGTGTCGGCCCCGCCCCAGCCACTGATGGCGACCCCGGTCCACTGCAACCGGGTAGGATCGCTGTGGACGATCAGGTCGGTGAGCCAACGCTCCGCGCCGCCGAGCGACAGGTTCGGGGTGATCATGCAGGCACGGATCATTTGCTGTGTCAGACGGATGTCGTCGTCGAATTGGCGGGAGAATGTACATTTTCTATATGCGCAGAATTCCGCCAATTACAAGCTCATGCAAGACTATCTGCAAGGGTATTCCGTGGCCGGTTCTTGTAGCCTTGAGGAGAAGTTGCCGGCAGACATGTACCTACTGCCGGCTGTTCCCACATTTCCTCCAAGGAGCGCCCAGATGGCCACCGGACCGACCCAGGAATCCTTACGCGTGATGCGCACGATTGCCCAGAATTCTACGCGACTAGACAGATTGTCAAGCAAGCCATTCATCCCAATCGGTGTGGACACTGAATACCAGGGATCGCAGACGCTGACCGTTCAAACAACCGCAAATTTCGGTCGAACAATTCGCGTTCAGCTGTATCGAAGTGATTTGATCCCTGCCCTGCCTGAAGGCTTTTGCGGGCAAAGCTATGTGTCCGACGACTGTCCGCCGCTCCAGATCTTGCCAATCGCACGAATCACTCGCTCCCTGTCGCCCGTCCGACTACTGCTCATGTTAGGGCGGATTTCACATGTCAAGGTGCTTGACCGTGCCGCAGCCTTGGACTTGGTGGAAGGCAGGAGCAATTGGTCGCCTGTGAATGGTGAATGGGACAAACAGAAGAGACGGTGGAAGTTGAAGACCATCAACATCCGCTTCATTGGGCACTTCCTTACAGCCGATTTTTCCCACATGTTTGGCAGTAGTTTCTTCGCGTCTATTCTTGACGCGACACCGGACGGACAAGCATCACCGTTATGCCTGCCTAAGCGGAAGGTAATTACGCTCGCCTCATCGCCTTCCTCCTTCCGGCCTCCGATTGTTGAGGCCATCCTGTCCGGAGATTTTGCGTACCTTGTCACCGTCGAATTCCGCGATACGTCGCTTGCGTTTGGTCCGGGAAGTCTTGACTCTTGGTGTAAGACCTTCCTGGGGACGCCAAAGAACCAGTTGCTCTCTGCCGGGGACAAGGAGAACATGTTGCGCACGTTTCGCGAGCGACCGGCTGATGCCTACGGCTACGCCATCGCCGACGCCGTCGACGTATTACGAATACATGAACGAATGCGGCAGGCTGACCGTGATATTTACAAAGCGTTTGCCGTGTCCGATAGCGACATACCTCAAATGCACGCCACGATAGGTCGGCGGACTGTTGACTTTCTGTTCGCCCACGTGCGGAAAGCAGCCGAGGGATCAGCCTTGCTCAACAATGATCGCGAGTTGAAGCGGTTGATGCGGATGGGCGGGCTTCGGCCTTTCGCTTCAACTCAGTCGACCAGCCGTTTCGGTCGGCAGACTGGGACGATACACGGCGGGCTTCTCTTCTCGCGGTCGCCCACATGCGTCTGGCACGAGGCTCCCGGACAACTGCGGGATGTGGACATGTCGGGATGCTACACCGGCATCATCGCGAAGATGAACATGTACATTGGCCGGCCTGTGGTTGTCGAGCCTGGACAGAATGGTCTGACGGTTAAGGAGGCTGTCGAACTCATGCTTTGCCACGCGCCTAATGACGGCTGGCTGTTACGGGTCACCGGGCCGATCAACAACATGCCGAACACGCTGATCCCGTCGACGATCGACGCTGTAACACACCAGAACTTTCGTCGGCGATCATGTCGTGCCCGATTGGCTGAGCAGTCCGGTACTGGTACTCGGACCGGGGACCGTAAGTCGGGAGCCAAGCTGTTTTCAGGTGAGATCGAGTCTGGCGTTGTGACGTCGGCGACGTGGCTCATGATCCAGTGCCTGCCTGACGCTGCTCGCGCGGATTTTGAAAACCTTGTTGTCGAAGCGATCATCCTGTACCCGAAGCGTTTAATCGCTGGGGATGGACCTGAATACGACCAGCTTGTTGATGAGCTGAAGTCAAATCGGGTCCCTTGGCGGCAGGAGTTGGATCTTGGCGATCTTGCAGTGCGGCAGGTCGAAGAGCTGGATCACGAGTTTGTATCCCTCCGGTTTCCTGTCGGTGAAGTCGCCAGACGAATCGGCGAACTCCGAGCCGAAGCGAAGCAGAAACATGGGAAAGGCAGCGGGGCGGAGCTGACGCTAAAACTGCAAGGGAACACGCTCTTTGGCGTCATTAGCAGCCAGCATCATCCGACCAACAACGTCGTCGCCGGTAATTTCATAACCGCACACGCCCGCGCTGAAGCGTATGGCATGATGATGTCCTTGAACGCTTTGCAGGTCGTCACGGACGGTTGTTGGTACCGCCGCGACCGAATCCCGGCCTGCACCTTCCGCGAGTGCCTGGATCGAATGCCTGACTATCCAATACGTCACGCCGACGAGACATCGGGTGTTCCCTTCCTTGATCCCAGCCTGATTCCTGACGACGACATCGCGTTCAGCGGGTGGCTGGTCAACCATCTGTGCTGGTTCTTTGAGGTGAATCGCAAGGAGCATCGCCGGTTCTTCGCGACACATCGGTTCGAGCACAAACGGACTGGCAAGACCGGCTCAGCAGCCTTCGACGCGATGTGCTGTGACGGTGCCGGAAACTACGTAAAGTTGACCGGGGACCGCGATTCCGGCTGGCATCCGCAGGAGTCAGCGATGCGTGGTTATCGCGCGGAGAGCAAGGCGGTACTGATTCCGTGGCTCATCCGTGTGTACCAAAGTGACCGCATGACTGAGTTGCCGCCAATAACTGAAGATGTGAGCCTGTTGAAGCTCGATCCGGCTAAAGGAAAAGCCCGGAGATCTCTGAAACACGCGAGCCGAAAGGCTGTCCGGCTACCTATCGGGATGCCGATGGCTTCTCTGCACAGTTACCAGATCCTCAGACCTTCCGGGTTCGTCTTCAGGACGCAAAAACAACTACGGGCAGTACAACGGCAACTGGACAGACTTCGGGCAGCCACGGGCTGTGGCCTTGACTTGTTGGTGTTAAAGCAGAACCATGCCAGCCGTAAGCACGGGTCGTTGTCGAAAGTGGCCGCCGAGCTGTACGAGTATCTCCGGCAGGGCGGAAAGGACTTAAAAAAGAAATTCCATCTTGGCTCACGGTTGTCGAGACGACTGCAGACAATCGTCAGCGCTCGTTTGGAAGCGATCAAATCGCGAAGGACAGAAATCGAAAGACAAATCTTCAGAGAGATTGCCGTGGAGCCGGAACGCCAGCCCGTGACCGGTATAGTCGTGACAAGGGAGAACAGGAGGTTGCTCGACTAGCCGGTCGAGCCGATGGTACACGCGTGTTTTGTTTTGTCATTGGCTGTAGCTGGGACGCAGCGGTCTGGGTCGCGGCGCCACCGCACGGGCAAATGCCTAGGACAGAATCCGTACACGACTAGGGGGAATGTCAAGCGAATACCCGGCTTCACTTCCGGCTCGCTTTCGGTGTTGTTTGATGAACACACGATCCGTGCGCCGGGACCGCGGGAATTTGCTGGATTCGGCAGCGTTTTTTCCCGACGTTCTGGTCAGGATTGAGCGGACGCGGGAGAGATAGCCGACGACTTGCTTGTCGTCCACTACAACGCCTGCTGCCTCCTGCAGCTCCATGTAAGTCAGCTTAACTCCCGGCTGTTTCGCCATTGCCAGGAACATTCTTAGGCCTCCACTTGCGTTTCGCTCGGCGAAGCGGGAGTAACTGATGGTGCGTCCTAGAAAGACGAGTGCCTCACGTTGTTCATCGATTTCCAGGATCGGCTCGGACGGTTCCGGGCGTTGGAGGGAATCTCGGATTGTTCTGTCCAAGCTGATCAACTGTTTCGCTACTTCGATGCCGACGGGGTTGCCCGGACACATTTGGCGGAGCAGGTCTGTTCGTGTTAGTTCTTCGGCCAAGCTATCCAACATCGTGATTGTGTCAAGAACAGCTGGTAACTCCCGTAGATCCGGCGGCAGGTCCTGCTTGACTGGTAGGTCATACCCCTCTTCTGTGAACCAGTTTGTCTCTGTGCCCCACGCCAATGCATCTCCAATTTTCGCGCCAAGTCGCTGAATGGCGCCCAAATCTGGGATGGCTCGGACCAGCAGATCTGATAGGCGAACTACGGCTCTGTACTCGAAGTCCGCGTTCGCGGTAAGTTCCATGACTGCCGGGCGGTCATCGACCGAAACCGCATCGACGATGTCTGAGCAACAGCGAGTGAGGGTATCCCAGGCTCGGTGCAATTCCACCAAGATGCCTACATCGGCCTTCCGGTCCACGGCCAACTCCCGGAGAGCATCGTCGAATTCTTCGAGTTCGGCTGGTTCTTCGTCGATTTCTGGCCAAAGTTCGTACATTGGTTTGATGGCTACCCAGTCGGTGCCCGCGTGAGCACACTCGCGTAGGTTGACTTGCCACGCCTGAACGACCCCTGGATGTCGTCCGACGAGGTAAGCGGCAAGGCGGTACGGATCAGAATCCAGGGGCCGGACAGGCGAGGCAACGTCCACTTGATTGACTCCTTCGGCGGGCGAACTTGTTGATCCGGGTAATTCAAGAAGGCCGACTGACTGGGAATGTCGGCCAGAAGGCTCGATGAACAAGATCCAGTATGCCACGGGAGAATGCAACTGTCTGCAAGCTTGGCTGCAAGTTCGAGACGGGAACTGGTTCGCTAAAATTGCGGCAGGTGCCGCCTTAGGCGGGCCGGTGTTGATGAAGGGTCTGAGACCGTATTCTGCCTGTCACGGGGTTTCCCCAGGGGCTGTTCGCGAAAGCACAGAAAGCCCTCGTCCGATGCGACGCACGTCAGGCAATTCACCCCGCTCCCCAGGCCGTCTCAAAGCGTCCGTCCCCGCCTCGAAATCCGCTTCCGGGCGAGCCAGAACCGATCTGTCCGACGGCATCGACATCGCCGTGGATCAGAACGCCGAACCCACTGATTGGGACGATGCACTGGCCGAGTTTTTGCTGCATTTCGTTCGGACGCGGCCACGGGCCCTGGACAAGACGGGCGGCGATCAAGACGACAACGGATCGCGGCAGTGACCTGGCGTGCGATGGCCTGCCGAGTTTTGCATCGTTAAGCCCTTGCCTCTCCGACCGCCACACGGGAAAATACAGCGAGCCGCATGGGTGTTGACGCACCGGATGCGGCTCTGACCACCACGCAAACCCGATACGGAGGTTCACGTCATGGCTAAAGGCATTTTACCGAAGGACGCGGCGGTCCTCTACCTCCGCATGAGTTCCACGAAGCAGGACAAGTCGATTCCAGCTCAGCGGGACGAGCTTCTCGCCTACGCCACACGGCAAGGCTACCGCGTCATCCGGGAGTACGTGGATTCTGCCATTAGCGGCGACGAGACGGGCAAACGAACGGGCTTCTTGCGAATGCGAGACGACGTTGTACAGGGCGAATTCTCCGTCGTTCTGTGCTGGGATCAGGACCGTTTTGGCCGATTCGATCCGATCGAGGGCGGGTACTGGATTCTGCCGTTTCGCGATGCCGGGGTTCGACTGGAGACGATCGCCCAGGGCAAGATCGACTGGACTGACTTCGCCGGTCGGCTGCTGTACGTCGTCCAACAAGAGGCGAAACACGCCTACCTCCGGGATCTCAGCCGGAACGTGACACGGGGCGTGCTGGCAGCTACCAAAAATGGCCGAAGTGGTACAGGCGGTCGCTGTCCAGATGGTTACATGCTGAATGACGGGCAGGTTGTTCTCGACCCCGATCGGGCGTCGATCATCCGCAGAATCTTCGAGGAGTACGTCACGGTCGGAGCGAGTCTGCGGTCCGTTGCCGACCTGCTCAATCGGGGAGGTTTTCGAACACCGCGTGGCAAGTTATGGCGGCAGACAACGGTTCGACTGGTGCTGACAAACGCGAAGTACGCGGGTGACTTCGTGCGGTTCCGGTACCATGTGGGCAAGTACCATGCGGTCCAAGACGGCGAGATCGTCGCGCGGAGCAAAGGCGATGGTCACACGCTGAGCGCCCCTGAAATCGTCATCCCCAACAACCACGAGCCCATCGTCCCCAAGCCGTTGTTTGACCGGGTGCAGCGTAAGCTGGCGATACAGCAGAAGCACACCGCACATCGGACAGGACACCGATACGTTTTCACCGGCCTGATCCGATGCGGAGACTGCCACCGCATCATGCGGGGCCATACAGCGCCAGGCCCCAAGTATTCCTACACCTGCCGCACGTACCATGACAGCGGCACGTCTGCCTGCTACTCAAATTGCATCAGCGAAACGCCTCTGCGGGATTGTGTCGTCCGCATGATCCAGAAACAATACCTTAGCGACGAGGCGATCGGCCGACTCCGTAAAGCGTTGGAGAAGCGGCTGGAAACGGAGCCGCGACAGGACGGGGAGGTCGATGTGAAGCCGATCAGAAAGCGGATCGAGGATCTCGACCGGCAAATCGACCAGGGGGCGGAGCGAATCTTCTCGGCACCGGAGGGCTTGGTTCCCAAGTTGTACGCGAAGCTGGATCAACTGCGGGCAGAACGCGACGAACTGCAGCGACGTGTGAATGGAGCCGAACGGCAGCAAAACGGCTCCGCAACGGACCGCACGCAAGAGATCGAGGCTGCGATTGACGCCTTACGGAGCCTGCGCGACACGTTTGCCGAGGCCGATCCGGAGCATGTCCAAGAGTTGCTGGCCTCGCTCGTCGCCCGAATTGAGCTGCACTTTCAGCACAAAACGGTGGGAAAGAGGACCAGGAGCACGTTCCGGCACGGGACAATCTTCGTCCGGCCCGATCCCGCGTTATCTTCCCTCATGTACACAAGTGCTGACGATTTTGGGAGGTAGAAAAGTCATGCTCGAATCGCCGTTAATTGACGAACTTGTGATGGAAAAATACGGCGAACTGCTCACCGAGAAGACTCGCGAGGCGACTCGCGAGACGGCTTGCGAGACAGCTCACCAGTACATTGTGACGGTCCTCGAAGCTCGGTTTGGCGACGTTCCGCGAGATTTGGCCGAAGAAATCGACTTGGTTGTCGACGGGAAACAACTGAAGAGCCTTGTGCGAACGGCCGTTGCGTGCGCCGATCTGGACGCGTTTCGCAACGCGATATCACGAAGCTGACCGGCCGGCCGGTGTTGATCCGCTGATGGGCCCGTTGGTCGGTCAGACGTCGTAACCCGTGCCACACGGGGCAGTGCCGCGTCCGTCACACCCGACGCGGGATGCCGCGATCCGAGTGTGGTCTTTTCCGGGCGATCCTTTGGCGAACGCCGACGGTGATTTCCCCGTCGATTCACAGGCATTTTCCCAATAAGGAAGCACGCGATGAGCGAAAACATTTATGTTCCACCCAGCTTTGCCAATCAAACAATGTGGAAACATATCCTGGTTAGCTGGCTCGATCTCGTGAAGCGATACGAGAACCGGGAGTTCCAAGATGAAGATCAAGACTTCTGTTACTGGTACAACGAGAGGCCGCTCACTGGCATCCTTGGTGCAGCAGCTTGGGTGTTGAAGGATGGGTGGAGTCTCGAAGAATTCAGTGCCAAGAGGCGGATAGAAGGCGAAAAGAAGAAGGGGCGCCCAGATCTGAGGGTCGGTCTCGGAAGAGAGGAAGCAGCGGTTGAGGCCAAGATTTGGTGGGTCGGAGGAGAGTTTGCCGTCGCGAAACGAAACATCGAGAAGATGCTCGAACAAGCCAGTACTCAACTGGAAGGATTGGCCCACTGGAAATGCCAACGTGTGTCAGTCTGTTTCGTGGTGCCTTGTCGTAAGGAAACATCCGATCTGCAACGTGGAGTCGGGGTAATGGAGGAACTAAAGAAATGGGCGGAATCGCAGCGAATGGCTACGGTGAAGCACATCAGCAAGAAAGTGGGCTGCACGAGACCGAACAAACGCAATTATCCGGGCGTTCTCCTGGTTGCAAAGCAATTGCCAAACGTCACGGCAAAGTGAAGCCATCAAGCAAACCGGAAAGGAACCGGAAAAGGACTGCGCGGCTTTCGAGCAGGTGCTCGAAGAGGCCGTGGAACGTACGCAAACGCGGCTGTTGGCGTATTGCGCGTTACCCAACCATTGGCATTTCGTAATCTGGCCGCGAGAAGTCGGGGCGCTGTCCCGGTTTACGCGCTGGCTGACGCTTACGCACACGCAACGTTGGCACGCCCACCGCCGCAGTACGGGCAGTGGTTACGTGTACCAAGGCGTCGAAAAGGGGGACGTTCTACTTTTCTCAAGGGCGACCGGGTGATGTTGCACGGCCTGAACACAACCTGGGCGGCACCAGGACGGTGGCACGCCATGTTTGGGCAAGGCCGTGATGATCGGGAGGCAACCAATGCGGACGGAGGGGCAAGGGAATGACGGGCAGGGGAATGAGACGACGCGGGCTGGGCCACGCGTCGGCCGTTGCGGATTGCGTGGTCCCTCATTCCTTGGCCCAACATTCGCCACCCCGCCGCCCGACCCGCTCCCAAATGCCCACGGCTTACCCGGGGGATGGATACGTTCGCGGCTCCCCCCCGCCGCCCGCCAGGCCCGCTACCGCCACCCACGACGCCGCGCCCCAGATTCCCGTGCGCATAGTCTGAACTCCTGCTGCCGCCGTCTCTCCGTGTCACACCATCTGGACCTCCAGCGGTATCCCGTCGCCCTGCTCACGCTGTTTGGCCGTCAAGAAATTCAATCGCTCGAAGCCAATCACCCGGCCCCGACGGTCCTTGACCAGGACCACATCGTCGTCCGATTCCTCGCAGACGTGTTCCTTCTTGGGATCGTCGAACCAGACGCTGAGCGTGTTCCCCTCGCGATCGAAAAAGACCCTTACCTTTTCCATAATTCCGCTCCTTCTTTGATGTTTGTTGTAAAATACGCGGTCACCACAAAACGGTCGTCGTCGTGCGCAGGTGCGGTGACCACGCACAACCGCAGATCTCCGCCGGACGCAGCATCGAATCGCCGCGGTGTTGGATCAGCCACTTGCTGCTCGTGTCGTACGGTTGGTGTTCGTCGATCCCCCGGCCTTCGGATTGTGCAAGATGAATGTTGTCCTTGAACCATCCCAGCTGTTTCATCGCCTAACTGTCGAGACCGGCTTCCAATTTCAGGTAAGGATTACCAATTTGCCTCATACCAAGGCGTGGAAAAGGGGGGACATTTTGCTTTCTTCGAGGGCGACCGGGTGGTGTTGCGCGGCTTGAACACAACCTGGGAGGCACAAGGACGGTGGTACGCCATGTTTGGGCAAGGCCGCGATGATCTGGAGGCGACCAATGCGGACGGAGGGGCAAGGGAATGACGGGCAGGGGAATGAGACGACGCGGGCTGGGCCACTCCTCGGCCGCTGCGGATGGCCTATCTCGCGTGCCAATTTCACAACATTGAACGCGGGCACCGCCCACAGCCACTCCGTCTTCACCTTCTCCAAACCGCGCAAGAGAAACTGTCGAAGGCCCATCACCGACTTCAGAATCCCGAACGGCGTCTCGGCGATCCGCGGGCGTTGACAGTAAATCGTCCGCGACTCGTCCTTCGCCGTGCGCGCCGCGGTTCGTTCACGTACGTCTTCGTATTGGTCGCGGTTGATCGTGCGGCCATCCAACTCGCAGAACCGGACCGTTCGGCCAGCCCGCAGCGGCTGGTTGTTTGAATGAAAAAGTTGTTTCGTGAGCGTTGCTTCATCTAAACCTCTCAGCTTCGCCAAACTTGGTGGCTGTCACCTTTTTTGCCCCACCGCGAAACAATTGTCGTCTTTCGCTCCGCGAAAGAACGCCCTTTCGCGGAGCGAAAGGCGACAATGCGGCCGTAATTGATTCGCCGATCCTCGGTCACCGATCAGAACGCTCTGTCACGAGAAATCGTACTTGAACTCCCCGTCCGCGGTGACGGAAACCTGCACTCCGCCGATCGGCCGGTCTTCGGCCATCCTGGCCAGGAATTCGCGGGACATTTCGGGCAGCAGCGTGCGGGTGAGGATGTGGTCCACGTTGCGGGCGCCCGTGTCGACTTCCGTGCAACGTTGGGCGATGTGCTCCACGAGTTCCGGAGCATAGCTGAACTCGGCTTTGTGATTCTCGCGGACGCGCCGGGCGATCTTGCGCAGCTTGAGTTCGATGATCTTCTTCATCACCTCGTCGCTGAGCGGATAGTAGGGCACGACCGCCAAACGTCCGAGGAACGCCGGTTTGAAGCGTTTCAGCAATTCGGGGAACAGGGCCTCGCGGAAGCCGTCCGGATCGGGCCGGGTGTCCGGATCGCTGCACAGGCTCTTGATCATGTCGGTTCCTTCGTTGGTCGTCATCAAGATGATGGTGTTCTTGAAGTCGATATCCCGGCCTTCGCCGTCTTTCATCGTGCCCTTGTCGAACACTTGATAGAAGATGTCTTGCACGCCGGGATGCGCCTTTTCCATCTCGTCCAGCAGCAACACGCTGTAGGGCTTGCGGCGGACCGCTTCGGTCAACACGCCGCCTTCGCCGTAGCCGACGTAGCCCGGCGGCGAGCCCATCAGCAGCGAGACTTTGTGCTCCTCCTTGAACTCGGACATGTTGATGACCGTCATGTTCTGCTCGCCGCCGTACAGCAGGTTCGCCAAGGTGATGGCGGTTTCCGTCTTGCCGACGCCGCTGGTGCCGGCCAGCAGAAAGACGCCGACCGGGCGGCCGGGATCCGCCAAATTGGCGCGCGACGTGCGGATGCTCTGGGCCAGGATTTCCAGGGCGTGCGACTGTCCGATCAGCGACTGCTCCATCAGCGCCTTCAGGTGGAGCACCGTTTTCAACTCGTCGGCCACCATGCGGCCCAGCGGGATGCCGGTCCACCCGGACACCGTTTCGGCGATCGCCTGCGAGTTGACGCAGAAGTGGACGAGCGGCGATTGGCCTTGCAGTTGCTTCAGCTCGGCCTCCGCGGCCTTCAACTCCTGACGCAGGCGCGCCCGCTCGTCCTCGGACAGCGGCGCGGCGGCGGGTTCGCCCCGGGCCGCCACGGTCTCGCTTTTCTCCGTCGGGACCGCTTCCTTCTCCACCTGCTCGCCAGCGGCCTCCGCTTGGCCTTCCAACGGCACTCGCAGGCCGTGGATCTTGCCCACAAGTTCCCGCTCTTGCTGCCAACGTTCTTCGAGTTTTACAAGCTCTTGCCGGACGGATTCACACTGGGTTTCCAACTCGGCCAGTTCCGCCTGGTGGTCGGCCCCCGCGGCCGCCTCGCGCTTCAAGATCGCAATCAAGACCCCGAACTGGTCGATCCGGCGACGGGCGTCCTCGACGGGCGGGGGCGTTCCGGTCTGGCTGATCCCGATCCGAGCGCACGTCGTGTCCAAGACGCTCACGGCCTTGTCGGGCAGCTGCCGGCCGGAGATGTAACGGTTCGAGAGCCGGACGGCGTCGAGGACCGCTTCGTGCAAGATCCGCACGCCGTGGTGCTTCTCCAGCGTGCCGACCAGGCCGCGGATCATTTCGACGCCGCTTTTTTCGTCCGGTTCCTCGACCTTGACGACCTGAAACCGCCGCGCTAGGGCCGCGTCCTTTTCGAAGTACTTCTTGTATTCGGCCCAGGTCGTGGCGGCGATGGTCCGCAATTCGCCGCGGGCCAGGGCGGGCTTGAGCAAATTGGCGGCGTCGCTTCCGCCCGCTTGGCCGCCGGCGCCGATCATCGTATGCGCCTCGTCGATAAACAGGATGATCGGCGTGGGCGACGCCTTGACCTCGTCGATGACCGACTTGAGCCGGTTTTCAAACTCGCCCTTGATCCCCGCCCCCGCCTGCAGCAATCCCAAGTCCAGGGTCCGCAAGGCCACGTTGTGCAGCGACGGAGGCACGTCGCCGGCGGCAATGCGCAGCGCAAAGCCTTCGACCACGGCCGTCTTGCCTACGCCAGCCTCGCCGGTGAGGATCGGATTGTTCTGCCGCCGGCGAGTCAGGATGTCGATGATCTGGCGGATTTCCGGATCGCGGCCCAACACCGGATCGATGTCCCCCTGGCGGGCACGGGCCGTCAAGTCGATCGTAAACTGATCCAGCGCGGGGGTCTTGGTGGGGCCCAGCGGCTTGCCCGCCGCCGGAGTGGCCGTCCCGGTTGCCGCCTCGACGGCGGCGGCTTGGCCGGTCTCGTCCGTCTTGGCGACGACGGCAGGCAGATCCCGGTACAGCACATCAGTCGAGATTTTCTGCAGTTCGCCCGAAGCTTCGCGGGCGACGCGGGCCAGCATTTCGTCCGTCAACAGCGCACACAGCAAGTGCCCGGAGCGGACCTGCGGAGCGCCGAACTCGACCGAGGCGATCACCCAGGCCTGGCGGATCAGGTCCACGACCTGCGGCGACAACCCCGGGGGCCGGGCGTTGCCCGTCTTCAAGCGGTCGATGGATGCCGTCAGCGCGCGAACCACCCGGGATGCGTCGATCTCGAAATGCCGCAGCAGCGCGGCGAGGTCCGTATTGTGAGTCTCCAGCAGCTTGAGCAACCAGTGCTCAAGCTCCACGTTGTAGTTGGTCCGCGACAGACACAAGCCCGCAGCGCTCTCCAACGAGCGGCGGCAGGTTTCGTTCAACTTGGCAACCAACGATTTCAGATTGACGGATACCATGGGTAGCCTCTATTGGTCAGTGGTCAGTGGTCATTTGTCAGTGGTCATTTGTCAGTGGTTAGTGAAATGTGTCACCATGTGGAGAACCGGCGGGCTTACGCCGGCCGTTCGCCTCTCGGTATGCAACCACCAAACGCACTCCTACATTTCTTTGGGAACAAACACGGCGTCCTCCGCATCGCGTTTCAGCGGGCGGTTGCGGACCCAGGTATTCCAGCCCAGCCGCGACGGATCTTGTCCGTCGCCGCCCAAACGGCACCACGGAACTTGGGCGGCACGCAGCACCGGCTGGACCTCGAAATCCCACTGCGCTCCGGCGTAGGTCCGCACCAGCTGGCCCAGCGTGGGCAGGGCCTCGCCATTGGGAACAAATCGCCGGAATTGGGCATAATCGAGCGGTCCGAGGCGGACGCGAAACTTGCTCTGCACGTCCCAGACCCGCGCGCCGATGACCACGTTGGCGCCCAACTGGTTATTCTGGCCCCGCAGGTTCCGCGACGTGGGCAGCAGCGATCGGTCCTCCTGGCTCAGGACCAGCCACTGCCCTTGGAACTGCCGGACGGCGGCGGGCACGGCGAAGTAGTCCGCGAGGATCAGCTCGAGCGATACGGCCGAGGGCGGCCGCTGGGCGAACAGCCCGCCGTAGTACAGCAGCGTTTCGTCGTCGTAACGCGACCGCCGGCGCAAGGCATGCGGGCCCAACCCCACCAGGCAATACAACGACCGCGTAAACAGGTCTTCATCCTGCCCCGGCGTTTGGCTTCTTTCGTAGCCGATAGGAAAACGATACTTCTCCCAGGCCCGGTAGAACAGCGACAGCGTGCGGTGGTGCAGCACATCCAACAAGTCCCGCAGCGCATAGTCCTTGGCCCGGACCCGCTCGATGACCAGCGACGTATAGTGCTCCGGCAAGACCCCGTGCGGCCCGATCAGGCCCAGGAACGTGACCAGCATCTCCCAAGGCCGCGAGTCCGGCTCGTCGGCCGGCAGGCGGTTCTTGGCCCGCTCGATCTGGGCCACCGGGCTCGACGGAAAAGTCAGACCGACCTGGGCTCGAAACCGCACCGCGTCCTGGCGCGGCGCGTGGTCCCCGCCGACCGGCAGGCACGGCGCCGCGCCGTGCGGATCGGCCGCGCGGGCGGACCATCGCTCGAGCGCGCGGACCGCTTGGAAGAAGTCGAAGCGATACGCCTCCTCCTGCAATTGGTCGATCAGAGCAATACGGTCTCGCCCGCTCGCGGAGCCCATCTTCGCAACTCTCCTTCGCGTTGGTTCGTTGTGGCGACCAGTCGAGAGAACGAATTCACCGAGCAGTACAGGCCCAGAAATCGTTCCAGGACGCAGGCAAACAGGTACACGCCGCTGCCGGCAAAGCGGGTTTCGTCGAAATGCACCGTGACCTCCAGGCCGCGGCAGAAACCGGCTCGCGGGTCGCCGGCCCGGCCCACGATCCGTCGGCTGCGGACGCTGAGAATGCCGTCGATCATGGTCCGCGTTTGGGCCGAATCGGCAAAATCGTACAACTTGAGAATCTCCCGCAGAGCATCGGCCCCCTCCTCGTAGTCCACCAGCGAAAGATGGTTCAAGGACAAATGCGAGATCAGCTGCCACAGGGCGCCCCGCCGCAGCGCCGGACGCAGCGTCCGGGACGGCCGCGTGAGGCAGACGATCCGCTCCAGGGGCGCACCGGTCGTCAGTCGCAGCCGCGGTTCGCCCTCGCCAAACGGCAGCCGGTGCGGAAGGTCGCGGTCCAGGCACAGGGTTTGGACATCCAACGTCCAATCCGCCGCCTGGGCCGGATCGAAATTCAAGTCCACCAGCGACAGGTGTACCTCGGTGCCCGGATCGACGCCGCTGGCCGGACGCCGCACCGCGTGCCAGAACGCCTTCGGCTGGTGCAATCCCGCGGCGTGCCGCACGCTGTAAAAAGGCGTGAACTCCACCTGCTCGGCTGCGGGCGACGTCGCCACGACGCGGTCGATCGAGTAGATCTCGCACGAGCGCGGCCGGCGCGCGTCGGGCACGACGCGGTACTCGGGCTGCGTCTGGGTGAGCGCAATCGGCTCGGCCCGCTGAGGATAGAGATTGACGATCGGCGTGCAGCCCAGTTGCAAGCTGTCCGCCGTGACGTTTTGCTCTAGTTCCCGGGTCGAGCGGTTGAGGTAGCAGAACACGTCCAGCGTCCGGCCGGCCCCGGCGAGCGTTCGGCGTCCCAGCCCGGCCAGATCGAAGAAGAGGAATTTCTGCGGGAACGCAAAATACTCGGTCGGTAGGCGATAGCCGGGAAAGGACCGCGCCGAAAAGGGCAGCATGCCCTGATCGCGTTCGAAGCCCACCGGCTCGAGGCACTCGCGGCCCAGCAACTTTGGCCGCCGATCTTGGGGCGTGGCCGCCAGCGCGACGCCCAGCACGTTGTTGAACACAAGTTCGTACAAAGCGTAGACGTGCTGGGCCTGGCCTTTGAGATAGAATCGCAGGCGGTCCAGCGCCAGTGCAGAGAACGTTAGATCTTTGGATAAGCACCGGAATTGCAGATGGAGCACGGCCACGGCTTGCGAGGAAAACGGTGTTTCCGGCGCCGCAAACGGCCGTCCGATCAGCTTGGCTCCGGTCAGCTCCAGCGGCCAAAGCGTCACTGGGTAACAGGTCCGGAAGCGGCACGCATGGCCTTCCACGGGATCCGTTTCCAGGACCGTTTCGCATGGGATGGCGTATCCTTCGCGCAGTTCCCCCTGGGACCGGTCCAGCACGAACTGGACGATGGCCATGGACGGAATCGGCGCCAGGTAGTGCGGATAGAGGACGCCGAGCATCGCGTCGGACAGTTCGGGGAAGTCGTCGTCAAGCTTGTGGCGGATGCGGGCATTCAGAAAGGCGGAGGCCTCGATCAGCCGTTCCACGTGCGGGTCTTCGGCCGTGTCTGCCGACAACCGCAGCCGTCCGGCAATCTTCGGGTGGGCCTCGGCGAATTCCGCGCCTAGCCGGCGGAGAAAAGCCAGTTCGCGGTCGTAGTAGGGCAGCAATTCGTCGCTCATCGCGCGGTCCCCTTGACTTCGATCTCGCCCGTGGCTGGTTCCAACGAGGAATCGAAGACGACTTCTTCAAAAGCCGGCTCGGCATAGACCACGGCGGAGATGCGGAAACGCAGCGTCCGGTCCGCCCGGTCGGTCGGCTCGATCATCTCCACGCTGACGCTCTTGAACCGCGGATCGAACTGCCGCAGCACCGTCTCGATCACCTGCCGGAGTTGCTCGCGGCCGTCGCTCGTGGTCAGCTCCAAGCCCGTGATGTCCGGAATTCCGTAATTCAATAACGAACGTTCCAATTCGCTCAAGTGGGGCGGCCACAGCATCGCCCGGCGGCGCGTATTCAACAGGTTCTCCACGTCGCGCCGCAAGCTGTATTTCATCTCGCGCAGCACCTGATGCCGGGCCTTCATCGGCTCGCGCGTCGCCGCCGGCTCGTCGTCCAGAAGCCGGTCGAGCAGCGAGGGCACCAGCGGTTGGTCCGACGGAATGGATGGCATCACACGCCTCGCTCTGCCACGGTTTCCGGCGTGTCAAACGTCAGACTCTGCAGTTCCATGATGCTCAGATCCTGATCGCCGGCCAGGAAGGAACGCCGCCCGATTCCGCGCACGGGTTCCCCCACGCCGCCGCGCCAGTCGCTGGCGCGGCCCAACCGCAAGCGGTCGTCGGCGTCGGCTTCCGACCCGGCGTACAGCACGGGCAGGAACACCTCGCCGTCAGGGCCGCCGTGGACGACCATCCGCGTGCCCCGCCAGAATTGATCGCGGGGCCGGACCGGCGGCTGGAACTCGATTTCCACCACCTGTTCCAGCGGCACCCAGTAGTATTTCCCCGTGGTGGTCAGCACCTCGAAAAACGACGCCGTCAGGTCGTCCAAGTCGCGCAGATCGTCGAACGGCTGGCCGTTGCAGGTGCCCGCCGTGGCCGGCCGTTGCGATTCCGCCTGTTGCAGCAGTTCCGCAGCTTCCGCCGGACGGCCTTCGCGCAACGCGATCGAGGCCTGCAGATGGAGTTGCAGCCGCGGCGAGACGGCGCCGAGAAACTCGGGCAGCCGGCCTTCGCGGTAGAACTGCCGCCGCGCCAACTCGGCCCGGATCAGCTGCCGGAAGAGCGAGACCCCGACCATCGACTGCGGGTCCTGACGGCCGATCGTCTCCAGTTGGGTGTCGGCCCGTTCCAAGTCGACATAACAGAGCAGTTCGGCCAACAAGCTGCGGTGGGAAACATCGCTGGGATGCCGCCGGACTTCCGCCTGCGCCTCCTGGATCGCGGCGTCGATCTGACCGGCTTCGAACAATTCCTTGACGTTCATCGTCGGCCCCTCGAATCTGGTTCTAGCTTCATCGCCTGCATCCTACCCCGCCCGCTTTGCGTTCAGTTCGGCGGTCAGGCGGATACTCGTGGTCAACTCGTCTAACTGGAAGTGCGGCCAGAGGTGGATCACACACACATAGCTCCCCGGTTTGTCGGGATGCTGCCGCACCCGGACATCGGCTTGGCGCAGCGGATACTGGGCTTTCGTTTCCGGCGAAGCTTCCGCGTCGGCGGTCACGTAGCCCTGCAGCCAGTCGTGCAGGTAACGCTCGCATTCCTCGGCTTCGATGAACGAGCCGATCTTGTCCCGGGCCGCGACCTTCAGATAGTGGGCGAACCGGGACGTGCAGAGCAGGTACTGCAGCATGGCCGAAATCCGCGCGTTGGCCGTGGCGGCCGGATCGTCGTACTTCTTCGGCTTTTGCACCGACGGCGTGCCGTAGAACGCCGACTGGCCGGTGCCCTGGCAGCGGCATAAGGAAATAAACCCCAGTTCGCTCAGCTCGGGCTCCATCCGATCCGTGATGACCACCTCGGTCGATCCCGTCGGGACCACGCCCGGTTTATCGGTGGCGGCGCTGGCCACGCACAGTCCCGGCACCAGACCGCCGCCGTCGACGCCGCGTTGAACGCCGCGGATGTCGGACAGCCAGCCAGACGCCTTGAACGCCCGGATCAGCACGGCTCCCAAGGCGAAGGCTGCGTTGCCCCACAGCGACTTGCTGGCGTCGCGGCCGCCGGTCTCTTCCCGGAACCGGAATCGGTCGAGGCGCGAGCCGTCGTCCAGGTACGGCAGCCGCATCAGGACTCGGGGCAGCGTGAGCGCGGTAAACCGCGCGTCTTCGGTGTCGCGGAAGGCTCGCCATTTCAAATAGTCGACTTGCTCAAACGTCTTGGCATGGTTCAGCGGCTGCTGAAACTCCGCGAAACTCTCCAACTCGAACAAGGCCGGGTCCGCGCCGGCGATAAACGGGGCGAACGCCGCCGCCGCGACCTGGGAGATCGCCGTCAGCACGCTGACGTCGTCGACCGGGTGCTCGCGGCTGGGCCGATGGCGGACCTCGTAATTGCCTAGCAGCACGCTGAACGGTTCGCCGCCCGCCCGGCCGAACTCGTCTTCGTAGACCTTGCGGAACAGTTGGCTCTGGTCGAACTCGATGGCCCGCTCGACGTCCCGCGCCAACTCGTCCCAACGCACGCTCAGCACGCGGATCTTGACGTCCTCGGCGTCCTCCTTCTGTTCCACCAAGTAGCGCAGCCCGCGCCACGCCGCCTCCAAATTCTGAAAACGCGGATGGTGGAGCACGGCGTTCAGTTGCTCGTTCAGCAGCCCGTCCAACTGCGCGACGTCGCGGTTCAACAAGCGGGCCAGCTGGTCCTTGTCCGTGCCGGCGGTGCGGCCGGTCCAGGCGAGCCACATCCGCAGGGCTGCGGCGGGGGACGGCTCCTGCAAGAACTCGTCGAGCCGGCGCGCCGGCTCCGCGTCGGGCGCGCCCGTCGCCTGGACGATCTGATCGAGGACGCTGACCCGGACCTCCGGCGGAACCGGCGTCGCCGCGGCATTCGCCCACGCGGCCTCCGGCGAAGCCTGCCATTGCCTGTCCAGGACTGGATTCATGCTGGCTCCGCGACAAACGTGCGGCCGGGGTCATTTCCCCGGCACGTTGGGCCTCATTTTTCACGCGACCGCGCTAGCCCGGATTATTCACAAAGCGGGGCATGTCGCTACACTCTGTCGTAGCCGCGTTCGCCAGAACGCGGGCGTAACCGTTTGACACGACCCGCGTTCTGGCGAACGCGGCTACAGGCCCGTGAATTATCCGCGCTAGCGGGTCATCTGCGGGATGCGGGCGACCAGCCGCATGGACGTAGTCAGCTCCTCCAGTTGCAGCCAGGGCCTCAGCCAACAGACCGCGTTGTAAACCCCGGGCTGGCCGGGCACCTCGCGGACCTCGATCTTCGCCTCCCGCAACGGATAACGGGCCTTGACGTCTTCGGCCGGCTTCGGATCGGCGCTGATGTAGTTGGAAATCCAGCGTTCCAGCCACGCCTGGCAATCCTCGACTTCCATGAACGAGCCGATCTTGTCGCGGGCGATCACCTTCAGGTAATGGGCGAACCGCGACGTGGCCATCAGGTACGGCAGCCGGGTGGAAATGGCCGCGTTGGCCGTGGCCTCGGGCCGATCGTACTTCTTCGGCTTCTGCACCGTCTGGGCCCCAAAGAAGACGGCATAGTCGGTGTTCTTGTAGTGGCACAAGGGGAGGAAGCCGAGTTTGCTCAATTCCGCTTCGCGCCGGTCGGTGATGCCGATCTCGGTCGGGCATTTCAAGTCCGGATCGCCGTCATCGCTGACGAACACGTGCGCCGGCAGCCCTTCGACTTTGCCGCCTCCCTCCGCACCGCGAATGGCCACGCAGAACCCGTACTTGGCAAACGCCTCCGTCAGTTTCGCTCCGGACACATAGGCCGCGTTCATCCAGCAATAGTCGTCGTGATCCATCGGCAACGGCTTGCCGCGGGGATCCAGAGCGCCCTCCTCGTAATTGAACTCCTCGACCCGCTTGGTCTGCGACCCGTAGGGCAGCCGGGCCAAGACGCGCGGCATGGTCAGGGTCACAAACCGCGCGTCGTCCGACTCGCGGAAGCTCTTCCATTTGGCGTATTCGACCGTGTCGAAGATTTTCTCCAAGTCGCGCGGCTTGGAAAGCTCGGTAAAGCTCTCGAATCCGAACAAGGACGGGGCCGCCGCCGAGATGAACGGGCAGAACGCGGCGGCCGCCACGTTCGACATCTTGCTCATCAGATCGATGTCTTCGGGGTGATTGCTGAATTCGTAGTCGCCGATCAACGCACCGTAAGGCTCGCCGCCCGGCGTGCCGAATTCGTTCTCGTACAGCTTTTTGAACACCTGGCTCTGGTCGAACTCGACCGCGCGGTCCAAGTCTTTGAACACCTCCCGCTTGGAGCTGTTCAGTACCTTGAGCTTCAGCATCGCGCTGGTTTCCGTATTCATCACCAGGTGGTGCAGTCCCCGCCAAGTACCCTCCAGCCGCTGGAACTTGGGGTCGTGCATGACGGCTGCCAGTTGCTTGGACACGGCGGCATCGATCGCCTGGATGCCGGCGGTGATCGTCCGCGTGACGTCCCGGTTCCAAGTGATCGTGCCCTTGAGGGCCTCTTCGGTGAGCGTGCGCAGCAGTTCCTGGGCGCGCGACGTTTCGGTCTGCTTGGTGGCTTTGATGGCCTGATCCAACAAACTGCCCTCGCGGACTTCCGCTTCCGTTGCCAGGGCCTGAGCTTGGGTTGCTTGAGCTTTGGACATGAATCATCCTCCTCACTTGGTTTCGGGGCCCGTGACGCCGAGATCGGCCGACAGTTCTTTCAGTTTGTCGGTGTTTTCCAGCACCTGTTCCAGGACGTTTTCCAGGTCCTGCGAACGGTCGATTTTGGTCAGCAGGTCCCGCAGCTTGTCGCGCGTCTCCAGTAACTTGCGGAGCGGCTCGACCTGGCGAGCCACATTGGCCGGTTCGAAGTCCTCCATCGAATCGAACTTCAGTTGGACGCCCAATTCGCTGCCGTCGCCGGCCAGGGTGTTGTCCACCTTCAGGTTCAGACCGGGCGTCATGCGGCTCATGATGTCATTGAAATTATCGCGGTCGATCTGGATGAACTTGCGGTCCCTGAGGGGCTTGAGCGGTTGCGTGGGATCGCCGGAGAAATCGCCCATCACGCCGACGACAAACGGCAACTCCTTCTGCACGACCGCACCCTCGGTTTCCACATCGTAGGTGATGTGAACGCGGGGCTTGCGTACTCGCTTCAGTTTTTCGTGGATACTCTCTGGCATGGTGGTTTACCTCCGACTTGGTGTTCTGACCTCCGACATCAACTTCTTCCGTGCGATCCCCATCGCGAACCCGGCAATTTCACTTGCCGGGCACGGCCTTACTCCGATTCCCGTGGCATCGGAATCCCGATCAGCTTGAAAATCTGTTCGCGCATGCTCTGTTCCTGAACAAGCTCGCCCAACAGATCCGGCAGCGGCATCCGCCCCCAGCGGACCGCCTGCTCCAAAGCGTAGGAAACCGGCGAGTGGGGCTCGCTCCGTTTGAAGAACTCCGCCACCTGCAACAGGGCGCGGAACGCCTCTTCGCGGTTGCGGACGTGATCGCCCATGGTCCCTATGCCACCTCCTGACGCGTCGCCCGCCCGGCTGGCCGGGTCGGCTGCACTCCCGGAAACCGCCGCCGCCGAGGGAGCCAAAAAGTCGATGGCTTCCAGGCAAGCCTGCAAGGCGTTGCGGATGTTCGACGAAGGCGGGGCCAGCGAGTGGCCCGAGCTGTCCGTCCCGCAGGTTCCTTCGAGCACGGCGACAAGCTTCTCGAATTCGTCGCTGCACTCGCTCAAATCGGCCCGCAACGTTTGGAAAAAATCGCCGGGTGTTTCCGCGACCACCTTCTGCAGCATCTGCAGGCTCACCGCCCCATTGGCGATCCGGGCAGCCCGCTTTTCGGGATCCGCGATCCGTTCCAAATCCAACGCTTGGCGGTAGTGCCCCAAATGAAACGGCCCTGCACTTGCGCCGGCCGTAAGCGGCACGTTGCAGATCGACGGGATCAGCACGCCGTCACCCTCGACTCCGTTCAGCCCGGTCAAGGGGGCCAGCCGCGTCTCCAGCCCCTCTTCGTCCGGCAGCGGGTAGAGTTGCTCCCAAAAACGTTCCACCAGGCCGCGGGCCAGGCGGAATCCGTCACGCAAGCCGGCAAAACCTTGCGTCCGCAGCAGGGCTTCGATCAGCCACGCCGTAATCTCCAGGTCTTTCGATTGCTTGGCCAGGGCCTGGGGGGCCAATTTCAGCACCGGCGACCAATCGCCCTTGGCACCCGACCGCTCCTCATCCTCCCAAACGACGTTGCGTTCGGCAGCGCGAGCAGCGGCCCGGGCGTCCTTCAGGACCCGAAAGATGGCTTTGGGCGAATAGTCCTCGCGAAGATCCACGCCAGCCGGATTCTTTCCCGGAATATCCGCCAGCAGCGATTCGAAATCCAGAACGCTCGGCGATCCCATCGGCCAAGTTCCTGCGTCGTCAGAAAAGAGTGTACGAACTTTGCGATAACTCAGCTTATTTCCGAAGCCCTGTAAAAGCAACTACCCCAAGCAACTTGTGTCGAGCGTCAGCGGAGCGAGAATCCTCGCGCGAACGGACTTCTTGTCCTGGATCGCGATTCATCCCGCACGCCCATGATTCTCCGCAACCTGCCGACGGTTCGCCCGATAATACCTATGGTTCGTCGCTGGCTGTAGGGAACCCGGCTTTTGTTTCCCACCAGAACAAAGGACGCATTATGCGGCAATACCACAATACGATTTTCATCGACGGGGCCGCGCCATCCACGATTGGCGGACGGCTGTTCACCCCGGATCCGACTCAGGCCCCCCACTACGAGACCCAAGTGGCATGGGTATTGGATCAGATCAAGGATTCCCTGACGGGGCAAGTCCTGCTGCGGGAGATCATGTCCGCTCCGTTGGGAAAGCAATTGCGCATTATTCCCTTCCCCCTGGAGGACGCGCGATCCGTGCCCTCCAGCGAGGCGGGAGCTGCGCCGAGCGGGCAACAACTGCGTTTCGCCGGCGATCTGCCCGACACCACCGCCGTGGAGCAAGCGGGACAGCATCGCTTTGACTCTCAAAATAAACCTTTGCTGGGAACGGGCGAGGGGGCGAATGTCACCATCCACTATCACCCCATGACGTGGCTGCTCGGCACGTTTCGAACCGGCCTGCCGGGCAACCTCATGCCCGACGACGTGCTGGTCCACGAGCTCATGCACGCGCTGCGGATGATGAGCGGCAAAGTCCTGACAATGAACCTGAGCACCCTGGAGCATACGCGGCGATGGGGAAACGCCGAAGAGTTCTACGGGGTCCTGGTGGCGAACATCTACATCTCGGAGCGCAACAGCAGCGACCGGCGCGGTCAGCCGTTGCGAGGCAGTTCCGGCTCGATCAGCCAGTTCTCGGCGCTGACCGGAGAGGAAGCGAAATCCAAGAACTTTACCCAGACGTACAGATCCCAGATCAAGAGTTTGTGCGACGAAATGATCGGCTTGACTCACGGCGGGGGCCGGAAGGGCTTAGCCAGCGTACCGGCCGACTTCAATCCGATTCGCGACCTCCTGGCGGAAGAGGAGGCGTTGCGAGCCAGGATGTATGGGGGCGGGTTCGATATTCATGGATTGACCTTGTCACACTAACCTTGGTGTGACGGCCTCTCGGCGCCGGCCCAATGCCGCTTACTTTGGGACCATTTGGGGCGTTTTTTTTTAGCGGAGCGGCGCAAGCCGCCCGGTTTTACGACAGTCATACCGGACGGCTCGCGCCGTGCCGCTACAAAGTACGCGGCATTGGGCGCTAGCTGCCGGTGAAATCCGGCCTCGCGTTCCCGCCAATACCCGCGGCTAGCGCCTCGCGGCTCACGATGGCCGAGTGCAACGTTCGCGGCATTCGGCGTCTGCCCCCGTTACGCATGCTCCCAACTGGCCAACGAGCGTGCCAGCGATTGCAGCGCCCGCGTGCGCGCACGGCTGGCCCCCGACTTGGTCAGCCCCAATCGTTGGCCTGCCTCTTCGAGCGTTCGTCCTTCGAAGTAGGTGGCCCGGATCAGCGCCGCGGCCGCCTGCGGAAGGCTGTCGATCAACTCGTGCAGTTTCTCGCTTATTTCACTTTCCACCGCGGTAGCCGAGGGCGCAGCCTGCAACGTGTCAACCAAGCAGCCAGGCTCGGAATCGGAATCGTCGTCGGACTGCTGCGACAGCGAGACCACCGCCACGGCATGCGTCTCACGCTGCCGCACCCGCGGGCGTTCTTCGCCCGCTTTCTGAGCGATCGCCTCTCGCTGGCCCGTACGTCGGGCCGCGGCCTCGCACGCAGGCGACCCACAAGATTCCGTCGGCGCGTCACGCAGCCCCCACGTCATCTTCGCCGCCCCATCGTAGATCGAACCGCGAATGCGGTAGTACGCGAAGGTCGAGAACTGGCAACCGCGGCTGGAATCAAAAGACTGCGCGGCTTCCACGAGCCCAAGTTGACCGTAGGCGATCAGGTCGTCCAGTTCGATGCCGGCCGGAAGCTTGCGGTGTATCTGTAGCGCCAGCGAACGAACGAGCCCCTGGCACTGCTCGATCCATTGGTCCTGCTGAGCGATCCGTCGAGGGGCAGACATGGCAGGGCCCCGAAAAGCAAACGATAGGCACAACATCCCACGCCGGTAAAGGTGGTCGCCTCGCTGGAGTTCACGCTTTAGCGTGTGTTTATTGGCGGGCATGACCCGCCAAACACGCTAAAGCGTGAACTCCAACAAGGCCCGATCCTGCAGATTTCCCTGAAAATCGAACCTTTACAGGGGTGGCATAACATCTCATCGAGTCCGACGCGTCGGAAGCGTGGCTGTCCCTGGGACGTCCAATCCTGCACAATGACTCATTCTAGGACGGCGGCGCGCATTTCCCAGCCCGAGTACGCTCCTGAAAAAAAGAAATCCGTTTTCTGGAAGATCGCTACGCTTTCACCCACAGCCACCTGTAGACAAACATACCGACAAGAGCGGCCAGCAGCAGGGTGTCGAGCACATAGGCGCAGAGGGCCAGCGTCCGGTACTTGCCGTCCTCGCGCAGCGCGGGTTCGGTCCATTCGATCTCTTCCTGCTGTTCCGGCAGCTTGTCGAAGACGCTCTTGATGAAGGCCTGACGGTCCTCGGTTTCACCGGTGGCGGCAAAATAGAGGCCCCCGAAAAGGAGCGGCTCGTGGTCGGGCTCAATTTCCGGGTCGAAACCGAATCCGTTGGCGACGATCTTGGCCAGCCGCGTTTGGACGTTACGGCGCATATTGCACAACAAAGCAAATAGCTTCGTATTGCCGGGTTTACTCAACGACCCGCGTTCCGCGAAAAGCGCGTAAATCCAGTCCTCGAACGCGCTGCAGGCGTGCAGGCACACGGCCGTCAGGCGTTCGTGCAGCGGCGGGTTCCAGAGCGAAAAACCTTTGCCGAAGCGTTGCGCCAAGCCCCGCTCCCGTCCCACGCGGCGCAGCAGTTCGCGGAAACCGGCGTCCTCCTCCATCCCCACGATCAGGACCGTGACCGGGCAGCGGAGCATCAGGCCCTCGCGCAAGGCGTCGATGTCCCGTTTGACGCAACGTTCCAATTCGATCGCTTCGCGCGGTCCCCGCAAGATCAGATCGTACGGCAGCCAGGCGAGCAAGCCGTTGACGGGGCATAACGGCCGGCGGATCCGGCGCAACAGTTCGCAAACGTAGCCGAGACGGGCCCGCTGCTCGCTGGCGTCGGCAGGCGGCAGCATGACGAGTTTCTTTTCTGCGGTCTGAGGAATGCGGTCCCCGACAGCCGCGCCCAGCATCATCGTGCCGCGGATGTCGCTGTGCGGCGCGGCATCGGAACTTGCCGCAGCCGGAATCGGACTCGAACTGGCGACGGACGGATTCGCTCCACCGACCATCACGGTACCGCGGATATTCTCGACGGCGGGACGGGGTCGGGACGGTGCAACCCGCGATCGTTCCTCGCTCAGCACCGACCGGCCCACAGCAGCGAGGTTACTGAGACAGCACGTGTTCGTCAGGACCAGATAAACCGCGTCCGCCGTGGCAAACCAGTGCAAGGCGGCCGGCCCCGGTGGCAGGTCGCGGATGCGCAGATCCAGCCGCGCCGCACCGAAAACCGCCTTCGCCTGGGCCTCGCCCGCCGAACCCAAGACTAAGAAGATCGGAATCTGCGACAGGTCGATTCCACAACGTTGCAGTTCTGCCAGGCCGGCCCGCCAAGCCTCGTCGATGTCCGGAAACCGCGAACGGACCCCCGTCAGCCACAACCGCAAGACCTGATAGACAACCAAGGGTATGGCGACCAGCAACACCGCGATCACCGTCACGCGGACCGGATTCACCCAGTAGTTCCACGACGCCCGGTTCTCGGTTTGATAGAACGCGACCGACGCCGTCGCGACGCAAATCACCAGAAAGATCGCGACCAACACCGCGATCCGGGCCGGCAACGAAAGCGATACCATGCGCTTCGAGCCGGGCATGAATTCCATCGTCAGCTCGACGAGCATCCGCAAGGGCCACGTCAGAGCAAACATGAATCGCGAGAAGAGTGCCGCCATAAATCCGCCGTCATTCCTGGAAAAACCACATCCAAGCGAACATCAGGACAAAGGCCGCCAGGACGACGCCGGCCAAAGCGGACCAGATCAATTGCGTCTGGCCTTCCAACGGCGGCGCCCCCTGGCCGGGCACGATCGCTTCCGTGATCGGCGGCCGGCCTTGCCCCAACTGAATCGCCATCGAGGTCTGCCGGGCCCAACTGTCCAAGTCGGGCGGAAGACCGCGCGGCGCGGCCAGCACCGCGGCGGCCGCCGGATCGCGGTACAAGCCGCGAAAGCCCAGCACCACGCACACGTAAAACACCTCCAGGGCGTCCTTCTTGCTCAGCGCGGCGGCCTCCTTGGCTTTCACGTAGAACTGTTCGTGACGCAGCCGGGTGTTGAACACTTCGACTTCCAACGCATTCTCTTTCCACCAGCCGCGGCCGTCCCAGGGGGCCTCGATCAACACGTCGTCGATCCACGCCACCATGGCATACTTGGCCAATTGCCAATCCTGACGCTGCCCCAGTTTGGCGTCCGCCTCGTCCAGCCAGCTGCGCACCCACACCCGTTCGTCGCTCGGCACGGGATGCTCGTCCCGTTCGATCCGGTCGAGCAGACCGAGCACGTACAGGAAAACGCGATCAATCACTTCGGCAAATTCGGGTGTCATGCTCGTCTCGGCACGGCGAATAGCGCGAACTGTAACTCGGCTTGCCGGTCGCCCAACGCGACGGCCAGCTTCCTTTCCCCCTGCAGCCGGTCGCGGTTGGCGATCAGCGTATCTTTCAGCCGCATGGCCAGCGACTGGGTCTCCAGCACGTCCTTCCAGGCCGCATTCTGGCGGCTGACTTCGTAGTAGCTCCAATCGCCGCGCGGCGGCAAGGCCCGGGGCGCCTGGGACAGTGGAGTTAACTGTAAGCCTTCGGCGCCATATTGGAAGAGCGCATCCACCTGCCGCGCACTGCCCAGTTTCCAATCCAGCCCGCCGGGCGAGAGCAACGCCAGGCACTCCTTGTCCGTCAAACCGCCGCGCTGCACGCCCACAAACCACTGCCAGTCGGCGTGCAACCACTTGGGCTCGATCGTCACGCGCATCCCCTTGCCTTCGCCCACAAAGAACCGCTGCTCGAATTCGTAATCGCGGACCGTGTCCAACAGCAGTTCAATCTGCCCTTTGACGTAGTAGAAAATCCGGCCCAGATCATCGTGGTCGTAGCGGGGAAGATCCGGCAACCGGCGCTGCGGTCCGAAGATCGCCAGCTGACCCACCAATTGACACAACTCGAGGTAAGCCGGCAACGGATGGATGCCTTCGGCAAACGCCCAGACGCCCAACGAAGCGCTGGCCTGGTTCAACTCCGTCAGCATCAGCAAGCGATCCAGATCGCCCGGCTCCTGACTCGCCAGACCAATCCCGCGGTTGACCACCTGCTCGGTCAGGACTTCGTTCTTCTTCCCCACGCGGTCGTAAATCGCCCGCACGATGCCTTCGCGCAAGGGCGTCCAGGCGTCCACGGCCAGCAGCGGCGGGATGTACCGCAGGTCCAACTCGGGCGCCGCCTCCTTCTCGCCGGCCCGCTGCACCTGGGCGATCGGCAGCACTTCGTACCCCTCCAGCTCCTGCGTGCTCAACAGCAGCCGCGCGTTCAGCGTCCGAAACTCGATTTCCTGATCGTTGCCCCCCAGGCTCTCGTCTTGCACGGCTTGTTTTTGTTCCACGAAGCGATGCATGCCCGGCTCGGTGACCGGGCCGACGTTTTCCCGGCCCATCGTCAGCTTGGGCACGCCCAGATAAATGCGGACCGTGGATTCCTTGGCGAAGGCCGCCCGCAGATCCAGGCGGTCGAGCGGTTGGCCGGCGTCCAACGAGAGTAACGTACCGTCCCGCATCCGCGCATCGCAAGCCAGGACCTGGAACTGGTAATTTCCGATCGCTTCCTCGCTGAACTCAAAACGCCGCAGGCCGTAATGATAGTGGTGATCGAAGTGCTCCGAGGTCGCGAGGGCTTCCGTCCAGGATCGCTCGGCAGCCTGGAAATGCTGCGGGCGCAGGAACAGCCCTTCGTACCAATGGACCGGCAGGTTGCGCATGAACGAATTCCTCCTGTCGCGAGGTCCTGCCCGGAACATGGGACTGGCTTCGGGGCATGGGTGCCTAGTGCCTGTCCCACTTTCCGGGCGAACGACGGTTTCGGTCGAGGCCCCGGTTTCTCCGAGTCGATTTTCCGATCGTTCCAAACTTCTCGCAACCCCATCTTACTTGACACGGGACGACGCTGAATAGTCCCGGGCGCGGAACCCGCCTTGATCGGACTGTTTGAAGTTTCGCATATTCTCACGGAGGTTCCAGCGCGGTCTTTACGCCGTAAGCGTTACACCCCATAGCTCCGCGGCTAAGAAACAGATGCAACTCCAAAACGAATCGCAAGCTCGCAAACCAGTTACCGCCCTCGATTGCGTGTCGGGTTCGTGTGAAGCGACGGCTAGCACTTCGCAGCCTTACGATCAAGGGCCACGCCTATGCCGCTGGCCTTCCTATCTTGTCCATCGCGAAGACAAGGGCCCACCAGGGGTGATTACGCCCGGATAATTCAAGAATTTGCTTCCGGCAGACGTACTTCCTTCCCCCTACACCAAGGCATCGGCCGGGATCCTCTTGGCCTGGTTCTGGGTGTTCGGAGCCACATTGCCTTCGACCGCCAGTTGCGTCAAGAACGCCTTGATTTCCCGCTCGCCGAACTGCGGCAGTGTCGGGAAGCACACGGCGCTTATTGGCGGATCGCTTTCCGCAACTCAAGCCATACGTCCGGTGAGCTTGGGGGGATTGATCTGGCCACATCGTCAGCGCGGTTGCCAGTGCAATGCCGTTGTACTGGGTTGGGCCTCCGCGCGCGGACGGGAACCGCCAAAGGCCGTCTTTTCCTTTTCCGGCTCGGTGTTGTTTCTGCGCGGCAGCGGATGCTGCAATACTGGCATCACGAGTGTTCTGATTTTTCCATGACTTTGACCATCGATGTCGATCTGCCAGGCGAACTTGGCTATTCGTCGAGAGGAAATGGATCGGGGACGCCATCCCCCTGAATAAAACCGACGCGGAACAAAATGTTGGACCGGAGCCGCGATGAAGTCCGTCAATGATGGTTACGTTGTCCGGCGCGGCCCGGTCAACATCAACGTTTCGTGCCATCGGGTGCGTGGGTCTGGGATGGCGACGTGAATTGGCTCGTGGGCTCGGGCGGTGGTACTTCGGCGTCCGCGATG